>DATJVP010000044.1:0-47469 GCA_035581425.1 Allostellaceae bacterium | reverse complement strand
TATCGCTACTGGGAGAGCCGGCGGGGCGAGCGACGGATGCCCGCGCGAGCGGACATCGATCCCCTGTGCTTCAAGCCGCTCATCGGACGCATTTCCGTGATCGACGTGCTGCGCGAGCCCGCCGGCAATTTCCGCTTCCGCTTTCGCCTCGCGGCGACGCCCTTCTGCATCACGGTAGGACGGGAGATGACGGGCAAGATGCTGGAGGATCTGCCGTTGCCCGAGACGCGCGCCTTTCTCGAGGCGAACTACCTAAAGGTCGCGCGGACCGGGTGTCCGCTTGCGCTCTCCGGCGCGATCCGGCTCGACGGGCACGATTGGAAAGGCGAATCGCTGATCCTGCCGCTCTCGACCGAGGAGGACAGCGTCCAGCGCCTGCTCGCCGCGCGCGAGGTCTCACTCTTGCGCGGCGGACGCTTCGTGCCCGTGGCACCGCTGCCCTGAGAGGCCCCAGCCAGGCTTCTTGCGTGTGCACCAAAACGGGTTAGTATCATCGCTCCTTCAGGGGACTTATCGGCCGTTACCGGGCAGGGCGCTAGAAGCACAATCCGCTCACTCGCCTCGTTCGTGGCCCGGGAGCACCAGTTTTGCGGATATTGCATCTCGTGGCTGGGGCGCCGTTCGGCGGGGCGGAGACCTTCTCGCAGGATGCGATCCTTGCGCTCGCGGAGCACGGGGTCGAGCAGACGGTGATCTGCCGGCCCTATCCGCGCGTCCTCGATCGCTATGCCGAGCGTGGAATTCGCGCACTCCCGATCGAGTTCTCCCGGCGCGAGCGGCTCGCCGGGCTGCGCTCCTGGGTGCGGCACCAGGCGGAGGCGCTCGAGGTCGATCTCGTCCATGCCTGGATGGGCCGCGCCGCCTCCTTCGTGCCGCGGCGGATGCCGTGCCCGGTCCTGGGCTGGCTTGGCGGCTACTACAATCTCCGGCGCTTCCGCAGCGCGGATTTCCTCATGGGCATCACGCCGCACATGACGCGGCACCTGCTGCAGCGCGGCTCGCCGCCGCATCGGACCTTCCTCGTGCATCCCTTCGGCGCGGTGCCGGAGGCTCCGCCGGTCGAGCGCCGCACGCTGGGCACGCCCGAGGGTGCGCCCGTCGTGCTCGTGCTCTCGCGCCTGCATCGGAAGAAGGGAATCGACACGATCCTCCGGGCAGCGGCGCTTTTACCGGGCGTCCATCTCTGGCTCGCGGGCGAAGGCCCGGAGCGACGGAAGTATGAGCGCCTCGCGGAGGCGCTCGGATTGACGGAGCGCGTCCGCTTCCTCGGCTGGCGCGCCGACCGGCGCGCGCTCATCGAGGCTGCTGATGTCGTCGCGCTGCCGAGCCGATACGAGCCCTTCGGCACGGTGATCGCCGAGGCCTGGGCGATGTCGCGCCCGCTCGTCGCGACCGAGGCGCTCGGCGCCGCGCAATACGTCGAGGATGGCGTCGACGGTCTGCTCGCTCCCATCGACGATCCCCAGGCGCTCGCGGAGCGTCTCGCGCGGGCGCTTGGAGACCCCGCCTTGCGACGGCGGCTCTGCGAGAACGGCGCGCGCAAATTCGCCGCGGGCTTCCGCAAGGAAGTCGTGACGGCGCGTCTCCTCGCCGTCTATGAGAGCATGCTCTCGATCGGCAAGCGCGGCGCCGATGTCGAGCTCGACACCGCGGATCTCAACGGAGACCTCGCCGCGGGGATCGCCCGCGCGCTCGCGCACGAGTATCCGCGCTTTCGCGAGCAGGATCTCTTCGAGGCGGCTCTCACCGCGCTCGCCTTTCTCTCGCGCGAAGAGCGGGCGCACTCCGATGCCGCCGATGCGGCCTTCGCGCTCGTGCTCTCCGGCGCCCACTCCTTCCTGAGGCGCGGATTGCTCGGACGCCGCATCCTCGTGCCGAGCGACGCGGGCCTCGCGGCGGCGGAGCAACATTTCGACATCGCCGCCGATTTCCCCGCGATCGAGCCCGCGCTCGCGCGTTTCCACCGCCTCCGGCTCTCTGCCGAGTCCGCGCGCCTCGATTGAGGCCGCGAGGGGTCGCGTCCTCTCGCAATTGAATCGAATCTCGTCGATCGAAGATGCGGCAGTTCTGCGTCACTCGTCGCTCGTCGCCGCGGCGATTGTGCGTCGCGCCAGGGATCGAGGCATGGTAAACTCTTGACGGGCGCGATCATCGGTTGAACGGGAGGCCGCCATACCCGCGGACATCGTGGATCCCAGCCGATCCCCGCGCTACGGCGGGATCGTCATCGTTCGGCTCGACCCGATGCTTTCGGCGATCGAAGGGAAGAGTCTCGCGCAGGCGGCCGATATCGCGAAGATCTCGCCGCTCTCCCGCGTGCTCGCGGATTTCGGTACGCCGCCTTCCGAGCGGCTCATCCAAAGCGTCCCGGTAAAGCGGATCCTGGAGCTCGAAGAGGCCGCAGCGCGCACGCGCCTCCCGCCGCTCTTCAGCCTCGCGACTTTCTGGCGCATCGACATGCGCGAGCAGATCGCGCGCGTCCCGGAATTTCTCGACCGGCTCCGCGACGTTCCCGCGGTCCTCGATGCCTATCCCGATTCGGGCGCATCGGCGCCGGCGGTCAATCCCGGGAACAATCCGCTCTTCAGCATGCAGGATTATCTCGAGGCCGCGCCGGTCGGAATCGATGCGAAATTCGCGTGGCTGCAGGCATCTGGCGACGGCAGCGGCATCTCGCTGGTCGATCTCGAGGAGGCCTGGAACTTCACGCATGAGGATTTGGCGCCGCGAAACCCCACGCTGATCTTCGGCGATCAGGCGCCGGACATGGGCAATCAAAATCACGGCACCGCGGCGCTCGGCGTCATGACCGCGGCCGACAACACTCTCGGCGGCCTCGGCGTCGCGCCGGGCGCGGGCCCGATCAGGACCGCCTCGCATTACAACGCCACGAGCGCCACGCCCGGTCACGTCGCCGATGCCGTGATGAGCGCAACCACCACGCTTGCGGCAGGAGACGTTCTCGTGCTCGAGGTCGAGACCGGCCGCGGGAACGTCACGGGCTGGCCCGATCACTATCCGATCGAGATCAAGGACGCGGAATTCGCGGCGATCCGGCTCGCCGTCGCGTCCTCGGGCATCGTCGTGGTCGCGGCTGCCGGCAATGGCGGCTTCAATCTCGACAACTACGTCAGTCCGCAGGGCTCGGCCGCGGGCCAGCGCGTGCTCAATCGCAGCGATCCCAATTTCCGCGACACCGGTGCGATCATCGTCGGTGCGGGGAGCGCGAGCTCGCCGCATCAGCCCATGTCCTTCACGAATTACGGCTCGCGCGTCGATTGCTACGCCTGGGGCGAGCAAGTGGCGACGAGCGGCTATGGCGACTACAATCCGTTCTCCAGCCGGAACCAATATTACACGACGCAATTCAACGGCACGAGCTCGGCCACCGCGATCATCGGCGGCGCCGCGCTCGTGGTGCAAGGCGTTGCGCTGGCCGCGACGGGACAACGGCTCTCGCCCGCTGCCCTGCAGTCGGCGCTGAGCGATCCCACCACGGGAACGCCCTCGAACC
Source organism: Allostellaceae bacterium (assembly GCA_035581425.1). Lineage (GTDB taxonomy): Bacteria > Pseudomonadota > Alphaproteobacteria > ATCC43930 > CGMCC-115725 > DASZHJ01. Next base: position 43,955 of record DATJVP010000044.1, on the reverse strand, counting down.
CCGGCAATGCCGGGATCGGCCCCATGCCCGATCTTCGGCGTCTCCTCAACAAGGCGAGCCTCGTTCCCGATATCTATATCCGCGACGAGGTCGGCGATGACGGATCGGTCCCCTCCTCGGGCGCGGTGGGCGCGAGCCCCGACATCATTCTCGCGAACCAGCCGGTGGCGGACCCCAACGCGGCTTTCGGCCAGGGAAGTGGCGCGGAGATGCGGGACGATCTCGGCGACACCGCGATCGCCAATGCCGACAACTACGTCTATGTCCGGATGCTCAATCGCGGCGCGACCGCCGCCACGCAGACGACCGCGACCGTCTATTGGAGCGAGCCCGCGACGCTCGTCACGCCGGGGTCCTGGAATGCCATCGGCAAGACGCCGGTCCTCTCGGTGCCGCAGGGCGACACTCTCGCCGTGAGCGGCGCGCTCGTCTGGCCCGCGGCGGCGGTTCCCGCGAGCGGACATTACTGCTTCGTCGCCGTCGCGGATTCGGCGCAAGATCCCGCGCCGGCGATACCGGGACCGACGGATTGGGCGGGCTATCTCAGCTTCGTGCAAAGCCAGAATAACGTCGCCTGGCGCAATTTCAACGTCGTCGCGATCATGAGCCCGCGCCAGCGCCTCGGCGCGCCCTTCCGCTTCCTCATCGCGGGCGCTCCGGACGAGCCGCGGGCCTTCGATTTCGAGATTATCCAGCGGTTGCCGAGCGGCGCCCGCGCCCGGCTGCTGCTCGCGCCGGAGGTCGCCGCCCCGCTGGTGCGCCGGCAATCCTGGGCAGCGCGGTCGGTCGAGAGGGTCAACGCGATCGATGTGCTGCTGCCGGCGGCGCCGCGCATCGGCCTTGCGCCGACCGTCCTCGCGCGCGGCGCTCGGTACGTCTCCGCCCTCGCGCTCGATCTCGACCCGAGCGTCCGGCTCGACGGGCACTCGGTCGTCATCCGCCAGCTCTATTGCGGCATCGAGGTCGGCCGCATCGGCTGGAAATTCGTCGCCGGGCGGTCGCCGGAGGCAGCGCGGGCGGGGACCGCGCGACCGCGCGGGCGCAGCAGATCGTGACGGGCATGACGAGCCAGCTCAAGCGGCGGCTCGCCGTCGTCCTCGCTTTCGACGTCGTGGGCTACAGCCGCCTCATGGAGAGCGACGAGGAGGGGACGCACAACCGCGCCATGGGCGCGATGCGCGAGGTCGTCCAACCGCTGCTGGCCGAATGCGAGGGCCGGCAGGTGAAAAACACCGGCGACGGCGGCCTCGCCGAGTTCGACAGCGTGATCCGCGCGGCGCAGTTCGCGCTCGGGCTGCAGCGGCGGATGGCGGAGCGCAACGCCACGGAGCCCGTCGACCGGCGCATCCAGTTCCGCATCGGCATCAGCCTCGGCGATATCATCATCGAGCCCGACGACATCTACGGCGAGGGCGTCAACCTCGCCGCGCGGCTGCAGAGTGTCGCAGAGGCCGGCGGGATTTGCGTCACGCAGACGGTGGCCGAGCAGCTTCAGGGCAAGATCAGCGTGCACCTCGAGGATGCCGGCGAGATCGCGCTCAAGAATTTGAGCCGGCCGGTTCGCATCTATCGCCTGCTCGAGGACGGGATCAAGGTTCCGATCGGCGCCTATGCGCCGGGCCGCACTCCCTCGCCGATCGTCGCGGGATTCGGCGGGCGTCCGGCGATCGCGGTGATGCCGCTCGACACCTTCAGCCATTCGCACGACGAGGAATATTTCGCCGACGGGCTGACCGAGGACATCACCACGGCGCTCGCGAACTGGCGCAGCTTTCCCGTGATCTCCCGCAATTCCGCCTTCACCTACAAGGGGCGCAAATTCGAAATCAAGGCCGTCGGACGCGAGCTCGGTGCGCGCTATCTGGTCGAGGGCAGCGTCCGCCGCGAGGGCTCGAGCTTTCGCATCACCATCCAGCTCGTCGAGGCGGATGCGGGCTTCCATATCTACGCCGAGCAGTACGACCGCGAGATCGGCAATATATTGGGCGTGCAGGACGAGATCGCGACGAGCATCGTCGGCGTGCTGGAGCCGGAGCTGCTGCGGGTCGAGCGCGACCGCGCCTCCGCCGCCCCCAGCAGCTATGCCGCCTACGATCTGCTGCAGCGGGGCCTCTGGCACCACTACCGGCGGACGAAGCAGGACGACGTCGCGGCCCAGGACCTGTTCCGCAAGGCGATCGCCGCCGATCCCGACTACGCGCAGGCGCTCGCGGCGCTCTCGGTCTGTCTCTCGCAATCGATGCTCAGCGGTTGGGCCGACGATCCCCAGCGCAACATCTCCGAGGCGCTGGAGCTCGGCCGGCGCGCGGTCTTCCGCGACGCCCGCGATCCGTTCACGCATTTCGCGCTGGGTCTCGCGAGCCTGCACATGCGCCAGATCGTGCTGGCGATGCGCGAGATGGAGGAGGCCGTCCGCCTCAATCCCAGCTACGCCGTCGCCTACGTCAACCTGAGCAACCTCAGCAACTACGTCGGAAGCCCGGAGAAGGCATTCGAGTTCGTCAACCGTGCGCTGCGCCTCAGCCCGAACGACCCCCGGGTCTACATGTGGATGCCGGCGCTTGCGGGAAGCCACTATCTCTCCGGCCGCTACGAGCAGGCGGTGGAGGCCGGGCGCTATGGCCTCGCGATCAAGCCCGACTACCTGCACTGCATACGCTACATCGTCGCAGGATTGGGCCAACTCGGCCGGGTCGAGGAGGCGGCACCCGACCTGCAGGTGCTGCGCGGCCTCGACACCTCGCTCGCCGGCACCGTGAGCTTCCTGGAGCGCTACTACGTCGATCGGAAGTCGCTCGAGCACATCGTCGAGGGCCTGCGCAAAGCGGGATTTAGCTGAGAGGCCGGCGCGCTCAGTAGAGCGGCGTCAGGAGCATTCCCGGAAGTCGCTGGTAACGAGGGGCTGCGAATTCGGCGACGCCGAAGGCTGCGGGCTCGCCGCCGCCGGCGGCGGTGCAGCGATAGGTGCGGAAAAGACGGTCCCAGATCGAGAGCACGGTGCCGAAATTGGCGTTCGCGTCCACGGGCGCGCGCGAGTGATGGATCCGGTGCATGCCGGGCGTCACGAAGAGTGCACGCGCGGGACGCTCGAGCCAATCGGGGAAGGAGAGGTTCGCATGCTGCAGCATCTGCGCGGCGAGCGCGACCGCGCCGTAGGCGGCGACGACGGCGGGCGCAATTCCGATTGCGGAGCCGAGCAACGAGGTCGTCGCGAGAGTCGCGGCGAATTCGAGCGGGTGATGCCGAAAGGCCGTCGTCGCGTCGACGTCGGCATCGGTGTGATGGACGGCGTGAATTCGCCACACCGGGGCCCAGTGGAAGAGGCGGTGCGTCGCATAGCCGAGAAGGTCGAGACCGAGAAAGGCCGCGAGCCACAGAGGCCAGCCCGGGAGCGTCGCCGCGGCTCCTCCGATCGTCGCGAGCAGGGGAGCGAGCCAAAGGCCCAGCAGGGCGTTTGCCAAGAACAGCCCGAGGTTGCCGACCCAGCGCTCCCCCAAATTCCGGGATCGCGTGCGCAGCGGCAGGCAGAGCTCTGCAGCGACGACCACGCAGAACGCCAGCGCTGGAAGCAAATCCATCATTTCCGTCAGCGACGTGCGCGGCACTCCGGGGTGACGCGCGACCGCGGGTGCTCTATTTCCTGGTCAACCGGCAGAGGACGAAGCCGACGATCACCGCAATGATGATGATGATGATGCCCCAGGTCGAGGTGACCGAGGGACCGGCGCCGCCTGCCAGGGCAGGCGTCGGCAGCATCGCGAGCAACGCCAATGCCAACCCGATTTCCTTGCGCATGATCACACTCCCCTGAAAACCGCCGCCCCCAGCATTACCGAACTCGGCTTTCGCTGGCAAGGCTGGGGCCCGACTCGGGGCGCGCGGGGACGGCGACCGGCTCGGCCATGGCAGCGATCGGCGGCCAGCGCCGAAGCGCCGCCCGGCCCGCATCCGTGAGGCCGTAGACGCCGCGCTCGACGCGCGCGAACCAGCCGTAGACGTTGCGCAGGAGGATCGTCGACGCGTCCTCTGCCGCCTCCTTCAGGGCGCGCGTCGGGCGCGGGCCCTCCGCAAGGGCTGCCGCGACCGCGAGCGCGCGCTGGCGATAGGCCGTCATGATGGGGGCGCGCGTGCTGCCGCCCAAGGCGGGGTCGCCGATGCGCCGGCGATGCTCCTCGACGATCTCGGAGCGCCGCGCGCCGTCGCGGCGCGGCCGCCACGGCCCCGCCGGCACCAGCACCTCGACCTGTCCGCGCGAGGAGACGCCGAGAAGGCCGAAGCCCAGCAGGCGGCAGAGCTTCTTGACGCGCCGGTCGCGCTCGCGCCGGCGCCCGCGGACGGCGGTCCGCACCGCGAGCCAGACCTCGTCGCAGGCGGCGCTCCGGTCGACGCCCTGGAGTATGAGCTCGAGCGTGAAGGCGAGCTTCAATTCGCCGATCACGACGGCGGGCGGGCCCTTGCCCTTGAGCGCCACGAGATCGCAGCCGCGCACCTCGCCCTTGACCTCGAAGCCGAGGCCCTCGAGGAACCGCTTCACCGGACGATAGAGCGCCGTTTCCAATTTCCGCGACTCGACACCGTTCGCGGAATCATGCGCGGCCGCAGTCGAGGACGCAAGCCGGCGACCGCTCTAGAAATAGAACTTCATCGAGGTCTGGAAGCGGTTCGTATTCGCGTTCACGTTCTCGTGGTTGCGCGCCTGCATGCGAATCCACTCGATCCCGGTATCGATGTTCGGAACCGGGCTCCAGATCAGGTTCACGTGCAGGGTCCAGGCGTGGTCGATGAGCGGACCGCAGGGACTGTCCGCGGTGCAGGTCGGGAAGATGTTGTTGTTCACGTATTGCTTCCCATAGCTTCCGGCGACCGTCGAGCGCAGCATGTCGGTCCACCAGTGCTGGTACTGCACCATGGCGCTGATGCCGCCGATCGGCTTCAGATCGGTGCTGTTGATTTCGGAGATGCCGGAGTCGGGACTGGTGATCTGCCCCGCATAGAGGTAGCGGCCCGCGCCCTGGCCGCCATTGATCTGGAAGGCCGCGATGTCCTTCCCCCACCAGCCCGTGAACTGGCCGGAGACGCCCAAGCCCCAGCCGAACGCCGAGGTGCTGAAGACGCTGTTATGCCAATAGAGATCGCGGAAGACCGCGCGGGCGGAGATCTCGCCCCAGTCGCCGCTATATCGGAGCGCGGTCGTGAAGTCCGGGATCTTGTCGCCCTGCTTGTTGCCGAAGGTCGTGCCGCCGGCGGTCACGTCGTTTGCGACCACGAAGGTCTGCGGATTTTCCGCCGCAAGCGCGAGGGTGAGTCCATTGCCGAAGTCGAAGGTGTAACGGAGCTGGGGCGCGCGCAGCGGACCCGCCACGATCGGCCCGCCGAAGTCCAGCGTCTCCGGCTCGGTGTCGGCATCGCGGAACACCGAGCGGTACTGGCCCGCGAGCACCGGGCCCAGCATGCCGTAGGCATAGAAGAGCCGGAATCCGTAGGAGTTCGTGTTCAGGTGCAGCGAGCCGGTGTTGGTGAGGCCGTCGGCGTTCGTGAAGTCGCCCTCGATGTCGGTCTTGAGCTGGCCATAGGCCGTCGGCGTCGCCGTGATGATGTTGAAGCGCGACTCAGACGCCGTCATCTGCGAGGTGCCGTGGATGTTGTGGCCAGCACCGGGATTGACGGTGGCATTGCCGTCGAAAGGCGCGCAGTCCGGACATGCGCCGCCGTTGATGTTCTGCTGGGCAGAGAAGTCGAAGACGAAATCGCCTTTGACGTAGCCGCCCATCTTGATGGAGGTCTGCGTGCCCGGGACAAGGAACGAACCGTCGAAGGATCCCGCGCCCGGCGCCGGCGCACTCTGCGCCTCCGCCCCCTGCATGCCCGCAAGCAACGCCACCGTTGCTGTGAGGCTGCCCAATCCCGCTGGTGCTTTCAGTCCCTGCAGCATCATGCGTCCCTCCGCAATGCCCAGCGACTCATAGTTGAATTAGAATATACGCCCCGTCGGCGCTTGCGAGAAGCAGGAAAATCCCGGAAACCGAGGGAATCCGAGCGTACTCGCTGTTCAAAAACGATGCGGCGCTGCTCGATCCAGCGGCACGCAGAGTGCGGAATTCGTGGCGCTTGGCGAGGCGATCGTGAGTTCCACGGACTGACGGCGTTCAGCTCCCCTCGCGAACCGAGCGGTTGACGCGCATGAGGTAGCGGTAGGGGTCGCTGGTCATCACCGCGCCGCCGGAGACCAGGAGCACGGCGCCCGAGACCCAGGCGGCGGCGTCGGAGGCGAAATAGAGCGCGGCGCCCGCGACGTCCTCGGGCTGTCCCACGCGCCGCAGCGGATAAAAGGCCGCGCGCTCGCGCCGGTCCTTTTCGGTCGCGAGCCACGGCGCCGTGAGCGGCGTCTCGATCACCGCCGGCGCGATCGCGTTGACGCGGATGCCATACTGCCCGAACTCGACCGCCATCGTCTGGGTGATGTTGTTGATCGCGGCCTTGCAGGCGCCGTAGATGCCTTCGCCGCCCGGCGCGGCGTAGAGGCTGTCGATCGAGCTCAGGAAGATGATGGAGCCGCCCTTGCCCTGCGCGCGCATCGCGCGGGCGGCGGCCTGCGCCCCGAAGACCTGCGCCATAAGGTTGAGACGCAGCATCGCCTCCCAACCCGCTTCCGTCACCTCCAGCCACTCGCTGGTGCTGCCGGGCTCGGAGGTGAAGCCGCCGGCGTTGTTGACCCAGACGTCGATGCGCCCGAGCTCCGCGACGGCGGCGTCCGCGAGCGCCCCGAGCTCATCCGGCCTGGTCACGTCGAGGGTGCGGACGACGGCGCGCCGACCCTTCGCCTCGACCTCCCGCGCGACCCCTTCGAGGTCGGAACGGGTTCGCGCCGCCAGCACGACATCGGCGCCCTCGGCCGCATAGCCGAGCGCGATCGCGCGCCCCAAGCCGCGGCTCGCGCCGGTAACGACACAGACCTTGCCGAGGAGCGACTGCATTCAAACCTCCATGACCGGGCTTCCCGCGGAAGCAATCTCGGGGAGGGAGGGTATCTCCTATCGGGCTGCACTCAAGGCCCCGCTGCGTCGCCGAGCCCGGCGCTACTGCGACATAAGCGCAAAGCTCAGGAATCGACCGGATCGTCCGCCTCGCGCGCGATTGCTATCGGATTCTGCGGGGAACGGCAAAAGCGCAGCAATCCCCAGCGAGGGTCATGTCCGCCACCTGGATCGCAGTGCTCACCTTCGCGTTCGTATTCGGCGGCGCGATGCTGGGTACCTTCATCCGCCTGCGACTGCCGGACGGTCACCTGCAGGATGACTCGCGCGACGTCGTCAAAGTGGTGGTGGGGCTCACCGCGACGCTCGCTGCGGTGCTCTTCAGTCTCCTCATCGCCTCCGCCAAGAATTTCTACGACGCGCAGACGGCAGAGGTGGAGGTCCTCGCGAGCAAGGTCGTCCTCCTCGACCGCATCCTCGCGGTCTACGGGCCGGAGGCGGCCGATGCGCGCAAGGAAGTCCGCTCCATAGTCGCCGAGGCCGTCGAGCGGATTTGGCCCAGCCGTCCGACGGAAGCCTCCGATTTGAACCTGCTGAAAGGAAGCCACGGGACCGGCGCGTTCTTCGCCCAGATGGCGGCGCTCGAGCCTCATACCGGTACGCAGAGGACCGCGCAGGCCCAGGCGATTCAAATCGCGCTCTCGCTCAGCGAAATCCGCGTCCTGATGTTCTCGCAAAGAGGCAATGCGGTGCCCGAGCTTTTTCTGGGGGTGCTCCTGTTTTGGGTGGTGATTCTCTTCGGGGGCTACGGGCTTCTCACGCAGCTCAATGGGACCTTGGTCGGCGTCATGTTCTTCTCCGCGCTCTCGGTAGGATTGGCCATGTACTTGATTGTCGAGTTCAACCGTCCTTTCGACGGGGTGATTCGCATCCCCGGAAGGATCATGCACGAAGCACTCGCTCAGATGGGGCAACCATGAATGATCGACGCGATGGCGGAGAGAGCCGCGAGAGCACGAAGTCGCAAGCGTTGCGACGCCTGGTATCGCTTCTCCTCTGCGCGCTCTGGCTCGGGCTCGGGCTCGGACTTTCATCCTGCGGCTCGCAACCGCCGCCGGACGACGACGTCACCTACCAGCAGTGCGAATGGGGTGTCGGCTGCACGCCGCAGTGCACGATCAAATACGGGCGATCTTCCTATTGCGACAGAGACTGAAGCTGAGCGCCTTCTCTAATCCCAAGCGAGGGCGCTGAGCGCCCTGCAACCGGCATCGGCTGTTGCCACTGCGGCTTCGCTGCGGCACGCTGAGCCCCGGAAAGAAACGAGCGAGAGAGCGGCGATCGCGCGACGCGCACAGGCCGCCGCGCGCAGGGAGGGCGCCATGACTGAGAAGCCCCGCATCGGCTATATCGGCGTCGGCCTCATGGGCCACGGCGCCGCGAAGAACATCCTCCTCAAGGGATATCCGCTCACCGTACTCGGCAACCGCAATCGCGCGCCCGTCCAGGACCTCGTGACGCGCGGCGCCGGCGAGGCGAAGACAGCGCAAGAAGCGGCTTCGCAAAGCGACATCGTCTTCACCTGCCTCCCCTCGAGCGTCGAGGTCGAGGCGACCGTCTTCGGCGAGCGCGGCCTTCTCGCGGGCGCGCATCCCGGAATGATCCTCGTGGACTCCACGACAGCGGATCCCAATTCGACGCGCCGCATCGGAAGCGAGCTCGAGAAGCGCGGCTGCGCGATGGTCGACGGTCCCCTCGGCCGGACGCCCAAGGAAGCGGAGGAGGGGAAGCTCAACACCTTCCTTGGGGGACGCCCGGAGATCGTCGCGAAAGTGCGTCCGGTGATCGAGTGCTACGCCGAGACCATCATCGAGGCCGGCCCGCTCGGCAGCGCGCACACGCTGAAGCTCGTGAACAACTTCATCTCGATCGGCACCAGCGCGGTCATCGCGGAGGCGGTCGCGACCGCGGCGAAGCTCGGCGTCGACCTGCGCACGCTCTACAAGGTGGTCTCCTCCGGCGGCGCCAACAGCGCGATGTTCCAGATGATGATGCCCTGGGTGCTCGAGGGCGACGACAGCAAGCTCAAGGGTCCGCTCCGAATCGCCGGCAAGGACATGCGCTTCTACACGCGCCTTGCGGAATCGGCACCGGCCACGGCCTTCATCGCGCAGGCCGTCAACCAGATCTATCATCTCGCGAACATCCGCGGCCACGGCGAGCGTTTCATGCCGACGCTGCCGGGCATATTGGCGGAGCTGATCGGCGCGAAGATTCGCGATCTGCCCTGAAGGAGCCCACATGGCCGGCTTCGTCATCACCGTCGGTTTCCTGCTCAAGCCCGAGAGCCGCGACCGCTTCCTGGCACTCATCCGCGAGAATGCCGCGAAGTCCCTCGGCACGGAGAAGGGCTGCCGCCGCTTCGACGTCTGCGTTCCCCAGGACGGCTCGCCGCGCGTCTTCCTCTATGAGATCTACGACGACGAGGCCGCCTTCAAGGCGCATATGGAGACCGCGCATTTCAAGGCGTTCAATGCCGCGAGCGCGGAGATGGTGGTGAGCCGGGAGATCGGGCGGCTCACGCTGCTGCCTGCGCATTGAGCGCCGGGATGGACGCGGAACCGCAGGGAGGAGAGATCAGGATCGGTGCGCGTCCCCTTTCGGACTGCGTCACCGCGATCTTCGCGGCGTCGGGATCCGACGCGCGCGAGGCCGCGATCGTGGCGGATCATCTCGTCGAGGCCAATCTTCTGGGGCACGATTCCCACGGCGTCATCCGCGTCGCGAAATACGTGGGCTGGGTCAGAGACGGGCTCCTCCTCGTCAATCGACACGCGGAGATCGTGAGCGAGCGGGGCGCGATCGTCGTGGTCGATGGCGGCTTCGGCTACGGGCAGGTGATCGGGCGCGAGGCGATGACGATTGCGGCCGAGCGCGCGCGATCGCACGGGATGGCGGCGCTCGCGATCCGCAATTCCGGACATCTCGGCCGCATCGGGGCCTGGCCCGAGCAGCTCGCGGCGGAGGGGCTCGTCTCCGTCCATTACGTCAATACCTCCGGTTTCGGGATCCTCGTCGCACCCCACGGCGGGAGCGATCGGCGTCTCTCCGCCAATCCCATCGGCGCAGGCGTGCCGATTCCCGGACGCCCTCCCGCGATTCTCGACATCGCGACCTCCTCGACGGCGGAGGGCAAGATCCAGGTCGCGCGCAACAAGGGCGCATCCATTCCCGCGGGACATCTGATCGACGGCACGGGCCGTCCGACGACGGAGCCGGCGGCCTTTTACGCGGAGCCTCCGGGCGCGATCCTCCCTTTCGGCGGACACAAGGGCTCCGGGCTCTCGTTCTTCTGCGAAGTGCTCGCGGGCGCCTTGAGCGGCGGCGGCAGCAGCCATCCCCGGAATCCCACCGCAAAGCGCCTCGTCAACAACATGCTCACGCTCGCCTTCGAGCCCTCGGCCTTCGGCGATGACGGCGTGTTCGCGCGCGACATCGAGCGGCTCGTCGCCTGGGTCAAGAGCTCGCCCCCCGCGGTCAAGGGCGGCGAGGTCCTGCTTCCCGGCGAGATCGAATTGCAGACGCGCGCCGAGCGTGAAAGCGCGGGAATCCCGCTCGACGCCGAGACCCGCCGGCAGATCGCGGGCGCCGCGCGACGCCTCGGCGTCGCCGTTCCCTCGGAGATCGGAGGCTGATGCGATGAGCGACCTCATGCGGCCCAACCCCGTGCGCGCCAAGCTGCTGCAGGGCGGCACCGCTTTCGGCACCATGGCCTTCGAGTTCTTCACGCCGGGCCTTCCGGCGGTGCTCGCGCGCGCGGGCGCCGAGTTCGTCGTCCTCGACACCGAGCACAGCGGCATCGGCATCGAAACGGTCAAGGCGCAGATCGCGGCCTCGCACGGCGCGGGGATCGTGCCGATGGTCCGCGTCCCCGGCCTCCACTATCACCTCGTGGCGCCCGTCCTCGATGCAGGTGCCATGGGCATTATGGTGCCGATGATGGAAACCGCGGCGCAGGCGGAGAGCCTCGCGAAGTGGTGCCGCTATCGGCCTGAGGGCGTGCGCGGCCTCGCCTTCAACATGGCGCATGACGAATACACCGGCGGCGACGTCACCCGGAAGATGGCCGAGGCCAATGCCCGCACGCTCACGATCGCGCTGGTGGAGACCGTCGACGGCATCAAGAACGTGGAGGCGATCGCCGCGGTGCCGGGGATCGACGTGGTCTGGCTCGGCCATTACGACCTCACGAACTCCATGGGCATCACCGGGCAATTCGATCATCCGGATTTCCTGAAGGCGGTGGAGCGGCTGGTCGCGGCCTGCCGCCGGCACGGAAAGGCTCCGGGGTTCCTCGTCACGGATCCGGCGGCGGCGCGTACCTGGCTTGGGCGCGGGTTCCGCTGTCTCGGCTATGGCACGGACATCGCGCTCATGCAAAGTGCGCTCGCCGCGGGGATCGCGGGCATGCGAGAGGCGGCGGGCGGCAAGAAACCCTAACGATCAACCAACGGAGGAAGCGTCATGTTGAAGGTGCTGAGACTGGTCGCGGTGGCTCTCATCGCGATGCTGCCCGCACTCCTGGCGGCTGAGGGAGCGCGCGCGGAAACCACGCTCGATCGAATACTCCGCGAGAAGAAGATCCGCATAACCGCGGAGGTGACCTCGCCGCCCTTCGGCATTCTCGACAAGGAAGGGAAGCCCGACGGCTCCGAGATCGCAACCGCCCGCCAGCTTGCGAAGGACCTCGGCGTCGAGCTCGAACTCGTGCAGGTGACGGCGCCCAATCGCATTCCGGCGCTGCTCTCGGGCAAGGCCGACGTCGCGATCTCCTCGCTCTCGATCACCCTCGAGCGCGCGAAGACCGTGATGTTCGCGAACCCGCATGGCGCGCTCTCGATCGTCATCACCGCGCCCGCGGGGACCGCGATCAAGACGGCTGCCGACCTCAAGGGGAAGCGCATCGGCATCACCCGCGCGACGCTCGAGGAGGCGACGGTGCCGAAGATCGCGCCCGAAGGGACGAACATCGTCTATTTCGACGACATCGGCGCAACGATCCAGGCGCTGATCTCGGGCCAGGTCGACGCCGCGGGCATGTCCGCCTTCGCCGCGAAATCCGTCGCAGACCGAAATCCCGACAAGAAGCTCGAGAACAAGTTCACCGTGACCACCGCCTATTACGCGGCGGCGGTGCGTCCCGGCGACTTCGAGCTCCTGCAGTGGATCAACACCTGGGTCTTCATCAACACGCAGAACGGCGTGCTCGCGGACATCTACAAGAAGTACACCGGCGTCGAGCTCCCACCGCTGCCGCAGTTGTGAGTCGCGGAGACTCCCGGCATTGCCCCTCCCCCTCGAGGGGGGAGGGGCTTGCTAGGCTTGGTTTGAGGCCGTGAACTACGTATTCCACTTCGGCGTCGTTTGGGACCACTGGCGCGATCTGGCGGAGGGCGCTTGGCTCACGATCCGCCTCTCGGCGATGGCGATCGTGCTGGGGCTCGCGCTCTCGATCGCAGGCGCCTACGCCAAGGTGAACGGCCCGCGCCTGCTGCGCTGGCCCGTCGCGGCCTATGTCGAGACCATCCGCAACACGCCTTTCCTCGTGCAGATCTTCATCATCTATTTCTCGCTGCCGGCCATCGGCATCCGGCTCGAGGCGAACGACGCGGCGCTCGCAGCCATGGTCATCAATTTCGGCGCCTACGGCACCGAGATCGTGCGCGCGGGCATCGAGGCGGTGCCGCAGGGCCAGTCGGAGGCGGCGCGCGCGCTCGGCCTCTCGCGGCTCCAGACCTTTCGCTTCGTGATCCTCTTTCCCGCGGTGAAGATCGTCTTTCCCGCGCTAGCGAGCCAGTTCGTGCTGATGATGCTGGGCTCGAGCATCGTCTCCGCGATCTCCGCGGTCGAGCTCACGGCCGTCACCAATTCGATGCAGTCCACGACCTTCCGCGCCTTCGAGTTCTATTTCGTGACGACCGGGATCTATCTCGCGATGGCGCTCGGCTTTCGTGCGGTCTTGGGCTCGATCTACTGGGCGGTCTTCCGCCGCAACCGGCCGGCCTAGGGGCAAGGACCGTGAGCCGCGAGTTCGGCCTTTCCGAGTTCCTCTTCCTGGTGGAGGCGATCCGCTGGACGCTGCTGCTGTCGCTCATCGCCTTCGTGGGCGGCGGCATCGCGGGGCTGCTCGTCGCGGTGCTGCGGACCTCGCCGGTGGCGCCGCTGCGCTGGCTCGCGATCGGCTTCATCCAGCTCTTCCAGGGCACGCCGGTGCTGATGCAGCTCTTCCTATGCTTCTACGGCATCACCGTGCTCTTCCACGTCGAGATCGACGCCTGGCCCGCGGTCACCATCGCCTTCACGCTTTATTCCGGGGCCTTTCTCGGGGAGATCTGGCGCGGCTCGATCGAGGCCGTGCCGCGTGCGCAATGGGAGGCGGCGCAGTGCCTCGCGCTCGGCTATTTCCACCAGCTCCGCTTCGTGATCCTGCCGCAGGCGATGCGCATCTCGATCCCGCCGACGGTGGGGTTCCTGGTCCAGCTCATCAAGGGAACCTCGATCGCCTCGATCATCGGCGTGGTCGAGCTGACCCGCGCGGGCCAGCTCATGACCAACGTCACTTTCGAGCCCATGCGGGTCTATCCCGCGGTTGCCGTCCTCTACTTCCTGCTGTGCTGGCCGCTCTCGCTGCTGAGCCAATATCTCGAAAGGCGGATCGATCAGGGGCTCGGCATCAAGCGCAGCTTGTGACTGGCCCCTCCCTACCCTCCTCCTCACGGAGGGAGGGGCGCGCGTGGCCGTCGAATCGTGCATGATGCTCGGGCGCTCCAACCTCGAGCAGGAGGCTCCGTCGTGAAGCTCGGCTATTTCGCGAACCAGAACGATCTCGGCTTGAAGAAGCCCTTTCACCAGGTGGTGGCGGAGACGCGGGAGATCGCGCAGACCTGCGAGGCCGCGGGGTGGGATTCGATCTGGTTCACGGAGCATCACTTCGGCTTCGAGGGATTCGAGGTCTGCCCCAACCCCGTGCTCATGAGCGCGGACATCGCCGCGCACACGAGCCGCATCCGGCTCGGACAAGCCGCGAACATCGTGACCTTCTGGCATCCGCTGCGCCTTGCCGAGGACATCGCGATGCTCGATCACATGAGCGGCGGCCGCGTGGAGGTCGGGCTCGGCCGCGGACTCTATGGGCGTGAGGCGCTCAACCTCAACAAGGCCGCGGACACCAGGAACGAGGAGCAGAACCGCGCGATCTTCGAGGATTCGGTGGCGATCCTCCGCCGCGCCTGGAGCGAGCCCTTCTTCGACTTCCAGGGCAAGGCCTATCGGTTCCCCGAGCCCAACTATGTCTGGGATCACGCGCAGAGCCCGAAATCGGCGGCCTATCAGAATCTCGAGACGAAGGAGCTGACGAAGCTCGCGCTCGTGCCGCGTCCGCTGCAGCAGCCGCACCCGCCGCTCTGGCAGGTGATCGACACGCCGCGCTCGATCCAATGGGCGGCGGAGAACGGGCTCAAGGGCATGTTCTGGATTCCGCCGGTCGCCTCGCTCAAGGGCAGGTTCGAGCTATACCGCGACACCGCCTCGAAGGCGCGCGGCAAGGAGGTCGCGCTCGGCGAGGGGCTCTCGCTCGTCCGCGACCTCTACGTCGCGGAGACCATGGAGGAGGCCCAACGCGCGGCAGGCGAGGGCATCCTCGCCTATCTCCGCTGGGTCTGTCATTGGCGCGGCCTCGGCAATCATCTGCTGCCGGGCGAGGAGCTGCCGAAGACGCCGGGCAAACTCGATGCGCTCACCTACGATTGGCTCCATCCGCGCAATCTGCTCTTCGGCACTCCCGACTACATCGTCGAGAAGATCCGCGAGCTCAAGGAGACGCTGAACCTGCAATACCTGCTGCTCTGGTCGTCCTTCCCGGGCGTCAGCCACGAGAAGGTCATGCGCAGCATCCGCCTCTTCAACGAGGCCGTGCTGCCGCGGCTCCGGCGCGAGGCGCCCGCCGAGCGCGCGCGGGCGTGAGCGAGGCCGGCGGCACGCACTACCGCGCGACCGGCGAGGGCGCTCCGCTCGTCCTCGTGCACGGCGTCGGCCTCGACCTCGAGATCTGGGAGCCGATGGTGCCGCTGCTGCAGCAGGGGCGCCGGATCCTCCGCTACGACATGCTCGGCCACGGCGGCAGCGCGAAACCGCCGGGACCCTATCGGCTCGCGGATTTCGCGTTGCAGCTCGCGCGTCTTTCCGACGCGCTCGGCCTCGAGCGCTTCGATCTCGCAGGCTTCTCCCTGGGCGGCCTCGTCGCGGAGGCCTTTGCCGCTCGCTTCGGGGATCGCCTGCGGCGTCTCGCTCTCCTTAACGTGGTCCACGACCGGAGTCCCGCCGAGCGCGCGGCGGTCGGAGCCCGGCTCGCCCGCGTGGAGGCGGGCGAGCTCGAGGCCTCGATCGAGGCCGCGCTCGAGCGCTGGTTCACGCCGGGCTTTGCCGCGGCTCGGCCCGAGGTTGTCGCCGCGATCGGGCGTCGCATGCGCGGCAACGACCCCGCCGCCTATCTCGCGAGCTATCGCGTCTTCGCCACGGCCGACCCGGAGCTGCCGCCGCTCGTCGCCTCGATCCGCTGCCCGACGCTGGTGCTCACCGCCGAGAATGACGTGGGCTCGACGCCCGCGATGTCGCGGGCACTCGCGGCGCGGCTGCCGGAAGCACGATTGGCGATCCTCCCGCACCTGCGTCACCTCGCGCTCGTGGAAGCGCCCGCGAAAGTTGCGGCGCATCTCTCCGATTTTCTCGAGGGATGAAGGGGCGCGGTTGCGCCCGGCGACGGAACACGGTCAAATGGGAGTATCTCGGATGCGGGGAAATTGCGCTGAGAGCGGCGGTCGATGAGTGAAGCAAGCGATGCGCAGGGGGACGGCGGCTCCGACGCTCCCGGGTTCAAGGTCGGGACCACTCCCGACCTCGTCTCCAGCGACCTCGTGCGGAAGTTTCACGATTTCTGGCTCTCGCGCCGCGGCACCAAGGTGCTTCCAACCAAGGCCGAGATGGACCCCGTCGACATGGCGCAGTTCCTCCCGAACATCGTCCTGACGGAGGTGATCCCGAAGCCGCTCGACTTCCGCTATCGCATCATCGGCGAGGAGATCGTCTCCCGGCTCGGCAACATGACGGGAAAGCGCGTGCGGGAGATGGCGCTCAACAATCTCTCGGGCTCGGCCTACCAGAACTATTGCTTCGTCACGGCCTCGCGCCAGCCGCAATTCCTCGAGGGCGAGGCTGTCACCGCCTTCAAGCCCGACCGTCCCTATCTGATGTCGCGCGTCCATTGCCCGCTCTCGACCAATGGCACCGACGTCGACTTCATCATCTCCTGCATCACCCTCCACCGCCGCTAGGGCATGATGGGCGCGAGCCGGCCCACGACACCGACGCGGATTGCGGCCCTTGCCGTGGAGCGGCCGGATGCCGTCGCGGTCGTCGATCGCGGGCGCGCCGTCGGCTACGCGCAATTCGCCCGCGAGATCGCCCTCTACACCCGGGCGCTTCACGAGCTCGGCTTGCGGCGCGGCGCGCTGGTCGCGGTTGGCTGCGAGGATCTCTACCTGCATTGGCTGCTGCTGCTCGCCTGCGAGCAGCTCGCGCTGGTGACGGTCTCCTTCGGCAGCGGCGAGCTGGGGACGCGGGAGCTCCTCGCCCGCGTCGATCTCGCGCTGGTCGAGCCCAATTGCCCGCTCCCGACCACGACGCCCCGCTTCCTCCTCAGCGACGAATGGCGCCGGAGCGTCGAGGCCCGAGGCGATGCGGGCGGCGATGCCGGCGTGCCCGCGATGCCCGACGATCCGCTCCGTCTCATCCGTACCTCCGGAACGACGGGGCTTGCGAAATACCTGCTGCTGACGCGCGCCGTGCATGGGCGGCGGATCGGCGTCTATGTCGCGCATGCGCGGCTCGATGAGAGCTCCCGGTTCCTGCTGACCATGCCCTTCACGGTGGGCGCCATGTACCACCACGCGAAGGCCTGCATCGAGGTCGGCGGCACCGTCGTCATCGAGAGCTTCCGCGACGCGGCCGACGTCGAGCGCGCGATCGGGATCCACGGCATCACGCACGTCATTCTCTGGCCGCTGCAGCTCAAGCAGATGCTGGACCGGCTGCCGCCCGACTTCGCAAGGCCGCGGGCGCTGACGGTGACCTCCTTCGGCGCGGCGCTGGTGCCGGCGCTCCGCAAGCGCGTGCTCGAGCGCCTCGCGACCGCGATCTTCGACTATTACGGCTCCAACGAATCCGGCTTCATCGCCTACGTGCCGCAAGGCGAGAGCGGCGAGCTCGGGACGCCCTTTCCCGGCGTCGAGATCGAGATCGTCGGCGGGGACGGGAGCCCGCTTCCGCAGGGACGCGCCGGTCGTATCCGGGTGCGGAGCGAGTACATGGCGAGCGGCTATTGGAACGACGATGAAGCGACCCGCGCGATGTTTCGCGACGGCTGGTTTTATCCCGGCGACCTCGCGGAGCTCCATGCAGGGCCGCGCCTGCGTCTCCTCGGGAGGGGCGACGAGCTCCTCAACATCGGCGGCGGCAAAATCGCGCCGGAGTCGGTGGAGGAGTGGCTCGCGAAGCATATTCCCGCGCGGGACCTCGGCGTCTGTACGCTGCGAAACGCAGACGGGATCGAGGAGATCTGCGTCGGCGTGGCCGAGCCCCGGCTCCCGCCGAATGATATTCTCCAGCGCGCGACCTTCGCCTTCAGCACCTTCCACGTCGGGCTCTTCCACATCGAGCTGCTCCATACCATCCCCCGGAACGCGACGGGGAAGATCGAGCGCGAGCGTCTCCGCAAAATGATCGCCGCGGCGCGCGAGAAGGCATTTCGGATGCGAAGCTGAAATGGGGAGTCCAAACCATGAAGATCGACGGCGGATGCCATTGCGGCTACGTCACATACGAGGCCGATGTCGATCCCGAGAAGGTCATGATCTGCCACTGCACGGATTGCCAGACGTTGTCGGGCTCCGCCTTTCGCACCTCCGTGCCTGCGCGCGCGGGTAGCTTCAAGCTGCGCTCGGGCGATCTCAGGATTTACTTCAAGACCGCGGAGAGTGGGCGGAGACGGGCGCAAGCCTTTTGTCCCGAATGCGGGACACAGATTACGGCGAGCCCCGCCGAGGCCGAGCCCAAGGTACACAATATCCGCGTCGGCACCGCACGCCAGCGCGATCAGCTCGTGCCTAAAGCGCAGGTCTGGACCCGCTCCGCGCAGCACTGGGTCGAGGGCATGAACTCCGTGCGAAAATTCGAGAAAGAGCCGAGCTTCGATCCGCCGAAGGGCACCGAATAGGGCGGCGGAGCGATCGCCGTCAGCGCGGCGGAGGAGTGTCGCCGGGCGCGTTCTTCTGCTGACGTTGCGACTGTTTATCCTGCTGCTCGGTCTGCTTCAGGAGCTCCTGGACCTCGGCTTCCACCTCCGCGTCGCTCTGCGCCGACGGGGCCGGGACGTCGATCCGGTGCCTGTGACCATCGTAGATATTGCCCTCGCGAGCCGCCGGCGTTCCATTGACCGTGTCTTGCGGCGCCTGAGCAAGAGCGGCCGTCGGCGCGAGCGCCGTCAATGCCAGAACGATGGGGACGCGGGCGAGGCTGCGGACTTCAATCGGCATTGTCACCTCCTGACCTCATGCACGATGTGCGTACCCAGCCAGACACAGGAAAACGCTCGCACAGCTCCCCGCGGGTCTGCAAGCGGTCTCGCTCTTTGGCCCCTAGGGCTGCGACGGCGAGAAGGTGTCGCAGCTCTCGACGGTGCCGTTCTTGAGGCCGACGGTGAACCAATGCGTGCGCTGTGCGGCGGTGCCGTGGGTAAAGCTGTCGGGCACCGCATAGCCCTGTGCGCGCTTCTGCAGGATGTCGTCGCCGATCGCAGACGCCGTCTGGAGTGCCGCCTCGACGTCGCCGGGCTCGAGGAATTTCCACTTCGCCTCGGAGTGATTGGCCCAGACGCCCGCGAAGCAGTCGGCCTGCAACTCGACCCGGACCTGGACGCGATTTCCCGCCGTCTCCCCCGAGCTGTTCTGCAGGCGATGCGCCTTGTCGAGAGTACCCAGCAGGTTCTGCACGTGATGGCCCACCTCATGGGCGATCACATAGGCCTGAGAGAACTCGCAGGCCTTGCTGCCGACCTGACAGCCGTGAAGCTGCGTCTGCATCATCTTGAAGAAGGCGGTATCGAGGTAGACGCGCTGGTCGTTCGGACAATAGAACGGACCCATCGCGGACTGGGCGGTGCCGCAGGCCGAGCGCGTCACGCTCGAGAACAGCACCAGCTTCGGCGGGATATAATTGCGTCCATTGGCCCGGAAGATCTCGGTCCAGCGATCCTCGGTATCGCCGAGCACGGCCGCCACGAATTGCGCCATCTGGTCCTGCGGAGTGCCGGTCGAGCCCGAGGGCGCTTGATAGGTTTGGCCGCCGTCGTCGAAGTCCGCTCCGCCGAGCAGCGCGAGCGGGTTGATGCCGAGGATCCAGCCCAGCACCAGGAGGACGAGGAGCCCGCCGATCCCGATATGGCCGCCGCGAATGGGAAGTCCGCCGCCGCCCGGCAGCATCCCGCCGCCGCTGCCGTCGCCGCGCCGATCCTCGATGTTGTCGCTACGCCGGAAATCGTCCCACCGCATCGGATCGCTCCCCGTATTCGAAAGCTAGATCGCCATTATGCGATTTGAAGGGGATGTCAGCGAGCGACCGGAGGATACGCGCTTCCGAGCCCAATTCGCTGTCCCCAGCGGGCGACTACAGGGAAACCCCGATCTCCTGCGAGAGCTCGCTTGGCAGGCTCCGGGCCGTTCAATGGCCGAGGAGTCCTCGACCCAAAAATAGAGTCGGCGCAGTCGATGCAGCGAAGCGGAACGCCTGCCCCGACTCGGCGAGCCGCACCAAGCCGTACATGACCGTAAGCAGAAATGCGTTGCACCGCGCGCATAGCAATATATCTGTTGACCCGGATCGATTGCGCTAGGCTTTGCGCAGCGCAATCGTGGAACGCGCCGGGATCGCGAACTGGGGGATTGGCTCCGATGAAGCGGCTTTTCCTGCTCCTGATTTTGCTTCTTGCTCCGGTGCGCATCGCCTTCGCCGAGGAGCCCGTCCGGGATCCCGGCTGGCCGCACGAGCTCAAGACGTCGGAGGCGACGCTGGTCTATTACCAGCCGCAAGTCGACGTCTGGGAGAGTTTCCACGAGCTCGATTTCCGCTCCGCGTTCACGCTGACCCCGGCCAACGAGAAGCCCGTCGTCGGCATCTGGGTCATGCACGCGCACACCGAGGTGAATGTCGACGCGCGCGAGGTCGTGATCACCGACTTCAAGATTCTCGAGGTGACCTTCCCGTCGCTGAACGCCGACCAGTCCAAGCGTATGGACAAGCTCCTGCGGTCCTTCCTCAAACCCGGTCATGTCGTGATCTTGTCCCTCGACCGCTTCATGGCCTTGGCGACGAAGCCCAAAGAGAATCCGACCGTCACCGTCAAGAACGATCCCCCCAAGATCTTCGTGAGCTACGGCCCGGCGATCCTGCTGCAGAGCGACGGGCAGCCGGTCTGGGGCAAGGTCGCGGAAACCTCGCTGCAATTCGTGGTGAATTCGAATTGGCCCTTGTTCTTCGACACCGCGAGCTCGAGCTATTACCTCTTCGATGACGCCGAATGGCTCACGACGAACAGCCCGATCGGGCCCTGGGTCTACACGAATCGCCTCCCGAGCGACATGTCGCGAATCGAGCGCGACCCGCAATGGGACGCCCTCAAGAAGGCGAAGGCGTTTCCGGCGCCGAAGCAAAGCGCGGCCGTGCCAAAGGTGTTCTACACCGCGGAGCCCGCCGAGCTCATCCTCTTCAAGGGGCCGCCCTCCTACACGCAAATCGCCGGCACGCAGCTCGCCTTCGCCTCGAATACCGACAGCGACGTCTTCATCTACGCGCCGACCTCGCAATATTACTACCTGGCCGCGGGGCGCTGGTTCCGCGCCGCCAATCTCGAGGGGCCCTGGACCTATACGACCACGGATCTGCCGGCGGACTTCGCGAAGATTCCGCCGACGAGCCCCGCCGGTCGCGTGCTCTCCTCGGTTCCGGGCACCGAGGAGGCCAAGGACGCCGTGCTGCTCGCGCAAATCCCAACCACGGCCGTGATCGATCCCAAGAAGGCGGCGGCGGAGGTCAAGGTCGACTACTCCGGCTCGCCCGAGTTCAAGCCGATCGAGGGCACGTCGCTCTCCTATGCGACCAACACCTCCGACAAGGTCATCAGGGTCGGCGACATCTATTACCTTTGCCTTCAGGGCCTGTGGTTCATGTCGACGAGCCCGAACGGTCCCTGGACAACCGCGAGCTCCGTGCCGCAGGAGATCTACACGATCCCGCCGAGTTCGCCCGTCTACAACGTGACCTATGTAACGCAGACGACGCTGCCCGACGGCTATGTGCAGGCGAGCTATACCGCGGGCTATTACGGCATGTTCATCACGGGGCTCGCCGCAGGCGCGGTCCTCGCGAGCGGCACCGGCTACTATTATCCGCCCTATTACGGCTACCCCGCGGGCGCCTATCCCGTCTATCACCCCTACGCCGCGACCTATGGCGTCGGCTCCTATTACAACCCCTACACGGGAGCCTATGGCGTCGGTCAGGGAGTGTACGGACCCTATGGCGGCGCCGCGGTCGGTGCCTCCTACAATCCTTACACCGGAACCTACGCGCGCGGTGCCACTGCTTACGGTCCCTACGGCAGCGCGAGCGTCGGCCAAGCCTACAATCCCTACACCGGAACCTACGCGCGCGGCGCGACGGCCTCGACGGCTTACGGCAGCGCAACGGCTGCCCAAGCCTACAATCCGCGCACGGGAACCTATGCCGCGACGGAGCAGCACTCGAACGCATACGGTCAGTGGGGCAGCTCCGTCGTCAGCCACGGCAACGAAACCGTCACCGCGCAACATCAGACGACGTCGCAGGGGACGGAGGCGAGCGCGCAGTCCACTTCGGGAGCCAAGGCTGCCGGTACCTCGACCGCCCACGGCAACACGGCCGTCGGAAAGACCGCGAGCGGCAACATGTACGCGGATCACGACGGCAACGTCTACCGCAACACCGGCGGCTCTTGGCAGAAATACAGCAATGGAAGCTGGAGCAACACCTCGCCGAGCTCGAGCAGCTCGAAGCCGCCGAGCAGCGCTAGCGGCACCGGCTCCGGCTCCCATCCTTCGAGCCAGGCGCCGAGCTCGAACGTCGACCGCGAGGCTCAGAACCGGGAGCGCGGCGAAACCTCGAATGCCCGCTACGAAGGCAGCGGCGGCGGCTGGGGCGGATCGCGCTCGTTCGGCGGCGGAGGGCGATCCTTCGGCGGCGGCGGCTGGGCCCGCGGACGCCGCTGACCCCTACCGACTCTTCAGGGGTTGCACGATAAGGCGCGCCGTTTCCTTCGGCGATTTGCGCGGACGCTACTTCCCGAGCACGCGGATCGGATGGCCGGGCGAGACGAAGGCGAAGCCTCGGGTGCCGCTCGAGCCCACCATCACGGCCTCGACCACCGGCTCGGAAATGGCCTGGGTTGCGCCCCAGTCCACGAGGAAATTCGCTCCCGTGCCGCCGCGGAGGTCGTCGGTCGCGATCAGGATCTCGATGGTCCCCAATGGCCGAACCGCTACCGCGGTCGGGATATAGCGCTCAACCAGATTGCCGTTGGTGTCGTAGTAATCGATGCGCTCCACCACCAAAGGCAGGGTCGCGGAGGTGTTGCGCACAGCGAGCGTCACCGCGAAATCGAGCCGCGCCGGACCGCCGGCGCCGACGAGGCTCGAATAGGCGGGAACATAGACGCTCTGTCGCAGGCTGATCTCGGACGGGGCCGGCGGCGGCAACAAGGAGGCTCGGAAGCGGGCGAGCGGATCGGCCGCCGGCGGTTTGGCGCCTTGCGCGGTGGCGGCGCCGGAGCCGATGCAGAGCGCCAGGGCCGCAAGCAGCAAGAGCTTCAGCAAGCGCGGGGATGCCATCGGAACCTCATGGGGGTGCGGTGCTGCCACGACCATCCTACTTGACGCGCAAACGCCGCGACATGCTCGAATTCAGCGTGCGAGCTTGCGCGCGCGCATGTCCATGAAGAGCGGTACGCGCTGCCAGCGGCGCGAGGACGGCTTCTTCGCGGCGCGGTCGGGAACGGGGTGCTCGCGAATTGCTTCCAAGACCATCCCGGCCCCCTCGAAGGCCCGGCTGAAGTGCTCGAGCGGCCGGTGCTTGCTGTGGAAGGTCATCTCGAGCCCGTTGTTCTCGACCCGGTCGCTGTAGCGGAATGCGTCGATGTAGGAGCCCTTGATGACGAATTCGCTCTCCGCCTCGGCGGTCGCGAATTTGCCCGCGGAGTTCAGGGGATGAACGATGGCGACACAGGCGCGTCCCCCGTTTTGCAGCACTCGCGCAATCTCCAGAACGGAGGGCTCGAGATCGTCGACGTCCTGCAGCGACATGAAGGCGATGACGAGATCGGCGCACGCGTCCTCGAGCGGTATTGCGGAGGCGCGCGCGTGAAAGTATGTGCCGCCGGGATCGGCCTCGCGCGCGAGATCGATCAAGGTGGCGCTGGCATCGAGACCGATGACGCTATGACCGAGCCGCTTGAGGTCGCGACTGACCCGGCCCTCGCCGCAGCCGACATCGAGGGTGAGCCTGCCCGGCTCCGGCACGAGTGCGAAGAACTGGTCGCGATGAAAGCGCCAATAGGAATCGTGCCCGGGCTCGCGCGCCCACTTCGCCCAGCGCCGCGCCTCCCTCTCCCAAAGCTCGCTCAACGAGAGCGGTGTCTTCTCGCCGCTCATCCGAGTCCCTCCCCTAGCACCAACGGCCCTCCGCGCACGGCCCTCCTCGCATCGTGGCGGCGCTCGTAAAAGCGTGCAATAGTCGGGACATGCAACCCCTGCGCGCGGCGGCGTTGATCGTCGGCTTCATCCTCTGCTCGACGCTCGCGCGGGCGCAGTCGAGCGGCGGAGACGTCTTCAGTACCAACACCAACGATGGGGGAAAGCCGCTCACCGGCAGCGCGCAGGACTATGCCTGCTTCGACGAGTCCTATCGGCAGGCGAAGAATGCGCTGCAGGCCTGGCAAATCAGTGACGCCCCGAATTGGAAGGACCCGCCGGACTGCCAAAAGGGCGGGGAGACCAGTGGGGGCGATCTCGGCTCCTGCTGGGGGCCGCTGCACTCCGCGCAGTCCCTGATCGAGCAGGCATCGCAGCTCTTCAAGACTGCGCGGCGCACGCCGGACCCCCAGTCGGAATCCATCACCAAACAGGCGAACGACCTCTTGAAGCAGGCGGCGAGCTTGATCCAGCAAGCCTGGGGCTGCTACCAGCCGATCTACCGGGCGCATACGCAGCGTCAGCCGTCGCCCTCCCAGACGCCGCCGCGCGGACCCGTCGCCAGCAACACCCCGCCGCAGCAGGGGCAGCAACCGCCGCAGCGGCCACCGCAGAATTCGCACGGCAGCAATCCCCAGAATAATCAGGCGCAGCCTCCGGGCGACTGTCAGCAGCAACTGAAATCGACCGGCAACGAGGCGCTCGACACGATGGTCGGGATGGGCCAGCAGGCGGACCGCATGCTGACGGCCTTCGGGCAGACCATCGGATCCGCCGCGGCGCAGGTGATGAATCCGCAGGCCTTCGCCCAGCAGCAGATCAAGAACGTCCAGTTGCTCATGGGCATGCTCGCGCAGGACAACGAGACGTTCAAGAAGCAGGTCTGGCAGGGGATGCTCGATACGCTCGAGCACGCAAAGCAGGACGGTGCGGGAACGCTCGGTACGCTCGCGGCGCAGCGCGTCCTCGGCGGCGCCGTCTCTGCAGCCGGCGGTGCCGTGGTGCGGACGGCCTGCAAGGCGGTCCCTCGCGTCAAGAAGGCCCTCGACCGGGCAAAGGCGCTGAAGAAAATAAAGGCGGATCAGCCCACCAAACCGGTGGGCACGCAAGGAACCTGCGCGACGGTCAATCCCAGCGGGTTGCGATTTGGCTGCTTGCCACGATCGATCGCCGCGGACATGAAGGAGGATACCGGCTTCGCCAACTGGACCGCCGACAACTTCAAGAACTGGCCGGGGGATCGGCCGCCGACGGTGCAGGAAATGAAGGATCTGCTCAAATCCCTTTATGGGAACCGTCGGTTCCGCACTCTGTCGGAGGCGGAGAATCTGGCGCATGCCGACGGCGGTTTCGTTCGCATCACTCCCGACGAGTTGAAAAGAAAGCTGGCCGAGGCGGGCGACGGCTCGCGAGCGCTGGTGATCACCCAATCCAAATTCAACCCGACCAGCTCGCACGCCTTCAACGCCGGGCACCAGGGCGGCTTCAACGTCTTCGACGCCGAGGGCGCAGAGGGCGGCCTCAACTATACTCAAAGGATCTTCGACCCCTACGAGCACGGCGAGGCCATGGATATGTGGTACTACCGAACCGGCGGCCCGGACATGCTGCAGTAACGGGCTCGCGCGCGGATCAATTGAGCGCGGGGCTCTTCAGCCAAATCTCGATCCGATAGAGCCGGTCGTCCGACGCAGCGGCAGGCGAGGGCGTGCCCTTTCCGCAATCCGCGAAGACAGGGCTGCGGATGGCCCGCTCGCTGACGCCGCCCTTCACAAGCGCGGAAATGATTCCGGGAACGCCGTGACGCCACGCGAGATAGGTGGGCTCGCTGCATTGGATCGTGTCTCCCGGCGAGATCACGTGGCCGAGCTCGAATTGCCGCGGCAGGCGGATCATCACGTCGAGATCCGGGATTTCGCGGCTGACCCCGGCGACCTCTTTGATCACGGCATCGACGCGATCGGTCCAGGTGAGGTCGCCGTCTCGGCTCACCCAGATCCAGACGTGGTATTCGAGGAATTGCGGTCGCGCGAGATCGTAGAGCGTCCATTGCTTGGCGTGAGCGGCCACGACCGCGGGATTGGGCGCGGCCGTCTGCCGCTCGCCCGACTTTCCAGCGAGAACGGCAACGCCTATCGCAATCGCGCCGAGAATGGCAACCATCACAAGCGCGATGAGCGGCGCCCTCGATCGCGTGGGTTGCCGCTCGCCCCGAGAGCGCTGGGTGGTCTGGCCTCCGCTCGGCTGAAGGGAGACGTCGTGGTCCCTTATCGGCGGTATTTCAGGGCCGCCGACCGCCGGGACGTCGTGGTCTCGAATCCTCGGAACGTCATCCTTTTGCGGCATGGCGCGTCGGGGCTCTCACGAAAAGAGATCGAGCCTATACGTGCGATTTTTGCTTAGCAATGAATTCGCAATCCGCCGGGCGCTAGCGAATCTCGACCGTCGCCCAGGTCTCGAAACAGCTCCCGGACGCAAGCGCCATGACGCCGATGGTGGCACGGCCGCCGGTGCCGCGCTCCGCGCCGAAGACCTCGACCAGAAGGTCGGAGAGTCCGCTCGAGACTTTGTGGACTTCCGTGAATTCCGGCGTGCAGACCACGAAGTTGAGAGTCCGCACGATCGACTTGACGCGGTCGAGATCGCCCACCGCCTGCTTGATCCCGGCGATCACGTTGATGCCGGTGAGCCGCGCCGCGGCGCGGCCCTCCTCGAGGGTGAGGTTGGCGCCCAACCGGCCGGGATGGACGAGGTGGGCTCCGCGCTGGGGTACGTGACCCGAGAGGAAGAGCAGGTTGCCCGTGATGTGAAAGGGCTTCATCGAGCCGTAGGACGCGCCGTAATATCCCTCGCGCGCGAAGTCCGGCACGTCCAATCCGAGCTCCGCGATACGCTTCTCGATTTCCACGCGCTCCCTCCCTCGCAAGCGACTGCGCTCGGCCCGGAGAATAGCGCTGAAGACTCCCTGCGTATCGAGGAAGCTAATGCGGCAGGACGGTGATGGTGATCTTCTTCGACATCACCATGGGGGTGAATGGGACGTGGTTGGCGTCCCCCAAGACGAGTTGAAGCGTATGCTTCCCGGGCGGCAAGTCGACCCGTGCCTCGGTTTGGCCAGCCCCGAAATGCAAGTGGTTCTTGTCCTGCGGGATCGGCTCGTTCGGATCGAGCGGCTCTTTCACGTCGATCAAGAGATGATGGTGGCCGGCGTTGGGGTAGGCGTCGCCCGCGTGGGTCACACCCATATTCCTTAGGCCGAAGCGGCACCAGAACGGGCTTTTGACCTTCGCGCCGTTGTTGGGCGATATGATGTAGAGATAGGCGTCGCTCGGGGCCGAGGTCGCCAAGGCGAAACGCAGCGGTAGCGCCGACGCAGCGGCGCTCGCGAGCAAGAGTCTCCGCGTGAGCATTGCACCCCTCCCCCGGTTATTCGGAGCGTGCTACCCGGAAGCCGTGGGTCGGATAGCGCACCGCCGTATCGTATTGATCGCGGCTCGCAGGACGGACGTAGCTGGGATCGTTGCGCCACGATCCGCCCTTGAGGACATGGGTGAAGCAATCGCCCGCGAGCCAGGCTGAGCCGTCCGACGGCGCACCCGCGAAATCGCGGTGATAGCAATCCTCGACCCATTGCGCGACGTTCCCGCCCATGTCGTAGAGGCCGAAGGGATTGGGCGCGAACTGTCCGACCTTGAGCGGCTGCGCGGGGTCATAGGGATCGCCGCACCCCTTGCAATTGGCTTTGCCCAGGGAGAGCGTGGCGCCCCACCAGAACTTGCTCTCGGTGTTGCCGCGCGCCGCATATTCCCATTCCGCCTCGCTCGGGAGCCGATAGGGTTTGCGTGTCGTGAGCGCGAGCCATTTCGCGTATTGATCGGCGTCCGCCCAGCTCACATTCGTGATGGGGCGGTCGTCCTCGGCGCCCGCGCCGAGGACGGCTGCCGCGCAGGCATTTGCCGCGACGCAGACCTTCCACTCCCGCACCGTGACGGGATATTTGCCGATCGCGAATGGCCTGATCGAGACGCGATGGATCGGCTTCTCGGTTGCATCCTCGTTGCTGCCCATGGCGAAGCTGCCACCGGGCAGCATCACCATTTCGGGCTCGCTGAGCAGCGAGGGCGCGCCCGCCGGCGCGGGCGCGACAACCGGTGTCGGAGCAGCGGCCGTCCCGGGTGCCGCCGGTGCCGCACTCGGAGGCGCCGATGCCGATGGCGGCGGTGCAACGGGCGCCCGAGCGGTCTCGCCGCCCTGCCTTTCCATCTCCGACCGATTGAAGAGCCAAAATGCGCCGATGCCCGTCCCAACCGCGAGCACCAGGACGATCGCCAGCGCCGCGACGAGCCCGCGCACCTGCCGCGCGGCTTTGACCGCGCTCGGATCGGCTAGCACGCGATAGACGGTGACGGGGTCGGTGATGTTCTTGACGCGCTTGTCGCCGAGCGCCTTGTAGCCGCACACGAGCTTGTTCTTGATCTGCTCGTAGACGCCGCCGGAGATGTAGACGGAGCCGGGCTCGGCCATGCGCTCCAGACGCGCAGCGACATTGACGCCGTCGCCGTAGACGTCGTCGGGCTCGACGATGACGTCGCCGAGATTGACGCCGATGCGATAGAGGATCTGCTGCTGCGCCGGCAGCGAGGCACTGCGTCCGGTGACGCTCTGCTGGATCACGATGGAACAGCGCACCGCCTCGACGGGGCTGTCGAAGACCGCAATGAATCCGTCGCCGGTGTTCTTCACCACGCGACCGTGGTGTTCCGCGATCGTGGGGTCGATGAGCTCGCGCCGATAGCGCGTGACGCGCGCGTGCGTCCCCTCCTCGTCCATGCCCATGAGACGGCTGTAGCCCACGATATCGGCGGCGATGATCGCAGCGAGACGCCGCGCCAAGCCTTCGGGCGGGCGGTTCTCGCTTTTGCCTTCGTTGAAGCGGCGGACTTCGCCGGGCATGTGGCTACCAGTGTGCCTTATGTGGACCCAAGGTGCAGATCACCGCGTCGGCCGAGGACATCCCTCACAGCCAGCGGTTTATTCGAATGTTTGCGGTCGCGCTCAATGATTTCAGCGGCTTCACTAACACGCGACCTAGGGCGCGTCAGGTTCCCAGCTCACATACCCCCTATGTCAAAAAATGGACGCGCGCATAAGTTGCGTCGATATCGGCAGAATTCGTTGGCGATGCTGCGCGGCGGGCGCGCGCCGGCGTCGTCGCCAATCCCCTTGGTTGGGGAGTTCCGCCGCACCGCATTCGCGGGAGAGGCACGGAATAAAACCCGCATTTCGGGAGTCTTGCTCGGGTATAACGGTCGTCTCAGCGCGTTCGATGCCACCCAAGGGGGAACCGCATGGACCCTCAACTCGTCGATCGCATTTACGAGTCCGCCTTCGTCGCGGACTGCTGGCCCGGAGTCCTGGGCGATCTCGCCAAGATCGCCTCCGCGCGCGCGGGGTTCCTGTTCGTCTCGAATGGCGAGATCCATCAGTTCGCAGCCTCGACGGCGTTGGGATTCGAGGCAATGAAGCCTCTGGTCGACAGTGGATGGGTCGCTCGCTCCGAGCGGTTCCGGCGCTTCCATGCGGCGTGCCACGGCGGCTTCCTGACCGAAGGCGAGGTCTATACGGAAGAGGAGATGCGCGCCGATCCCTTCTATCGCGACATCATCTATCCGCGCGGCCTGGGCTGGGCCGCTGCGACCGGCGTTCCCCTGCCCACCGGGGATGCCTTCGCGATCAGCCTGGAGCGGGACTATTCCTTGGGGCCGGTCGAGGCCAGCGTAATTCGCGAGCTCGACAAGCTGCGCCCGCACCTCGCTCGGAGCGCTCTGATGGCGGCGCGGCTGCGGCTCGAACGTGCCCGCACCGCCAGCGAGACGCTCGCGCTCGTGGGCCTCGCGGCCCTCGTGCTGGATCAAAGCGGCAAGGTCCTCGCCGCGAACTCGTTGATGGAAGCGCTCGACGCCCATGTGCAATGGCGGGCATTCGGCCGCGTCTCGCTGAAGGACAAGAGCGCCGACAAGCTGCTGCAGGAGGCGACTTCGGGAATTTCCGGCGCGAGCGTCCGGTCATTTCCCGTCCGCGACGACAACAGGGAGGCGACGATGATCGCGCACGTCGTGCCGGTCTGCCTCTCGTCGCGCGATGTCTTCGCCCGCAGCGCCGCCGTGCTGATCGTGACGCCGGTCGTGGCGCCGCATGCGCCGCCCGTCGAGCTCGTGCAGTCGCTCTTCGACCTGACGCCTGCCGAAGCGCGCGTCGCCCGGTCCCTCGCGGAGGGCGCAACGGTGCACGGGATCGCCGAGAGCAGCGCTCTCTCCGTCAATACGGTCCGAACCCATCTCTCCCACGTGCTGCAGAAGACCGGCTGCAATCGCCAAGCCGAAGTGGTGAAGCTCCTGACCTCGATTTCGCGCACCAATCCCGCGCGGCCCGAATAGGGCGCAGTGCGGCGGCGCTGCTCGAATGCCCCAGCACCGCCTGGATGCGTTTCGACTTCGGGGGATCGAGGCTATGCTGATGCCGCGCCTCGATCCAGGAGCGAAACGGATGCGGTCATATCGTTCTTCGACACCTCGCCAGAAACCGAACGGACGCTTTATCGGGACGGCCGAGCTTATGGGCTGAGCGCGTCGAGATGGGAAGCGAGCGTCCCCTGATCGCATCCGGCAAGGCGCGACCGCTGCTCGTCTTTGACGGCGATTGCGGCTTCTGCGGCTATTGGGCTCGCTACTGGCGGGCGCTCACCGGCGCCCGTGTCGATTATCGGCCCTATCAAGAAGTCGGAGCGCGATTTCCAGAGATCTCGACGGAGGAGTTCCGGCGCGCGGTGCAATTCATCGGGCCCGATGGACGCCGCGCGAGCGCCGCCGAAGCAAGCTTCCTCACGCTGAGCTACGCCCGCGGCAAGGGGTTCTGGCTCTGGCTCTATCGAAAGCTTCCGGGCTTCGCGCCGGCATCCGAGCACGCTTATGCCTTCGTCGCCGCGCACCGGCCCGCCTTTTTCCGTCTGAGCCTGCTGCTCTGGGGTAGGCAGCATGAGCCGCCGAGATATCATCTCGTCGCGTATCTCTTTTTGCGCCTGCTGGGGCTGATCTACCTCGCGGCCTTCGCCTCCTTCGCCGTACAAGCCGCGGGGCTCATCGGCAGCCACGGCATCCTGCCGCTCGGCGAGCTCACTCAGGCGATCGCGAGCCGGGTCGGACCGGAGCGTTTCCTGCGCATGCCGATGGTGTTCTGGATCGACGCCGGCGATGGCGCGATCGAGGCCGTGTGCTGGGCGGGCGTGGGATTGTCGCTGCTGCTCACGTTGAATCTCCTGCCGCGACTCAGCCTCTTCCTGCTCTACCTCCTTTATCTCTCGCTGCTCTATGCGGGACAGACCTTCATGACCTACCAGTGGGACATATTCCTGCTGGAGACGGGCTTCATCGCGCTGCTGCTGAGCTTCGCGACCCAGCCCGGAATCTGGCTGCTGCGCTGGCTCCTCTTCCGCTTCATGTTCATGTCCGGCGTCGTCAAGCTCGCGAGCGGCGATCCCAACTGGTGGAACCTCTCGGCGCTCTCCTATCATTTCCTGACCCAGCCACTGCCGACGCCCGTCGCCTGGTCCGCCGCGAGGCTGCCGCTGGGCGTGCTGACAGTGGCCACCGCCGGCACTTTCTTCATCGAGCTGGTGCTGCCGTTTTTCATCTTCCTGCCGCGACGTCCGCGGTTTGTGGCGGCGTTCGGCTTTCTGCTGCTGCAGCTCTCGATCGTCCTCACCGGCAATTACAACTGGTTCAATCTGCAGACCATGCTGCTATGCCTGCCGCTCTTCGACGACGCCGCTCTGCGCAAGTGTCTCCCCTCGCGTCTTCAGGAGTTTGTCACCGTGCGCGCCAAGCGCAATCCGCCGAGACGGGCCGTCGCGGCGATCGTCGGCGGCTTCGCGGTGGTGACCCTCTTCTGCAGCCTGGTCGAGCTCGATTTGCGCCTCGGCGGCATGCCGCCTTTGGCGGCGCGCGCGGTCGACGGCTTCTTCTCGCCGTTCCACATCGTCGGCAGCTACGGTCTCTTCGCGGTCATGACGACGAGCCGGCACGAGATCGTCGTGGAGGGCTCGAGCGACGGCAATGAATGGCGGGAGTACGAGTTCCCGTTCAAGCCCGGCGATGTCGCACGCGAGCCGCGTTGGAACATTCCCTACCAGCCGCGCCTCGATTGGCAGATGTGGTTCGCGGCGCTCGACGATCCGCGGCGCGTCAATTGGTTTCCGCGCTTTCTAGAGCGTCTGCTGCAAAACGAGCCGACGGTAGTGGCGCTTCTCGCGAGGAACCCGTTTCCGGACAAGCCGCCGCTCTTTGTGCGGGCGCGCTACTACGACTACGTCTATGCCAGCCGCGCGGAACGGGCGAGGGACCTGTGGTGGGATCGGCGCCTGCTGGGGCTCTATTTCCCGGCGGTGCGGCTGAAGGGCGAGTGATCCACCCAGCGGCCGACCTCGAGGAAGGTGCTCTGATAGGTGGCGCCGCCGCCGATGTCCGTCAGCCGGTCGGAGCAGAGGATGTTGACGCTGCCCGACACGGTTTCCGCCGAGGGCCGCTGTCCCGGAATGAGAAGCACGCCCTCGCGAATCTCGTCGCTGATCCCGAGCACGAGGCCGACTTCGCCGCGGTCGTTGAAGACGCGCACCTTGCTGCCGTCGGCAAGCCCGCGGCGCTCGGCCTCTTTCGGATGCAGGATGCAGCAGGGCTCGCCCTCGCGGCGCCGCAGGAAGGCGTTGGCCGAGAAGGCCGTGTGCGATTGGAAATAGCCGGGTGTGGTCAAGAGCCGCAGCGGCCAGCGCGCGGCATCCTCCTCCTCCTGCGGATCGGGCTCCCAGACCGGCATCGGCGGCAATCCCTGGGCCGCGAGGTGCTCGGAGTAGATCTCGAGCTTTCCGGACTTGGTCCGGAACTCCTGTCCTTCGCCCTCGGGCGCGACCTTGATCGCGCGGTGATCGAGCAGGCGCTTGGGATCGATCTTCGCGACCGCGCCCTTGGCGCCCTCGAAGAATTTCGGAAGGATCTCCTTCGGCGTCATCCTGAAGATCGCGTCCTCGACGCCCATGCGCCGCGCGAGGTCCTGGGCGAGGCGCATGTTCGAGCGGGCCTCGCCCTGCGGCGGAACGGCGGCAGGCGAGAACTGCATGTAGTAGGTGCCGTAGGCGCGATAGAAATCCTCGGTCTCGAGATAGGTCGTGGCCGGCAGCACGATATCCGCGTAGCGCGCGGTATCCGTGAGCGCGGGATCGTGCACGACCGTGAAGAGATCCTCGCGCGCGAGCGCCTGCCTCACCTTCTTGGTATCGGGATTGGTGACGGCCGGATTGTTCGAGCAGATCAGCAGCGCCTTGATCGGGGGATCGCGGAGGGTGAGGAGAGCCTCTCCGAGGAGGCTGTGATTCACCGTGCGAGTCTTGGCCGGACCGGAGGGCGTCCGCACGGCGGAGAAGTTGAAGTCCATCGAGGCCGCGGTGACGGAAAAGGCGCCGCCGCCGCGCCGGCCGTAAGCGCCGGTGATCGCGGGCAGCGTCGCCACCGCGCGGAGCGCCTGTCCGCCGCGCGCGAGCCGCGTCATTCCCCAGCCGATGCGCAGGAACGAGCGCTTCGCCGCGCCGTAGAGCGCCGCGAGGCGCTCGATGTCCGCGACCGGCAGGCCCGTGATTTCCGCGACCCTGGCCGGCGGGAAATTGGCGACGACCTCGGTCTTCCAGCGCTCGAAGCCGAGCGTGTTCTCGGCGAGATAGTCCTCGTCGCATTTTCCGTCGCGCACGAGGATATGAACGATCCCGATCGCGAGCGCGGCGTCGGTGCCGATCCCGATCGGCAGGTGCCAATCCGCGCTTGCGGCCGTGCGGTTTCTGCGGGGGTCGATGACGACGACCTCGATCCCCTGCTTCTGGCGCTGCTCGATCTTCTGCCAGAGATGGACATTCACGGCTTTGAGGTCGCAGCCCCAGACCAGGATCAGATCGGAATGGACGATGTCCTCGGGATCGGCGCAGCCCACCGGGCCGAGCGTCACTTCCCAGGCGGTATCGGCGCAGCTATCGCAGACCGTGCCGGCCTGGAGGCGGCTCGTCCCCATGGCGTGAATGAGACCGTTGATCAGGTGCCGGTTGATCTGCCCTTGGTGCGAGCTATAGGCGTAGCCGAGGATCGCCAAGGGGCCGTCGGCGGCGATGATCGCTTTCCACCGGCTCTCGATCTCGTCGAGCGCCGCGTCCCAGGTGATGGGCTCGAACTTGCCCGCGCCCTTCGGCCCGATGCGCCGGAGCGGTGTCTTCAGTCGATCCCGCGAGTGCACGACCTCGGCGTCGCGATTGACCTTCGCGCAGGCAAAGCCGTCGGTGAAGGGATGCTCGGGATCGCCCTCGATCTTCAGGATCCGGTCGTTCTCCACGGTCGCAATGAGCGAGCACATGCAGGGACAGTCGTGCGCGCAGGTGACCCGTCGTCTCTCCATCGATCCTCTCCCGTGCGGACAGCTCCGCTCATTATTACGCCGCGTCCCGCGGAATCAATGGTCTCCCGCGCTCGCCGGCGAGGGGTGTGCTATCAATGGACAGCGACCTGATAGGATCTCGTCGTTTGGGGGAAAGCGAAGTGAGACGACGCGATATTCTTGCGCTTCTCGCCGGCGCGGCGGCCGGTCGGCCTTTCGCCGCTTGGGCGGATGCGGCGGCCGACAGACGGCGCGTCGGGGCGCTCATGAACTTGGCGGCGGACGATCCTCTCGCCCGGACCGACACCTCAGGTTTCGTCGAAGGGCTTCAGGATCGGGGCTGGAAACAAGACGGCAATCTGCAGATCGATTATCGCTGGGGAGCCGGCGACGCCGATCTCTATCGGAGATACGCGCAGGAGCTGGTCGGCTTGCGGCCCGACGTCATTCTGGCGACGGGCGGGACGGCCGTCGCTGAAATACAAAAGGTGACCCGCACGGTGCCCATCGTGTTCGTCAAGGTCACCGATCCCGTCAGTCGGGGCTTGGTCGCGAGCCTTGCGAAGCCCGGCGGCAACACCACGGGGTTCCTCCAATACGAATTCGGCACCGCCGGGAAATGGCTGGAGCTGCTGAAGCAGATGGAACCGAATTTGCGGCGCGTCGGCGTCATCCGCGACGTCAGCGAAAGCTCCGGTATCGGACAGATGGCCGCCATACAGGCGGTGGCGCCGCCATTCGGAATTGACGTGAGCCCGATCGATGCACGCGACGGCGGAGAGCTCGAGCGCGGCATAGCGGGCTTCGCGAGCGGATCGGGCGGTGGCCTCATCGTCACGGAAAGCGGCAGATCGATCGGCAATCGTAGGCTCATCATCTCGCTCGCCGCCAAGCACAGCTTGCCCGCGGTCTATCCCTATCGCTATTTCGCGGCCGATGGCGGGCTGATCTCCTACGGCCCGGACGAGGTATCCTCTTTCCGCGCCGCCGCGAGCTACGTCGATCGCATTCTCAAGGGCGAGAAGCCCGCGGATTTGCCGGTACAGGCGCCGACGACGTACGAGTTGGTGATCAACCTAAGAGCTGCCAGGGCGCTCTCGCTCGCGATCCCGCCCTCCTTGCTCGCCCGCGCCAACGAAGTGATCGAATAGAAGGCGCGGCTCACGGGAGAGCGCCGCCTTCCTCATGCCGCGTGCCGAGGCCCGCTAGCGTCGGAGGGTTTTCGTCGGCGCCCGGAGATCGCCGACATGATCGATGAGGATCTTCGGCACC
Organism: Allostellaceae bacterium; assembly: GCA_035581425.1. GTDB lineage: Bacteria > Pseudomonadota > Alphaproteobacteria > ATCC43930 > CGMCC-115725 > DASZHJ01. The sequence goes on along the minus strand of DATJVP010000044.1, from coordinate 8,356 downwards.
ACGAGGCCGAGGCTCATCGCCAGCATGATCGTCACGGCCGCGAGCCCGTCGGAGGCGGTCGCGCGGAAGAGCTCGGCGGCCGCATCCGAGCTGCGCGCGATCTGCAGGAGGCCGCTCGCCATCCTGAAGATGAAGACGCCGGGGATCATCGAGACGACGGAGGCAAAGCCGATGGCGGCAAAGGGCATGTGCGTGCGCCGGGAGACCGGCGTCAGGATGAGCGCGACGACGATGCAAGCCGTCATGGCGCCGGCGGCCGCACCGAGATCGAGCACGGTGACCGCCACCCATCGAAGGGCATGGGCGAGCATCCCGACCGCGACGGGCCAGGGCAGCATCTTGAGCGGCGTCGAGAAGAAAATGCTGTAGGCCGCGACGGCGATGCCGGCGGCGATCGCGTCCTCCCAGAGCGGGATAGCGGAGCCCTCGGGGTCGGTCGGAAGCGTGACGCCGAGCAACGTCAGGCCGAGCAGCAGGCCCGCGGAGATCGCGAGGACGACGAGCACGGCGTAGACCAGACGGGCGACGCTCAGCGCAACACGGCCTGCAATGAGGTCGAGCGCGCTGTTGAGGAAGTGCGGTCCCGGCACGAGGATCATGCATGGCGCGACAGCGACAAGGCGCAAAGTCGTGCTCAGCTCGTGGCGGACCGCGAATGCGCCGATGAGCCCCGCAGCGAGCGCGGCGGAAAAGGGCTGCAGCAGGAGATTTGCGCTCACACGCCCGAGCGCCCTACGCAAAAGAGCGCCCGCGCCTGCACTGAGGGGAATCAGGATCGCGGCGGCGCCTTGCCGGAGGCCGAAGATGACGGCGAGCGCCAGCGCGCCCGCCGCCGCGGCGAGCGTGAAGAGCCAGGCCGGCGCCGGCGGCGCTCTCGAGATCTCCTCGATCCTGGCCTTGGCGGCATCCGGCGCGAGGCGCCCGGACTCGATTTCCTCGACCATGCGCATCGCCGCGGTGACGCGATCCATGTTGACGCCCGCCGGAGCGGCGGCCACCTCGGCGATTGCGGCGCCGCTCCCATCGGCGGCGACGAGACGCAGCGACCCCCAGCGCGGCAGGATCGCCGCCTGCAGTCCCAGGGCCTGTGCGACACGCGCCGCCGCGCGCACCGTCTGCTCCGTCGCCTGTCCGTTGACGTAGAGCGCCTTTGCAACGGCGAGCACGAGATCGGCGCGGGCATCGGATGTCATGCGGCCGGCGCTCGATGCCGATCGCTAAGTCGTGCCGGAGCCCCCGGCATCGGTTGCAACGTAAGGCTTCACCATCTTCCTGGGATCGACGATGCGGTCGAATTCCGCCTCGCTGACGAAACCGAGCTTCAGCGCCGCGGCCTTGAGCGTGAGATCGTTGTCCATCGCATAATGGGCGATCTTCGAGGCCTTGTCGTAGCCGATGACCGGCGAGAGCGCCGTCACCAGCATGAGCGAGCGCTCGACGTATTCGTTGATGCGCTTCAGATTGGGCCTGGTCCCCTCGATGAGGAATTTGCGGAAATTGGTGCAGCCGTCGGTCATGATCGCGATCGAGTGTGCGATGTTGTAGATCATCAGCGGCTTGTACACGTTCATCTCGAGATAGCCGCCGGCGCCGCCGAATCCGACGGCGACGTCATTCGCCATCACTTGCACGGCAATCATGGTGAGCGCCTCGCACTGCGTCGGATTGACCTTGCCCGGCATGATCGAGGAGCCGGGCTCGTTCTCGGGAATCTCCAGCTCCGCAAATCCCGCGCGCGGCCCGCAGGACATCAGGCGGATATCGTTGGCGATCTTGTAGAGCGAGACCGCGAGCGTACGCAGCGTTCCCGAGAGCTGCACCAGCGCATCGTGCGCGCCTTGCACCGTGAACTTGTTGGGCGCGGTGACAAAGGGAAGGCCAGTGAGCGCCGCGATCTCCGCCGCCGCCGCCTCTGCGAAGCCGGGCGCCGAGTTGATGCCCGTGCCGACCGCCGTACCGCCGAGCGCCAGGCGATAGACGCCCGGAAGCGCCGCCTCGATCCGCTCCAGCTCGTCCGTCAGCATGCCCTCATAGCCGGACCATTCCTGGCCCAGGGTGAGCGGCGTCGCATCCTGCATATGCGTGCGGCCGATCTTGACGATGTCGCGCCACTGCTCGGCCTTCGCAGCGATCGCATCGCGCAATTCGGTGACCGCGGGAACGAGGCGTTTCTTCACGTTTACCGCCGCCGCGATGTACATCGCCGACGGGAAGGTGTCGTTCGAGGATTGCGCCATATTGACGTGATCGTTGGGATGCACCGGGGCATGGCTTCCGAGCGGCGTCCCCGCGATCGCAGAGCAGCGGTTCGAGATCACCTCGTTGACGTTCATGTTGAACTGCGTCCCGCTGCCGGTCATCCAGACGTGCAGGGGAAACATGTCGTGGTGCTGGCCCGCGAGGATCTCGTCGCAGACCCGGACGATCAGATCGCAGCGCTTGTCGTCGAGCCGCTTGCCCCCACGGTTGGCGAGGGCAGCGGCCTTCTTCAGCGTCGCATAGGCGGCGATCATCTCGCGCGGTATCAGATCCTTGCCGATGCTGAAATGCTCGAGCGAGCGCTGGGTCTGCGCGCCCCAGAGCTTGTCCGCGGGCACTTCGACCACGCCGAGGCTGTCGGTTTCCTTCCTCATGCTCGTCATTCGTTCTCTCCGGAATTGGCAGGTGCGATGGCCGCCGTTCAGACATTCTCGAGCTTGAGCATGCGCGGGTCCCGCCCGATTCGGTCTCCTGGAAGGAGATGCCCGCGACTCCGATCTTACCGCCAATGATGTCGCCGCACGCACCGAATCATGGCGATCTCCAGCCGTCTCGCACCCCGGGCGTTGAAGCCGAGACTAAGCCTAGGATCGCCGCTCGGTCTTTCGAGATGCTGCGCTCCTTTTTCAGATCGCACGTTCGACCCCAAAGGGGCGAGCCCGATCGAAGCGGCGACCGCGAATCCGCGCGCAAAAAATTCTGAGCGGCCGCAGGGGATATCCGCAGGGAGAGCCGCCTAAGGGGAATCACGCCCGGTCTGGGAGGCGGCGGGGCGCCTGGGAGCGGGGGCTCGCTGTCCCATGCCGCCTGACGAATCGATTCCGGCCGAGGCCGGATCCTGCCTCGTTTATTCCGGGCATACTCCGCCCGCACCGGGAGAGTCCGGGGATCGGCACTCTCGTGCCTTTCGAGCCCAGAGCGGCGCATGAGCGGCGTCTCGTCCGAGTCCGAGCCGAAGCTGCTCGCGCTTGCGCGCGCTCATCAAAGAAGCGGACGCGCCGCCGATGCAGAGCGGATCTATCGGCAACTGATCTCGGCCTCGCCCCACAGCGCAGAGCCGCATCACTCCCTCGGGATTCTTCTCGCCCAAACCGGCCGCCCCGAGGATGCCGTGGCGGAGTTCGCAGCGGCGGTCCGCATCGCGCCCGGCAATGCCGTCTATCACTGCAATTTCGGTCACGCTCTTCTCGCCGCGAAGCGGGAGAGCGAGGCGATGGCGGCCTATCGGACCGCCGTTGCGCTGCGGCCGGATTTCACGGACGCCCAGTTCAATTTGGCGACGCTGCTGCGCGAGGGCGGACGGCTCGACGAGGCGGTCGAGTGCTTCCGCCGGGTGCTGCAGTCCGCTCCCGATCTCACCGCGGCCCATGTGAATCTGGGAATCACGCTGCAGGCGCTGGGCGATTTCGACGGGGCCATCCTGAGCCTCCGCCGGGCGGTGGGTGTCGAGCCCCGCGCCTTCGAGGCGCATTACAATCTCGGCATCGTCTTGGCGGCGCAACGCCGCTTCGAGGAGGCAGCGGAGGCATTTCGCGCCGCGGCGGAGATCGATTCGAGTGAGCCGTGGGCGCAGCTCAATCTGGGCCAGGTCCTGATGGAGCTCGGCCGGCTCGACGAGGCCGCAGAGCGATGCGCGCGCGCGGTGCGTCTGGCTCCGGACCTCGCAGAAGCGCATGGCAAGCTCGCGAGCGTTCTCCATCAGCGCGGCGAGCTCGCGAGAGCGCTTGCGGCCATCCGCCAAGCCGTCGCATTGGATCCCGGGAACGGTCGGCTTCACGTCAATCTCGCGCAGACGCTGCAAGCCCTCGGCGATTTCGGCGCGGCCGAGACCGCCTATCGCCGCGCCTTGACGCTCGAGCCCTTCCTGGTCGGCGCGCAAGCGCATTTCGCGATCGCCCTGCAGCGCGTCGGGAGGGTGGCCGAGGCCCGCCAACTGCTCGACTATTCCAGACTCGTCGATAGGCGCCGCATGCGCGAGATCGATGGCTGGTCCTCCGTCGGTGCCTTCCATGCGGAGCTCGTGGACCATATCTACGGGCATCCGACGCTGATGCGGGATCCCCCGAACAAGGCGACCAAGCATGGCAGCCAGACCATGGAGATCCTCGAAGGCGGTGAGCGGTCGATCGGCGCCTTGCGCGAATATTTCGAGCGCAGCGTCGCGGACTATCTCGCGAACACGGTCGCGGGCGCCGGCGACGTGTTTGCGCCTCCGCCTCCCGCCTGGCGGCTCCATGGCTGGGCGGTCGTCTTGCGTTCCGGCGGCTATCAGACGCCGCATTTCCATCCCGACGGAATCGTCAGCGGCGTCTACTACGTGCGCGTTCCGGAGGCAGTGTCGCATGCCGGAGACGGCGAGGCCGGCTGCATCCGCTTCGGCTGGCCCGCCGACAGCGACGAGCGAGGAGCAGCGGACGACGACCTCCTGACGATGACGGTGCGGCCGGAGGAGGGAACGCTCATCCTCTTCCCCTCCTATTTCTGGCACAACACGATCCCCTTCGAGAGTCCCGAGGACCGCATCTGCATCGCGTTCGACGTTCTGGCGTCGCCGGCCGCGGCGCCCTAAGCGGCATCACCGGCGCGCCGCTGTCCGTCTGAGCAGCCACGTCGTCGCGAGCCCGAGAGCGAATATGAGGAACGGCGCGGGCTCCGGCGCATAGGCGATCGCCGTGGTGCCGTCGGGCCCGGTGATCGAGACGATCCGACCGGCGAAATCGTAGGTGAATCGCGTGATGTTGTTGTCGGGGTCGGAGATCGAGGTGAGATTCCCGACGCCGTCATAGAAGAATTGCGTATCGCGCATGAGCGGATCGATCGCATCCGTCAGCTCGCCCATCGAATAGGTGTAGGAGGTCGTGCCGGATGCGTCGGTCGAGGAGATGAGGTTGCCCGTCATGTCATATTGATAGCGGATGATGAGGTGGTTACTGCTGTCGTCCTCCTCGATCGTCATGATCACGCTGTGCGCGGCGTCATAATAAGTGTAGGTCGTGATGTCGCCGGCGGGATCGGTGATCGTGCGCACCGCGTTGCCCGCGGGATCGTAGTAGGTATAGGTCGTGACGTTCGAGCTCTCCGTGCTGGTGATGAGCCGGCCCGCGCCATCGTAGGATTCGCTCGTGGTGCCGCCGGGATCGCTGATCGTCGCCACTCGGCCAACCGCGTCGTATCCGTAGTGCGTGACCGAGCCCTGCGGATCGGTGACGGACGTGACATTGCCTACGGCGTCATAGGCACTGAAAGTGACGTAGCTCGGAAGCCCCGGAAGATTGGTGAGGCAGTCCGAGGTGCCGTTCCCGGGATCCCCGACGCTGACATTGCTGCCGCCGGCGAAAGTATCGGCCTGGCAGCCCGGCAGCATGCCCGCTTCTGCGGATCTCGCAGCCAGGACCCCCGCCAGCACGACGACACATGCCCGAAGCCAGCGCCTGGATGTAAGCGGAGTCCGCATCGCCTGCCCTCGTCTCTCGCGGCTCGGAGGAGCCTGCCGCATCGGAGGAGTGACTATGCTCGTCGCAAGCGAGTGTCTCGCAAGGAGCATGCCAGATCCGCTAGTGTTCTGACTCGATTAACCATGTTCGGCAGATGCGCTGACCTTTCCTCTGCGCCCGTAAAATCAGCCGACATGCTGCGTGACGAGTGGATGGAACGCGCGATCAATTCGGGCTGCAGACCCTCGCCCGGTCGACGCCGTTGGATCGTCCGCCCTTGATCTTTCTCGAATGCTTCCGGCATTGAAGGTAGAAGGTGCCGGCGCCTGCGGGAGGCGCGGCTGCGACAGTCGAAGCAAGGAGCAACTGCCGCCATGAGCACGCGTCACCGTATCGCGATTGTCGGGCTGGGGATGGCCTTGAAGCCGCATTTGCGCAGCCTCGAGGAGCTGGCCGCGCGCGTCGACATCGGCGCGTGCTACACGCCGAGCGCGGCGCGTCGGCAGGCCTTCGCTGCCGTACATAAGCATCCGCTCGCCGAAGATCTCGATCGGGTATTGAGCGATCGCACGATCGACTGCGTCTTGGTGCTGACACCGCCGAACACGCATTTGGAGCTGGTGGAGAAATGCGCGGCAGCGGGCAAGCACGTGCTGCTGGAAAAGCCGATCGACGGCTCGGTCGTGCGGGCCCGTCGCGCGGTCGAGGCGATGGAGCGCCGCGGTCTCAAGCTCGCCGTCGTGCTGCAGCATCGATTTCGGGCCGTCTCGCGCCGGCTGGCGGAGCTCGTCCGGTCGGGCGAGCTCGGCCGGCTCATTTCGGGATCGGCCTCGATCCGCTGGTGGCGAACGCCCGAATACTTCGCGCAACCCGGACGCGGGATGAAGGCGCGCGATGGCGGCGGCGTGCTGCTGACGCAAGCGATCCATACGCTCGACCTCTTCCAGAGTCTTGCCGGCCCGATCGCGAAGGTCGCGGGCTTCGCGGCCACCTCTCCGCAGCGGAGCATCGATACCGAGGATATCGTGGGCGCAGGCATCCTCTTCGCGAACGGGGCCATCGGCACCATCGACGCCACGAGCGTCGCCTATCCCGGCTTTCCCGAGCACATCGAGCTGGTGTGCGAGAAGGGAACGGCACTGCTCAACGCGGAGACGCTCGACGTCTTCTTCAGGGATGGCCGCCATTTGCGGGAGGGCGGCGCACCCTCCAACAGCGGCGGCGCCGACCCGATGGCCTTCTCCCACGAAGCCCACAAGGCCTTGATCGCCGATTTCCTCGATGCGCTCGATCAGGACCGCGCGCCGGCAACCAGCGGCCGCGAGGCGCTCAAGGTTCAAGTTCTGATCGAAGCGCTCCTGCGTGCCGCTGCGGAAGGCCGCACCGTGGAAGTCGCCTGAGGGATCGTCGCGACGACGTTCTTACTCGCCGCGTACCGGCGCCCCGCAACAGCGAAGGAGCGACAGATGGCTCGAATCGTGGCAGACGTCCCAGTCGGCGTGCTCGGGCAAATCGGAGCTCGCGAGATCGTCGGTGAAGCGCCATGACCAGCGATAAGGACATCACTGCGCTCCTGGTCGTCGATCCCTACAACGACTTCATTTCCGAGGGCGGCAAGATCTGGCCCCGCATCAAGGGTGTTGCCGAGGCCAACGACTGCGTCCCGCACATGCTGGAAATTCTGCATGCCGCGCGTCGGGCAAAGCTTCGGGTCTTCTATGCGATGCATCGTCGCTACCGCCCCGGCGACTATGAGACCTGGAAGTACGTCGCGCCGATTCAGAAGTCCGCGTGGCAGCATAAGGCCTTCGAATACGGGAGCTGGGGCGGCGAGTTCCGTGCGGAATTCATGCCGGCGCCCGGCGAGGTCGTCGCGAGCGAGCATTGGTGCTCCAGCGGCTTCGCCAACACCGACCTCGACCTGCAGCTCAAGAAGCACGGCATCCATCGGCTCATCGTCGTCGGCCTGATCGCGCACACCTGCATCGAGGCTACCGTCCGCTATGCCGCCGAGCTCGGCTATGCGGTCACCGTGGTGCGGGACGCGACTGCGGACTACACGGACGAGATGATGCACGCCGCGCTCGACATCAACATGCCGAACTACGCCGCCGCCATCGTCACGACAGAGGAGATCGTCGCCTCAATCGCCTCTCTCTGAGTCCGCGCGCGTCACGCGTCGGATCGCTTCGTCAGGAACGCGGGGCGCACGATTCAGTCCGGCCTGACCGCGGGCGCGCAGACCCACACGGTTTTCGGCCGCAACGAGCCCGCGATGATCCACTATCATCGCTCGATCCGCGCCCCGCTCAATTTGGACTCTGAACCCGCCGTGGCGGAGTCCCCAGCGCTCGCCATCGCCTCGTGAGGGCCTAGCTCGGCACTCCGCCGGATTCGATCCACGCCAACGCCCGATCCTTCTCCGCAAAGGCGAACTGCTTGATTTCCGGCGTCAGGAAGTGATCGGCGATGCGCGGGAGAATCGCGAGGATCTCCGCATCGCTTGCTATCGCGATGCGCTGTATCTGCCGGTGATGACCGGCGACGAATTTGAGGTGCGATATGAATGCGCCGAAATCTCGCCAGCCCGGAAACGACTTCGTATGGATGAGGAGGCCGGCGAGCTTTCCTGCGGACGCGATGAGTGGATCGACCTCGCTCGC
>DATJVP010000043.1:0-7352 GCA_035581425.1 Allostellaceae bacterium | reverse complement strand
ACGGACGAAATGCACGGTGCAGCCGGTGAAGCGCACGCCCGCCGCGAGCGCACGCTCATGCGTGTGCAGGCCCTTGAAGGCTGGCATGAGCGAGGGATGGATGTTGATGAGCCGATCGCGCCAGCGCGCGACAAAGGCATCGCCGAGGATGCGCATGAAGCCCGCGAGACAGGCGAGCTCGATTCCGGCCTCCCCAAGGGCTGCATCGATTGCGTCGTCGAAGGCCGCGCGCTCCGCGAAATCGCGATGCGCGACGATGCGGCTCGGGATGCCTGCCCGCCGCGCGCGCTCAAGGCCTTGCACCCCCGCAACATTCGAGATGACAAGCCCGATTTCCGCGGGAAAGTCGGGGCGGGCGCAGGCGTCGATGAGCGCCTGCAGGTTGGAGCCGCGCCCGGAGATCAACACGCCAACCTTCAGCCTGGCCACTCGCTCTCCGTGTTGAGGATCAAGGTCCCGGCGCCGCCCGGCGGACGCGGCACCACGCGGCCAATACGCAGCACCGTCTCGCCCTCGGCCGCGAAGGCGTGCTCGACGGCATCGGTGCGGGCGGGATCTACCACCGCGACCATGCCGATCCCGCAGTTGAAGACGCGCGCGAGCTCGCCCCCCGCGAGGCCCGCGGTCTCCGCGAGAAAGCGGAAGACCGGCGGCAGCTTCCAAGCACGCGCATCGAGCTCCACGCTCACGTGATCGGGAATGACGCGCGGGATGTTCTCGACGAGACCGCCGCCGGTGATGTGCGCCAGCGCCTTGACGCCGCCCGCGGCGATCGCCGCAAGCGAGCTGCGGACATAGAGGCGCGTCGGCACGAGGAGAGCCTCCGCGAGGGTTCTGCCGGGCGCGAAGGGCGCGGGCGCGTCATAGGTGAGGCCGACACTCTCGACGACGCGCCGCACCAGTGAGAAGCCGTTCGAGTGCAAGCCGCTCGAGGCGAGGCCCAGCACGAGATCGCCCGGGGCGACCGTGCGGCCGTCGACGATGCCGGTGCGCTCTACTGCGCCAACCGCGAAGCCCGCGAGATCGTAATCGTCCTTGGCATACATGCCCGGCATCTCCGCGGTCTCGCCGCCGATGAGGGCGCAGCCGGTCGCGCGGCACGCCTCTGCGATACCCGCGATGATCGTGCGCCCTGCCGCGACGTCGAGCTTCCCCGTCGCGTAATAGTCGAGAAAGAAGAGCGGCTCCGCGCCCTGCACCACGAGGTCGTTGACGCACATCGCCACGAGGTCGACGCCGATGGTGTCGTGCCGCCCGGAGGCAATCGCGATCTTGAGCTTGGTGCCGACCCCGTCGGTGGTGGCTACGAGGATCGGATCCTTGAACCCCGCAGCCTTGAGATCGAAGAGCGCGCCGAAACCGCCGAGGCCCGCGTCGCTGCCGCGCCGCGCCGTCGCCTTCGCCAGCGGCTTTATCGCCTCGACGAGCGCCGCGCCGGCATCGATGTCGACGCCGGCTTCGCGATAGCTATCCCTGCGGTGCCCGTCGGGGAATTTTTGGCTCCGTATGGCGTCCTCACCCGGTGTAGTCTATGACCTCAGGGAGGGCGGACCCCGCGAGGTTCCGCGCGAACATACTGAATCCGAGGCGGTTTGCAATGATGCTGAGGCCCGGGCTGCTGCTCCTCGCGGCGACGCTTTTGTCGACCGCGCCCGCTTGGGGGCAGGCCCGGCAGCCTTCGCTCTACACGGTTTCCGACGTCGCGGTGGACGTGACCGCCCAGAGCGCGCTCAAGGCGCGAGACACCGCGCGGCTCGACGGCGAGCGCCGCGCGCTGACCACACTCCTCCAACGGCTCACCGCCAAGGAGGATTGGAACCGGCTTCCGAAGGCGAGCGACACCGAGCTCGAGGAACTGCTGCAGGACTTCGAGGTCGCCGGGGAGAAAACCTCGGCCGTGCGCTACATCGCCACCTTCACCTATCGTTTCCAGCGCGACGCGGTCGGGGATTTCCTGCGCAACCACGGCATCCCCTTCGCGGAGACGCGCAGCAAGCCCGTGCTGGTGCTGCCTGTGCTGACCGCGGGCGGCCGCTCGCTCCTCTGGGAGGACCCCAATCCCTGGCGTGCAGCCTGGGGCGAGGCGTCCGGGATCGGCGAAGGGCTGGTGCCGATGCGGCTCGCCACGGGCGAGCTCTCGGACGTGCAGGCGATCGATGCGGGCCAGGCGGTTCGCGGCGACCGCGAGGCGCTCGCCGCGGTCTCTCGCGGCAATGCGGGGATCGACGTGCTGGTGGCGCGGGCGGAGCTCTCTGGAAGCGAGGCCCAGCGCACGCTCCAGCTCACCGGCGCCCGTTACGCCGCGGGGTTTCCGGACCAGAGCTGGACGGGCACCCTCAAGGCAGACGCCGGCGAGGGCGACGACGCTCTCTACGCGCGAGCGGTCGCGGCCGTCATCACGGGCGTCAACGACGCCTGGAAGCAGAGCATGCTCTCGCACGGCGGTGGCACCAATGCGGGCGCTAGCCTCGTCGCGGTCGTTCCGCTCACGAGCCTCAAGGACTGGGTCGCGGTCCGCGAGCGCCTGCGCAGCGTCTCCGCGATCCAGCGCACGCGGCTCCTCTCGCTTACCAAGGAGGCCGCCCGCGTCGAGATCGGATATGCGGGCGAGCCTGAGGCGCTGCAAATCGTGTTGGCGCAGCGCGACCTGACGCTCTCGCGCGGCGATCCCGATTGGACGCTTAGCGCCAAGGGCGCGGCACCGAGATAGGCGGGCAGGGGAAAGGTCCGCATCTTGAACCTTCCCAACCTCATTACGCTCGCGCGCCTGCTCTCCGTACCGCTGACGATCTGGCTCCTCCTGGAAAACCGGTTCGAGGCGGCGTTCTGGACCTTTGTCCTCGCGGGCGTCTCCGACGCCATCGACGGGTTCATCGCGCGGCGCTTCGACAGCCGCACGCGGCTCGGCGCGCTTCTCGACCCGATCGCGGACAAGAGCCTCCTCGTCGGCGTCTACGTCACGCTCGGCGGCGCCGGGCACCTGCCGGTCTGGCTCGTCATACTCGTGGTTTTCCGTGACCTCATGATCGTCGGCGGGTTCCTGCTGGTGCAGGCGATGGCGCAGGGAATGCGCTCGGAGCCCCTCATCGTGAGCAAGCTAAACACGGCCTTCCAGATCGGGCTCGCGGCGCTGACGCTCGCTAAGCTCGGATTGCGCCTCGATCCCGGCGTCATCTTCGATGTGCTGATCTGGTGCGTTGCCGCGACCACGCTCCTCTCTGGCGCCGCGTATCTTATTCGCTGGGCGCGCGCGCTCGCGGGCATGGAGCAAATCTCGTGAACACCGCGCAGCGCCAGGCGGTCTTCTGGATCGTCGGCTTCGCGATTTTCTTCCTGGCGCTGTGGCAGATCGGATCGGTGCTGCTGCCGTTCGCGGCGGGCTTCGCGATCGCCTTCTTCCTGGATCCGCTGGTGAACCGCCTGGAGCGTGGGGGCGTGCCCCGCAGCGGGGGTGCGCTCATCGTGCTCACGCTCTTCCTTATGGTGCTGGTGCTGGTGGTGCTGCTGATCGTGCCGATCCTGCAGAACCAGGTCGTAGAGCTCATCGCGAACCTGCCGGCGCTCCTCGATCGCGTGCGCGGCATGATCGACGCGCTGATGCGCCAGGCGCAGGAGCGGCTCTCCCCGGAAGACTACGACAAGCTCCACGATGCCGTTACCGGCAAGCTCGCGGACCTCTTCTCCTTCGTTGCCAACGTATTCCAGAGCGCGCTCACGAGCGGCGTCGCCCTCGCGAACCTGCTCTCGCTCCTTTTCGTGACGCCGGTCGTCTCGTTTTTCCTGCTGCGCGACTGGGACCGGATCCTGGTGCAGGTCGACGCCTGGGTCCCGCGCGAATATCTCCCGACGGTCCGCGCGCAGGCGCGCCTCATCGACGAGACGCTCGCGGGATTTCTGCGCGGGCAGCTCAGCGTCTGCCTTGCCCTCGGTCTCTACTACGCCGTGGCGCTCACCGTGATCGGCCTCCATTTCGGCCTCGTCGTGGGGCTGCTCATCGGGCTCCTCGCCTTCATTCCCTATATCGGCGGTGGCGTCGGCTTTGTGCTGGCGATGCTGCTCGCGCTCACGCATTTCCCGGATTGGCAGCACGTGCTCTACGTCGTCGTGATCTTCCTCGTGGGCTGGACGGTCGAGGGCTATGTGCTCACGCCCAAGCTTGTGGGCGAGCGGGTTCACCTGCACCCGGTCTGGGTGATCTTCGCGCTCCTCGCCTTCGGCTCACTCTTCGGTTTCCTCGGCGTGTTGGTGGCGGTGCCGGTCGCCGCGGTGATCGGCGTGCTCGTGCGCTTCGCGCTCGCCCGCTACCTCGCGAGCCCGCTCTACGATCCGAGCCGCACCAGGGTCGAGCCCGAGGGGAAATGACCCAGCTCATCCTCGATCTCGGCCATCGCGCGGCGCTGGGCGAGGCGGATTTCATGGTCGCTCCCTGCAACGCCCAAGCGGTGCAGTGGATCGACCGCTGGCCCAATTGGCCCGCGCCGGCGCTAACCATCCACGGGCCTCCCGGCTGCGGCAAAACGCATCTCGCGCGCGTCTTCGCGCAACGGAGCGGCGCGGCGGTAATCGATGCCGCCGCGCTCTCGAGCGAGCGGGTTCCCGATCTTCTGGGGACGGGCCAAGCGGCCGTGGTGGACGATGCCGAGCGGGCGCAGTCGGAGCCGCTCCTCCATCTCTATAACGAACTGGCGGAACGCCGCGGCCATCTGCTGCTGACGGCAGGCGAGGCGCCCGCGCGCTGGCGCGATACGCTTGCGGACCTCCGCTCGCGCCTCGCGGCGGCGCCGACGATCGCGGTAGCGCCGCCGGATGACGCGCTCCTTGCGGCGCTGCTGCTGAAGCTCTTCGGGGATCGCCAGCTCACGGTTGGCGAGGACCTTCTGCGCTTTCTCCTTCCGCGTATGGAGCGGAGCTTCGAGGCGGCCCGTCGGTTGGTCGCGGCTCTCGATCGCGCAGCGCTCAGCGAGCAGCGTGCGATCACCGTTCCGCTCGCGCGCGCGGTGCTCGACCTCGATCAGGGGACGAAGTAGGCGCGGAGCCGTGCGCTCGCAGGGCTCAATCGGCTCCACTCGCCTTCTACGGCGAAGAGGCAAGCGCCCGCCGGCGGCAGTCCCGCAACGAGCAACTCGTGCTCTCGCGCCGCAAGAAACGTCGCAAGCTCCTGGAGACCGGGATTGTGGCCGACGAGCAACGCGGTCCCGGCATCGGCCGGAAGTTCCCGCAGGCGATGCAGGAGGCTTCGAGCGTCCGCGAGGTAAAGCGAGTCCTCGAGCTCGACTTCGACCCCCGGTTGCTTTTCCAGGAGAATTTCCAAGGTCTCGCGCGCGCGGCGCGCGCTCGAGGAGAGCGCGAGGTCGGAGGCTGGCGACTCAGCCGCGAGCCGCGCAGCCAGCGCCTCGACGGCGCTCCGACCCTCAGGCGTGAGAGGGCGGTCGCGGTCGCTCCCGCCGGGGCTTTTTGCCGCGGCGTGGCCGTGGCGGACTACCAAGAGGTGTCTCATGCGATGCTTACCGCGCCGCCTCCCAAAAGGCGCCATGACAGCGTCGAGGATACGTTATAGACTGTCTACAACCCGTTGAAAAATGGCGAGATTGTAGGCACGGGAGAGACGACGTGGCCCAGCCGCTTCCGGCGATTCAGCCGACTATCGACTTGAGTTCCCACGCGCGATTCATCAATCGCGAACTCTCTTGGCTTGCCTTCAACGAGCGTGTCATCGCGGAGGCTGACAACTCCCGCCACCCGCTCCTCGAGCGGCTGCGCTTCCTCTCGATCTCCGCGAACAACCTCGACGAGTTCTACATGGTGCGAGTCGCCGGGCTCAAGGGACAGGTGCTGGCGGAGGTGGCGACGCCGAGCCAGGACGGTCTCACGCCGGCACAGCAGCTCGCGGCGATCAATCAGCGCGCGCGCAAGCTCCTGCACGACCAGCAGGAGATCTGGCGCGGCCTCCGCCAGCAGCTCGCGGATGCCGGCGTCTCCGTCATCGGCTCGCAGGACCTCTCGCCCGCCGACCGCGCGTGGCTCGAGGGCAGCTTCATGTCCGAGATCTTCCCGGTGCTGACGCCGCTCGCGGTCGATCCCGCGCATCCCTTCCCCTTCATCGCCAATCGCGGCCTCGGCCTGGCGCTCCAGCTTTCGCGCGCGGGCGATGGAAAGCGGATGCAGGCGCTTTTGCTGCTGCCGGCCGCGGTAGCGCGCTTCATCCGGCTGCCGGGGACCGCGATCCGGTTCCTGCCGCTCGAGGAAGTGGTACGGCTTTTCCTCGACCGCCTCTTCCCGGGCTTCGCGGTTGTGGGCCACGGCATGTTCCGCATCCTCCGCGACAGCGAGATGGAGATCGAGGAGGAGGCCGAAGACCTCGTGCGCCTGTTCGAGAGCGCGCTGAAGCGCCGGCGCCGCGGCAATGTCATCTGGCTCGCGGTCGATGCGGGAATGCCCGAGGATCTCCAGCGTTTCCTCGCGGAGAAGATCGACGTCCCCGCCGACGACGTCTTTCCGCTCGATGGGCTCATCGGCCTCTCCGACACGCGTCGCCTCATCGTGGACGAGCGGCCGGACCTGCTCTTCGAGCCCTATCACCCGCGCTTTCCCGAGCGCATCCGGGATTACGGCGGCGACTGCTTCGCCGCGATCAAGCAGAAGGATATCATCGTCCATCACCCCTACGAGAGCTTCGACGTGGTGGTGCAGTTCGCGCGCCAGGCCGCGCGCGATCCCGCGGTGGTCGCGATCAAGCAGACGCTCTACCGCACCAGCGTCAACAGCCCGATCGTGCGCGCCCTGGTCGAGGCCGCCGAGGCCGGCAAGTCGGTGACCGCGCTGGTCGAGCTCAAGGCGCGCTTCGACGAGGAGGCCAACATCCGCTGGGCGCGCGACCTCGAGCGTGCCGGCGCCCAGGTCGTCTACGGCTTCATCGACCTGAAGACCCACGCCAAGGTGTCGCTGGTGGTGCGCCGCGAGTCCGGCAGCCTGCGCTCCTACGTGCACTTCGGCACCGGCAACTACCATCCGGTCACCGCGAAGATCTACACCGACCTGTCGTTCTTCACGACCGACCCGGCGCTGTGCCGCGACGCCCAGCGGCTGTTCAACTTCATGACCGGCTACGCCAACCCCGAGACGCTCGAGAAGATCGCGATCGCGCCGCTCACCCTGCGCTCGAGCCTGCTCAAGCACATCCAGGGCGAGATCGCGCATGCCGAGGCCGGTCGGCCGGCCGGCATCTGGGCCAAGATGAACGCGCTGGTCGACCCCGAGATCATCGACGCGCTCTACCGCGCCAGCCAGGCCGGCGTGTCGATCGAACTGGTGGTGCGCGGCATCTGCTGTCTGCGCCCCGGCGTGCCCGGCCT
>DATJVP010000042.1:0-44020 GCA_035581425.1 Allostellaceae bacterium | reverse complement strand
GGTGGGGGCGGCGGTGAAGAGTCGGCGGGTGACGCGGGCGACGGAATTCTGATCCACCTCGTCGATATGCTGGATCAGCTCGTGCATGTCGAGGGGGCGGCCGAAGACGAGCATGTGCGCCGCCTGCTGCTCGCAGCGCGCGCCGGTGCCTTCGAGCGACATCAAGAGCCCGGCCTTGAGCTGCGCGCGCGCGCGTTCGAGCTCGGCTGGCAGGAGGCCGCCGGCGGCGAGCCGCTTGATCTCGCCGCACAGCGCCGGCATCAGCTCGGCTGCCTCGTCCTCGCCGGTGCCGGCATAGACGCCGAACACGCCGCCGTCGCTGTAGGCGTGAGTGAACGAGTAGATCGAATAGACGAGGCCGCGCTTCTCGCGGATCTCCTGGAAGAGCCGCGAGGACATGCCGCCCCCGAGCGCGGAGGAGAGAAGCTGCAGCGCGTAGTAGTCGGGATGCCCGTATGGGAGACCCGGAAAACCCAGCACCACGTGCACCTGCTCTAGGTCGCGGGGCTTGCGCAGGTCGCCGCCGCGGTAGCGCGGCGCCTCCGTCCGCGCCTCGCCCTTCCGCGGAAGACCTCCGAAGGCGCCCTCGGCGAAGGCCACGACCGCCTCGTGCTCGACCTTCCCAGCGGCCACCAGCACCATGCCGGCCGCGCCGTAGTTCCGCCTGAGATAGCCCGCGACGGTGTCGCGGTCGAGGCGGCGGATGATCTCGGTCCGCCCCAGCACCGGCCGCCCCATCGCCTGGTCGGGATAGGCGCATTCCTGGAAATAGTCGAAGACGATGTCGTCCGGCGTGTCCTCGGCCTGGCCGATCTCCTGCAGGATGACCTGCCGCTCGCGCTCGAGCTCGACGGGATCGAAGACCGAGCGCTGCAGGATGTCCGCGAGGATGTCGAGCGCGAGCTGCTGGTCGCCCGCGAGCACCTTCGCGTAATAGGCGGTCTGCTCGCGCGAGGTATAGGCGTTCAAATGTCCGCCCACGGCCTCGATCTCGCGCGCGATCGCGAGCGCCGAGCGTCGCTCGGTGCCCTTGAAGGCCATGTGCTCGAGCACATGTGCGACGCCGTTGATCTCCGCGGGCTCGTGCCGCGTGCCCACATCGACCCAGACGCCGATCGAGGCTGTCTCGACCGTGTCCATGGCGTCGGTGACGACGCGAAGCCCATTCGAAAGACGCGAGACCCGAACCGACATTGCCTAGCCTCCTGCAGCGCCCGCGGGCAACGCCGCGGGTCGCGCCCGTTCCGCGATGAAATGCTCGACCGCCGCCAGCTCGTTGGGGAGCACCGCCATGCGCTCGGGGCGGTCGAGGAGATCGGCCATGCGCATGGGAAGCCGCGGCCGAATGCCGGTTGCACGCTCGACCGCCTCCGGAAACTTGGCGGGATGCGCAGTTGCGAGCGCGACCACGGCGGCTTGGGGATCGCGCCCGGCGGCGCGAGCGGAGCGGACGGCGATCGCGCTGTGGGGATCGAGCAGCTCGCCCGTCATTCGATAGGTCATGGCGATCTCGGTCACGGTCTCCTCGTCGTCGACGCGATGAGCGGAGAAGAGCTCGCGGGCGTGGCGCCATTCCTCCGTGCTCGCAGGCAGCGTGCCTGTCGAGCGGAAGGTCTTGAAGGCCGCGGCGACCTTGGCTCCGTCGCGCGCCTCGAGCTCGAAATAGAGTCGCTCGAAATTGCTGGAGACCTGGATGTCCATGCTAGGGCTCAGGCTCGGCTCGACGCCTGCGATGGTCATGGCGCCTTCGTTCAGGAACCGCGCGAGAATGTCGTTGCGGTTGGTGCCGATGACGAGCTCGGAGATCGGCAGGCCCATCTTGCGCGCGACGTGAGCGGCGTAGACGTTGCCGAAGTTCCCGGTCGGCACCGCGAAGGAGACGGGACGGTCGGGAGCACCCAGCGCCACCGCGGCGGCGACGTAGTAAACAACCTGCGCCATCACGCGCGCCCAATTGATCGAATTGACCGCGGAAAGGTTGTGCCGAGCGCGGAAGCGCGCGTCCGCGAACATCGCCTTCACGAGATCCTGGCAGTCGTCGAAAGTGCCCTCGATCGCGATAGCGTGCACGTTCGCGGAGGGCACGGTCGTCATCTGGCGCCGCTGCACCTCGGAGACGCGGTCTTTCGGAAAAAGGACGAAGATGTCGACGGCGTCGCGATCGCGGCAGGCCTCGATGGCTGCCGAGCCGGTGTCTCCGGAGGTCGCTCCGATGATCGTGACGCGCTCGCGGCGGCGCGCGAGCACGTGGTCGAAGAGCGGCCCCACGAGTTGGAGCGCGTAGTCCTTGAAGGCGAGCGTCGGTCCATGGAAGAGCTCGAGGAGCCAGAGATTGCTCTGCAGCTGCTTCAGCGGCGCGACCGCGGCGTGGCCGAAATTCCGGTAAGCGTTCTCGACGAGACGCTTGAAGGCCGCGGGCTCGATCGCGTCGCCCACGAAGGGCGTCATCACCGACACCGCGATCTCCGCATAGGATTTTCCGCGCAGCGCGCGCAAGGCCGAGGGGCCGAGCACGGGCCAGCTCTCGGGCACGTAGAGCCCGCCGTCCGGCGCAAGGCCCGCGAGCAGCACCGCCTCGAAAGCGAGGCGCTCCGGCGGCCGTCGGGCATCGCGGGTGCTGAGATAGCGCAAGGGACCGGCTCCTGACCGCCCGGAGGAGGATCCCCGGGCCAAAGCGGGCTGAGCCTATCAAGTGGCATCCCGCCGCCGCAACCCAAGGGAATCGAGGGGCGGAAATTCTGCCGCAGGAGAATGCGGCAGGCGGATGACATTCAGTTGATGCTCTGTAAGGCGTTGAATAGGCGTGGTTTTTCCTCTCTTTTTAGCGGCGCGACCGGGACAAGCACGGGCCATGACGTTTCAACGGTGTATGGGCCATGCGGCGATGTGGACCAGCCATGACGCCTCAGTGCTACCGCCCCCCGTGCGGCTCGGGCACAAACTCGGCATGGCCGCGCCCAATCAGCCCAGAGCTTCCGACGCCTTCACCGCGGGAGTTCTGCGCTCTCTGCCGGTCGGGCTTGGCGTGCTGGTCTACGGCTTGGTGTTCGGCGCCCTCACGGCGCAGAAGGGCCTGAGCCTCGCCGAGGCGAGCGCGATGAGCGGCATCGTCTTCGCGGGCTCAGCGCAATTCGTTGCGCTCGGCCTGTGGACGATACCGCCGCCGGTGCTGGCGCTCGTGCTCGCGACCTTCCTCGTCAACTTTCGCTTCTTCCTGATGGCCGCGACGATGGATCGCGTCATCGGCGACTGGCCGAAGCCGCGCGCGCTCCTCGCGCTCTTCTTCGTCACCGACGAGAACTGGGCGGTAACGATCGCCGCGGGCGAGCGCCCGCATTGGGGAGCGTTCTTCCTCGGCACCGGCGTCGTCGTCTATCTGAGCTGGCTTGCCGCGACGATCCTCGGCTACGTCGTCGGCAGCGTCGTCAGCGATCCCAGGGAATGGGGCTTCGACTTCGCCTTCCCCGCGATGTTCGTGGCGCTCGCCGTCGCGATCGGCCGCAAGACGCCGTCGCCGCCGGTGTGGGTCGCGAGCGCCCTCGCAGCGCTCGCTGCCGACCGCTTCATCGGCGGCAGCGCGCCGGTGCTGCTCGGCGGACTGGCCGGCGCGTGCGTAGCCGCGATCCGCGCGGGAGGGCGCCATGCGGACTGAGGTCCTACTCGCCTTTCTCGCGATGGCGGCGGTGAGCTACGGCATTCGCGTGATGGGCTATCTCGTGGGGACGCGGATTCCCGATCATCCGCGGCTCCGCGCGGCGCTCGCTCAGCTTCCCGCGGCGATCCTCATCGCTCTCGTGGTCCCCATGCTCGCCCATGCGGGGCCGCCGGAATGGCTCGCAGCGGGTATCGTCGCAGCGGCGGCGTGGTTCGTGGAGCTGCTGGTGGTGCCGCTCGCAATCGGCGTGGTTGCGGTGGTGCTGCTCAGAGGATTGTTCTGAGGATGTCAGGCCGAGAGATACCGACGGCGCAGGTGCTCCTCGTAAATCCGCGCGTCGAGCGGCGACCCCGTCGCCTCCGTGAGCAGCTCGCGCGTGGTGAGCAGCGAGCCCTTGCCGTGGACATGCGCGCGGAGCCAGGCGAAGAGCGGCGCAAACTCTCCTTTGGCGATCCCCGGTAGGATGGCTGCGTTCGCGCGGATTGCCGCCGCGAAAAGCTGCGCCGCGGTCATCGCGCCCAAGGTGTAGGTCGGGAAATAGCCCCAGGCGCCGTCGTACCAGTGGATATCCTGGAGACAGCCCTCACGATCCGTCGGCGGAGCGATCCCGATGAGCTCGCGCATGCCCGCATTCCATGCCGCCGGCAGGTCATCGAGCTTGAGTTCGCCCGCCACCATCGCCTTCTCCAGCCGGTAGCGCAGGATGACATGTGCGGGATAGGTCACCTCGTCCGCATCGACGCGGATGAAGCTGCGCTCGACGCGGGTATAGAGGCGGTAGAGATTGTCGGCCTCCCAGGCCGGCCCCTTGCCGTGGAACGCCTCGCGCAGCAGTGGCGCGGCGAATTCCAGGAACTCGCGGCTGCGGCAGGCCTGCATCTCCACCAGCAGCGACTGGCTCTCGTGCACGCTCATGCCGCGGGCGTCGCCCACGGGCTGGCGCCGCCAAGCCGCAGGCAGTCCGCGCTCGTACATGGCGTGGCCGGTCTCGTGCAGCACACCCATGAGCGCGCCCGTGAAATCGTCCTCGTCGTACCGCGTGGTGATGCGCACGTCATCGGGCGTGCCGCCGCAGAAGGGATGGAGGCTCACATCGAGCCGTCCATGCTCGAAGTCGAAGCCGAGCCGCTTCATCAGCTCGGCGCCGACCGCGCGCTGCGTCGCGACCGGAAAGGGGCCTTGAAGGGGGAGCGGCGCGCGCTGGTGCGCGATCGCACCCTCGATGAGGCCCGGTAGCATCCCCGCGAGATCGTCGAAGAGCCGGTCGATCTCCACTGTGCTGCCGCCGGGCTCGAACTCGTCGAGAAGGGACTCATAGGGGGTCTTGCCCAGGCGCGCCGCTTTGGCGGCGCCCACCTCGCGCACGAGATCGAGCACCTTTTGCAGATAGGGCTGCACGGCCTGCCAGTCGTTTTGGGGCCGCGCCTTTCGCCAGACCATTTCGCAGGCAGAGCAGGCCTTGGTGAGGGCGGTGATGAGATCGGGCGGCACTGCCGTCGCGTGCAGCCAGTCGCGGCGCATCTCTCGGAGATTCGCGCGCTGCCAGCGGTCGAGGTCGTTCTGCGCGTCGGCCGCAGCGAGGAGGTCGCCGGTGTCGTCCTGGTTCAGGATCTCGTGCGATATGACCTTGAGCGTCGCCATCTGCTCCGCGCGCGCGGGCGCGGAACCGGCGGGCATCAGCGTCGCTGCGTCCCATTGCAGCATCGCCGCCGCCTCGCCGAGCGTTCCGATGCGGGTGAAGCGGGATTCGAGAGTTCGATAGGGCGTCATGGCTTTCCTGGAATGGAGCGCTCGCGGCGCAGCAGCAAGAAATAGATCACCGTGAGCGCCGCGGCGAGACAATACCAGGTGATCGCGTATTGCAGATGCTCGTTGCGGAGCTCCGTGTTCGCCTGCCCGCCGAGGGGAAAGCCTCCGGGATTGGGTGCGGGGCCGGCCTCGATGTAGAACGACAGCGCCTCCGGGACGCCGGCCGCCTTCGCCATCGCTGCGAGGTCGAGGTAATACCATTCGCCCCGCGCGGGATCGTTCTCCGGCACGAACCAGCCAGGCCGCCCCTCCGGCGCGAGGCGCAGAATACCCTCGAGCGTGACCTCACCCGGGGCGTTGCCGGCGACGCTCCGCGTGGCGTCGCGGAGCGCCGGTGGAATCCAGCCGCGCTCGACCAGCACCACGTCGCCAGAGGCGAGCCGTATCGGCGTCAGCGCGAGAAACCCCGCCCCGCCGCGCGCGCGCTCGATCGCGTGCACGAAGATCGTGCGGTCGTAGAGGAACGCGCCTGTTGCGCGCACCCGGTGGAATTCGAGACCACGCGCGGCGTCCGCGCTCGTGGGCGGATCGATCGGCGCTGCTGCAAGCGCGGCGTCGCGCGCAGTTATCAGATCCGCTTTCCACTGCCGGCGCTGAAGCTGCCAGGTTCCGAGCCCGACCAGGACGAGAAACGCGCCGAGGGAGGCAAGTGTGAGGATGAGAACTCTACGACGCACTCTGACTCCGATATCAATGCAGGGTCGCGCGCATGATGAATACCACTCCGGTAACGAGGAACAAGGCGGCCGCGCCCAGTCGGATCGCTTTCATTGGCAGGCGGGCAGCGAAGGCGTGTCCGCAGAAAACCACCGGCAGATTGGCCGCGAGCATTCCGACCGTCGACCCCGCCACCACCGCCGTGAGGTCCCGATAGCCTGCGGAGAGTGCCACGGTCGCGATCTGGGTCTTGTCGCCAATTTCCGCGATGAAGAAAGCGCAGAGCGTCGCCAGGAACGCGCCTCGCCGGGATGCCAGCGTCTCTTGATCGAGCTTGTCCGCCTTCAGCGTCCAAAGCGCCATCGCGAACAACCCGACGCCCACGGTCAGGGCGAGCACCTGCGGCGTGAGCAGATAGCCGAACCACAAGCCAATCAATCCGGCCGCTGAATGATTGGCGAGCGTCGCAATCAGAATTCCCGCAAGAATCGGCCATGGCTTCCGATAGTAGGCCGCGAGGACCAAGGAGAGCAGTTGTGTGCGGTCGCCGATCTCCGCGGTCGCGACGGTCACGAGCGAGACGAGAAAGGCCTCCATGGACGTGCTCCGGCCGGCCGGCGAATGGACCACGGCCGCCCCTTCCCGCCTGGCTGCGGAAGAAGCGTGCCGTTGGTCTCGCCATGCCGATCGGCCCCATGCGCCACGGCGGAGATCGCCGAGTGTGTTGACGCATGGCCCGGCAAGAATGCCAGGCGGCTACTCCCCAAGGGGTGCGCTCTCATACGCCGGCGGTGGCTCGCTGGCAACAGCGACCGCAGCATCGATGGTCCGCGCGCCGCGCACAAATCATCCCGCGGCCCGGAGATTGTCCGCGTCGAACGAGCCTATATACTCCCGCGGGAAACCTGAGTTCCCGGAATGAAAACCGTCCACATCGATCGCACCAAACGGCTCAAGCAGGAGCCGCACACCGGCCACAATCGCTGGCACCCTGACATTCCTCCGATCCTCGAGGTCTCGCCTGGCGAGGAGCTGGTGCTGGAGACGCGCGATGCGCGTGACGGGCAGATTAATCCCGCGACGACCCTCGCCGATCTCGCGAAGCAGGATCGGAAGTCCGGCCACCCCTTGACGGGTCCCATCTACGTGAAGGGAGCAGAGCCCGGAGATCTCCTCGAGATCGAATACCTCGACATCGTCCCGCAACCCCACGGCTGGACGCGATTTCTCCCCGGCATCGGATTCCTCAGGGATCTATATCCGCGCTCCTTTCTCGTGCATTGGCAAATGCGCGAGGGATGGGCGACCTCGCGCGAGATTCCGGGCGTGCGAATCCCCGGCAATTCCTTCATGGGGACCGCGGGATTGGCGCCCTCGCATGCGCAGCTCGCGGAATGGACGCGCAGGGAAGCCGAGCTCAGCAATCGCGGCGGAATCGTCAATCTGCCCGACGCCGAGGATGCGGTTCCCGCGCTCGAGCCCATCGCCTCCACCGGACTGCGCACGACCCCGCCGCGCGAGAATGGCGGAAACATCGATGCCAAGCAGCTTACCGTAGGCTCGCGGCTTCTCATCCCCGTCAGCGTGCCTGGCGCGCTCTATTCCGTTGGCGACGGGCATTTCGCCCAAGGCGACGGCGAGGCCTGCATCAGCGCGATCGAGATGGGCGCGACCGTGGCCGTCCGCTTCAAAATTTATCCCGGCGAGGCCTCGCAGCGCGGCATCCGCTGGCCGCGCTTTGCCCATCCCGGCTATTTCGCAGCGCCGGAATGGGCGGCGCCCCGCAATTTCATCGCGACCATGGGAATGCCGGTGCGCGAGGACGGGACGCAGGAGGGCGAGAATCTCACGCTTGCCGCGCGCAACGCGCTCATCGAGATGATCCGCCTACTGCAGGAACGCGGCTTCACCGCCGACCAGGCCTATATCATCTGCAGCGTTGCGGTCGATCTCAGGATCAGCAACGTCGTCGACCTCCCGAACGTGACCGTATCGGCCTTCCTGCCCGAGGCGATCTTCGGATAATCGCCCTGGGCGCGCTGGCTCGGCACGTCAGGGCGCGGGCTTTGCGTCCATTGCGTGCGTGAGCTCGTCCGTGCGGGGAATGAAAGTCAGGCTGCTGCGCGTCGCCCAGACATTGACCTGATAATAGAGCGGAATGAGACCGAGCTCGTCGCCGATCGCGATCTCGGTCGCGCGGCGCAGCAATGCCTCGCGCTTCTGATCGTCGATCGTCCGCAATGCCTCCGCGAGAAGTTGATCGTATTGTGCATTCGAGAACCGGCCGCGATTGCCCGCCCCCATGCCCTTCTCCTTGTCGTAGGTTGCAAGGAGATAGGTCATGTCGTCGGAGGCCTCGTTGGTTGCAGGTGCGCTTCCGATGAACATGAAGCTGAATTCGAGCTTCGCCGCACGGCCGAAGAAGATGGCCTTCGGAATCGTATCGACGCTCGTCTTGATTCCCGCGCGCGAGAGCATCTGCGCCACCGCCTGGGCAATCTTCGCATCGTTGAGATAGCGGTCGTTCGGGCCATGGATCGTGAGGCCGAATCCGTTGGGATAGCCCGCCTCGGCAAGGAGTTGCTTTGCCCCCTGCAGATCGTAGGGCTCGGGTTTCAGATTGGGGGTATGACCGAAGAAACCCTCCGGCAGGAATTGATCCGCGGGTACTGCAATTCCTTCCATGATCTCCTTGACGAGGGCGTCGCGGTTGATCGCCTTCGAGATCGCGCGCCGCACCCGGACGTCCTTCAGAGGGTTCTTGCCCAGCGGCTTGCCCTCGAGATCGGTGACGAAGGGCGAGTTGTCGCGGTTGACGTCGGGTACCACATACATCACGCGATTGCCGACGACCTGCCAGAGCTTGAATTTGGGATCGACCTTGAGCTTGGCGATATCCGTGCTGGGGACGTAGTTGATGAGATCGACGTCGCCCGCGAGGAGCGCGGCCATGCGCGCGGGCGAGCTCGGGATCGGCTTGAATATCACGCGATCCCAGGCGGGCCGGTCGCCCCAATAGGACTCGTTGCGCGCGAGCACGAGGCGGTCGCCGGGGACCCATTCGACGAGCTTGAAGGGGCCCGTGCCGATGGCGGCCTTTCCCGAATTGAAATCCTGCACCGTGACGCCCTCGCCTACCTTGCGCGTGATGATCGCGATCTGCGCGAGCTCGCGAAGCAAGTTGGGGAAGGGCGAGTCCGTCTTCACCACGACGGTGAAGTCGTCGAGGGTCTCGACTTGGGTGATGCGGATGAAGTGCCGCGAGTAGCTGTCGGGGCTATCCGTCGGCTTGCGCGCGCGCGCAAAGGTGAAGGCGACGTCGGCCGAGGTGAAGGACGAGCCATCGTGGAAGGTCACACCACGCCGCAGCGTAAAGCGCCAGGTCGTGTCGTCGACGGCCGTCCAGGATGTGGCCAGCCCCGGAACGAGACGTCCCTGGGCGTCGAAGGATAGAAGGTAATCGAAGATATGATCGTCGACCTCCATGTTGGGGTTGAGGTTGTAATAATGAGGATCGAGCGTCGTCGCCTCGGCACCGAGTCCGATCCGCAAATCGGCGGCGCGCGCGGCGTACGACGCGCAGAACGCCAGCGCGGCAATGACGGCGGCGATCCGGACAAGGCGCGCTGAAAAGCTCCCAACCATCGTTCCCCCTTTTCGTTCCGACCCTATGCGGGCGAGCGCGGCACGCCAAAATGCCGAACCCTCCGATTTCAAACATCCGTTTTATTGAATTGAGGGCGTTCGGTCAAACCGCAGCGTCACAGGGCGGCGATGAACGAGCTCACCCCGTTCCAGGCGATTTGCACGCCGATGCAGAGCAGGATGAAGGCCGAGAGACGCATGAGCACATTCGTCCCGCTGATCCCGAGTACCGCGACGATGCGCTCGGCGAACCGATAGCAGAGATAGATCGTCAAGCCCATGGCGAGCAGTCCCAAGACCGCGCCACCGCCGAGCAGCGCCAATTGCTCGGCCCCGCCCGGAACCTTCGGCCGCTGGCTCCCGAGGGTGATCGCCACCGAGATCGATCCCGGGCCGACGGTGAGCGGCATTGTCAGGGGATAGAAGGCGTCGACGACCGGGGACGATCCGGTGTGACTGCCGGTCCGTTGCTCCAGCATCTCGTCGTTGAGGAGCTTCCAGGCGAAGGCCATCACCACCAGGCCGCCCGCGACGCGTACCGCCGGCAGGGTGATGCCGAAGAACTCCAGCACATGCGAGCCCACGAAGAGCGAGCCCAGCAGCAGGAGGAACCCGTTGACCGCAACCTTCCGGGCGAGCACGTGGCGCTCGTCGCGCGTTGAATTCTGCGTCAGGACGAGGAAGAGCGGCGCGGAGGCTACGGGATTCACGATTGCAAAGAGCCCGGCGTAGATCAGCAGGAACGAGTCGATGACCGCGTGCACGATGCCGTCTCCCCCGATCGAAATTGCCGCCAGGCTCTATCGCTCACTTCCCTCTTCGAGCAGGTGATTGCGGTATTGCTCGCCGATGAGCCAGGCCTTGAGCACCCGCAGCAGGAAGACCGTGCCTGCGAGAGTCACCGGGGTCCAGATCGCGAAATGGACCCAGATCGGCGGCTCGGCCTTCGCCTCCAAGAATACCGCGCCGAAGACGACGACGGCGCCGAGGACGAGGATCACCAATGCCGCGGGTCCGTCGCCGACGTCCTCGCCGCGGAGATCGAGGCCGCAGACGCTGCAGCGGGGAGCAACGGAGAGCCAGCCCTCCAGCACTTTTCCTCTGCCGCAACGGGGGCAGCGGCATCGAAGCGCAGCAGCGAGCGGAGATACCCGAGCGTAGCCCTCGCTCATCGAGCCCCGAGGGGGCTTAGCCAGCGGTTGGCGCGCCGGCGCCGCCCCACCAGTAGACGCAGACGAAGAGGAAGAGCCAGACCACGTCGACGAAATGCCAGTACCAGGCCGCCGCCTCGAAGCCGAAGTGATGATCCGGCGTGAAATGCCCCTTGATCGCGCGACCGAGATTCACCGCGAGGAAAGTGGTGCCGATCATCACGTGGAAGCCGTGGAAGCCTGTTGCCATGAAGAAGGTCGAGGGGTAGATGCCGCCTTTGAAGCTGAAGGCGGCGTGGCTGTACTCGTAGGCCTGGAGTGAGGTGAAGCAGAGGCCAAGGAAGACCGTGACGGCGAGGCCCTGAATCAGGCCCTTGCGATCGTTCTCGAGGAGGCAGTGATGCGCCCAGGTCACGGTGGTGCCGGAAAGCAGCAGGATGAGCGTGTTGAGGAATGGCACCTCGAAGGGATCGAAGGGGCGGATGCCTGCGGGCGGCCAGACGCCGCCTACCGGGAAGAGCGAGGCGTTGAAGAAGGCCCAAAAGAACGCCGCGAAGAACATCACCTCGGAGGCGATGAAGAGCGCCATGCCGTAGCGCAGCCCGATCTGGACCACCGGTGTATGGTAGCCCCCCTTCACCGCTTCCCAGATCACGTCGCGCCACCAGATCGCCATGATCGCGAGGATGCCGACGACACCGATCGCCATCACCCAGGGTCCGGGAATGCCGAAAAGCGTTTCGCCGTGCATGTAGAGCACGGTGCCGCCGAACATGGTGCCTGCGAAAAGCGCACCGATGATGGGCCACGGGCTCGGATCGACGAGGTGATAGGGGTGCTTGTGCTCGGCGGGGCTCGTGCTCATGCGGTTTTTCTCACGGGATTGGGCGGCGAGGCCTATTTGGGTTGGGCGAAAGCTTGGTTCTGCGTATGCGTGACCGCGTTGGGATCGTGCTGATCCGGCGCGCGGAACATGCTGTAGGAGAGCGTGATCGTGTCGACGTCGCGCGTGCCTGGATCGGTCACGATGTCGGGATCGACGAAGAAGCTCACCCAGAGCTCCGCGCTCTCGCCGGGCGCGAGCTTCTGCTTGGTGAAACAGAAGCACTGGATCTTGTCGAAATAGACGCCGGCCTTGGCAGGCGTCACGTTATAGGTCGCGGTACCGATGACGGGCTCGCGCGTCTCGTTGACGGCGCGGAAGGCGACGCGCTTCTCCTCACCGGGATGCACCGCCACCGAAAGCACCTCAGGCTCGAAGCGCCAACCGAGATCCTCGGCAGTGATCGCGTTGAAGCGTACGGTGATAAGGCGCGCGGTCTCGCTTCCGGGCGCGCTCGCCGCGCGCTGCGTCGTCCCGCCGAAGCCGGTTGCCGCACAGAAGAGTCGATAGAGCGGCACCGCCGCGACATCGAGCCCGACCATCACGCCGAGGACGCCAAGGAGCGCAAGCACCGTCGTGCGCTTCCGCCGGGCGAGGTCGCTCCGCATCAGAGTCCCCCGAGCTTCACGAGGGTGATGAGGTAGACGAGCGCGACGAAGCCCATGAGGAGCGCGAAGATCGCCCAGTTGCGCGCTCGTTGCCGCCGCCGCCTCTCGTCCACCGTCCCTCCGTCGATTAGCGTCGCCGCACTCATCTCAGGACAAACCCGGCACCGCCCGGTCGATCACCAGGAGCGCGAAGAGCAGGAAGAGATAGAGGATCGAGAAGGCGAACATGCGGCGCGCATTCGCGTAGCCCCGCTCGCGCCAGACGGCGATGGCGAGCCCCGTGAAGAGCAGGCTCAAGCCGAGTGCCGCGCCGGCATAGATCGCTCCCGCCAGCCCGAGAAAATAGGGCGTTAGCGCAAAGGGCCAAAGTAGGAGCGTGTAGAGCAGCATCTGCCGCTTGGTCTCGCGCTCGCCCGCCACCACCGGCAGCATCGGGACGCCGGCCCGGGCGTAATCGCCGGTCTTGTAAAGCGCGAGCGCCCAGAAGTGCGGCGGCGTCCAGAGAAAGATCAGCGCGAAGAGCGCCATCGGCGCGAGGCTCACATCGCCGGTGACCGCGGCCCAGCCGACGACCGGCGGGAGCGCTCCTGCGGCGCCGCCGATCACGATGTTCTGGGGCGTGCGGCGCTTGAGCCAAGCCGTATAGACGAAGACGTAGAAGGCGATGGTGAAGGCCAGCAGCGCCGCCGCCACCGGATTGACCGCGAGCCCCATCAGCACGACGGAGGCGGCGGCAAGGAAGCAGCCGAAGCCCAGCGCGTCGCCCGGCGCCATGCGGCCCGCCGGGAGGGGCCGGTCGGCCGTACGGCGCATCAGCGCATCGATGTCGCGGTCGTACCACATGTTGATGGCGCCGGAAGCGCCCGCGCCCACGGCAATGCAGAGCACTGCCACCGCCGCCAACACCGGATGGAGATGGCCCGGCGCCAGATAGAGGCCGACGAAGCCAGTGAAGACCACCAGCGACATCACCCGCGGCTTCAGCAGCGCCGCGAAGTCGGCGACGCTGGCACTTGCCGGCAATGCGCCGGCTCGGCTTTCGGCGGGGAGCGAGAGGTCGGTCACGGCGCGCGTCTAGGAAGGCCAGCGCTCAGTGGCCGCCGCCCGGTCCGATCACCGGCAGCTCATCGTAACTGTGGAAGGGCGGCGGAGAGGAGACGGTCCACTCGAGCGTCGTCGCGCCCGGGCCCCAGGGATTGGCGCCTATGCGCTTACCCGCGAGCAGCGTCTGCAGGACGATGAAGACGAAGAGCAACGCCGCCGCGCCGGAGATGAAGCTTCCGATCGAGGCGACGTAATTCCAACCCGCATAGGCGTCGGGATAGTCGCTGATCCGCCGCGGCATGCCCGCGAGCCCCAGGAAGTGCATGGGGAAGAAGGTCAGGTTGACGCCGATGAAGGTGAGCCAGAAATGCAGCTTGCCGAGCGTCTCGTTGTACTGCTTGCCGCACATCTTGCCGAACCAGTAGTAGAAGCCCGCGAAGAGCGAGAAGACCGCGCCCATCGAGAGCACGTAGTGGAAATGCGCGACGACGTAATAGGTGTTGTGGAGTGCGAAATCGACGCCGGCATTGGCGAGCACCACGCCGGTAACGCCGCCGACGGTGAAGAGGAAGAGGAAGCCGAAGGCCCATAGCATCGGCGTCTTGAACTCTATTGAGCCGCCCCACATGGTCGCGATCCAGGAGAAGATCTTGATACCCGTGGGCACGGCGATCACCATCGTCGCGAGCGTGAAATAGGCGCGCGTGTCGACGGAGATCCCCGTCGTGAACATGTGGTGCGCCCACACCACGAATCCGATGACCCCGATCGCAACCATTGCGTAGGCCATGCCGAGATAGCCGAAGATCGGCTTCTTGGAGAAGGTCGAGACCACCTGGGAGATCATGCCGAAGCCCGGCAGGATCATGATGTAGACCTCGGGATGGCCGAAGAACCAGAAGAGGTGCAGGAAGAGCAGCGGGTCGCCGCCGCCGGCGGGATCGAAGAAGGTGGTCCCGAAATTGCGGTCGGTGAGCAGCATGGTGATGGCGCCGCCGAGCACGGGCAGCGACAGCAGCAGCAGGAAGGCCGTCACCAGGATCGACCATACGAAGAGCGGCATCTTGTGCATGGTCATGCCGGGCGCGCGCATGTTGAAGATCGTGGTGATGAAATTGATGGCGCCGAGGATCGAGGAGGCGCCCGCTAGGTGGAGCGAGAAGATCGCCATGTCGACGGAGGCGCCGGGATGGCAGGCGGCATAGGGCGCGCCGTCATGCATGCAGGTGCTCGAGAGCGGGACGTAGACGGTCCAGCCAACGCCTGCGCCGTCGCCGACGAAGGCCGAGCCCATCAGCAGGCAGAAGGACGGCACGAGGAGCCAGAAGCTGATGTTGTTGAGGCGCGGGAAGGCCATGTCTGGGGCGCCGATCATGAGCGGCACGAACCAGTTGCCGAACCCGCCGATCATCGCGGGCATCACCATGAAGAACACCATGATGAGGCCGTGCGCGGTGATCATCACGTTGAAGAGCTGGTGATTGCCGTGCAGGAGGTGATCGCCGGGATACATGAGCTCAATGCGCATCAGCACCGACACAAGGCCGCCGATGATCCCCGCGCAGATCGCGAAGATCAGGTAGAGCGTCCCGATGTCCTTGTGGTTCGTCGAAAAGAGCCAGCGCGTGACGAAGCCGGGGCGGTGGTCGCCATGCTCGGCGGTGTGGGCGTGGTCCTGAGCCATGATCTAGGTCCTCACGATCGGACGAATGCGTTCTCTCGGTCTAGCGTGCCGCAACGGTGGCGGGGCCCGCGGTCTTCTCCGCGGCTTTCTTCTGCTTCTCGACCCAGGCCGCGAACTCCTGCTTGGAGACCGCATGGACCTCGATCGGCATGAAAGGGTGGTTCAGTCCGCAGATCTGATTGCACTGGCCGTAAAAGGTGCCCTCTCGGTCGATCTTGACCCAGCTCTCGTTCACCCGGCCGATGACGGCGTATTCCTGCACGCCGAAGGCGGGAACGAACCAACTGTGGATCACGTCGCTGCCGGAGACGAGGATCCGGATCGTGGTGCCGACCGGCAGGACGACCGGGTTATCGGTCTGCAGCAGACGCGGATTGCCCGCGGGCTCGTTGTTGTTGTCAACGACGATCCGGCTGTCGAAGTTGATGTTGCCGTTGTCGGGGTATTCGTAGGTCCAGTACCACTGGTGCCCCGTCACCTTGAGCGTCATCTCCGCCTTCTCGGCCTTGTCCATGAAGTAGAGAAGCTTGAAGGAAGGAATGGCGATCGCGACCAAGATCAGCACAGGAAGCAGCGTCCAGGTGATCTCCAGCACCGTGTTGTGCGAGATCTTCGAGGGCTCGGGATTGCGCTTGGCATTGAAGCGCACCGTCACCCAAAGCAAGAGCGCGAGCACGAAGACCGTGATGGCGGTGATGATGATCAGGAGTTCGTGGTGCAGCGAGTCGATGCGGTCCCGGACCTCCGAGGCCGCGGGCTGCATGCCGAGCTGCCAATCATAGGCCTGTTCCGCAAGCGCCGCGGGCGCCGCTGCGGCGAGCGCCGCCATCGCGCCGAGCGCGCTCGAGAGGTTGCGAATGAATTTTGCAATCGTGGCCAATCCCATGCCCCTTCGAGCCCCTCATCTCCACTTAGGCGGCAAATCGCCGGACGCCGCCGCCTGAAACGTCCGCATGCGCCGCGAGAAAGTCGGCGCGTTCCCAATGCCACGGCGTCGTCGCCCGGAGGGCGGCGCGCGCGGCCGGACCCTACACCAAAGACGCCGCCCCTCACAACACTGCGCCCTGGCGCTGAATGCCACGCTCGTCATAGCCGCCGGAGCCGCCGGATGCCAACCGTTCTGTTGCGACCTTATGACGCATAAATGCAATGCAGGCCTTGCAAAATCCACTACGATACTCGCGCTGATCCTCGGGAGGCCCTCATGAGTCCGTTCCAATCGCTGCCGGGTTGCGTGGGGGCGGCGCTCGCGACCGTGGCCTTCGTTTTTCCCGCTTGCGCCCAGGCGCCGCTGCCGCCGGTCGGGAAGCCCGTATCGGGCCAGAGCAGCTCGACCTTCTCCTACGAGTTCAAGAGCGACGAGCAGACCATCACGATCAACAACGTGGCCTACGATCTCGTCCAGCCCTATGTGCCGGGCAAGCAGACGGATTTGCTGGTCCTGCGGGTCACGACGAAATCGAAGCAGGTGATGGGCGATATCGGAATGGAGGGCTCGGTTACCGTCGAGGCGTGGCCGCTCGGCACCGATTTCGGAGAGAAGCCGCGCTACGCCGTCACGCTCGACGGAGCGGGCGTCAATCCCCTGCGCAACTCCGTTCTGGTCTTCGACCGGGCGCTCGAGGAGGTGCAGTGGTGGTCGGTGCACGCGCTCACGACTGGCAAGCACCTCTTCGACACCTATGTCGAACCCTTGGTGTTCTCGGTTTCGCGCGAGTCCGACACACCGCGCATCGCGGGGCTCGAGGTGCCGCCCGACGACATCAAGGATGCGCGTCTCAAAGATCCGCATGTCGTGGCCGTGCTGAGCTATGCATCGGCAGAGCGCGTCGTGCGAGAGGCGCTCCTCACCTGTGACGATCCCAAGCGCGCGGAACTCTATCGCTCCTTCGCCGACGAGGAGCGCAAAGTCGAATATGTGGAAGGCCCGACACAGCCGGCCCAGGGCAAGACGCAGCCGGAGCCCACACGCGCGCTCAAGATCACCTGGAGCCAATCCTTCCCCGCCCCGGCCAACCCGGTCTCGGCCCAAATTCCGGTCGCCGGCGATGATCTCGACCTCGCGCATGCGAAGCTTCCCCCTTGCATGCACGCCGCGGTCTTCAACCGCTGAGATCCCGCCCGATACTGGAATAGAGCCGCGCCACCCCCATATCTGGAATTCCCGCCGCCGGGCGTGATAGCTTCGCCGGCACTTGCCATGCTCAACGGAGTTGCCGACATGACCGACCTCGCCCGCCTCGACGCCCTTTTCTTCGAGCGCACCGGAATGGACAAGAGCCGGGTGCAGCGCATCGTGGGCGAAGCGCTCAAGGGCATGGACGACGGCGAGCTCTTCCTCGAATACACCCAGAGCGAGAGCGTCGCCCTTGACGACGGCCGCATCAAGATCGCGACCTTCGACACGACTCAGGGTTTCGGGCTGCGCGGCATCTCTGGCGAGGCCGCGGGCTACGCACACGCCTCCGAGCTTTCCGAGGAGTCGATCAAGCGCGCGGGCGAGACCGTGCGCGCCGTGCGCTCCGGCAGCGGCGGGGTCTTTGCGGCGCCGCCTCCAGGCACCAATCGCAGCCTCTACACCGACATCAATCCGCTCGGGCGCGTCGACTTCACGGTCAAGACCTCGCTCCTGCAGGAGATCGACGCCTATGCCCGCGCCAAGGACCCGCGGGTGCGCCAGGTTATGGCCTCGCTCTCGGGCGTCTGGCAGGCGGTCGAGATCATCCGCCCCGACGGCAATCGCGTCGGCGACATCCGCCCGCTCGTCCGCCTCAACGTCTCCGTCGTGGTGGGCGAGGGCGAGCGGATGGAGCAAGGTTCCTACGGCGCCGGCGGCCGCATCGAGTACGACCGCTACCTAGACCCCGCGCAATGGAAGAAGCACGTCGACGAAGCGCTGCGCCAGGCGCTCGTCAATCTGAGCGCCGTCCCCGCGCCCGCGGGCGAGATGCCGGTGGTTCTGGGCGCGGGCTGGCCCGGCGTGATGCTGCACGAGGCGGTGGGGCACGGGCTCGAAGGCGATTTCAACCGCAAGAAGACCTCGGCCTTCGCGGGCCTGATCGGCCAGCGCGTGGCCGCTCCCGGCGTCACCGTCGTCGATGACGGCACCATGCAGGACCGCCGCGGCTCCCTCACCGTCGACGACGAAGGCACGCCCACCACGCGCTCGGTGCTGATCGAGGACGGCATCCTCAAGGGTTACATGCAGGACCGCATGAACGCCCGGCTCATGGGCGCCAAACCCACGGGGAATGGCCGGCGCCAGAGTTTCGGCCACGCGCCGATGCCGCGGATGACCAACACCTACATGCTCGCGGGCGACAAGGATCCCAACGAGATCATCGCCTCGGTGAAGCGCGGCCTTTACGCCGTCAATTTCGGCGGCGGCCAGGTCGATATCACCTCCGGCAAATTCGTCTTCTCCGCCTCCGAGGCCTATCTGATCGAGGACGGCAAGATCGGCCCCGCGGTCAAGGGCGCGACGCTCATCGGCAACGGACCGGACGCGCTCACCAAGATTACGATGATCGGAAACGACCTCAAGCTCGACGACGGCGTCGGCACCTGCGGGAAGGACGGACAGACCGTTCCCGTCGGCGTCGGCATGCCCTCCCTGCGAATGGACGGCCTGACGATCGGCGGCACGGCGGCATGAGGCTGCCGCGGCCGCGCGGCGCTCTCGCACTCGCGGCTTTGCTGCTCCTGCCGCTCGGCGGAGCCCTCGGCTGCGACTTCGAGCACGCGCCCTCGACGCGTTGGAGTACCGAGCGCGGCGCCGACGGCACACAATGGCTCGTGACGCCCTGCGGCGACCGGTTCTTCTCGATCGGGGTCAACGTCGTCGACGGTGGCGCCTCCGGGATCAAGCTGCAGCGTCCGCATTACGATTGGCAGCAGGTTGCGCCGAGCCTCGAGGCCTGGACCGTCGCCGCGCGCGATCGGCTCTTCGGTTGGGGCTTCAATTCCGCGGGCGCTTGGTCGCTACCGCCGCAGCAGCTCCGCCTCCCGACCGTCATCGATCTCGAGCTCGGGCGCAACGCGCGCTTCCATTGGTTCGATCCCTTCGATCCCGCAATGCCCGAGCGCATGCGCGAAACCGCCGAGCGCCTCACCGCGCCCTTTCGCGGCACGCCCTATCGAATGGGATACTTCTCCGACAACGAAGTCGGCTGGTGGGGCGGCGCGCTCTTCGTTTTTTACTCCGCGGAGCCCGCCACGAACTTCACCAAGCAGCGCTGGCTCACGGAGCTTCGCCAATTTTACCGCGACGATTGGGCTCGCTTCAGCGCGGATTTCGTCCCGCCGGAGGGCGCGACCTCCTGGGACGGTCTGCTCGCGGCCCGGAGCTTCACGCGGCTGCGCCCGGGCGGCAACGGCGTCGCTGCGGTGCGACACTGGACCGAGGTGGTGGCCGACCACTATTACGAGCTCGCGGCGAAGGCTATCCACGCCGTCGATCCCGGCGCGCTCTACTTCGGCGACCGTCTCCCGATCTACTACGATCCGATGGCGCTGCGCGCGGAAGGGCGCCATGTCGACGTGATCGCCACCAACTACAACGTCGACAGCCCCGAGGGTTGGATCGCCCGCTACTATTTCGACGGCATCCGGCAGCTCGCTCCGGAAATGCCGGTGCTGATCTCGGAGTGGTTTTACGCCGCGCATGAGAACCGCACTGGCAATCGCAACAACGGCCACCTCATGACCGTCGACACGCAGGCCGAGCGCGCGAGCGGCGCCGCCGCTGCCGCGCGCAATTTCGCGGCGCTACCGGAGCTCGTGGGCCTGCACTGGTTCCAGTATTACGATTATCCCGTGGGTGGCCGGGCCGACACCGAGGATTATAACTTCGGACTCGTCGACATCCGCGACGTGCCCTATCGCGAGGTGACGGAAGCGCTTGCCGCTGCCAATCGTGCACTTCCGCAAATTCACGCCGAGCAATCCCCGACGGCCCCTCCGCGTCCCGTCGTCTTCCTCGCGCCGCGGGCGACAATCGATCCCACGCATCGCTCGCTCGTGGATTGGCCGAAGCCCGCCTCGCTGCTGCCGCCGCTTCTTCCGAACCAGGGCGAAATCGCCTTCGGCGAGGTTTATCTCTCCTGGAGCGATCGCGGCTTGGCGCTCGCGACGATCGGCCAGGACTATTTCGACCTCGACGTCCTCGCTTATGAGGGCGATTTCCCGCTGAGCGAGGCCTATAGGATCGAGTTTGACGTCGATGCCGGCGCGGGCCCCAAGCGCTTCACCGTCTATTTCATTCCTCCGCGCACCAAGTTGAAGGATCACCCGCCGATGGCGCCGCTGCTTTGCGAGGGAAGCGCCATCGCCGCAGGCCCGAATCGCTGCCCGCCCGTCGCGGGCGGAGAGGTGCTCTATTTCGGCGCCGATCAGCCCCGCATCGTCGGCGAGGCGCTGCTGCCGTGGTCGGCGCTCGGCCTTGCCGGGCCGCCCGCGGGCGGTAAGCTCAAGATCGAGGTCTCGGCTTCGCCCTGGTTCCGCTCGCGCTGGATGTCGCTCTCGGGCCTTTCGCCCGCCGACGGCAGCGCCCACCCCGACCGCTGGCTCCGCGTGCGCCTCGAAGGCCTGGACGCGACGCGCTGAGAATAGATTGCGGTTTCGCCGCAAGAGGAAAGACCCTAGTAGGCCTGCTCCTGGTAAACCGGATCGACGCTTTCGTGCCAGCGCGTGCGGTAGGCTTCGAGGAGATCGTCGGCAGGCGTGCGGCCTTTATCGGCGATGGCGCGCAGCGGCTCCAGGTAGAGCGTCTCGTCCTCGCCGCTGGCGTCATGCTTGGCTCGGCGCCGGAGACCGGCGCTTGCAATCTCCAGCACGTCCTTCGCGAGCGCCGTGAGCGGGCGTCCGCGGAATTGCGCGCGCAGCCCATGCCGGGGTGCTGCCGCGCGCATCTGATCGCGCTCTTCGGCCGTCCAATCCTTCACAAGCTCGGCGGCGGCGTCGAGCGCTGCGGAATCGTAGAGCAGGCCGGTCCACAACGCCGGCAGCGCGCAGAGCCGGCCCCAAGGACCGCCATCGGCGCCGCGCATTTCCAGGATGCGCTTCATGCGCACTTCGGGAAACGCTGTGGTGAGGTGATCGATCCAGTCGTTGATGCGCGGCAGCTCGCCCGGCAGACCCGGAAGCTTCCCCGCGAGGAAGTCGCGGAAGGATTGCCCGGCGACATCGATGTAGCGGCCGTCGCGGTAGACGAAGTACATGGGCACGTCGAGCATGTAGTCGACGTAGCGCTCGAAGCCGAAGCCTTTGTCGAAGACGAAGGGGAGCATGCCGCAGCGGTCGGGATCGGTATCCGTCCAAACGTGACTGCGGAAGCTCACATAGCCCGTCGGCCTGCCCTCGACGAAGGGAGAGTTCGCGAAAAGCGCCACTGCCACCGGCTGCAGCGCGAGGCCGACGCGAAACTTGCTGATCATGTCCGCCTCGGAGGCGAAATCGAGATTCACCTGGACCGTGCAGGTCCGCAGCATCATGTCGAGGCCGAGGCTGCCCTTGGTCGGCATGTAGCGGCGCATGATCGCATAGCGCCCCTTCGGCATCCACGGCACGTCCGCGCGGCTCCATTTGGGATCGAAGCCGAGCCCCATCATGCCGAGCTTCAGCTCCTGGCACACCGCTCGCACTTGATCGAGATGCTCGTGTACTTCGGCGCAGGTCTGATGCAGCGTCTCCAGCGGCGCGCCCGAGAGCTCGAATTGCCCGCCGGGCTCGAGCGAGATCGAGTAGCTGCCATTGCTGAGCGCGATCGGGTTGCCGTTCTCGAGCACGGGCTCCCAGCCGAATCGACGCAAGCCCTCGAGAAGTGCTCGGATGCCGTCCGGTCCCTCATAGGGCACGCGGCGCAAATCGGAGAGGCGGAAAACGAATTTCTCGTGCTCGGTGCCGATGCGCCAGCGCTCCGGCGGCTTGGAGCCGGCCTCGATGTACTCGACGAGTTGACGCCGGTCGGAGACGACCGCGCCCACGGTTTGATTGGGACCAGACATGTGCCGAAACGTTT
The DNA here is from genome assembly GCA_035581425.1 of Allostellaceae bacterium. Taxonomy (GTDB): domain Bacteria; phylum Pseudomonadota; class Alphaproteobacteria; order ATCC43930; family CGMCC-115725; genus DASZHJ01. The sequence continues at coordinate 21,866 of DATJVP010000042.1, read as the reverse complement.
CCCCGCGAGCTTAGGTTCAAAAGAAGATGGTGACGCCCCCGCCCCGTTGCTACCCCCGACGCCGTGCCCAATCGCCGAGCAGGGCCTGGAACACGGCAAGAGCCGCGAGCGCAGCCGTATCCGCACGGAGCACTCGCGGCCCTAATCCGACGGGGCAAACAAAGGGAAGTTTGCGTAGGAGGTCAAGCTCCCTCTGCGCAAATCCGCCCTCGGGACCGACAAGCAACGCCCAGGTACCCCGCGCTTGCGCGCCGAGCGCTGTTGCGATGTCCGGAGCCTCGCCGGTCTCGTCGCAGAGAATGAGCCGCCGCCCCTCGGGCCAGCCCGAAAGCAAGCGCTCGAGCGCCATCGGCGCGCGCACCTCCGGCAGGGTGAGGCGGTGGGTCTGCTCGGCTGCCTCGATCACGTTCGCGCGAAGACGATCGAGTTTGACGCGCTCCACCTGCGTGCGTTCGGTGATGACGGGCTGCAGCACGCTCGCGCCGAGCTCGGTCGCCTTCTCCACGAGGAAATCGATGCGCGCGCGCTTCACCGGCGCGAATACGAGCCAGAGATCGCCTTCTGCCAACTGCGCGTGCAGACGCTCGACGACGCCGACGCTGCCGCTGCTCCTACCGAAGGCTTCGACGGTCGCGGACCATTCGCCGTCGCGCCCGTTGAAGAGCGCGACTCTCGCTCCCGGCGCCAGCCGCAGCACGCTCTTCAAGTAGTGCGCCTGCTCCGGCGAGAGCTCGATGCTGGCACCCGCGGCGAGATCGGTGGCGACGTATAGTCGGGTGCGCGGCTCGTAAGCCATGGCTCTTGTGCGTTCCCCCGGGCGGGCGGCACACTCGCCGCCATGGGCGAGACTAGCTCAGGACCTTTTGCCTCACCATGAGCGACATCCGCGCCGGCGATTGGACCGACCGTTACGCGCCGCAGGGGCTGCGGCCCTATATCCGCCTCGCGCGCCTCGACCGGCCCATCGGCACCTGGCTCCTTCTCTTCCCGGGCTGGTGGGCGATTGCGATGGCGGCGGAGCGATGGCCGGATTGGCTGCTCCTCGTGCTCTTCGGGATCGGGGCGATCGCGATGCGGGGCGCGGGCTGCACGCTCAACGATCTCGTCGACCGCGACTACGACGCGCAAGTCGCACGCACACGCACGCGCCCGCTCCCGAGCGGCGCCGTGACACCGCGCCAAGCCTTGCTGTTCATGATCCTGCAGCTCGCGATCGGTGCGGCCGTGCTCTTCAGCTTCAACCGCTTCGCGATCGGCGTGGGCCTCGCGGTGCTCGCGCTGATCGCGACCTATCCCTTCATGAAGCGGATTACCTACTGGCCGCAGCTCTTCCTCGGCCTCAATTTCAATTGGGGTGCCCTGCTGGGCTGGGCGGCCGTCCGCGGCGAGCTCGCGCTTGCGCCGGTGCTTCTCTATCTCGGCGGCATCGCCTGGACGCTCGGCTACGACACGATCTACGCACATCAAGACAAGGAGGACGACGTCCGCATCGGCGTCAAATCCTCCGCACTTGCCTTGGGTGCGAGGACGCGGCCATTCCTCTTCGCCTTCTATCTCGCGGCCGCCGCGCTCTGGACCGCAGCCGGGGTAAGCGCGGGACTAGCGTGGCCCTATTTCGTGGGAGTAGCGCTCGCGACGGCACAAATGGCGTGGCAGGCCGCCGCCGTCGATACCGACGACCCCGAGGACTGTCTTTTGAAGTTCCGCTCGAACCGCCTCGTCGGCTGGGCGCTCCTCCTCGGCGCCATCGCCGCTCATCGCCTCGCCAGTGCCTGAGCCCGCGGACCCCGCGGCCTTCGTTCGCGCGAATACCGTGATCGCGAAGCCGCCGTTGGTGCCGGAGATCGAGCTCCACCTCGCGAGCGAGGTGGTCCCGCTCTGGCACGCGACCGAGGCAAGCTTGGCGGAGATCCATCTTCCGCCACCCTATTGGGGCTTCGCCTGGGCAGGCGGCCAAGCACTCGCACGCTATTTGCTCGACCGCCCCGAGCTCGCGCGCGGCAAGCGTGCGCTCGATTTCGGCGCGGGCTGCGGCCTTGTCGCGATCGCTGCGGCGCGCGCGGGCGCAATCGTCACCGCCGCCGAGATCGACCCTTACGCCCGCGCCGCGATCCGCCTCAACGCCGCGCGCAACGGCGTCGCCGTCGATATCGAAGCCGAGGACCTAATTGGTCGAGCGGATGGACCGTGGCAGCTCATCCTCGTCGGCGACATGTGCTACGAGCGCCCGCTCGCGGAACGTCTTACTGCGTGGCTGCGGACGCTCGCGGGAAATGGGACCGAAGTGATCCTCGGCGACCCCGGCCGAGCCTATCTCCCGAAAAGCGGCCTCGAAGCCCTAGCCCACTACATCGTCCCCACGACGCGCGAGCTCGAGGACCGCGAGACCCGCGACGGCGTCGTATGGCGACTGCTTTCGCGATGAGTGATGGGCCCCTGCGCCGGGCCGGCAAAGCGGCTATGCCTCATCATCCAGCAACCTTCGCAAATACCGCTCGGGAGCATCGAGGAAGCTCTTGAGGCGGCGATAGTGGTTGGTGTCGCGGAACTCGATGGGTCGGATCGTGTCGCCGTCTAGCGACAGGATGATCGCACCGGGATAAGCCATCACGATGGGCGCATGGGTCGCGACGATCGCTTGCACTCGGCCGGAGCGGTGCCAGCGGTGCAGAAGCGTCACCAGCGCCATCTGGCGCTCCGGCGAGAGCGCCGCCTCGGGCTCGTCGAGTAACACGATGTTTCGCTCGTCGTCCTCGACCCGCGTATCCAGGAAGGCCAGAACGGATTCGCCGTGGCTCAGCCCGTGCAGGTTCGTGCCACGGTACTGCCGCGATCCCTCGCGATCGAGGTAGCGCGCGACGCCGAAGAAGCTCTCCGCGCGGAAGAAGAGGCCGTTGGTCACCCGCGGCTTCCACGCCATGCGGAGCGCCCTGCTCAGGGAACTTCGCTCTCCCTCCTCTTCGTGGTCATCTTCCGGACGCCGGAAGCGGTGCGAGAGGCGGTGCTCGCTGTGGCCGCCTTGAGGACTGAAGCCGCATTGCTCGGCAATCGCCTCGAGCAACGTCGACTTGCCGCTGCCGTTCTCGCCGACCAGGAAAGTGACGGGACGCTCGAACTCGAGCCGAAACTCTCCGCCCGCAAGGAAAGGCAGAGTGAAGGGAAATTCGCCCGAGGTTACCCGCTCCCGCAGGAGGCTCATGGACCTCAAGAAAGGAGCTGAAAGTGCTGCGGTCGATCTCATATGACGCCTCTGGGCTCAATCCCACTCGCGATGACCTTAATAATTGACTGCGAACATTTCAAGAACGCGTGGCAAGCCCCTCGCGGGATGCCTATAGTCCGGCGTCCTCACCGCGACCGGCGCGCTCATGCCCTATTCCTCCCTCCGCGATTTCATGGCTCGTCTCGAGTCCGAGCGGAAGCTCGTGCGGGTGGCGGCGCCGGTCTCGCCCTTCTTGGAGATGACGGAGATCCAGACGCGGCTCCTCGCGGAGCGAGGGCCCGCGGCGCTCTTCGAGCAGGTCGCGCGCGGAGACGGCGGTCGTTACGGGACGCCCGTGCTGGTCAACCTCTTCGGCACGGTCGAGCGGGTGGCGCTTGGCATGGATCGCGCACCCGACCAGCTTCGCGAGGTCGGCGAGACGCTCGCCTTCCTGAAACAGCCGGAGCCGCCGGGCGGCTGGCGCGAGGCGCTGGAGATGCTGCCGCTCCTGCGCACGGTGCTCGCGATGAAGCCGCGCACCGTCGCGGCGGCACCCTGTCAGGAGATTGTGCTCCGTGGGAGCGAGATCGATCTCACGCAATTTCCGATCCAGACCTGCTGGCCCGGCGAGCCTGCACCGCTCATCACCTGGCCGCTCGTCGTCACGAAGGGACCCGGCGAGACGCGCGAGGACGGCTACAACCTCGGCATCTACCGCATGCAGGTGACGGGGCGAGACAGCACCCTGATGCGCTGGCTCAAGCATCGCGGCGGCGCGCAGCATCACCGGCGCTGGGCTCAGGCGAAGCGCGAGCCACTGCCGGCCGCGGCGGTGATCGGCGCCGATCCCGGCACGATCCTCGCGGCGGTGACGCCCGTCCCGGACACGCTCTCGGAATATCAGTTCGCGGGCCTGCTGCGCGGGCGGAAGGTCGAGCTCGTGGAATGCAAGACCGTGCCGCTCAAAGTGCCGGCGGAGGCAGAGATCGTGCTCGAGGGCCACGTCTCGCTCGACGAGACCGGCGAGGAGGGACCCTTCGGCGATCACACCGGCTATTACAATTCCGTCGAGCGCTTCCCGGTGTTCCGCATCTCTGCGATCACCATGCGCGCCAGTCCCATCTACCTCTCGACCTTCACGGGGCGTCCGCCCGACGAGCCGTCGGTGTTGGGTCAGGCCTTGAACGAGGTCTTCATTCCGCTGCTACAGCAGCAGTTCCCGGAGATTGTCGATTTCTGGTTGCCGCCGGAGGGCTGCTCCTACCGGATAGCGGTCGTCTCGATGCGCAAGGCCTATGCGGGCCACGCCAAGCGCGTGATGCTAGGCGTCTGGTCCTTCCTGCGGCAGTTCATCTACACGAAGTTCGTGATCGTCGTGGACGACGACATCGACGCCCGTGACTGGAAGGACGTGATGTGGGCGATTGCGACGCGCATGGATCCCGCGCGCGACATCACCGTCATCGAGAACACGCCCATCGACTATCTCGACTTCGCCTCGCCGGAATCGGGCCTCGGCGGCAAGATCGGCCTCGACGCCACCACGAAGCTTCCGCCGGAGACGCATCGCGACTGGGGCCGCAAGATCCGCATGAGCGACGAAGTGATCGACGCGGTGACGCGGAAATGGCCGAGCCTCGGCCTGCCGGGCTCGGGAAAGCCGATCTGGAAGTAGCTAGCCCCGCCGCTCGCGCTGCAACTCGAGGCGCGCGCTCACGCGCGAGAGGCCGAAGCAGACCGCCCAATAGACGAGGCCCGCGAAGAGATAGGCGCTGTCACGCACCTGGTCGCCGAGCAGCCATTTGGGGTCGGCGAGGCCCGCCTGGATCTGGTTCAGGAAATCGACGAGGCCGATGATGAGGATGACCGTGGTCTCCTTGACGATTGCGACCGCGACATTGAGGAGGCCCGGCGTCACGATTGCGACCGCCTGCGGCAGGATCACCAGCGCCATTGTCTTGGCCGGCGAGAGGCCGATGCTGCGCGCCGCCTCGAACTGCCCCTGAGGGATCGCCTGTAGACCGCCGCGGAAGACCTCCGCCATTCCCGCGCTATTGAAGAGGATGAAGGCCACGATCGCGCGCGGCAGCAGCGGCAGATCCGTGCCCGGCGGCAGCAGCAGCGGGAGGATCGACATCACGAGGAAGAGGAGCGGCACCAGCGGCACGCCGCGCAGGAATTCGATGTAGCCGACTGAGAGAATACGAATGACCGGCAGGCTCGAGCGCCGGCAGAGCGCGACCGCGAGCCCGAGCGGCAGCGAGCCCGCAAGCGCCGCTCCCGCGAGTGTCACGGTCAGCATGAGCCCGCCCCAACGCGAGACCGGTACCGCCGGCAGTCCGAAAACCCCGCCCGCGAGCAGCACGCCCGCAACCGGAGGCGCGATGAGTATCAGTGCGAGACCGATCAGCCCCTTACGCTTGACGCTGCGGCTCAAGAGCGCGACGCCTGCCGCGAGCACCAGCGCGAAGACCGCATCGACCCGCCAATGCTCGCTCTCGGGATAGGGACCGTAGACGAGCTGGCTCCAGCGCGCGCCGACGAAGGCCCAGCAGGCGCCTTCCTTCTGCTTGCCGTCTACGGGCGCGCAGGCCTCGGGCCCGGTCCCCCAATGCCCGTCAACGATCGCCCAGCCGACGAGCGGTGGAAGCACGTAGCCTGCGAGCAGCAGGAGCGCCAAGGTAAGGGCGATGTTGCCGGGCGAGGAGATGCAACCATGGAGGAGCCGGCTCGCGCGTGCGCCGATGCTGGGCCGGAGGGGCGCCTCGAGCGCGGTCATCGCGTCGCCACCGCCAGCCGGCGGTTGTACCAGTTGATGAGGGCCGCGACACCTCCGTTGATCGCGAGATAGACCGCGCAGAGGATCAGCATCACCTCAAAGGCCTGGGCCGTCTGATTGAGCACCGTACCGCCGAAGACCATGGTGAGGTCGGGATAGCCGATCGCGGCCGCGAGTGTCGTGTTGCGGAAGAGCCGGAGATACTCGTTCCCGAGCGGCGGCACGATCACCCGGAGCGCCTGGGGCACGACGATCTTGCCGTTGACCATCACGGGCCTGAGGCCGAGCGCGCGTGCAGCCTCGATCTGTCCCCGCGGCACCGCATCGAGCCCCGCGCGCACGATCTCCGCGATGTAGGCGGCGGAATAAAGCGAGAGCGCGAGTGTCATTGCCACGAGTTCCGGCTGCACCGCGAGGCCGCCCTGGTAGTTGAATCCCTGGAGATGTGGGACATCCCAGTGAAAGGGCATGCCGGTCGCGAGTGCCGCAAGGACCCCGGGCCCAAGCGCGAGCGCGAGGACGACCGGCACCGTGCGGGCAGCATCGCCCGTGCGCTCGCGTCGTCGTGCCAGAAGGTGCGCGGCGATCACTGCGAGGGCGATCCCGGCAACGAGCGCCACGAACACCGCAGCGGAACCCTCCGTCGCAATCGGCACCGGAAGAAAAAGGCCGCGGGCGTTGAGCGCGACGGCGCCAAGCAAGGTGAGGCTCTGCCGCGGGGGCGGCAGCGGCCGCAGCAGTGCGAAATACCAGAAGAAGAGCTGGAGCAGTAGCGGGACGTTCCGCAGGAGCTCGACGTAGCCCGTCGAGACGCCGCGCAGGAGACCGTTCGCGGAGCGGCGGCCGAGTCCGATCATGAAGCCGATCGGGGTCGCGAGCGCTATCGAGACGGCCGCGAGGAGGACGGTGTTGAGTGCCGCGACCGCAAGCGCCGCCAGATAGGTCGAGCTCTCGCTATAGGGAATGAGCGTCTGCGAGATCGCGAAGCCCGCGGGCCGCCACAGGAACCCAAGGCCAGTGTTGATCCCGAGCCGCGTCAGGTTGGCGACGGCATTGCTGGCTGCTAACCAGAGGACGGCGCCGAGGAGGATCAGCACTGCTGCCTGGATCGCGACGGCAGCGGCGCTCGGGCGCGACGTCATCGTGGAGCGCGTGCCGGCCGCCCCTCACCCCCGGGCGAAGTGCCGCCGCGCACTCAGCGGAATGGCGGCGAATAGATGAGGCCGCCGTCCTTATAGAGCCGGTTGATGCCGCGCTCGAGGCCGATCGGCGTCTTCGGCCCGATATTGCGCTCGTAGATTTCGCCGTAATTGCCGACGGCCTTGATGGCGTTGTAGGCCCAGTCGTTGGAAAGGCCGTTCTTCGCGCCGAACTCGTCGGTGACGCCCAAGAGGCGCTTCACTTCGGGATTGGGCGAGTTCTTCTTCATGTCGTCGACGTTCGCCTGCGTCACGCCGAGCTCCTCGGCCGTGATGAGCGCGAAGAAGGTCCAGCGCGCGATATCCGCCCATTGCGCCTCACCCTTGCGCACGATGGGGCCGATCGGCTCCTTCGAGATCGTCTCCGGCAGGATCACGTGGTCGGCGCGGACCTTGAGTGCGAGGCCGCGCGCGGCGAGGCTGCCGCGGTCGTTCGACCAGGCATCGCAGCGCCCGTCCTCGTAGGCGCGCCGCGCCTCGTCGAGATCGGCGAAGCTCACGATCTTGTAGGTCATGTTGTGCGCGCGGAAATAGTCGCCGATGTTGAGCTCGGTCGTGGTGCCCTGTCCGATGCAGATCGAGGCGCCATTCAGCTCGAGCGCACTCTTCACGCCCGAGGCCTTCTTCACCATGAAGCCCTGGCCGTCGTACTCGTAGACCATCAGGAACTGCATGCCCGCGCCGTTGTCGCGGGTGTAAGTCCAGGTGAGACGGTGCGTGAGAATGTCGACGCCGCCATTCTGGATTTGCGCGAAGGCGTCGCGCGGCGGCAGCGGCTTCAGTTCTATCTTCTCGGGATCGCCCAGCACCGCCGCCGCGAGCGCCTTGCAGTGATCGACGTCGAAGCCGCGGATCACGCCCTTGTCGTCGGCAAAGGCGAAGCCCGGGATATTGGGGCCGACGCCGCAGACGAGCTTGCCGCGCTGCTTCACATCGTCGAGCACCGCCGCGCCGGCGCCGCCGGCGATCGCCGCGCCCAGCGCGAGCACCGCGAGCGCACCGAGATATTTCCGCATTCGATCCTCCCCTTTGACCTTCGCGAGCACCCATCGCCTTAGCGCGGAGTCGCGATTGGCGCCCATAGTCGTAGCGATGCAGTATCTCGCGCAAGGGGAAACCGGCTTTCCAAAAATATTGCCGCGCGATCGGTTCGCTTGTTTCGGAGAAAGCCGGCGTGATAGCGTCTGGCCCCTCGAAAAGCCCCTCTCCAAAGCCGCGCCTCCGCCAGAGGAAACCCGCATGCCCGTCATCGACGTACATACTCATATGCTCAACAAAGACTGGCTCGGGCTGCTGCGCCGGCACGGCAAACCGCGCTACGAGGTCCGGAAGAGCATGGATGCGCCTGAGGGCATTTTCCTCGACGGTGCACCCTTCATGACGCCGATGCCCGGGCACTTCGATTACGACGAGCGCATCAAGGCGATGGATGCGGCGCGCGTGGACATGGCGATCCTCTCGCTCACCTGCCCCAACGTCTATTGGGGTGGCCCGGAGGTGAGCCTCGAGGCCGCGAAGATCGTCAATGACGACATGGCGCGCGCTCAGACCGCGCATCCCTCGCGCATCCGCTTCATCGCTTCGATCCCCTGGGAGTATCCGGAAATCGCCGTGGCGGAGCTGAAGCGCGCCTGCGACAAGGGCGCGGTCGGCGTGATGGTGCTCGCGAACATCGTGGGGAAGTCGCTCACCGACCCGCATTTCGCGCCGGTCTGGCAGGAGATCGACCGCCGCGGCCTGCCGGTCCTCGTCCATCCGACGGCGCCGCCGGGCACGCCCGACCTCGACCTCCGCGTCTACAACCTCATCGCCTCCGTCGGATTCATGTTCGATACCTCGCTCGCGATAGCGCGCATGATCTTCGACGGGTTCTTCGACCGCTATCCCAATCTCAAGATCATCGCCGCGCACGGCGGCGCGACGCTTCCCTATCTCGCGGGACGACTTGAGATCTGCTTCAACAACATGAATGCCGCGCGCGTCAAGATTTCGCGTCCACCCAGCGAATATCTCCGCCACATCTATTACGATGCGGTGGTCTACCGTCAGGAGGCGCTGCAGCTCTGCATTGGCGTCGGCGGGGCCGATCACGTCATGTACGGCTCCGACTATCCCCACAACATCGGCGACATGAAGGGCTGTCTCGCCCGCGTCGACGAGCTGCCCGCGGCCGATCGCGAGAAGGTGCGCGGCCAGAATGCCCAGCGGATCTTCAAGATTTGAGGCCGCAGGAATGGAGCTGCCGATGAAGCCCGCGGACGACGCACTCGACGTGCTGACGACCCTGATCGCCAAGGCGAAGCGCCTCGGCGCGGAGGCGGCCGATGCCATATTGCACGAGGGCGCGGGCATCTCGCACATCCGCCGCCTCGGCGCGGTCGAGAAGCTCGAACGCGCGGAGGGCTACGATCTCGGCCTGCGGGTCCTCGTGGGCAAGCGCCAAGCGACCGTCTCCTCGAACGACCGCAGCGCTGCCGCCCTCGACGAACTCGCGGAGCGCGCTCTCGCGATGGCGAAAGTGGTGCCGGAGGATCCCTATTGCGGCCTCGCCGATCCCTCCGAGCTCGCTCGGCAGTTTCCGGCCCTCGATATCTGCGATCCCGTGGAGCCCGCGGCCGAAGTGCTGCTCCAGCGCGCCGCCGCCGCGGAGGAAACCGCACGCGCCGTGCCGGGCATCACCAACTCCGAAGGCGCCGAGGCCTCCTGGGGCCGCTCGCGCGTCGCGCTCGCGGCCTCGAACGGCTTTGCGGGCAGCTATGAGAGCTCCGGGCACCAGATCAGCGTGGTCGTGGTCGCGGGCGAAGGCACGGGGATGGAGCGCGACTACGAGTTCTCCGCCGCGGTCTATGCCGGCGACCTCACGGACGCCTCGGAGATCGGCCGGAGCGCGGGCGAGCGCGCGGTGAAACGCCTGAGGCCCCGCAAGGTCGCCTCGCAGAAAGTGCCAATCGTCTTCGATCCCCGTGTCGCGCGCGGCATGCTTGGCCATCTCGTCGGTGCCATCAACGGCGCCGCGATCGCCCGCGGCACCAGCTTCCTCAAGGACAAGCTCGGGCAACGCATCTTCGCGCCCGGCATCTCCGTCATCGACGACCCGCACCGCCAGCGCGGGTTGCGCTCGAAACCCTTCGACGGTGAGGGGCTGCCGAACCGGCGTACGGCCTTCGTCCAGGACGGCATCCTCACGACCTGGATCCTCGACCTCCGCTCCGCGCGCCAGCTCGGCCTCAAGAGCACGGGCCACGCTTCCCGTGGATCAGCCGCCATTCCCGGCGCCTCGCCCACCAATCTCTGGCTCGAGCGCGGTAAACTCACGCCGCAGGAGCTGATGGCGGACATCAAGCAGGGCCTCTATGTCTCCGAGCTCATGGGGATGGGCGTCAACGGCATCACCGGCGACTACAGCCGCGGCGCCGCAGGTTTCTGGATCGAGAACGGCGCCTTGGCATACCCCGTGAGCGAGGTCACCGTGGCGAGCAATCTCAAGGACATGTTCCTCAACCTGACTCCGGCTTCCGACCTCCAATTCAAAGTCGGGATGGACGCACCGACGATCCGCGTCGAGGGCATGACCGTCGCCGGGACCTGAGGCCGCGGCTACGGCCGCAATCGCATGTTTTGCTTGCCAAATTGCGCCCACTCCGGCAGCAAGGCGCGGGCCGTGGGTGACCCTTTCCGCCTATGTTAGGATGGCGCATGAAACGTGGAGTCCAGCTCAGATGAGCGCAGCCGCCGAGCGATCGAGCGACGGTGGGCGCGCGACCACAGGGCCGCTCCTGCGCCGCCTCGTCCGCGAATTCCTCCGGCCGCAATGGCCGCGCATCCTCGTGGCGCTCCTTGCGATGGGTGTGGCGGCAGCCGCGACGGCGGCCAATGCCTGGCTGATGCAGCCCGTCCTCGACAACGTCTTCTTCAATCGCGAGAAGTCGCTGCTTTGGATCGTGGCGGGCGCGATCATCGTCCTCGCGCTCGTCAAGGGGTTCGCGAGCTATTCGCAATCGGTGCTGATGTTCAAGGTGGGCCAAGGCCTCATCGCGGACATCCAGCGCGCGCTCTTCCGCCACCTTATCGGTGCCGACCTCGCCTTCTTCCACGCCAATCCCACGGGGTCGCTGGTCTCGCGCTTCACCAACGATGCCTCGCTGCTGCGCAACGCCTCTGCCAACGTGCTCGTGGGCATCGGCAAGGACGCGGTTACCGTCGTCTTCCTGGTGATCCTGATGTTCTACCAGGATTGGGCGCTGGCGCTCGCCTCCTTCGTGGTGTTCCCGCTCGCGGTTCGGCCGCTCGCGAGCGTCGGCCGACGCATGCGTCGCGCCTCCGACAACACGCAGCGCGAGTTCGGCGTCTTCACCACGCTGCTGAGCCAGACCTTCCAGGGCGCCCGCCACGTCAAGGCCTACGGTATGGAGGCCTACGAGACAGAGCGCGCCGACCGCATGGTGCAGAACATCTACCGTCTCCTCAATCGTGCCGCACGCATCCGCTCGGCGGTCTCGCCGCTGATGGAGGCGCTCGGGGGCTTCGCCATCTCGATCGTGATCCTCTACGGCGGCTACCAAATCGTCGAGGGCGTGCGCACCCCCGGAACCTTCTTCTCCTTTATCACGGCGCTCCTCCTCGCCTACCAGCCCATGAAGAGCATCGCCAATCTCAGCACGAGCCTGCAGGAGGGGCTGGCGGCGGCGCAGCGCATCTTCACCCTGCTCGACATCGAGCCAGAGATCCGCGACGCGCCGGATGCGCGGCCGCTCAGGGTCGATGGCGGCGAGGTGCGCTTCGAGTCCGTGCGCTTCACCTATCCCAACGGCACGGCAGCGCTCAACGGCATCGACCTCGTCGTCCCCGCGGGCAAGACCGTGGCGCTGGTAGGCTCGTCGGGCGCCGGCAAATCGACCGTGCTCAATCTTATCCCGCGCTTCTACGACGCGAGCGCGGGGCGCGTGTTGGTCGCCGGCGAGGATCTCCGCGGCGTCACCCTCGCCTCGCTCCGCGCCGCGATCGCGATCGTGAGCCAGGAAGTAAGCCTCTTCGACGACACCGTCCGTGCCAACATCGCCTATGGCAGGTTTGGCGCCGCGGAGGAGGAGATCGTAGCGGCGGCGAAAGCGGCTGCTGCCGATGGGTTCATCCGCGCGCTTCCGCAGGGCTACGACACGCTTGTGGGCGAGATGGGCGTCAAGCTCTCCGGCGGGCAGAGGCAGCGCATCGCGATCGCGCGCGCCATGCTCAAGAACGCGCCGATCCTGCTTCTCGACGAGGCGACCTCCTCGCTCGACACCGAATCCGAGCGCCAGGTGCAGGCGGCGCTCAAGGTGCTAATGCGAGGGCGCACCACACTGGTCATCGCCCATCGGCTTTCGACCGTGATCGACGCCGATCTCATCTACGTCCTCGATCACGGCCGCGTCGTCGAATCCGGGACCCACGGCGAGTTGCTTGCGCGCGGGGGCGCCTATCGGCGGTTCTACACGCTGCAATTCGCCGAGGAGGAGCCGGCGCTGCCGCAGCATGGTCCGCGCGCCGCCATCGGCTGAGCGGGGACGGGCGCGATGCTCTCGTGGAAGCGCCTGCGCCGGTCCGAATGGGTCCTGGCATCGGCCTGCTGGGCGATCCAGCTCTACGTCCGCATCGTCTATCGCACGGGACGCTGGAGCGTCGCCGGCGCCGAGATCCCCGCACGCATCCTCGCGGAGGGACGACCGTTCATCCTCGCTTTCTGGCATGGCCGGCTGCTGATGATGCCGATGGCATGGCAGGGCATGGCACCCATGCACATGCTGATCTCCGCCCACCGCGACGGACGCATCATCGCCGACGCCGTCAGCTATTTCGGCATCGATTGGGTGAAGGGCTCCTCGAGCGACGGCGGCCTCGCGGCGCTCCGGCAAATGGTGCGATTCATCAAGGCTGGCGACTGCGTCGGGATTACGCCCGACGGGCCACATGGCCCCTACATGCGCGCGAGCGAGGGCGCCGTCGCGATCGCGCGGCTCGCCCGCGCACCCATCGTGCCCCTCTCCTACGCAACGGCGCGCCGCCGCATCCTCCGCACCTGGGACCGCTTTCATCTGCCGCTGCCGCCGACCCGCGGCGTCTTCATCTGGGGCGAGCCGATCGAGGTCGCGCCCGATGCCGACAAGCAGGCGCTCGAGGCGGCGCGGCTCCTGGTCGAGACCCGCATGAACGCCATCACCGCCGAGGCCGATCGCCGCATGGGCAACGAGGCCGTCGAGGTCGGTCCCATCGGCAGCGCGGCGCCCGCGACGGGCGACGCGGCCGCGGGCGGCAGTCGATGAGCCTGGTCCCTATCTATCGCGGCCTCATGACGCTCCTGGGCCCGGCGATCGACCTCTACCTCACGCGGCGGGTCGCACGCGGGAAAGAAGACCCCCTGCGCATCGGCGAGCGCACGGGCCGCTCCGAACGACCGCGCCGCCCGGGCCCTCTGATCTGGATACATGCCGCGAGCATCGGCGAGGCCGTCTCGAGCCTCGCTCTCATCGATCGCATCGCCGCGGAGCGGCCTGCCTTCAACATGCTCGTCACCACGGGCACGGTCACCTCGGCGCATCTCTTGGAGACGCGGCTCCCGACGGGCTTCGCCTGGCACCAATACGTTCCGATCGACCGCGCCGCCTATGTGCGCCGCTTTCTCGACCACTGGCGGCCCGATCTCGCGCTCTGGATCGAATCCGAGCTCTGGCCAAACCTCGTCATCGAGACGCAGCACCGTGGAATCCCGCTCGTGCTCCTGAACGCCCGCATGTCCGAGGGCTCCTTCCGCCGATGGCAGCGTGTGCCGGCGCTCGCGCGCCCGATCCTGGCGGCCTTCGACCTCTGCCTCGCACAGGACGAGTTCCAGGCCCAGAAATTCTCGGCGCTCGGCGCCCGAAACGTACTCACCGTCGGCGACCTGAAGCGCGCGGCGGCGCCCCTGCCGCTCGATCAGCCCGCGCTCGATCGACTCAATAGCGAGATCGGCGGCCGACCGCACTGGCTCGCGGCAAGCACGCATGCAGGCGAGGAAACCGTGGTCGCGGAGGCGCATTCGATCCTCAAGCGATCCTTTCCCGATCTCCTGACGGTGATCGCGCCCCGCCACCCATCCCGCAGGACGGAGATCGTGGAAATGCTGGTCGCAAAGGGCCTGCGCGTGGCGCGGCGGAGCCTCAGGGAGCGGATCGGTCGAGCCTGCGACATCTACCTCGCGGACACGCTGGGAGAGCTCGGCACCTTCTATCGCCTTTGCCGGATCTCCTTCATCGGCGGCTCCCTCGGTCGGAACGGTGGCCACAACCCGCTCGAGGCGGCGGCGCTGGAATGCGCGATCCTGCTCGGGCCCGACATGGCGAATGCCGCGGGGGTTGCGGACGCAATGGCGCGCGCGGAGGCGAGCGAGACAGTACGCGATGCGGCGGAGCTCGCAGCCGCCGTCGGTCGCCTCCTCGCGGAGCCGGAGCTTTGCAAGCGCCGCGCCGCCGCGGCGCTTGCCGTCGCCAACCGCGACCGCGCCGTGCTCGATCGTGTCGTCGAGCACATCTCGCCTTGGCTCGATCGGATCGAGAGCGATGCGGCGCTCAGCGCCTGACTTCTGGGCAAGCGGCGGCTTGCTGCCCGCGCTCCTCACGCCGCTCGGCTGGGCCTATGGCGCGGCAGGCGCATTGCTGCGCGCGCGGGTGGTTCCCTATCGCGCGCCGATTCCCGTGCTCTGTGTCGGCAATCTCGTAGTGGGCGGCGCGGGCAAGACGCCCGTCGTGCTCGACCTCGCGCGGCGGCTCGCGGCCATGGGCCGGGAACCGCACGTGCTCACGCGCGGCTATGGCGGCGCGCTCGCGGGTCCGGTCAGGGTCGAGCGCGATCGGCACGGCCATCGCGAGGTCGGCGACGAGGCGCTCCTGCTTGCCGCTGTCGCCCCCACCTGGATCGCGCACGATCGCGCCGCGGGCGCCCGCGCGGGCGTCGCCGCGGGCGCGCGAACACTCCTCCTCGACGACGGCTTCCAGAATCCGAGCCTCGTCCAGGACCTCAGCTTGCTCGTGATCGACGGGGACTACGGTTTCGGAAACGGTCGCCTCATCCCGGCCGGCCCCTTGCGCGAGCCCATCTCGGCCGGGCTCGCGCGCGCCAGCGCAGCGGTGCTTCTTGGCGAGGACCGCGCGCGCGTCGCGGCGCTGGTCCGCGGCATCCCTCTGCTGCGTGCCCGGCTCGTCCCGATAAAGTCCGCCGAATCATTCCGGGGTCGCGGCGTCGTCGCCTTCGCGGGCATCGGTAGGCCGGAGAAATTCTTCCGTACTCTCGAGGACTCAGGCGCCCGGTTGATCGCGCGCCATGCCTTCCCCGATCACCACGTCTACGACGAGTCGACGCTCGAACACCTCTCCACCGAGGCCGCGGCTTTGGAGGCGCGTCTCGTCACGACAGACAAGGACTTCGTCCGCGTCCCCGAGAGGTTCCGAGCGAGGGTCGCCACGCTTCCGATCGAGGTCGAATGGGCCGATCCAGCAGCGCTCATGGCTCTGCTGACGCCGATCGCAGAGGGAGCGGCGCATCGTGGCTGAACAGCGCAATATCGGCCGGCGGCTGCGCGATTTCGTCGAGGGCCTTGGCGCGGCACTAATATTCGGATTTTTCCGCATGCTTCCGATGCGATGGGCATCCGAATTGGGCGGCTTTCTCGCGCGCAACGTCGGGCCCCGGCTCGGCGTCTCCAAGCGAGCCGACCTCAACTTGCGTCTTGCGATGCCCGAGCTCGATACGAAGGCGCGGCGGCGGATCATCCGCGGCATGTGGGACAATCTCGGCCGCGTCGGCGCGGAGTATCCGCATATCCACAACGTCGATGTCTTCGCATCCAAGGGGCGGGTCGAGGTGCTGGGCTTCGAGAAGATCCTGGCGGAGCGTCAGCCCGGACGGCGCTATATCTTCTTCTCCGCCCATTACGGGAATTGGGAGCTCGGGCTACAGTGCTCCACGCAGGCGGGGTTCGATACCGTCAGCGTTTATCGCGCGCCCAACAATCCCTGGATCGAGAGACTCATCGATCGTGGGCGCCGCATGCCCAAGCTCGAGATGATACCGAAGGGCGCCGCGGCCTCGCGCCGCTTGCTCGCCGCCCTCAATCGCGGCAGTCAGCTTTGCATCCTCGTCGATCAGAAGATGAACGACGGGATTCCCGTGCCGTTCTTCGGCCGCCCCGCGATGACGGCGCCGGCGCTCGCGCGCCTCGCGCTCCGGTTCAACTGCATCGTCGTGCCCGTCCGCGTCGAGCGCCTGCCGAAAACGCGCTTTCGCCTGATCGCGGACCCGCCGATCGCCTATGCGCGGACGGGGAACGCCGAGCGCGACACGCTGGCATTGATGACCGAGGTGAACGCCGCCCTCGAGCGCTGGATCCGCGCGAAGCCCGACCAATGGTTCTGGCTGCACCGGCGCTGGTCGGACTGAGCATCACTCCTTCGGCATCGGTCCTGCAGCTCGCTCTGGGTCGAGAGCAACGCCGTACCAGTTGAGACCCCAGTGGAGATTGGGGCCGGTCGCTCGACCGGTCATGCCGAGCTCGCCGATCTCCTCGCCCCGGCGCACGCTCTCTCCGACCTTCACCGTGAGCTTCTGCAGGTGAACGTAAACGGAGTTGAGACCATAGCCGTGGTCAATGATCACGGTGCCGCCGGTGAAGTAGAGATCGCTCTCCGCGAGGACTACCGTGCCTCCGGCCGCGGCCTTGACCGGCGTTCCCGACGGCGCCGCGACGTCTACGCCGAGATGCGGCGCGCGGGGCGAGCCGTTGAGGATGCGCTGGCTGCCGTAGATGCCGGTGATGGTGCCAGTGACGGGCCACATCAGCGGCTCTTCGAAGTTCGGGAGGTCGGCGCTCTTGGCGCGCGCGGCGCCAATGAGCGCGGTCTCGCGCTTGATGCGCTCGAGGGTCTTCTCGTCCGGCGTTACCATCTCCTCGGGCAGACCCTTGATGCTTTGGACGTCATAGCTGCGCTTGGCGACCGCGAGATCGCGCTCGGTCTTGCTGCCGTCGGGGTAGGTGGCAACGAGGTGCGCGAGCTCCGGCGCATCGCGGCCGAAACCGAAGACGAAATGCCCGTCGCCGGCAACTCGGACTGGCTTTCCATCGAGCACGATCTTGGTGCCCGCCGGCACGACACCCCGGACGAGACCGCCCTGCTCGATGCCGCCGTTGAGCGAAAGCGCATCTTGCGCCTGCGCCGCGGGCGTCCATGCCAAAGCCGCCGCGAGCAGGAGGCACTCCCACTTCACAGCAAGCTTCCCTGGCTGCCGTCGTCGGGTTTTCCGCCGCGCGGTTTCCGGCGCACCGCGCCGTCGGCGATCGCTTCGACTTTTCCGTCATGGAATTCGAGCGTGAGCGCCATGCCGTGCGTTACCGCGGTCGCGGATACGAGCGGCTTGCCGTCGGGACCCCAGATGAGCGCGTAGCCGCGGGCGAGCACGTTTTGCAGCGCCTGGCGGTTGCTTTCGAGGCGCCCGATCAGACCGCCGAGGCGCTCCCCCTCGCGCTCAAGCGCGCGGCGCATGCCGCCGCGGAGCCGCTCAGGCAAGGCCTCCAGCGTCTTTCGCGCCTGCGCGATCATCCCGCGCATGGCATCGGCGCTGAGCCGGTCGCCGGAGGCCGCGAGCCGCTGCTGCTTCAGGCGAAGGAATTGGCCGAGCCCATTCACGAGCCGCTCGGCGCGGTCGTCGAGGCGCTGCGTGGCCGTCTCCAGGAGCGAGCGCGGATCGGGAAGCCCGCGCGCCAAGCCCTCTATCCGCAGGCGCCGCTCGTCGAGGAGCCGCACCAGCGCCGTCACCGTGCGCCCGCCGAGCTCGCTCACCTCCCCGAGAAGATCGAGCCGCACCGGCACCGCCATCTCCGCCGCCGCCGTCGGCGTGGGCGCGCGGCGGTCGCTCGCGTAATCGATGAGCGTGGTGTCGGTCTCGTGGCCCACGGCGGAGATGAGCGGGATCGCAGAGGCCGCTGCCGCGCGCACCACGATCTCCTCGTTGAAGGCCATGAGATCCTCGAGGCTCCCACCGCCGCGCGCGACGATCAGGAGATCGGGACGCGGCACCGCGCCGCCGGGGCTCAGGCGATTGAAGCCCTCGATTGCCGCCGCCACCTGCTCTGCCGCGCCCTCGCCCTGCACGGCCACCGGCCACAACAGCACGCGGCGCGGGAAACGATCCTCCAGGCGATGCAGGATGTCACGGATCACCGCGCCCGTCGGCGAGGTCACGACCCCGATCACTTCCGGCAGAAAGGGTAGCTTCTTCTTTCGGGACTCGTCGAAGAGGCCCTCGGCCGCGAGTCGTTTTCGCCGCTCCTCCAGCATCTTCAGGAGCGCGCCCACCCCCGCGAGCTCCATGCTCTCGACGATGAGCTGGTACTTGGAGCGCCCCGGATAAGTCGTGATGCGGCCCGCGCAGACCACTTCCATGCCGTCCTCGGGTCTGAGGCTCATACGCTGCGCGAGCGTGCGCCAGATCACGGCGTCGAGCACGGCATCCGCATCCTTGAGCGAGAGATAGCAATGGCCGGAGGCGACGCGCTTGAAGCCGGAGACCTCGCCGCGCACCCGCACGTACGAGAAGCCTTGCTCGAGGTTGCGTTTGACCGCAGCCGAGAGCTCGCTGACGGTGTATTCCGGCAGGTTGAGGCGCGGCTGGTCTGCGTGCGGGGATTGCGACATCGACCGCTATGATACAAGACCGGAGGCGGGACGAGAACCGGGAGGGCGTCGTCGATGCGGGTATTGGTGATCGGTTCGGGCGGCCGGGAACACGCGCTCTGCTGGGCGATCGCGGCCTCGCCGCTCTGCGACCGGCTCTATGCGGCGCCCGGCAATCCCGGGATCGCCGAGTTCGCGACCTGCGCGCCGATCGGCGGCACGGAATTCGACCGGCTTATCGCCCTCATCAAGACGGAGCGGATCGACTTCGTGGTGGTGGGACCGGAGGGGCCTTTGGTGGCAGGACTCGTCGACCGACTCGACGCGGAGGGAATCGCCGCCTTCGGTCCCAGCGCGGCCGCCGCGGCGCTCGAAGGCTCCAAGGGCTTCACCAAGGACCTCTGCGCCAAATACGACATTCCGACCGCCGCCTATCGCCGCTTCTCCGACGCCGCAGCCGCAAAAGACTATGTGCGGAAGCGCGGCGCGCCCATCGTCGTCAAGGCGGACGGGCTTGCCGCGGGTAAGGGCGTCACCGTCGCGGCCTCCGTGGAGGAGGCGCTCTCTGCGATCGAGGAGGCGCTGGTCGGACATCGCTTCGGCAAGGCCGGCGCGGAGGTCGTGATCGAGGAGTTTCTCGAGGGCGAGGAAGCGAGCCTCTTCGCCCTGGTCGACGGCCGTCACAGTTTGCTGCTCGCGTCTGCGCAGGATCACAAGCGCGTCGGCGACGGCGACACCGGACCCAACACCGGCGGCATGGGCGCCTATTCGCCGGCGCCCTGCATCACGCCGGAGATCGAGTCGCGAGTCCGCCGCGAGATCATCGAGCCCACGGTGAAGGCGATGGCCAAGGAAGGCCGCCCCTTCAAGGGCGTGCTCTACGCGGGGCTCATGCTGACCAAGGCGGGGCCGAAACTCATCGAATACAACGTCCGCTTCGGCGACCCCGAATGCCAAGTGCTGATGCCGCGCCTCAAGAGCGACATCCTCCCGGCACTTCTGGCGGTCCGCGATGGCGTGCTCGACGATTTCGACTTGCGCTGGGACGACGAGGCCGCGGTCTGCGTCGTGCTCGCGGCGGAAGGCTATCCCGGCGATCCCCGCAAGGGGACGGAGATCCGCGGCCTCGACCGCGCCGCTGCCGGTGATCCCGCCGTCACGATCTTCCACGCCGGCACGAAGCGTGAGGGCAACCGGCTCCTCGCCGACGGCGGCCGCGTGCTCGACGTGGTCGCGCTCGGCAAGGACGTGGCCGAGGCACAGCACCGCGCCTATGCCGCCATCGACCGCATCGATTGGCCCGAAGGATTCTGCCGCCGCGATATCGGTTGGCGCGCGATTGGAAGGAAATAGGCTTGGATCCGGACCGCAAGGGGGAGCGGCAAGATAGAACTCAACGTCGCTCTCTGAAAAACCGCTTCAGAATCTCACTCGCGCGCTCCTCGTCGATGCCGCCGTAGACCTCGGGCCGATGATGGCAGGTGGGTTGCGCGAAGATGCGGGGGCCGTGCTCGACGCCGCCGCCTTTGGGATCGGCGACGCCGAAATAGAGCCGGCGGATGCGCGCGAAGGAGATCGCAGCGGCGCACATCGGACAGGGCTCGAGCGTCACGTAGAGATCGCAATCGGGAAGCCGCGGCACGCCGAGGTGCTGTGCCGCCGCCCGCAGCGCCAGCATCTCCGCGTGCGCCGTCGGATCCTTGAGCTCCTCGGTCCGGTTGCCGGCCACAGCAAGGATTGTGCCGGTCGCGGCCTCCACTACGACGGCGCCGATCGGCACTTCCTCCCGCAAGCCCGCGCGCTCGGCTTCCTCGAGCGCGAGCGCCATGAAGGAAGGTCGGCGGGAAGCGGCTTGGGTCATGAATTCCTGCGGAGTTGCGGCGATTCCGCGCTGAGCCTAGAGTGCGCGCCGCAAGGACGCATCGATCATGGCACAACCCGTCATCGGCCTCACCCTCGATTCGGAACCGCCCGGCGGCTATTCGAAGCTGCCATGGTACGCGCTCCGCCAGAACTATTGCTCAGCCGTCGTGCGGGCGGGCGGTCTCCCGGTGCTGCTGCCCCACGAGCCCGAGCAGGCGAAGGCTTATCTGCGACTCATCGACGGACTCGTGGTAACCGGCGGTGCGTTCGACGTCGACCCCACCCTCTTCGGCGCGGGCGAGCGTCATCCCACGGTCACGACCAAGGAGCAGCGCACGGAGTTCGAGCTCGCGATCACGCGGCTCGCAGTCGAATCCGATCGGCCCGTGCTCGGCATCTGCGGGGGGCAGCAGCTTCTCAACGTCGCCCTCGGCGGCAGCCTCATCCAGCACATTCCGGACGAGGTTCCCGGCGCGCTTGCGCACGAGCAGAAGAATCCCCGCACCGAGCCCGGCCACACCGTGCGCCTCACCGAAGGCACGCGTCTTCGGGAGATCGCGGGCGCCGGCGAGATCCCCGTGAACAGCGCGCATCATCAGGCCGTAAAGGCGCCCGGCCCTGGCCTCGTCGTCGATGCAACGGCGCCGGACGGCGTCATCGAGGGGATCGAGGATCCGCGCCGGCGCTTCTGCATCGGCGTGCAGTGGCATCCCGAGTACGGCATCAGCGAGGCCGATAACCGCCTCTTCGCCGCCTTCATCACCGCAGCGCGGCGCTGACCCCTTGATCGAGGTCGCCCCACAGAAGGGCGAGCGTGTCGCCAAGCTGATGGCGCGCGCGGGGCTTTGCTCTCGCCGCGAGGCCGAACGCTGGATCGCAGAAGGCCGCGTGAGCCTCGACGGCGCGGTGCTGACAAGCCCCGCCGTCGTCGCGACGGAGGAAAGCGATCTCCGCGTCGATGGAAAGCCGCTGCCGGAACGCGAGCCCGCGCGGCTCTGGCGCTATCACAAGCCAGCGGGGCTCGTGACGACACACCGCGACGAGAAGGGCCGGCCGACGGTCTTCGAGCGCTTGCCGCCGGAGTTGCCGCGGGTCGTCTCGGTGGGTCGCCTCGACCTCACCTCCGAAGGCCTCCTGCTGCTCAC
>DATJVP010000041.1:0-45564 GCA_035581425.1 Allostellaceae bacterium | reverse complement strand
GACCGCCACGTGATTGAGCCGCCCGATCATCATACGCCTCCATTGCTAGCGATCCGAACCACCTGCACCTCAGTCACTGGCCGCTTCGCGCTCCACGCCTTGACCGCGCGCCGAACGGCAATACGCGCCGCCTCGCTCACGACGGCGTCGCTGCTGCGCTCACGTGGACCAAGGCGCTTTACCGCCGCCGCAACCTCGCCGCCGAGCTCCACAAGGAACTTCGCATCGGGCTCGCCCAGCCCCTGCAGGCTCACCCGCGGCTCCGACAGCAGCTCGCCCGCCTCGCCCAGCACCACCGTCGCAACCGCGACACCGTTGAAAGCGACACGGCGGCGGGTTTTCCAGCTCTCGCTGCCGATCGAGAGGAGGCGGCTTCCATCGAGCGCAAGACGCCCGGTGGCCACTTGTCCGACCACCGCCGCCGGCAGTGGCCCCAGCCGGATCATGTCGCCGTTGAAGGTGAGGATCGGCTGTGGAACCTGACAATCCTCGGCGAGCCGCAGGTGTTGTCGCAGGTGTCGCGCCTCCCCGTGCACGGGTATCGCGACCTTGGGCCGGACCATCTGATACATGCGCAGGAGTTCGTCTTGCGCGGGATGACCGGAGACATGCACAAAATGATCCTCTTCCGTGAGGAGCTCCACGCCGAGGCTTGCGAGGCGATTGTGCAGCCGGCCAATCGCGCGTTCGTTCCCGGGGATGATGCGCGAGGAGAAGATCACGGCATCGCCCTCCTCGAGCACGACGTGCGGATGCTCGCCCTCCGCTATCCGGACGAGCGCTGAGCGCGGCTCTCCTTGGCTTCCCGTGCAGATGAAGACCACCTTCTCGCGCGGAAGATAGGCCCCCTCCTCGTCCGTGAGGAAGGCCGGCACATCCTCGAGATAGCCGGTCTCGCGCGCCGCACGCTCGATACGCCAGAGAGAGCGTCCCACCAGCGCCGTGTGCCGGCCGTGCGCGGCCGCAGCCGAGGCGATCGAGGTGAGGCGCGCGACGTTGGTCGCGAAACAGGCGACGGCGACGCGGTGGCGGCACTGCTCCACCAGCGCCGTCAGGGACTCCCGGACCTTCGCTTCCGAGCCGGACTCGCCGGGGCGAAGCGCGTTGGTGGAATCGCAGATCATCGCGAGCACGCCGCCATCGCCGAGGCTCCGGAGTGCCGCCTCGTCTGCCGTGGGTCCCACCAGCGGGTCGGGGTCGAGCTTCCAGTCGCCGGTGTGCAGCACGACGCCCAACGGTGTGCGCACGACCACCGCATTGGGTTCGGGTATCGAATGCGTGAGCGTGATGAGCTCGAGCTCGAAGGGCCCGACCGTGAATTTGCCGGACATCGGCACCTCGACGATCGGCACCTCGCCCTCGAGATTGGTCTCCTCGAGCTTCGCGCGTAACACGGCCGCGGTGAAGGGCGTCGCGTAGACCGTGCACTTGAGCTGCGGCCAGAGATATTGGATCGCACCCAGGTGATCTTCGTGCGCATGGGTCAACACGATGCCTGCGAGGCGGTCACGGCGCTCCACGATGAAACCGGGATCAGGCATGATCACCTCGATCCCCGGCGTCGTATCGTCTCCAAAGGAGATGCCGCAGTCGATCATCAGCCACTGGCCGGCGTAGCCGTAGAGATTTAGATTCATCCCGATCTCGCCGGCACCGCCGAGGGCGAGAAAGACCAGCTCCTCCGGGCGGTTCGGATCCTCCGCCGCCGTCATTTCCCGGAATTCTCGCGATAGATCAGCCGGAGGCCCCAGAGCGTGAGCGTTGAATCGATCTTCTCGATCACGGAGGTCGAGCCGTCGAAGACGGGCGCGAGGCCTCCGGTGGCGATCACGCCCATGGGGCCGCCGAATTCGTTCTTGATCCGAGTCACCACGCCTTCGACGAGGCCGACGTAGCCCCAGAAGATGCCGGATCGCATGCAGTCGACGGTATTGGTGCCGATCACGCGCTCGGTACGGCGAATGCGCACGCTCGGGAGCTTCGCCGCGGCGAGATGGAGCGCGGTGATCGAGAGATTGATCCCCGGCGCGATGACGCCGCCACGATAGTTGCCGTCGGCATCGACGACGTCGAAAGTGGTGGCGGTACCGAAATCGACGACGACTAACGGACCGGGATACCGCTGGTGCGCGGCGACGGTATTGACGAGCCGGTCGGCACCGACTTCCTCCGGCCGATCGACAAGGGCCTTGATGCCGAGCTTGACCCCGGGCTCGCCCACGACGAGTGGATCGCCGTTGCAGTAGCGCCGGCAGAACGTCAAGAGATTGAAATTCGCTTCGGGCACGACGCTCGCAATGATGGTGGCGTCGATTTGCGCGCGGCTCAACCCCTCGAGCCCGAGAAGATGATCGAGCCAGACCACGTACTCGTCGGCCGTGCGCTTCGTCTCCGTCGCCGTGCGCCAGTTGCCGCGGAGCGCGTCGCCCTCCCAGACCGCGAAGACGGTGTTGGTGTTGTTGGCGTTGATGGCGAGAAGCACTGCCGCCTCCACGGTTAGGCCGCCACCGAGAATATCTCGCCGGCGGCGATGCGGCGCGGGCCCGTCGCAGTCTCCAGCAGCAGCGCGCCATCGCGGTCGAGATCGACGAAGCGGCCCGTGAGCTTCTCGCTGGGAAGCGTGACGCCGAGCGGGCCCCCTAACCCGAGCGCGCGCTCGAGCCAGGCGCGGCGGATGGGCTCGAACCCCTCCGCCTCCCAGCGCGCAACCCAGCGCCGGAGCGCCTCCGATACCTCCCGCAGTAGCGCTTCCGGCGATGCCGCTGCCCCGAGCGCAGCGAGAGAGGTCGCAGGATATGACGTCTCGCGCGGATGCGAGCCCAGGTTGATGCCGATCCCCACGATCACCCAGGCAACCCCCTCGCCTGCACCCGCGGCGGCCTCCAAGAGGATACCCGCGATCTTGCCGCCTTTCACCAGCACGTCGTTGGGCCATTTGTACTGGAGGTTGCTCAACGCCGGCAGCAGCGGCACGAGCGCCTCGCCGACCGCCAGCGCGGTTGCAAATCCTAACTGCGGCGTCACGGAAATGCTGGCGGATGGCCGCAAGATCGCGCTCATGTAAAGATTTCCCGCAGGCGACTGCCAGTTGCGACCCCGCCGTCCGCGGCCCGCGCGCTGGATATCCGCGGAGATTACGGTCCAGGCCGGCGCCCCCGCATCGGCGAGACGCTTCGCCTCGTCGTTGGTGCTATCGAGCTCCGGGAACCGGAGCACGCGCAAAGGCGCGGGGGTCGAGGGTTCGGTCATCCCGCGAAGAGGGTTGCCGCCGCGGCCTTGGCGCCGTCCGCGACGGGCGCGGGATAGATGAAGAACAGCAGCACCAGGAGCGCGCACACCGTAAGCACCGTCCCGAGTACGGGGCCCGCCGGACGGTCGAAGGCTGGCGCGGGTTCGTCGAAGAACATGACCTTGACGATCCGGAGGTAGTAGTAGGCGCCGACCACGCTAGTGACGACGCCGATGACCGCGAGGCCGTAGAAGCGGGCGTCGATCGCCGCGAGAAAGATATAGAGTTTGCCGAGGAAGCCCGCGAGCGGCGGAACGCCCGCAAGCGAGAACATGAAGACGCCGATCGCGGCGGCAAGCCCTGGACGGGTGCGCGCGAGGCCGGCGAGATCGGAGATCTCCTCGACCATCTTGCCGTCGCGGCGCATGCAGAGGATCGCGCCAAAGGTGCCGACGTTCATGACGACGTAGATCGCCATGTAGATGAGGATGCCGCTCACGCCGGCATCCGTGCCAACTGCGAGCCCGATCAGCGCGTAGCCCACATGGCCGATCGAGCTATAGGCCATCAGCCGCTTGATGTTGCGCTGAGCGATCGCCGCGAACGAGCCGAGAATCATGGAGGCGACGGAGATCACCCAGATCACCTGCCACCACTCGCTGGTGAGGCCATGGAAGGGGTCGAGCATGACGCGCACGAAAAGCGCGATCGCCGCAACCTTAGGCGCGACCGAGAGGAGGGCCGTGACCGGCGTGGGCGCGCCCTCATAAACGTCGGGCGTCCACATATGGAAGGGGACCGCGGAGGCCTTGAAGGCCAAGCCCACTACGATGAAGACGATACCGAAGACGATGCCGATCGAATGCGCGGCGTCGCCACCCTGGACCGCGTGCTGCAGGCTCTCGAAATCGGTCGTACCGGTGAAGCCGTAGATTAGGGAGATTCCGAAGAGCAGCATGCCCGACGCGAGCGCGCCCAGGACGAAATACTTGAGCCCCGCCTCCGTCGAGCGCCTGGAATCGCGGTCGAAGCTCGTGACCACGTAAAGCGCGAGATTCTGCAGCTCAAGCGCGAGGTAGAGCGCGATGAAATCGTGCGCGGAGATCATCATCATCATGCCGGTGGTCGACAGCAGGATGAGCACGGGATACTCGAAGCGCGCGATGCCGCGACGGCGGTTGTAGTCGTGCGCCAGCAGCACCGCGAGCGCGGAGCCACCGATCACCAAGATCTTCATGAAGGCGCCGAAGCCATCGATAATGAACATGCCCTCGAGCGCGATCTTGCGCCCGCCGCCAACCTCGACCACGAGCGCCATCGCGACGACAAGCGCGGCGACCGAGAGCCAAGTGACGAGGCTCGCGCTTTGCTCGCCGCGGAAGGCTCCCACCATCAACAGCGCCATGGCCGCGAGACCCAGGAAAATCTCCGGCAGCACCGGGAGGAAATCAGGAACCATCGTGGTCGTCATCGGCTTTAAGTCCCGTCCGTCTCAGTGCTGCGCCAGCTCGATCGCCTTGGCCGCGTCCGCATTAGACGCGGTCGCGTGCGATACCCGGTCCATCACGCGCGCGAGCGTCGCCTGCATCGGCTTCAGGAAGGAGTTCGGGTAGATCCCCATCCACAGCACCACCACCAGCATCGGCGCAAAGACCAGCACCTCGCGCCAATGCAAGTCGAGCATCGCGCGCACGTCGTCCTTGGTGATCTTCTCGAAGATGATGCGGCGGTATAGGTAGAGCATGTAGGCAGCGCTCAGGATCATGCCGATCGTCGCGAGGAATGCGACCGTGGTATTGCGTCCGAAGGCGCCGATGAGCGCCAGGAACTCACCGACGAACCCGCTGGTGCCGGGCAGGCCGATCGAGGCCAGCGAGAACACCATGAAGCAGAACGCGTATTTCGGCATGTTATGCACGAGCCCGCCGTAGCGCGCGATCTCACGCGTGTGCAGGCGGTCGTAGACGACGCCGACGCAGAGGAAGAGCGCGGCGGAAACGACGCCGTGGCTCAGCATCTGGAACATCGCACCCTGGAGCCCCTCGGAGGTTACCGTGAAAATACCCATGGTAACGATGCCCATATGCGCGACCGAGGAGTAGGCGATGAGCTTCTTCATGTCCTGCTGCGCGAGCGCAACCAGCGAGGTGTAGATGATCGCGATGACGCTGAGGCCGTAGACGAGCGGCGTGAACTGCGCGGTCGCCAGGGGCAGCATAGGGAGCGAAAAGCGTAGGAAGCCGTATCCGCCCATTTTCAGGAGCACGCCCGCGAGAATGACCGAGCCTGCCGTCGGCGCCTCCACATGCGCGTCGGGGAGCCAGGTGTGAACCGGCCACATTGGCACCTTGACGGCAAAGGACGCAAAGAAGGCTAGCCACATCCAGGTCTGCATCGTCGCAGGGAAGCTGTCATAGGTGAGCGCGGTTGGAATGTCGAAGCTGCTGGTCACGACATAGACCTGCAGGATCGCCAGCAGCATCAGCACCGAGCCCAGGAACGTATAGAGGAAGAACTTGAAGGCCGCGTAGACGCGGCGCGGTCCACCCCAGATGCCAATGATCAGGAACATCGGGATCAGCACGCCCTCGAAGAACATGTAGAAGACCACGAAGTCGAGAGCGCAGAACATCCCGACCATCAAGGTCTCGAGGATCAAGAAGGCCATCATGTATTCCCGAACCCGAGCCTTGATCGACAGCCAGCTCGCGATCACGCAGATCGGCGTCAGGAAGGTCGACAGCAACACGAAGAAGAGTGAGATGCCGTCGATCCCCATGTGATAGCTGATGTGATATTGCGGGATCCACTGCGAGCGCTCGACGAACTGGAAGTCCGCCGTCGTGGGATCGAAAAGCGCCCAGATCCAAAGCGAGAGCACGAAGGTGATGAGCGAGGTCCAGAGCGCGATGAAGCGCGCCTGACTCGCGACGCGCTCGGCGTCGCCACGCAGGAACATGAGCCAGACCGCGCCGAGGGTCGGCACAAAGGTCGTGAGGCTCAGCCAGGGCAGATCGTGCATGGCGTGTCCCTCACTGGACCTTGTAGACGATGTAGGCGAGATACCAAGAGACCAATATCACCACCCCTATGAGCATCGCGAAGGCGTAGTGATAGACGTAGCCGGTCTGGATGCGGCTCGCGCCCACGGCCGCGTGCTGTGTCGTGCTGGCGATTCCATCGGGACCCAGGCCGTCGATAATCGCACCGTCGCCACCCTTCCATAGGCCGAAGCCCACGAGCATGGCGCCGCGTACGAAAATGAAATTGTAGAGTTCGTCGAAGTACCACTTGTTCAGCAGGAACAGATAGACCGGGCGGAAGCGCGCGGCGACCAGGGCCGGCAGGCCCGGAGAGCTGATATAGGCGAGATAGGCTACCGCGATCCCGCCGAGCGCCATCAGGAGCGGCAGGTAGGAAACCCAGGCCGGCACGTGATGCGCGGCCTCGATGCTCGCGTGCTGCGGAAGCACCAGGATCGCCTCGCGCCAGAATTGCTCCCGCCCGTCGCCGACGAAGCTGTCATAGCCGATGAAGCCCGCGGCGATCGCGCCCGCCGCCAGCACGAAGAGCGGCAGGATCATTACCCACGGGGACTCGTGCACGTGGTGCATGGTTTCGTGATCCGCCCGCGGCGCGCCATGGAACGTCAGGAAGAGGAGCCGCCAGGAGTAGAAGGCCGTCAGGAAGGCCGCCGCCGTGCCCAGGACGAAGGCGTAGAGGCCGACGCCGCTCCCGGCGGCAAACGCCGCCTCCAGGATCGTATCCTTGGAGTAGTAGCCCGCGAAGGGCGGAATACCCGCGAGCGCGAGGCTCCCGATCCACATGAGGACGTAGGTGATCTTGATGAACCGCCAGAGGCCGCCCATCTTGCGCATGTCCTGCTCGCCGGACATGGCGTGGATGACCGACCCCGCGCCCAGGAACAGCAATGCCTTGAAGAAGGCATGGGTCGCGAGGTGGAAGATCGCCGCCGAATAAGCGGAAACCCCTGCGGCGAAGAACATGTAACCAAGCTGGCTGCAGGTCGAATAGGCGATGACTTTCTTGATGTCCGTCTGCGCGATGCCCACCGTCGCCGCGAACAGCGCGGTGGTGCCGCCGATCACCACGACGACCGCGAGTGCCGTCGGCGCGTACTCGAAGAGGGGTGAAAGTCGCGCCACCATAAAGACTCCCGCCGTCACCATGGTCGCGGCATGGATGAGAGCGGAGACGGGTGTCGGGCCTTCCATCGCATCCGGGAGCCAGGTGTGAAGCCCGATCTGCGCGGACTTACCCATCGCGCCCACGAAGAGGAGGATGCAGGTGACGGTGAGCCCGTCCACCTGCCAGCCCAGGAAGTCGATGGTGAGGCCGACCTTCTCGGGCGCGGCGTGGAAAACGTCGCCGAAATGCAGGCTGCCGAAGATGAAGTAGACGGAGAAGATGCCGAGCGAGAACCCGAAATCGCCAATGCGGTTCACCACGAACGCCTTGATCGCGGCGGCATTGGCGGTGGGCCGGTCGTACCAGAAGCCGATCAGAAGATAGGATAGGAGACCGACACCCTCCCAGCCGAAGAAGAGCTGGACGAAATTCTCCGAGGTGACCAACGCCAGCATGAAGAAGGTGAAGAGGCTCAGATAGGCCATGAAGCGCGGAATCGAGGGATCCTCGGCCATGTAGCCGACGGAGTAGATGTGGATCATGGCGGAGACCACCGTCACCACCATCACCATGACCGCGCTCAGCGTGTCGAATTTGAGCGCCCAGTCGACCTGCAGCTTGCCGGCATCGATGAAGGTGAAGAGTGGCGCGATGAACTCGTTCCCCCCCACCGCTACCTGAAAGAACAGAATGACGCCGAGGACGCCGGAGACGCACATGGCGCCGCAGGTCACGAACTGCGCCCCGCGATCGGTGATCCAGCGGCCGAAGAAGCCCGCTACGATGGCGGCGAGGAGCGGCAGGAATACGGCAGCGACCGACACCGGCTCATCCCTTCATGAGATTGATGTCTTCGACCGCGATGGTACCGCGGTTGCGGAAGTAGACCACGAGGATCGCGAGACCGATCGCGGCCTCCGCCGCCGCCACCGTCAGCACGAACATCGCGAAGACCTGGCCCACGAGATCGTGGAGGAAGTGCGAGAAGGCCACGAAGTTGATATTGACCGCGAGGAGCATGAGCTCGATCGACATCAAGATGATGATAACGTTCTTGCGGTTTATGAAGATGCCGAGGATCCCCAACGTGAAAAGCGCAATGGCGACGCCGAGGTAATGCCCGAGCCCGATCTCCAAGAACATCGCTAGACCCCCTCCCCCGAGCGCACCTTCACGAGCTCGATGGTCTCGCGCCGCGCGCGTGCGACCTGTATCGCGATCTTCTGCCGCCGCACGTCCTCGCGCGCGCGGAGCGTAAGCACGATCGCGCCGATCATTGCGACCAGCAGGATCACACCCGCGGCCTGAAAGGCATATACGTAGCGCGTGTAGAGAAGCTGACCGAGCGCAACGGTGTTCGAGACGGCGTCGCTCGTGGGTGCCGAGCCCGCGGTCTTGACCGGCGCGCCGGGGCTCCAGCCTGCGACCAGCACGAGGAAAAGCTCGCAGAGCAAGACGAGGCCGATCAGCCCGCCGATCGGAAGGTAGCGTTGGAAGCCCTGGCGGAGCTCGACGAAGTTGATGTCGAGCATCATCACCACGAAGAGGAACAGCACCGCGACCGCGCCGACATAGACCACCACCAGGATCATCGCCAGGAACTCCGCGCCCAGGAGCACAAAGAGCCCGGCCGCATTGAAGAAGGCGAGGATCAGAAATAATACGGAATGAACGGGGTTCCGCGCGGTGACGACCATGGCGCCGGAGGCAACGGCCACCACCGCGAAGAGCCAGAAGGCGAGCGCCTGCACGATCATGCCACCGCGCTCCTAGCGGTAGGGCGCGTCGAGCGCGATGTTCCGGGCAATCTCAGCCTCCCAGCGGTCGCCGTTCGCGAGCAGCTTGTCCTTGTCGTAGAAAAGCTCCTCGCGGGTCTCGGCGGCAAATTCGAAATTCGGCCCCTCGACGATCGCGTCGACCGGGCAGGCCTCCTGGCAGAAGCCGCAGTAGATGCATTTGGTCATGTCGATGTCGTAGCGCGTCGTGCGTCGGCTTCCGTCCTCGCGCGCCTCGGCCTCGATCGTGATCGCGAGTGCCGGGCAGATCGCTTCGCAGAGCTTGCAGGCGATGCAGCGCTCCTCACCGTTGGGGTAGCGGCGGAGCGCATGCTCGCCCCGGAAGCGCGGCGAGATTGGCCCCTTCTCATAGGGGTAGTTCAGGGTGACGGGCTTGCGGAAGAGGATGTATTTGAGCGTGAGCCAGAGGCCGCCGACGATCTCGGCAAGCAGCAGGCTCCGCGCGGTACGGTCGAGCGATGCCATGACTCAGGCCCTCCCTTCGAGAGCGGGGGTGCGAGCGCTCATTTCGGGACCCATCCCGTCGCCACCAGCACGCCCGCGGTGGCGACGAGCCAAGCGAGCGAGAGCGGCAGGAACACCTTCCAGCCGAGACGCATGAGCTGGTCGTAGCGGTAGCGCGGAAAGGTCGCGCGCACCCAGAGGAAGCAGAAGCACATGAGGCCGATCTTGAGCGCGAACCAGAGCATCGCCCAAGCGTGGCCGAGGACGCCGTCGAAAGGGTGCCAATTGAAGGGCGCGAGCCAGCCGCCCAGGAACAGGATGCTGGTCATGGTGCTGACCAGGATCATGTTCGCATATTCCCCGAGGAAAAAGAGCGCGAAGGCCATGGAGGAATACTCGACGAAATAACCCGCGACGAGCTCCGACTCTCCCTCGACGAGATCGAAGGGCGCGCGGTTCGTCTCCGCGAGCCCCGAGATGAAGAAGACTACCGCCATCGGGAAGAGCGGAACGACGTACCAGATGTGACGCTGGGATTCGACGATGGCAGTCAAGTTGAGCGAGCCCGCGCAGAGCAGCACGGTCACGATTACGAAACCGATGGAGACCTCGTAGGAGACCATCTGCGCGGCGGAACGGAGCGCGCCCAGAAAGGCGTATTTCGAGTTGGAGGCCCAGCCCGCCATGATGATCCCGTAAACGCCGAGCGAGCTGATCGCGAAAAGATAGAGAATTCCGACGTTGATATCCGCGAGCACGAGGCCGGTATCGAAGGGGATGACGGCCCAGGCGATGAGGCTCAGCGTGAAGGTGAGGATCGGTGCCGCGATGAAGACGACCGGATTTGCGCCGCTCGGCACCACCGTCTCTTTCATCAAGAGCTTGAGCCCATCGGCGAAGGGTTGCCAAAGGCCGAAGGGGCCGACGACGTTCGGTCCCTTGCGGAGCTGCGCCCAGGCGAGAATCTTCCGCTCCCAATAGGTGAAGTAGGCGACCGCGAGCAACAGCACCACCGTGATCACGAGGACCCCGACCACCACGCGGACGATCAGAAAGCTCCAGATGAGGTCGAGCCATTCAAGCATGGGTGCCGGTCTTCGCCGGGGGCGCTTGCCGCGCGGCCGCCGCATCCGCGCAGGCCTTCATTGTCGGCGAGGCGCGGCTAATGGGATCGGTGCGATAGAAATCCGCGATTGGATACGCAAAGGGTTGCGTCTCCACCGCGGCCTCCTTGCCGAATGGGCCCCAGGCGGCCGGCGCCACCGCATCAAGCTTGGCGAATACCGGATTGACCTCCGCCAGGCGCCGGCGAAGTTGTCCCAGGGAGTCGTAGGGGAGCTTGCGGCCCAGGGCTTCCGAGAGCGCGCGGAGGATCTTCCAGTCCTCGCGCGCTTCGCCTGGCGGGAAGACGGCGCGGCGGCCCTGCTGCACGCGGCCCTCGGTGTTGACGTAGGTCGCATCCTTCTCGGTATAGGCCGCTCCGGGCAGGATCACGTCGGCACGATGGGCGCCGGCATCGCCGTGATGGCCCTGGTAGATCACGAAGGTTGTGACACCGAGCCGGCGCGTGTCGATCTCGTCGGCGCCGAGGAGATAGATGACCTCGATCTCGCCTTTGGAGGCGCCCTCGAGAATGCCCGCGACATCGCGCCCGCCCTGCCCCGGCACGAAGCCGAGATCGAGCCCGCCGACCCGCGCCGCGGCGGTGTGCAACACGTTGAAACCGTTCCAGCCCTCGCGGACAAAGCCGTGGGTCTCAGCGAGCTTTCGCGCGCGAGAAAGGATCGCCGCGCCATCGCGGCGCCGGAGAGCGCCCTGCCCCAGGATCAGCATCGGCGACTTCGCGGATTTGAGCGTCTCGCTCCAGGCGTGCCTCCCGGAGATGAGTGCGTCGAGCGCATCGGGCCCGCTGCCCAGCATCGTCACGGGATAATTGAGATCGAGCGCCGGTCCGATGGCACCGACCTTGAACTTCCCCTGCAGCCAGCGCTTGCGGATCCGCGCATTGACGATCGCCGCCTCGTGCCGGGGGTCGGTGCCGATGAGTAGGCAGACATCCGCCTTCTCGATGCCGGCAATGCCGGTGTTGAAGATATAGCCCGCGCGGCACGAGGGATCGAGCGCGGCGCCATCCTGCCGGCAGTCGATGCTCGCGGAGCCGAGCGCGGTCATGAGGTCCTTCAGCGCGAGCAGCGCCTCGGCATCCACGAGGTCGCCAGCGATGGCGGCGATGCGATTGCCGGCAACGCCCTTGAGCCGCGCCGAGATCGCGTCGAACGCATCGCGCCAGCTCGCCTCCACGAGCTTGCCGTTCTTGCGGATGAACGGGCGATCGAGACGGCGGCGGGTCAGCCCGTCGAGGGCATAGCGGGTCTTGTCGTTGATCCACTCCTCGTTCACGTCCTCATTGAGGCGCGGAAGGACACGGAGCACTTGCGCACCGCGAGCGTCGATGCGGATGTTGCTGCCGACGGCGTCGAGCACATCCACGGATTCCGTGCGCGTGAGTTCCCACGGCCGCGCGACGAATGCGTAGGGCTTCGAGGTGAGCGCGCCAACGGGGCAGATGTCGATGATGTTCGCGGAAAGCTCCGATGAGAGCGAGCGCTCGACGTAGGTGTCGATCTCCATGTGCTCGCCGCGGCTCACCGCGCCCAGCTCCTCGACGCCCGCGACCTCTGTGATGAAGCGGACGCAGCGTGTGCAGTGGATGCAGCGGTTCATCTCGGTCTTCACGAGCGGACCGAATTCCTTCTCCTTCACCGCCCGCTTGTTCTCGACGTAGCGCCCACGGTCGAAGCCATAGGCCATCGCCTGGTCCTGCAGGTCACACTCACCGCCTTGGTCGCAGATCGGGCAATCCAGGGGATGGTTGATCAGCAGGAATTCCATTACCCCGTGCCGCGCCTTGCGCGCACGCTCGGACTCCGTATGGACGATCATGCCATCGGCGGCGGGCATGCAACAGGAAGCGACAGGCTTCGGCGACTTCTCGATGTCGACGAGGCACATGCGGCAGTTGCCGGCGATCGAGAGGCGCTGGTGATAGCAGAAATGCGGGATCTCGATACCGACCTGCTGCGCCGCTTGGAACACCGTGGCGCCTGGGGGAACCTCGACGGCCTGGCCGTTGATGGTGAGCTTCGGCATCTCAGGCGGCCCTTTGCTTGGCGGCTTCGCGATATCGCTTGATCCGCGCTTCCATCTCCGGCCGGAAATGGCGGATCAAGCCCTGCACGGGCCAGGCCGCAGCATCGCCGA
Organism: Allostellaceae bacterium; assembly: GCA_035581425.1. Taxonomy (GTDB): domain Bacteria; phylum Pseudomonadota; class Alphaproteobacteria; order ATCC43930; family CGMCC-115725; genus DASZHJ01. The sequence goes on along the minus strand of DATJVP010000041.1, from coordinate 32,685 downwards.
GCGCGCAGATTGTGTGCCCCTCGATCTCGTAGGAGACCTCGAGCAGCATGTCGATCTCCGCGACCTCGGCCTCGCCTTTGACCATGCGCTGCATGACGCGCCAAAGCCAGCCCGTGCCCTCGCGGCACGGCGTGCACTGGCCGCAGCTCTCGTGCATGTAGAACTTCGAGAGCCGCGCGATCGCCTTGATGATGTCCGTCGACTTGTCCATCACGATGACGGCGGCGGTGCCGAGCCCGCTCTTCACGTCGCGGAGGCTGTCGAAATCCATGAGTACGGTGTCGCAGATAGATCGCGGCAGCACCGGTACCGAAGAGCCGCCGGGAATGACGGCGAGGAGATTGTCCCAGCCGCCGCGCACACCGCCCGCATGTTTCTCGATGAGTTCCTTGAGCGGAAGGCCCATGGCCTCCTCGACGTTGCAGGGGCGCTCGACGTGGCCGGAGATGCAGAACACTTTCGTGCCGCTGTTCTTGGGCCGCCCGATCCCCGCGAACCACGCGGGGGTCCGGCGCAGAATCGTCGGCACCACGGCGATGGTCTCGACGTTGTTGACCGTCGAGGGACAGCCGTAGAGCCCAACCGCGGCGGGGAACGGCGGCTTGTTGCGGGGCATGCCCTTGCGGCCCTCGAGGCTCTCGAGGAGTCCGGTTTCCTCGCCGCAGATATAGGCGCCAGCACCGCGATGGAGCACGAGCTCGAAATCGAAGCCGGAATCGCAGGCGTTCTTGCCGATGAGGCCCGCGGCATAGGACTCGTCGATCGCCGCTTGCAGATGGTGCGCCTCGTTCACGAACTCGCCGCGGATGTAGATGTAGCAGGCATGCGCGCCCATCGCGATGCTCGCGAGGAGGCAGCCCTCGACGAGCTTGTGCGGGTCGTAGCGGAGAATGTCGCGGTCCTTGCAGGTGCCGGGCTCGGACTCGTCGGCGTTCACCACGAGATAGCAGGGGCGATCGCTGGCCTTCGGCATGAAGGACCATTTGAGCCCGGTCGGGAAGCCCGCGCCGCCCCGGCCGCGCAGGCCCGACTCCTTCACCTGCTCCACGAGCCACTCGCGCCCTTTGAGGATTAGCTCCTTCGTTCCGTCCCAGTCGCCGCGCGCGCGAGCCCCGGCGAGGCGCCAGTCATGCTCGCCGTAGAGGTTGGTGAAGATCCGGTCCTTGTCAGCGAGCATTCGGTTTCCCCGCCGCATCGACGTCGAGAAGAGTGGTCTTGCCGCCTTCGGGCGCAGAGCCCTGGCGCTTGCGGGCGCTGCCGGGCGGCGGCGGCTCGCCGCGCGCGAGCGCTGCGAGCAGCGTCTCGGTCGAGGCAGCGTCGAGATCCTCGTAGAAATCGTCGTTCACCTGAATGATCGGTGCGTTGACGCAGCCGCCGAGGCACTCGACCTCCATCATCGTGAACTTGCCGTCCGCGGTCGTCTCACCGACGCCGATGCCGAGCTTGCGCGAGCAAGCCGCGACGACCTCGTCGGAGCCCCTGAGCCAGCAGGGCGTCGTCGTGCAGATCTGCAGCAGGTGCTTCCCGACCGGCTTCAAGTTGAACATCGTGTAGAAGGTCGCGACCTCGTAGACCCGGATACGCGCCATCTCCAGCATCTCCGCGACGGCGTCCATCGCTGCGCGCGGGAGCCAGTTGTCGTGCTGGCGCTGCGCCAGATCGAGAAGCGGCAGCACCGCGCTCGCCTGACGTCCCGGCGGATACTTCGCGATGATGGCCTTGGCGCGCTCGAGGTTCTCCGCCGTGAAGGCGAAGCTCTGGGGTTGAGCGACCGGCGCCTCCGAGGCCGCGCTCATCGGTCGATGCTCCCGAAGACGATGTCCATCGAGCCGATGATCGCCACCACGTCCGCAAGCATGTGGCCATGGCCCATGAAATCCGTTGCCTGGAGGAAAGCGTAATCCGGCGACCTGATCTTGCAGCGGTAGGGGCGATTGCTGCCGTCGGAGACGAGGTAGACCGCGAACTCGCCCTTGGGCGCTTCGACGGCGGTATAGGTCTCGCCGGGCGGCACGTGATAGCCCTCGGTATAGAGCTTGAAGTGATGGATCAGCGCTTCCATCGACGTCTTCATCTCCGCTCGCGGAGGCGGCGAGACTTTCCTGTCATCCGCCCTCACAGGTCCCGACGGCATCTTCTCCAGCGCCTGTTTCATGATGCGGAGCGACTGCCGCATCTCCTCCATGCGCACGAGGTAGCGGTCCCAGCAATCTCCGTTCTTGCCCACGGGGATGTCGAACTCCATCTCGCCATAGACCTCGTAGGGCTGCGACTTCCGGAGGTCCCAGGGCACGCCAGAGGCACGCAGCATCGGACCGGAAAGACCCCAATCGAGCGCGTCCTTCGCGCTGATGCGCCCGATATCGACGGTGCGCTGCTTGAATATGCGGTTCTCCGTGAGCAGGGTCTCGAGATCGTCGAGCCGCTTCGGGAAGGTCTCGCAAAAGGCCGCGATGTCCTCCGCGAGCCCCGCGGGCATGTCGAGATGCACTCCGCCCGGACGGAAATAGGCGGCATGGAAGCGCGCGCCGCAGACGCGCTCGTGGAACTCGAGCAGCCGCTCCCGCTCCTCGAAGCCCCAGAGCAGCGGCGTGGTCGCTCCCACATCGAGCGCGAAGGCCGTCACGTTGAGGAGGTGGTTGAGAACGCGCGTGATCTCCGCATATAGCGTGCGGATGTACTTGGCGCGCGGCGGTGCCTCGATTCCCAGAAGCTTCTCGACGCCGAGCGCAAACGCATGCTCCTGGCACATCGGCGAAACGTAATCGAGGCGGTCGAAATAGGGCACCGCCTGTAGGTAGGTTTTGTATTCGATGAGCTTCTCGGTGCCGCGATGGAGGAGACCGATGTGCGGGTCCGCTCGCTCGACGACCTCGCCGTTCATCTCCAGCACGAGGCGCAACACCCCGTGAGCCGCTGGATGCTGCGGCCCGAAATTCATGGTGAAGCTCTTGATTTGAGCTTCCGCGGGAGTCGGTGCCGCGTCGGTCACGTCTTGCCCCCGTCGCTCGCCTTCTCGTCGCCGGGGAGAATGTGGCTCATGCCCTCCCAGGGCGAGAGGAAGTCGAAGCTGCGGAATTCCTGCTTGAGCCTCACGGGTTCGTAGACCACGCGCTTGCGGTCCTCGTCGTATCGGACCTCGACATATCCCGTGAGCGGGAAATCCTTGCGCATCGGGTGCCCCTCAAAGCCGTAATCCGTGAGGATGCGCCGGAGATCGGGGTGATCGGAGAAGAAGATGCCGAAGAGGTCCCAGGCCTCGCGCTCGTACCACCCGGCGGAGCTGTAGACGCTCGTGACCGAGGGCACGGGCTCGTTCTCGCCGGTCGCGATCTTCACGCGGATGCGGCGGTTATTTTTGAGGCTGAGGAGGTTGTAAACGACCTCGAAGCGCTCAGGTCGCTCCGGGTAGTCAACGCCGCAGAGGTCGACGAGCACCTTGAAGAGACAACGGGGATCGTCGCGGAGCAAGGTGAGCGCCCGGGGGATCGCCTCGCGCTTTGCCCAGAGGATGAGTTCGCCGCGCACGATCTCCGTTCGGATCGCGTCCCCTTGCAGCGCGGCGGCGATCTGGTCGCCGAATTCCTTGAGCGGCTCTGCCATGCGTGACCGGCCTCGGGTGGCGTCAGCGGGTGAAGACCCGCTGCCGTCGGATTTTCTTCTGGAGCTGCAGGACACCGTAGAGGAGCGCCTCGGCGGTGGGCGGGCATCCCGGCACGTAGATGTCGACCGGCACAATCCGGTCGCAGCCGCGCACGACGGAATAGGAATAATGATAGTAGCCGCCTCCATTGGCGCAGGATCCCATGGAGATCACCCAGCGCGGCTCGGCCATCTGGTCGTAGACCTTGCGTAGCGCCGGCGCCATCTTGTTGGTGAGCGTGCCTGCGACGATCATCACGTCGGATTGTCGCGGGCTAGGGCGGAAGACGATGCCGAAGCGGTCGAGATCGTAGCGCGCCGCGCCCGTGTGCATCATCTCGACGGCGCAGCAGGCGAGCCCGAAGGTCATCGGCCAGAGCGAGCCCGTGCGCGCCCAATTCACGAGCTTGTCGAGCTGTGCCACGACGAAACCCTTGTCCTGGATATCGTCGGCCGCGCGCTTCAACAGCGCGTCCTGATCCGCACCTGGAGCAAGCGCTCCCTTGGCCTCCGCGCTCATTCCCATTCGAGCGCTCCCTTCCGCCACTCGTAGATGAAACCGACCGTCAGCACCGCGAGGAATACCACCATCGACCAGAAGCCGAACATGCCGATGCTTCCGAGCGTAATCGCCCACGGAAAGAGGAAGGCCACCTCGAGGTCGAAGATGATGAAGAGAATGGCGACGAGATAGAAGCGCACGTCAAACTTGCTGCGCGCGTCGTCAAAGGGCTCGAAGCCGCATTCGTAGGGCGAGAGCTTTTCGGAATCCGGCTTTTGGCGCGCCACGACGTAGGAAGCGACCACCATCACGAGGGAGAGGGCGACGGCAATGCCGAGAAAGACGAGGATCGGCAGATACTCGCGCAACAATCCATCCATCGCGCGGTCCTCCTTCCACTCATCGCGTCGGTGATTTCAACGACCGGTGATGGCGGGAGCGACGGGGCTCGAACCCGCGACCTCCGGCGTGACAGGCCGGCGCTCTAACCAACTGAGCTACGCCCCCGCAGCACTCGTTCCGAGGCGGCGACTAGTACCCCGCGCCCCCAGGGGTGTCAAGCACCGGAGGTCGCTACTTCTCTGCTGTTTTGCAAGGGGTTTTGCCCGAAAGTTCCGTCCCCCGACATCAATCTGTCATGCGACGAAGCCGGCGACGAAGCTGGTGGGCGATGAGGGATTCGAACCCCCGACATCCTCGGTGTAAACGAGGCGCTCTACCGCTGAGCTAACCGCCCGCGCCCAAACGGATAAGGATGTAACGCGCGAGCGCCCCTGCCGCAACCACTGCGCGCCGAGAGCAAGATGCAACGAGGGCCGGCTCACCTTGCTCGGGCCGGCCCTCGGTTTATGCGCGGACGATCTCCGTCAGTTGACAGCGTCCTTCAGGCCCTTTCCGGCCTTGAATTTCGGCTGGATCGAAGCGGCGATCTTGATTTCAGCGCCCGTACGAGGATCGCGGCCCTTCGAGGCCGCCCGTTTTTTCACCAGAAAGGTTCCGAAGCCGACGAGGCGCACCTCCTGCCCCTTCTTGAGCGAGCGGGTGATGGAATCCAACACTGCATCAACGGCCTTGGCGGCATCGGCCTTCGTGAGCTCCGTTGCCGTTGCGACGGAGTCAACGAGTTCATTTTTGTTCACGAGCTGGCCCCCCTCCTATTTCTTGCGCGGGTCGATCGCGGACGCGCTGTAACAATTGCGGCGGAATGACCGCAGATTTTAAATCCGTGATCTCGGAGGCGTCAATTGCGCAGCAGCGAGAATCCCCAGCTTTCATGCGGAGTCTCGCGATAGTGCGTGATCGTGGCGCGCAAACAACAAGGCCGCCGATGGGTCGGCGGCCTTGCTCGGTTGGATGAACGTCGCGCGCGAAGAGCTTGCGGCGTCAGTGCGTGATGACTCCCGGCTGCTCCGTCGTCGCCGGCTGCGGCAGCACCGGTTGCGTCGCCGTCGCCTCCTCGCTCCACTCGATCGGCACGATCGGCCTCACCAGCGCGTGCTTCAGGAGCTCGTCGAGGGAGGCCACGGGTACGATCTTGAGGCCGTTCTTGACGTTGTCGGGGATCTCCGCGAGGTCCTTTTCGTTCTCCTTCGGGATCAGCACCGTCGTGAGGCCGCCGCGCAATGCCGCCAACAGCTTTTCCTTGAGGCCGCCGATCGGAAGTACGCGTCCCCGGAGCGTGATCTCGCCGGTCATGGCGATGTCGCGGCGCACGGCAATGCCCGTCAGCACGGAGACGATCGACGTCACCATCGCCACTCCTGCCGAGGGCCCGTCCTTGGGCGTCGCGCCCTCGGGCACGTGCACGTGGATGTCCTTCCGGTCGAAGAGCGTGGGCTTGATGCCGAAGGCCGCGCTCCGCGACTTCACGTAGCTCTCCGCCGCCTGCACGGACTCCCGCATGACGTCGCCGAGCTTGCCGGTCGCGGTCACCTTGCCCTTGCCGGGTACGGTCACGGCCTCGATCGACAGGAGTTCGCCGCCGACCTCGGTCCAAGCAAGGCCGGTCGTGACGCCCACGAGATCGGTCTCCTCGACCTCGCCGAAGCGGAAGCGACGCACGCCCCCGAACTTCTCGAGGTTCTTCGCGGAGATCGTGAGGTGCTTGCGCTTCCGCATGGCGATTTCCTTGATCGCCTTGCGCGTGAGATTGGCGATCTCGCGCTCGAGGTTGCGGACGCCTGCCTCGCGCGTGTAGTAGCGGATGAGATCGCGGAGCGCGTCCTCCGTGATAGACCACTCGCCCTTCTTGAGCCCGTGCTGCTTCACCTGCTTCGGGATCAAGTGCCGGCGCGCAATCTCGACCTTCTCGTCCTCGGTGTAGCCGGGGAGGCGGATCAGCTCCATGCGGTCGAGGAGCGGTTGCGGCATCCGGAGCGTGTTCGCGGTGGTCACGAACATCACGTCGGAGAGGTCGTAATCGACCTCGAGATAGTGGTCGTTGAAGGTCGAGTTCTGCTCGGGGTCGAGCACCTCCAGCAGCGCCGAGGAGGGATCGCCGCGCCAGTCGGCGCCGAGCTTGTCCACCTCGTCGAGGAGGAAGAGCGGGTTCGATGACTTCGCCTTCTTCATGCCCTGGATGACCTTCCCGGGCATCGAGCCGATATAGGTGCGCCGATGTCCCCGGATCTCGGCCTCATCGCGGACGCCGCCCAAGGACATGCGCACGAAATTGCGGCCGGTCGCGCGCGCGATCGACTTGCCGAGCGAGGTCTTGCCGACGCCAGGCGGGCCGACGAGGCAGAGGATCGGTCCCTTCACCTTGCGCATGCGCTGCTGCACCGCGAGGTATTCGAGGATGCGTTCCTTCACCTTCTCGAGGCCGAAGTGATCGGCATTCAGAACCTTCTCCGCGGACTTGATGTCGCGCTTGATCTTGGTCCGCAACTGCCATGGAATCGAGAGCATCCAGTCGAGGTAGTTGCGCACGACCGTCGCCTCGGCCGACATCGGGCTCATGGTGCGGAGCTTCTTCACCTCCGCGAGCGCCTTGTCGCGAGCTTCTTTGGACAGCTTCGTCTTGTTGATGCGCTCCTCGAGCTCCGCAAGCTCGTCGCGACCCTCCTCGCCCTCGCCGAGCTCCTTCTGGATCGCCTTGAGCTGCTCGTTCAGGTAATACTCGCGCTGCGTCTTCTCCATCTGGCGCTTCACGCGCGAGCGGATGCGCTTCTCCACTTGCAGCACGCCGATCTCGGCCTCCATGTAGCCGAAGACCTTCTCCAGACGCTCGGAAATGGTCTCGGTCTCCAGGAGCTCCTGCTTCTCCGGAATCTTGAGCGCGAGATGCGAGGCGATCGTGTCCGCGAGCTTCGAGGGGTCCTCGATCTGGTTGATCGAGACCAGCACCTCCGGCGGGATCTTCTTATTGAGCTTGATGTACTGCTCGAATTGCGAGACTGCCGTGCGCGCGAGCGCCTCGAGCTCCTGCTGGTCGCCTGGCTTCTCCGCGATCGTCTCGCCATAGGCCTGGAAGAACGCCTCGTTCTCCGCAAAGCGCAGGATGCGCGCGCGCTGGCCGCCTTCGACCAGCACCTTGACCGTGCTGTCCGGGAGCTTCAGCAACTGCAACACCGTCCCGACCGTGCCAACGGAATAGATGTCGCCAGGTGTGGGATCGTCCTGCGCGGCGTTCTTCTGAGTGACGAGCAAAATCTGCTTGTCGTCCTTCATCACGTCCTCGAGCGCCTTCACGGACTTCTCGCGTCCGACGAAGAGCGGCACGATCATGTGCGGGAAGACGACGATGTCGCGCAGCGGCAGAACCGGAAACAAGGCACCGCGGGAGAGCTCGAACATAAGACCTCTTTCTCGGACTGACCCCTATGGCAGGGAATTCGTCCAGGCACGGAAGGACCGCGCGGCTCGACCGGCCGCTCGGCAACCTACGTAAGGTGGCGCTTCGGCGCGCCCAGTCAAGGGCTAGAGCTGCCCTTACGGACGAGACTCGCGTTTACCAAGAAATTAGGCGCCAGTGCCGGTATCGCCGCGACGGTCCGAGTAGATATAGAGCGGCTGAGCGCGGCCTTCTGCGACCTCTTTGTTGATGACGATCCCGCTCACTCCATCGAGACCCGGCAGCTCGAACATCGGATCGAGCAGGATCGCTTCCATGATCGAGCGCAACCCACGCGCGCCCGTCTTCCGATTGATCGCCTTAAAGGCGATCGTCCGCAGCGCCTCGTCGTTGAACTCGAGACGGACATCCTCCATCTCGAACAACCGCTGGTACTGCTTCACGAGCGCGTTCTTCGGCTTGGTGAGGATGTCCACGAGCGCGGCTTCATCGAGATCATCGAGCGTCGCCACGACCGGGAGCCGTCCGACGAACTCCGGTATGAGGCCGAATTTGAGCAGGTCCTCCGGCTCGAGGTCCTTGAGGATCTCGCCGGTCTTGCGCTCCTCGGGTCCGCGCACCTCGGCGCCGAAGCCGATCGAGCTACCCTGCCGGCGCTGCGAGATGATCTTCTCGAGGCCCGCGAAAGCGCCGCCGCAAATGAAGAGGATATTGGTGGTGTCGACCTGGAGGAATTCCTGCTGCGGGTGCTTGCGACCGCCCTGCGGAGGCACCGAGGCGATAGTGCCCTCCATGATCTTGAGGAGCGCCTGCTGCACGCCTTCGCCGGAGACGTCGCGGGTGATCGAAGGGTTGTCGGACTTGCGGCTGATCTTGTCGACCTCGTCGATGTAGACGATTCCGCGTTGCGCGCGCTCGACATTGTAGTCGGCGGACTGGAGCAGCTTCAGAATGATGTTCTCGACGTCCTCGCCGACATAGCCCGCCTCGGTGAGCGTCGTCGCGTCCGCCATGGTGAAGGGGACGTCGATGATGCGCGCGAGGGTCTGCGCGAGGAGCGTCTTTCCGGAGCCCGTCGGGCCCACCAGCAGGATGTTCGACTTCGCGAGCTCGACGTCGTTGTTCTTGGCGCCGTGAGCGAGGCGCTTGTAGTGGTTGTGGACGGCGACGGAGAGCACGCGCTTGGCGTGGGCTTGGCCGATTACGTAGTCGTCGAGCACCTTGCAGATGTCGCGCGGGCTCGGCACTCCGTCCCGCGACTTGAGCACCGTCGTCTTGTGCTCCTCGCGGATGATGTCCATGCAGAGCTCGACGCACTCGTCGCAGATGAACACGGTCGGGCCCGCGATGAGCTTGCGGACCTCGTGCTGGCTCTTGCCGCAGAACGAGCAATAGAGCGTGTTCTTCGAGTCGCCGCCGCTTGCCTTCGTCATGGCCGCTCCGTCAAGGGCCGGGAAAGAGTCCCGGCACCGCGTCTCCGCATCGTCCCTAAATGTGCCCGGCAACGCCGATTCCAAGCCAGGCCGACGCGGCTAGCAACATAGAATTCAACAATATCTACGGCCGTGCAATCAATAACTAGTTAAAAAAGCGTTTTCTCAACGCAATGCGCGGTCTTAGGGATCAGGATTGCGTCTTCAGATCCTCCCGCGGCGGGCGGTTTACCACGACCTCGTCGAGGAGGCCGAAGGCCTTCGCTTCCTCGGCGGAGAAGAATTTATCGCGCTCGACCACGGGCTCGATCACGCTGAGCGCCTGGCCGGTATGCCTCTGATAAATCTGGTTGAGGCGCGCGCGCAGCGTCAGGATTTCGCGCGCCTGGATCTCAATGTCCGTCGCCTGGCCCTGTGCCCCGCCCGAGGGCTGGTGCAGCATGATCCGGGCATTGGGAAGCGAGAAGCGCTTGCCCTTGGCGCCCGCGGTCAGGAGCAGCGAGCCCATCGACATCGCCATCCCCAGGCAGACCGTCGAGACATCCGGTCGCACGTATTGCATGGTGTCGTAGATCGCGAGGCCCGAATTAACGACGCCACCGGGCGAATTGATATAGAGGTTAATGTCCTTGTTCGGATTCTCGGATTCGAGATAGAGGAGCTGAGCGCAAACCAGGCTCGCGACGGTGTCGTCGATCGGGCCCACCAGGAAAACGATCCGCTGCTTCAGCAGGAGCGAGTAGATGTCGTAGGCGCGCTCGCCTCGATTGGTCTGCTCCACGACCATCGGCACGAGCTGATTAACGTAAGTCTCATAAGGATCGCGCATCACCGCTCCCATCTCGATGGATACGAACCGCTCCTAGCTCTTAGGGCGCCGCCTCGGGCATCGGCCCGCTGAGCGCCTCCGGCTTCGCCGCCTCGTCCTCGTCGTCGTCCGCCAAGAGCTCGCTCACGGGCACGCGCCGCTCGCTCAGCTTGACCTGATCAAGGATGTGATCGATGACCTTGTCCTCGAACATCGGTGCGCGGATCTGGTCGATCGCCTCGGGGTGATGGCGGTAGTACTCGATTACCCGCCGCTCCTGCCCGGGAAAGCGGCGTGCCTGCTCCGTCAGCGCCCGATTGATCTCCTCGGGCGCCACGGTGATATTGTGACGCCGCCCCACTTCCGCAAGCAGCAGCCCCAGGCGGACGCGGCGCTCTGCGATCGCACGATATTCGGCTTTGATCTCGTCCTCGTTGACGGGCTCCTCGCTCGGAGCGCCGCCCGCTGCCTTCTGCCGGTCGCGCTCCTGCTCGTACTGCTGCCAGATGGCGTTGAACTCGATGTCGACCATGCCCGCGGGCACCGGGAATTCGTGCCGCTCCGCGAGCTTGTCGAGAAGGGCCCGTTTCAGGCGCTGACGCGCGAGATCCTGGTAGTCGCGCTCGATCTGCTCGCTCACGGCCTCGCGCAGCTCCTCCAGCTTCTCCATGCCGACGGCCTTGGCGAGGCTGTCGTCAATGGGCTGCTCCGTGAAGCCCCTCACCTCTTTCACTGCGACCTCAAAACTCGCGGCCTTGCCTGCGAGGTCGGCTGCACCGTAGTCCTGCGGGAAAGTGACGCCGACGGTGCGGGTGTCGCCGGCCTTGGCGCCGAGAATCTGATCCTCGAAGCCCGGAATGAAGGTGCCGGTGCCGAGCTCGAGCCTATAGCCCTGCGCCGTCCCACCCTGGAATTCCTTGCCGTCGACCGTGCCCTTGAAGTCGATCACGACGGCATCGCCCTTCTCGGCCGCGCGGTCCACCACCTCGCTCTTGCGCTGCTGGCGCGCCATGCGCTCGAGAGCGCTCGCGACGTCGGCCTCCGGCACCTCCGGCCGCAAACGCTCGAGCTCGATCGACGCGAAATCCGTCGGCTCGATCTCCGGGAGCACCTCGACGGCGAGCCGGTATTCGAGGTCGGTCCCCTCGTTGAAGGCGACGATCTCGACCTTCGGCTGCAATGCGGGACGCAGGTTGCGGCTGCGCAACGCCTCGGTCGAGCTGTCGTTGACCGCGCGCTCGATCACCTCGCCCATCACGGCGGGGCCGTAGCGGCGCTTCAGCACCTTCATCGGGACCTTGCCGGGTCGGAAGCCCGGCAGGCGCGCGGTGCGGCCGATCTCGCTCAAGCGGCTCGTCATGCGGCGCTCGATGTCGGTTGCCGCGACGACGACCTTGAACTCGCGCCGCAATCCCTCGGTATTGGTTTCCGTGATTTCCATGAACGCTGGGTCCGGTTCGAAATTGGGGCGCCGGTGAGGCGCCCGCGCGATGAATTCGTCGGGTTAGGCGGCTGTGGTGCGGGCGGAGGGATTTGAACCCCCACGACTCGCGTCGCTGGAACCTAAATCCAGTGCGTCTACCAATTCCGCCACGCCCGCGACCTTCCCTTTGGGGGCGGCTTAATAGCACAGGGAGACTGGCAGGGGAACAGCACCCTCCCCTCAGCCCGCGCCGCGCGGGCTCCCGGGAGTGAGCGCCAAGGTCAGGAGGATGCCCGCGCCGAGACCCGAGGCATGGCCGGCAAAGCTCACTTGCGGAGTCACGAAGTCGAAGACGACTTGCAAAGCGATCCCCCAGGCGAGATCGCCGAGCCGCTGCGCCGCCTGCACCGAGCGATGCTGGAGAAAACTCCGGGCGCGCAGGACGAGCTGCGCGCCAACGAGGCCGAAGATCGCCCCGGACGCCCCCACCAGAAGCTCGTCGTCGACCCAGCCCGCTTGCACCAGGAGCAGCACTCCCGCCGTCGAGCCGATACCCGAGAGAAGGTAAACGAGGAGCGTCTTCCAATGCCCGATCGTGCGCTCAACCCAAGGGCCGAGGATCGCGAGCGCCGCCATGTTGAAGGCGATGTGGAGCCAGCCGAAATGCAGGAACATCGCGCTGCCGAGGCGCCACCACTCGCCGCCCCCGACGATCGCCCCTGCCCACATCGCTCCGAGACGGCCGAGCACGTCGAGGTCCTCGCTCCCGCCGAGCGCGATTTCCACGAGGAACATCGCGAAATTGGCCCCGACAAGCCCAAGAATGATCCAGCTCCCACGCCAAAACCCCAGAAATCCAACGGGCCGCCGGCGCCCGTCTCGCGCGCTCGCCTCGATCGCGGCAACCGCGCGCCAGCCGGCCCCGTCGAGCGCAAGTTGCGGGCTGGCGATACCGTTATCCAGGCGCTGGCGCGCGTAGAGCGCGAGCGTTCGGTCCGCGGCGCCGGCCGCCAGCCGCTCGAAGTCGCGCCGCGCCGTCTCTTCGTGACCGGCGGCCAATTCCGCGGTCGCGAGCCAGAACCGCTTGAGCTCCGCCGGCAACCGCGCGAGCGCACCCTCGAGGAGGCCCGCGACTGCGTCAACCTTGCCGCAGAAGGCCAGCACCACGAGCTCGACCGCGTGAGACACAAAGCCGGTCTCGCCCCGCAGCCTCCCGGCCTCGAAGACCAGCTCCCGGATATGACCGGTCTCGCCGAGCGCGCGCAGCCTCATTGCCACCAGCGTGGGATCGTCCCCGGGAACCTGCTGCAGCATTCCCCGCCAATCTCCGGCGATGCGGCAGAGCTGCATGTGAAGGCTCGCGTAGACCCGCCAGGAGAGTCCCGGGCGAACCAGCAGCTCGGACATCCGAGCAGTCGCCCGCTCGAGCTCGCCGCGCTGAGCCAGGCGAAGCGCCGCGATCGCCTCTGCATTCCGGCCCCAGCCGTCGAAGGGCTGGAGCAGGCTGAGAAGTCGCGCGCTAAGGCCCGCCGCGCCATAGCGCTGCCGACCTAGGCTGTGAATGGCAAGGCGCACCAGGAGCGAGGGCAACACGATGATCGCGGCCCAGAGGCTACCCACGATCCAAGGGGCGGACATCGGCGCAGTGAGATCGCTCACGAGCGCAACCAGGAGCACGGCCACGCATTTGATTGCCCAAATCCGGGCGTCGCGGATCGCCCGGCGCCCGAGGCGCACGAGCATGATCACGCTGGACGCGACCGCGATCCAGAAGACCGCCTGCGAGAGATCCATTCCGCTAGGACGCGCGATGCCCGGCGAGAGCGGCGCGGGCCGCCGCGTCGATGATCGCGTCGGCGTCGAGACCATAGACGCGATAGAGGTCGGGAACGTCCCCGGATTGGCCGAAATGCTCGACACCCAACGGCTCGACCCGATGCTGTGCGACAGACCCCAGCCAGGAGAGCGCGGCGGGATGGCCGTCGAGCACGGTCACCAGCGCCGCCCGCTTCGAGAGCGGTGCGAGCAGACGGGCAACGTGGCTCTCGGCGCCTCGGCGGAGACCAGCGAGCCAATCCCGGTGCAGCCGCTCGGCTGAAGTCGCGACGAGCAGGCCCGCGCCCGGCACGTCTTCGAGGATCTGGGCGTGAGCTGCAATCGCCTCTGGCGTCACGGCGCCCTGGCAGACGAGCGCGACCTCGGCGTCCGGCGCGGGCGGGACCAGCCAATAGCCGCCGGCAATGATCGCCGCCTGCAGCTCTGGGCTCATCGCGCGCTCCGGCTGCTCGATCGGGCGCGTCGAAAGGCGAAGATAGAGCGAGCCGCCGTCCGGAGCCTGCATGTGCTCGAAACCCCAGCGCATCAGCACCGCGAGCTCATCGACGAAAGCGGGCTCGAAGCTCGCAAGACCGTCCTGAGCGATGGCGATGAGCGGCGTCCCGATCGATTGATGCGCGCCCCCCTCCGGCGCGAGTGTGATCCCCGAGGGCGTTGCCACCAGCATGAAGCGCGCATCCTGGTAGCAGCCGTAGTTGAGCGCATCGAGGCCGCGGGCGATGAAGGGATCATAGAGCGTGCCGATCGGCAGCAGCCGCGCGCCGAAGATCGGCTCGGCAAGACCGAGTGCCGCGAGAAGGATGAAGAAGTTGTTCTCGGCGATCCCTAGCTCGATGTGCTGGCCCGCCGGCGACATCTGCCAGCGCTGGGCCGAGACGACCTTCTCCTCGCGGAAGACGTCCGAGCGCTCATGCCGATCGAAAAGACCGCGGCGATTGACCCAGCCGCCGAGATTGGTGGAGACCGTCACGTCCGGCGAGCAGGTAACGATGTGCTGAGCAAGCGCGCCATCGCTTGCAGCGAGCTCGCTCAAGATGCGGCCGAACCCCTCCTGCGTCGATTGCCGCCGTCCCGCCGGGACCGGGAAGCTCGGAGGAACTGGCACCGTGGCCGCGGTCCGACGTCGCGCGCCCTCGGCCGCGAAGGGCACGGCGGCAAGGAATGCCGCAAGCTCGGCCTCCGGCAGGTCGAGGCCGGCGAAGCGATCCCATTCGGCGCCCGCGGGAACGCGCATGCTCTCCTGGAAGGTCGCCATCTGCGCTTCGTTCATCAGCCCCGCGTGATTGTCCTTGTGTCCTGCGAAGGGCAATCCGAAGCCCTTGATGGTGTAGGCGATAAAGCAAGTGGGCTTGTCGTCCGCAACGCCGTGGAACGCTTCCAGCACGGAGGCCATGTCGTGCCCGGCGAGGTTCGTCATCACGGCATGGAGGCTCTCGTCGTCATGCGCGGCGAGAAACGCCCGGATGCCCGGGAGCTTGCCGAGATCGGCCTCGAGATGCCGACGCCAGCCCTCCCCTCTCTTGTAGACGAGGGCCGAGTAGAGCGAATTTGGACAGGCATCGATCCAATCCCGGAGCGCCTCGCCATCGGGGCCTGCGAAGGCACGCTCCAGCTTCTTGCCGTATTTGAGAATGACGACGCGCCAACCCATGGTGCGGAAGAGGTCGTCGATGTGGCTGTAGAGCCGGTCGCTCACGACGGCATCGAGGCTCTGGCGGTTGTAGTCGATCACCCACCAGAGGTTCCGCACGTCGTGCTTCCAGCCCTCGAGCAAGGCCTCGAAGACGTTGCCCTCGTCGAGCTCGGCATCGCCCACCACCGCGACCATCCGACCCGGCTTGGTCCCGGGAGCAGCCAGGTTCTTCAGCCGAACATAATCCTGCACGAGCGCCGCGAAACTCGTGAGCGCCACGCCGAGCCCGACCGAGCCCGTCGAGAAATCGACGTCGTCGGTGTCCTTGGTGCGCGAGGGATAGGACTGGGCGCCCCCGAGCGCGCGGAAGCTCTGAAGCTTCTCGAGCTTCTGCTGGCCCAGGAGATATTGGATCGCGTGAAAGACCGGGCTCGCATGCGGCTTGACCGCGACCCGGTCTTGCGGTCGCAGCACGTCGAAGTAGAGCGCCGTCATCAGCGTCGCGACGGACGCGCTCGAGGCTTGATGCCCGCCGACCTTGAGGCCGTCCCGGCTCGGGCGCAGATGGTTCGCGTTGTGGATGGTCCAAGACGAGAGCCACAGCACCTTCCGCTCGAGTTCCGTCAACATCCGGAGCCGCAAGGGATCGAGCGTGCCTTGCCGAGCTTCGGACGGAGGAGGAAGCGCGGAGCTGGAGGTGGCGAGGCTCATTCCCTATCGACCTCTGGACCGGTTTCGGCGGGTTTGACCGAGTATATGGAAGTGCCGAGACCCGGTCACCCCGGCAGTCGGCCAACTCCTTGATCCTCGCATCGCAGTTCGGACGGAGATTTGCCGTTGGCTCTTGCGCTCGTCTTCATGTCATGAAGCGGCCGTCGCCCCGACGGCCGCTGTGTCGTAGAACTCGAAGTAGGAAATTACCTTCCCGTCCTTGAAGCGCCATACATCGACTTTGGGGGTGTCGAAGCCTCGCCCCGTGCGCTTGTGACGCCACGCAGTCGACCCCAGCGCCACGATGGTGTCGCCCTCGCAGACATAGCGATCGATCGTATAGTGCTGCATCTCGAAGTCCGAAGTGAGCCCCAGGAGATACTCCCTCACCTCCATCGGGCTCTTGCGGGTTTTCGTCCACGGGATGCCCAGCCCCCCATTTGCCAACGATCTGAAGTCGACTTGGTTGGCGAGCAGCCTGAGCCAGGTGTCGATGCTCTTGCCCTTGGTCGCGTGCCATTCGCGGTATGCCGCCTTCAACGGTTCCATTCCGGCTTCCCATTCGGCCATAGCTGCGTCCTCCTAATTTGAAGTCCCTTGCCCCGAATGCCGCCTCGCATAGATAGCAGCATGAACTAGGCCGCATCGAAACGAGAGGTAGTGAAATGCACCGCTCCCGCCTCTGCGCCGTGCTCATCGACTGCAAGGCCGCCGACATCGACGAGGCTGCCCGCTTCTGGGCCGAGGCGCTCGGCCGTCCCGTGGACCCGAGCCACCCGAGCAGCCGCGGCAATTATCGCATGCTCACGACGCCGCCCGATGAGCCGATCGTCGAGATCCAGCGCGTCGAGCACGAAAGTCGCGTCCACATCGACATCGAAACCGACGACATCCCCGCCGAGGTCGCGCGTCTGGAGAAGCTGGGCGCCACGGTGGTTGCCCGCCCAGAGCGATGGGTGGTGATGGAAGCTCCGACCGGGCAGCGCTTTTGCATTGTACGCGTGCAGCGCCCTGGCTTTCCCAAAAACGCAAACCGCTGGAGCTAAGCCGGCCGCGCCTCGACCCTATGCGGGCTGCGACGGGTAGCTCGAGCGAAATGGCTCCCGCCGGCGCACGCGCGTCGCGGGGAAGATTGCCGTCACGGAGGTGCCGACATCGGGCGTGCTGTCGATGACCAGTCGCCCCCCATGGAGTTCCACCAACGCGCGCGAAAGCGGCAAGCCAAGGCCCGCACCGCCGTTTCTGCGCGTCAGAAGATTGTCGACTTGGCGGTAAGGCTGCAGCGCAACAGTGATCTCGCTCTTCGTCATTCCGGCTCCGGTATCGATGACCCAGATCGCGAGACTGCCATCCGCGCGGACGCCAGCCCCCACCGCGACATTGCCGTTCTCGTGCGTGAACTTGATCGAGTTCGTGAGGAGGTTAATCAGGATTTGCTTTACGCGGAGCTCGTCGGCAATCAGTACCGGGAGATCCTCCGGAACTTGGCTCTCGATCGCGATCCCGGCGGTTTTCGCCCGCTGCTCGACGAATGCCGTCGCCACGGATACGACGGCTCCGACATCGACCATGTCGTCGCGCAGAGCGAGCCTGCCGACCTCGATCTTCGAGATATCCAGGACATCGTTGACGATTAGCAGCAGGTGTTGGCCGGCCTCGAAGATGTCGTGCGCGTAAATCCGGTACTTCGCGGACGCCTCGGGGCCCAGCCTCTCGTCCCTGATCATCTCCGCAAACCCCAATATCGCGTTGAGCGGCGTTCGCAACTCGTGGCTCATATGCGCGAGGAAATCCGACTTGGCGCGATTGGCCGACGACGCCTCCGCTAATCCTGCCGTGAGCGTCACGTTCCTCACTTTGGTTTGCACGGTATCGACGAAGGCTGCGTAGCCGTTGGCGATTACGACGACGAGGCCCAGGAAGAAAAATGCATACATCGCAGCCATGGCGTGTATCACGGGCTCGCCCTCGACGAGAGCGAAGAGCACGAAGATCGGGATGGCCGCCGGTGCAAGATAGGCAATGCACGCGACGGGTTGCATCGTCATCGATGCGACTGCACCGGCGCAGACGCCGCCGACGACGAAAGCGAGGAAGAGCTGATGCGGGAGCGAATCCCAGGGAAAGGCGTAGACGACGGCGATGCCCCAAAGCGATCCCGCGAGGAAGGACCAGATCGTCGCGCGAACCAGAGCGCCGCGCCCGACGCGTAGCGGCGGTGGCCAATCCCGGCGGAGCCACCAGCGCCGGAGCTGGATGGTGGAGAATGCCGCAAAGAGACCAACCCAGGTCAGGATCGCGACGTGCGGCACGCGATCCCAAAATACCCATGCCGTTACCGCGGCGTTCCCGACATTCCCCGCAGCGTGTATCGGTGCCTGTCGCGCGAGTAGCAGTACTTGCCGAAGACGGATCTCGCTCTCGAGATCGGGAAGGTCCGCTTCGACAAGTCCGCGGATTGGCGTGCACTGGGTAATCCAATGCAAGACGTCGCGGGGAGCGCGCCGGATATTAACCCAGGCCGGCCCCAGATTCAGCGCGTCGCGACCGATTGATAACATCTCAGAAAGACCGAACTTGCATCGAAATCAATGGACTGATCGCGGAGGGGGCCGGCGCCCCGGTCGTCTACCCTCTCTAGAGAGCTTGGCGGGCGAAACCGCGATTTCAACGGTACTCGACCACTTTGATCTTTTGGGTCTGACCGAATCGGCGCGCGGCCCAGCCATGATATAAATCCCGAGGGAGGCCATTATCAGCGGGAGAAGGCACCGTGGCAGGCCCTGAAGACCGAAACCCCCTTCCCAGCGCGGAGGCCAGAGAGCAGATCCAGTCCCTCATTCGAGGCTATCGGATCGCAGCGGCGGTCTACGTCGCGGTCCGTCTCGGCATCCCCGACCTGTTGGCCGATGGGCCCCGTGAGGTCGACGATCTCGCACAAGCGACGGCATCGCATGCGCCGAGCCTGCGCAGGGTCATGCGGGCCCTCGCCGCGGTCGGTGTTCTTGAAAAGGTCGGGCCAAGCCGCTTCGCTCTGACCCCTGCCGGAGCGATATTGCGCGCGGACGATCCGGATTCGCTACGACCGTCCATACTGTTCACGCTCAACGAGACGCACTGGCGGCCCTGGAGCCGCTTGCTCCATACCGTGCAAACCGGCGAGACCGCGTTCGAGGACGTGCACGGCGTCGGTCTCTTCGACTATCTCGCTGCGCATCCCGAGGTGTCAGCGCTGTTCAATGCGGGAATGGCCGGCAACTCGCCCGCTCATGCGCGCCTCGTCGCTGCGAGCTACGACTTCTCGGGGATGCGCCTGGTCGTCGATGTGGCGGGCGGACGCGGCAGGCTGCTCACCGCAATACTCGAGCGAAACCCGCAGCTCCGCGGCGTTCTCTTCGACCTGCCGCACGTCATCGAGGAGGCTCGTCTGCTGGTCAACGATGCCGGCGTCGGCGCTCGTTGCGAGTTTGTCGGCGGGAATTTCTTCGAGGCTGTGCCGAGCGGCGGCGACGCCTACCTCCTGCGCAACATCATCCACGATTGGAAGGACGATCGGGCCGTCGCGATTCTCGAGAGCTGCCGCCGCGCGATGGCGAGTGCGGCGCATCTTGTCCTCGTGGAGCGCTATCTTCCCGAGGATCCTCGCGAGGCGGTGCCCGTCCATCACGCCGACTTGGAGATGCTCGTCAACGTCGGCGGACAGGAGCGCACGACGGAGGAATACGCCGCTCTCCTGGAGCGCGCCGGCTTCCGGCTCACGCGCACGATCCCCTTGGGGCGAGCCAAGGAGGCGATGGGCCACTATCTCGTCGAGGCGCGACCCGCCTAGCGACTGACGTACTAGGAGACCCGCTCGCGGTAATTGCTCACGAAGGACCGCAGCGCGAGGATGCGCGAGCCGCCCTCGATACGGCCGGCATCGGCGCGCGCGAACTCGACGACGAAACGAACGTGGGGAATGCCCACGGGATCGGAGCGCAATCCGACGACGGTCGCGGTCTCCACGAATTTGTGCCGGTGCTGCCGGCGATAACTGTCGCCGGGCTTCACTTCGGCTGGCGCCTTTTGGTTGCTCAGGCGCGCGAGCAACAATCGCGTCATCGATCCCCCTCTACCCCCCGAGCCGGTGCGCGGTTGCCCGTCCCGAGCGGGCAGACAAAGACCGGTATTGGTACTTGAATAGTAATTCACCCAATCTATACAAAACACATAACCGCCGATTATTTCGGGGTCAAGCATATCGGCAACGCGAAGGTGCGAATTTGTGGCGGCTCTCGGAGTTGGATTGAAACTCGATCAGGTCCGCGCGAGGCTCCTGATTGCGCTCGAGGCATTGACCTTGCCCTCGCCGGCATAGGCCATCTGGTTCGCCTCGACCTCGTCGAGCGGGTAGAGGTAATTGATCATGATCCCCGCGGATTGCTGCATGCCCTTCTCGGAGCGGTCGGCGAGCCAGTTCAGGCGCTCGACGCGCGCGCCGTTGCTGAGATGGAAATGCTCGACGAGATCGAGCGCCCTTCCTTGCGTTGCTTTCTCCAGCAGCAAATACCGCGCGCTGAGGCGCAGGAGAGGCGCGCGCACGGCCTGGACTAGCTCCGCATCCTCGTGCCAGTGCGGTCGTGCAAGGACCCCTGCGAGGCTGCGCGCGCCCTTCTCCGTCGGAAGCTCGCTCAGGACCTTGCGCTCCGCCGGCAGCAGGAGCGCCTCCTCGCCGGCGGCAAGCCGCGGGTCGAGCCAGGCGCGGAAACCCGGGACGGGCGAGAGCGTCGCGAAGATCTTGAGATGCGGCTGCTCGGCCGCGAGGTCGCTCGCCACGCGCTTGATCAGGAAATTCCCGAAGCTGATCCCCGCGAGCCCGCGCTGGCAGTTCGAGATCGAGTAGAAGATTGCGGCATCGGCGCTTCCGGGATCGCCGAGCGGCGCGCTCTCGTCGAGGAGCGCGTCGACGTTGTCGGACATGCCCTTGACGAGCGCCACCTCCACGAAGATCAGCGGCTCATCCGGCATGCGCGGATGGAAGAACGCAAAGCAGCGCCGATCGGCCTCGAGACGGTTCTTGAGGTCGGCCCAAGAGCGGATCTCATGGACGGCCTCATAGACCGTGAGCCTCTCCAGGAGCGCCGCTGGCGAATTCCAGGTGATCCGCTTGAGCTCCAGGAAGCCGATATCGAACCAGCTCCGCAGCAGCGCGCGGAGATCGCGCTCGAGCCCCGCGAGGACGCGGTCGCCGCGTGCGAGCGCCATGAGCTCCGCGCGCATGTCCACCAGAAACTTGACGCCCTCCGGGAGCGCGTTGAACTGCGTCAGGAGCCGCACGCGCGGCGCCTCGAGCGCGGCCCGCAAATCCGCCTCCGCCGCCTCCCTGTCGCGGGGCCCCTCTGCGCCGACGAGCCGTGCGGCCGCGGCGGTGAGCGCGGCTCGGTCCACATCGAATTCCTCCGCCAGGAGCCGCAGGAAGCGCTCGCGGCCGTCACTGTTGAGGGCGAGGTACGTCCGTCCGAGCGTCGCCGCGCGCGCCCGCGCCGCAACTTCGCCCCCGCGCCCGTCGAGGCAGGCGCGAAGCTGCTCGCGCGCTCGGGCGATGTCGCCGTCGACGAGCTCGGGTCCCGGGGGCGCCGCCCCGCGCGGCTGACCCGCGATATCCCGCCATGCCGCACGCAATCGACCGAAAGTGCGGTCGACCACCCCGTCGAGGAAACCGAGGCCGTTCCGCTCGCTCATGCGGGCTCCCGATAGACCCGTTCCGTGACTCCCGCAAGGCACCCGCTCTCCTGCGCGAGCGCGCGGAGCCCGCGCAGTACTCCCGGTAGAAGCTCGATCAAATCCTCCGCGACTAGGCCCGCCCCGCCGGCGTGCCCGGCCTCGCCGTGCAGCCAAACCGCGGCGGCAGCGGCGGCAAAGGGATCCATGCCCTGCGCAAGAAGGCCAGCGATCATGCCTGCGAGCACGTCCCCGGTCCCGCCGGTTGCGAGGTCCGGCGGCGCGTTCGCATTTATGATGGCGCGGCCATCGGGCGACGCGATCACGGTATCGGGCCCCTTGAGGAGCACGATCGCGCCGCTCTCCGCGGCGGCGGCACGGGCGCGGCTGAGCTTGTCGCCGCGCTCGGCGAATAGCCTCGCGAACTCGCCCTCGTGCGGCGTCAGTACCACGGGGCCGACAATCGCATCGAGGAGGCGCCGCGGCTCATCCGCGAAGACCGTGAGCGCTTCGGCATCGAGCACGGTAGGGCGCCGCGTCGCGAGCGCCGCCTCGACCATTTCGCGGAGCATCGTGCCGGTGCCCGCGCCGGGCCCAAGCAGGATCGCATTCCGCCGCGGGTCCGCGAGCAAGTCCTGCCATTCCTCTATGCCGCCGCAGGGACGCACGATGGTGCCAGTGAGTGCCGCAGCGTAGACGCTCCAGGCGCTCCGCGGCGCCGCCAAGGTCACGAGCCCCGCGCCGACCCGTGCGGCCGCGCGCGCGGCGAGCCGAGCGGCCCCCGTCATGGTGTCGCCGCCCGCCAACAGCAGATGGCCGCGCCGATATTTGTGGTCGTCGATCCGCGGCCAGGGGTAGTCTCGAAGCCATAGCGGCGGACCATTCTCATGCGCTTTGGGCGCGATCTCCGTGAGCACGGAAGCGGGAATGCCGATCTCCGCGAGCACGATCTCACCGCAAAGGCGCCTCCCCGGCAGCAGGAGATGGCCCGGCTTCTTGCGAAAGAAAGTCACCGTGAGATCGGCGACGGCGGCAATGCCGCGCACGGTGCCGGTCGCGCCATCGAGGCCCGTCGGCAGATCAACGGCAACGGTTGGAATGCTCGACGCCGCGAGGGCGGCTAGAGTCTCCGCGACCACACCCTCGATCGGCCGCGCAAGGCCCGCGCCGAAAATCGCGATGACCGCGAGTGCCGCTCCCTCGATGGCACCCGGCCGCAGAGCCTCGACCGGGCCCGACCAGGCTTCGGCGTAGTGGCGCGCCGCACCCCGCAATGCCTCGCGCTGGCCGAGAAGCGCCACGCGCACGGGCCAACCCGAGGAAGCGAGCGAGCGCGCGGCGACGAAGCCGTCGCCACCGTTGTTGCCGGGGCCGCAGAGGACGATCGTCGGCCTGGGCGACCAGCGCGCACGGATGGCCGCTGCGACGGCCTCACCCGCTGTGAGCATCAGCTCCACGACGCTGCGCCCCGCAGCAACCGCCGCGCGATCCGCGCGGGCCATTTCCGCCGGCGTCAGCAGCGCGAGCGCGTCGGGCCCTCGCGGGTCCTGGCTGGGGCTCATCTTTGCAGTCTAGCGCCTGGGCCCGGGAGCCGCGAGAGCCGGCTGCCTCAGCCGCAGACGCGGCTTGCGGGGAAGACGACAGTCGCGACGGTACCCTTGCCGACCGTGCTCTCGAGCTCGAGCCGTCCGCCATGCAGCTCGATCAGCGATTTCACCAATGGCAAACCGAGCCCTGTGCCCTCGAAGCGGCGGGAGAGCGAGCTATCGACCTGGCTGAAAGGCGCGAGTGCTCGCGGGATATTCTCGGGTGCGATCCCGATTCCACTGTCGCGCACGGCGACCGCGAGGGATCCGTCGTCCCTGAGCTCGGCCGCGACTACGACCTTCCCGCCCTCGGGCGTGAACTTCACGGCATTCGAGAGCAGGTTCAGCAGCACCTGCTTGACGCCGCGCTCGTCGGCGACGATGTGCGGCAAATCGGAGACGACCTCGTTGACGAGGGCGACGCCGCCATTGTCGGCGCGCCCGCGAACGAGGCGCAGGGAGGATTCCGCGGCGTCGTGGAGATCGACAATGCCCTCCACGAGCTCGCGCCTGCCTGCCTCGATCTTCGAGAGGTCGAGGATGTCGCTGATGATCGAGAGCAGATGAATGCCGCTCACGTGGATGTCGCGAGCGTATTCGGCGTAGCGCCGGCCGCCGATGGGGCCGAAGAGCTCACCCGCGACGATCTCGGAGAAGCCAATGATGGCGTTCAAGGGCGTGCGCAGCTCGTGGCTCATATTGGCGAGGAACTCGCTCTTGGTGCGGTTGGCGAGCTCGGCCTGCTCCTTCGCCGCGATGAGCTCGCGCTCCGCTTCCTTGCGCGCGCTGATGTCGACGACCTGCGTCAGGAAATGCACGAGGCGCCCGGCGTCGTCGCGCACGGTGCCGACGCGGACGAGCACGGAGACGATCTTGCCGCTCTTGGAGAGGTAGCGCTTATCGAGCTCGATGTGCGCGATGCGGCCGCCACGCAGGTCCGCGTTCGGCGTGCTGCTCTCCAGCTTGTCGCCGGGATGGGTCACGTCGACCACCGTCATGCCGCGCAGCTCAGACTCAGAATAGCCGAGCATCTGGCAGAGCGCGGCGTTAGCGCGGAGATAGCGGAGATCGGGACTGATGATCGCCATGCCGATGGGAGCGGCGTCGAAGGCGACGCGGAATTGCTCCTCGCTTTTGCGCAAGGCGTCCTCGCGCTCCTTGAGCGCGGTAATGTCGCTGAAGATCGAGACCGTCCTTCCGTCTCCGGTCTTCTGCTCGATGATCTGGAACCAGCGGCCGTCGCGCTGCCTCACCTCGAAGCTGCCGGAGGGATTGCGGTGATAGGCGATGCGCCGCGCCATCCAGGTCTCGTCGTCGCAATCCTTGTCGACGATCGAGACGCCCTGCATCTGGCTGCGCGCGATCTCCTCGAAGGTGCGACCGCGGACGGCCACACCCGCCCTGACGCCACCGAAGATGTCGCGGAAGCGCGAGTTGCAGAGGACGAGCCGATCCTCCTGGTCGAAGAGCGCGAAGGCCCAGGGGCTGCTCTCGACCGCCTCGACGAGCTGGCGCTCGGCCGCATGGGCGCGGAGCGCGCTCTCGACCTCGGCGGTGACGTCGCTCGCGGTGCCGCGATAGCCCGCGAAGGTGCCGTCGGGAGCGAGGATTGGACGGCCCGTCGTCTTGGTCCACCAGGACCGCCCGTAGCGGTCGCGGAGCGCGAAGATGAAATCGTGAAACGGCTCGCGTCGCTCAAGGATGCGCATATGCTCCTCGAGCGCGCTCGGCTCGTAGGTTCCGCAGATCAGGTCGAGCCGCGTGCGCCCGAGGGGGATGCCACCCGGGAGCTCTACCACCTTCGCGAGCCGCCCGGAGAAATGCGTGTAGCGGTGCTCGGTGTCGGTCTCCCATTGCCAGTTCTGGCTCACTTCCGTGAGCTCGCGGACGCGCCGCTCGCTCGCCGCAAGCGCGGCCAGCGCAGCCTCGCGCTCGAGGCTGTCGCGGCGCTGGGCACGCGCGAGGTATCCAACCGCGGCGACCGCGAGGAAAGCGAGCAAGGCGAGAATACCGAGCGATCCCCCGCTCTCCCTCCACCAAGCTTGCCACTGGGCGCCGGGCCGCAGGCCCACGGCTAGCTCCAGCCCCTGCGAGCCCAGCGCCACGCGCGCTCCCGGCACAAGCGCAGCCGTGCCGGCATCGCCGAGCCAAACCCTCCCCGTGCCGTCGAGGAGCAGGAACTCGGCGCCGTCGGGAAGGCCCGCGCTCGCGAGCCACTCACGGAACACCCGCAGCGGGAAAGCGATTGCGACGAAGCCCTCAAGGGCGCCCACTGAATTGCGGAGCGGCATCGCCATCGCAGCAAAGGATCCGCCCTCGGACTGAAAAGGAGCGCCGAGCACGACCGGGGCGGCAGCCGTAGCCGATGCCAGGAGCGCCTGCCGTGCACCGTCGGGCCAGGACAGTTGCGCGGTCTGCGTGCCGAGCCGGCCTTGCGCATCGAAGACGGCGATGCTCGCGACCAGCGGATTGTCGCCGAGCGCGACGAGCCGGTCGCTCTGCCCGCCTGTGGGCCCCTGCGCCGCCTCAGCAGCCCGCGAGGTCAGTGCCTGGAGCTCGACCAGAAGATTGTGCAGGGGGGCCGCGCCGTGCCGCAGCTCCGCCTCGGCATGCGCGCGTAGTCGGCTCTTGCCGCTCTCGAAGGAGGCAACCGCGTAGGCCATGACCACCGCCAGGGAAGCGGCCGCCATGAGCAGTGGAAGGAGCAGCACGCCGCGCCGCGCCGCAGCAAAGATGGTTCGAGCCAAAGCAAGCGGCCCGCGCAGCACCGGCGGAGCGAGCGCAATCCCCGCCAGACGCTCCGATGAGTCAGATTGGGACACTCCCGCTCCCCCTAGCGATGCGACACACCCTCCGATAGTAGATGAAATTTAACCGACTCCCGCATAGGTTCTGTTAAGAAACGTGCGCGGGTAGGTAGAATCCCCGTGAGGACGTGGTCTGCCTTGACGGTCAAGCGGCGCAGGGAGTACGACCTCACGCTCGGTGGCGGGCGTAGCTCAGTTGGTTAGAGCGCCAGATTGTGATTCTGGATGTCGCCGGTTCGAATCCGGTCGCTCGCCCCATTTCCCTTAGGAGTTTGCATCGAGACCGCCCAGGAACCCTCGCAATTGCAAGGGATTCTTGGCTCTTTTAACGAGATGGAAACCACCTCCGGCGCTCCTTAGGGGCGCATTGCCGCACCGACCGCGAGCCCGGAGGAGAGGATGGACGACACCGCTGTCACCGAGGACCTCGCCGCGGCCACCGAGCGGGCGGAGGAATCCGCGACGCAAGCGCAGGTCGGCATGGTCACGCTGGTCTCCGGCTTCAAGGTCTCCTGCGCCCTCTTCGGCGCCGATGGCAAGGCGACAAACCGCGGGGTCCTCGAGCGCGTGCAGATCGGCGCCCTCATCAAGATCCCGACGGCAAAGACCATCGCCTTCGGCTTCGTCGACAGCCTCGCCTTGCAGACCTCGGGCGGAAACGCCACGGGTCAGGGCGTCGCCGTCGCAGACATCGAGCTCCTGGGCGAACTGACGGAGCCACGGCCGGGCAAGGCGCCGGTCTTCTCGCGCGGCATTTCCGTTTATCCCGTGCTGGGCGCTCCCGCTTTCATGGCCTCGGCGGACGATCTCGCGCGCATCTACTCGAAGCCGAACACACCGAGCCTCGCGATCGGCAGCCTCTATCAGGATCCCAGCAAGACCGCCTACTTGATCTCGCAGGAGTTCCTCTGCAAGCACTCCGCGATCCTCGGCACCACCGGATCCGGCAAGTCCTGCGCCCTCACGGTGATCCTGCACTCGCTCCTAGCCGCGCACCCCAACGGACACATCGTCTGCCTCGATCCCCACGGCGAATACGGCGCGGCATTTCCGGGGATCGCCGAGCACATCACGACGCAGACGCTCGAACTCCCCTACTGGATGCTGAGCTTCGAAGAGATCACCGAGGTGCTCTGCAGTCGCGAGCCCGTCGCGCGCAGCCGCGAGGCGAACATCCTCAAGGACGCAATCGTCGGCGCCAAGCGCGATTTCATGGGTGACAGCAGCCAAGCAGTCTTCCTCACGGTCGATACGCCCGTTCCCTATCGCATGCCGAGGGTGGTGCAACGCATCTCCGACGCCATGGGACGGCTCGACAAGCCCGACAGCGCGCTCCCCTACATGCGCCTTCTCACCACCATCGAGAACCTGCGAGCAGATCAGCGCTACAGCTTCATGTTCGGCGGCCTCGTCATGCGCGACAACATGGCGGAGATCCTCTCGCGCATCCTGCGCATTCCCGTGAACGGCAAACCCATTACCATCATCGATATCTCAGCCGTCCCCTCGGAGATCGTCAACGTCGTGGTCTCGCTGCTCTGCCGCATCATCTTCGACCTCGCGCTCTGGAGCGAGCGCAAGGAGGCGGTGCCGCTGCTCCTCGTCTGCGACGAGGCCCACCGCTACATCCCGAACGACGAGAGCACGGGCTTCGAGCCGACGCGACGCTCTATCGCGCGCATCGCCAAGGAAGGCCGCAAATACGGCGTCTCGATCTGCCTCGTGACGCAGCGTCCCTCGGAGATCTCGGAGTCCATCATCTCCCAGTGCAGCACCGTCTTCGCAATGCGCATGACCAACGAGAAAGACCAGAACCTGGTTCGCCGCACGCTGCCGGAGAGCGCAGCGGGTCTCCTCAACACGCTCCCCACCCTTAGGCAACAGGAGGCGATCGCGGTCGGCGAAGGCGTGCCGCATCCGATGCGCATCCGCTTCTCCGACCTCGACGCGCAATACCGGCCACACGGCGACGCCACAAATTTCCCACGCGCCTGGGAGCATGACCGGAACGGGCTGCAGTACCTGAGCAGCATCGTCGAGCGCTGGCGCTGGCAGGCGCACTAGCCCGCGGGCGAGCGGCCTGACGCCGCAATTCGCCCGATCCTCGCCCTCATCCGGCCAAACTGGTATGGTGTCCTCAATTCCCGGGACATCGTGCAGGGAGAGCACCCATGCGTTGGAAGGCAGCCGGAATTGCCGCGGGCGCTTTGTTTTTGGCGCTCGCCACAGGCTCGACGCCCATCTTCGTGGGCCATGCGCTTGCGGGCTGCGACGCGGGCGAGCGCGTCGACAAGACGACCGCGGACGATGCGCGGAAGAAGATGGCGGCCGCGGGATTTAGCGACCTCCACGACTTCAAGAAGGGTTGCGACAACGCCTGGCACGCTCAGGGCATGCACAACGGCAAGGCCGTCAACGTCGTGCTCCTGCCGACGGGCGTCGTGATGGAAGAGAGCGACTGAGCTCCCGCCCGCGCTAGCTACCGTACCTGCGGTCGCGCTGCTGGAAGGAGCGGATCGCGCGCAGGAAATCGACCTTGCGGAGCGCCGGCCAGTAGACATCCGAGAAGTAGAACTCGCTGTAGACGCTCTGCCAGAGCAGGAAGCCCGAAAGCCGTACCTCTCCGCTCGTGCGGATGATGAGGTCGGGGTCGGGGAGATCGGCGGCATAGAGATGGCGCCCGATCGCCTCGACGCTGAGGTCCGAGATCGCCTGCTCCAAGCTCTCGCCTGCAGCGTGCCTTCCGGAAAGCCAGGCGCGCATCGCATCGACGATCTCGTCGCGCCCGCCATAGGCCACGGCGATCGTGAGGCAAGTGCCCTCGAATCCCGAAGTCACGCGCTCCGCCTCCTCTACGGCGGCCTTGAGCGCACCCGGCAGGCCGCTGATCCGCCCGACCGCGCGCACCCGCACGCGCCGGCGGTGGATCTGCGGATCGCGGGCCAGGCGGTGCAGCTTCTCTTCGATCGCCGAGAGGATGCCGGAGACCTCATGCGGAGAGCGGCGCCCGTTGTCGGTCGAGAAGGCCCAGAGCGTCACCGCGGGGATCTGCAGGTCGGCGCACCAGTCCAGCACCTCATCAAGCTTGTCTGCGCCGAGACCATAGATGGTCCGGGCATCGCTGATGCCCCGCTCCTCGCCGAAACGGCGGTTGCCGTCGAGAATGATGCCGACGTGGCGCGGCATCGCCTTTGCGCGCACTTCGCGCAGCAGGCGCCGTTCATAAAGGCGGTAAAGCAGGCGCAGCGGCCAGGCGACCACCGGAATATCGCCGGGCCCGAGCGCGGTGATCCGGGAAACCAGCATCGCGGCGCAGACGTCTCCGTCGGGCGTGAACGCCAGCGATCTTAGAGAGAGGCATGGGCGCCGGGCAAGCGTAACCCCAGGCGCCGGGAGACGAGGCTTGGCCTCGGCTCCGGCTTCCGCCATAAAGAGCGCCTTCCGGACATGAGGCCATCGATGCTCACCGTCGCTAATCGCATGTCGCTCCTGGGAACCGAGACCGCCTTCGAGGTGCTCGCGCGCGCAAAGGCGCTGGAGGCCGAGGGCCGCTCCATCATCAACCTCGGGATCGGCCAGCCGGATTTCCCTACCCCCGCCCACATCGTCGAGGCCGGGCGCAAAGCGCTTGCCGATGGGCACCACGGCTACACTCCCGCGAACGGCATCCTCCCTCTGAGAGAGGCGGTCGCAGCCGATCTTCACCGGCGCTACAAGGTCGACATCTCGCCGGCGCAGATCCTCTGCGTCCCCGGCGGCAAGGTCACGATGTTCTTCGCGATCATGATCTTCGGCGAGCCCGGCGCGGAAATCCTTTATCCAAATCCGGGCTTTCCGATTTACGAGAGCGTGATCCGCTTCTCCGGCGCGACGCCGGTGCCGATCGAGCTGCACGAGAGCAGGGGCTTCTCCTTCAGCGCCGAGGAGGTGCTCGGGAAGATCACCCCGCGGACGCGCCTCCTCATCGTCAACAGCCCCGCCAATCCCACGGGCGGGGTGGTGCCGCGCGCGGAGTTCGACAAGCTCGTGGCGGGGCTCCGGCGCCATCCGCAGGTCGCGGTCATGAGCGACGAGATCTACAGCGAGATGGTCTATGACGGCGCCGAGCATGTGAGCCTTCTCACCTACCCGGAGCTCCGCGACCGGCTCATCCTGCTCGACGGCTGGAGCAAGACCTACGCCATGACAGGCTGGCGCCTCGGCTTCGGCGTCTGGCCCAAGGAGATTTACGCGCACGCGGAGCGCCTCGCCATCAACTGCCATTCCTGCGTCAACGCCGCGACACAATACGCGGGGATCGCTGCGCTGACGGGGCCGCAGGAACCGGTGCGCGAAATGGTGAAGGCCTTCGCGGAGCGGCGGAAGTTCATCGTGCGGGCACTCAATGACGTACCCGGCTTTGGTTGCGTCAACCCCGGCGGTGCCTTTTACGCCTTCCCGAATGTTGGCCGCACCGGCCTCGACGCGCGCGCGCTCCAGAACGTGCTCCTGGAGGAAGCCGGTGTCGCGACCCTCGCGGGAACGAGCTTCGGGCGCTTCGGCGAGGGCTATCTCCGCTTCTCCTACGCCGCAAGCATGGCGGCGCTCGAGGAAGCCATAGAGCGCATCCGTGGCTGCCTCTCCAAACGCCAGATGCCCGGCCGCTCCTCTGCTGCCTATTAAATGGATCGACCAGCCTAATTTTTGTGCATAATGGCGGTTGTGGGATGCGTTTCGCGGGGTTGGCAGGCGAAATACCCCTGGCACGGCTCGTGCTTAATGTACCCGTAACGCTATCCGGCGTGCGCGGCCTCCGGGCTTCGGCGCCACAACCCATGCGGCAGGGGAAGCGATGAAGAAGGTCGAAGCAATCATCAAGCCCTTCAAGCTCGACGAAGTGAAGGAGGCGCTGCACGAGGTGGGGATTCAGGGCATAACCGTCACCGAGGCCAAGGGCTTCGGGCGGCAGAAGGGGCATACGGAGCTTTACCGGGGCGCGGAATACGTCGTTGATTTCCTGCCCAAGGTGAAGATCGAGGTCGTCATGGAAGACGGCCTCGTCGACCGCGCGGTGGAGGCAATCCTCAAGGCGGCGCACACGGGGCGTATCGGCGACGGCAAGGTATTCGTCACCACTGTGGACGAGGCGATCCGCATCCGCACCGGCGAGCGCGGAGCCGACGCGATCTGAAGTCCCGGTCCGAGACCGACGGCCGAGGCGGGTCGGGAGGCCACGCCCCGCTCCGGCACTTATTCAAGGCCACCCACACAGCAACGGGAAACGAGCGATGTCCGACACGAAAAAAGTAATGGATATGATCAAGGAGCACGACGTGAAATACGTCGACTTCCGCTTCACGGATCCGCGCGGCAAGTGGCAGCATCTCGCGCATCACGTGAAGACGATCAACGAGGATTTCCTCTCTGGCGGCGTGATGTTCGACGGCTCCTCGATCGCGGGCTGGAAGGCGATCAATGAGTCGGACATGGTGCTGATGCCGGATTGCGCGACGGCGGTGCTCGATCCCTTTGCGGCGCAGACCTCCCTCATCATCTTCTGCGACGTCTTCGAGCCCGGCACGGGCCAGCCTTATGCGCGCGATCCCCGCTCGATCGCCAAGAAGGCCGAGAAGTTCCTCGCCTCGACCGGCATCGGCGACAAGGCCTTCTTCGGGCCCGAGGCCGAGTTCTTCGTCTTCGACGACGTCCGCTACAAGTCGTCGATGAATGCGCATATCGTCGAGATCGACGCCGAGGAAGGCCCCTGGGCGAGCGACAAGAAATTCCCCGACGGCAACACCGGCCACCGCCCGCCGATCAAGGGCGGCTACTTCCCGGTGCCGCCGGTCGACGGAGCCTCCGACCTTCGCGCGGAGATGCTCTCGGTGATGGCGGAGATGGGCCTCGACGTCGAGAAGCACCACCACGAGGTGGCGCCCTCGCAGCACGAGCTGGGCTTCGTCTTCTCGACCCTCGTGCGCACCGCCGACAATATGCAGATTTACAAATACGTCGTGCACAACGTCGCGCACCAGTACGGCAAGACCGCAACCTTCATGCCGAAGCCGATCAAGGGCGACAACGGCTCGGGCATGCACGTGCACCAGTCGATCTGGAAAGGCGACAAGCCGCTCTTCGCGGGCTCGGGCTACGCCGATCTCTCGGACGCGGCGCTCTATTACATCGGCGGCATCATCAAGCACGCGAAGGCGATCAACGCCTTCACCAACCCCACAACCAATAGCTACAAGCGCCTCATCCCAGGCTTCGAGGCGCCGGTGCTCTTGGCCTATTCGTCGCGCAACCGCTCGGCCTCCTGCCGCATCCCCTATGTCGCGAGCCCGAAGGGCAAGCGCGTCGAGGTGCGCTTCCCGGATCCGGCGGCGAACCCTTATCTGGGCTATGCGGCGATGCTGATGGCGGGTCTCGACGGCATCCAGAACCGCATCCACCCCGGCGATCCCATGGACAAGAACCTCTACGACCTGCCGCCGGAAGAGCTCAAGGACGTCCCGACCGTGTGCGGCTCGCTGCGCGAAGCGGTCGAGGCGCTCAAGGCCGATCACGCCTTCCTCACCAAGGGCGACGTGTTCACCGCCGACCAGATCGAAAGCTACCTCGAACTGCGCTGGGAAGAGGTCTATGCCTTCGAGCATACCCCGCACCCGATCGAGTTCCAGATGTACTACTCGGTCTGAGCGCCGCGGCGCTCGACCAAAAGGGCCGGCTCTGCCGGCCCTTTTCATTTCCCCCAATGCAACCACCAGCTCGCCGCCAGCGCCAGGGCGAGCAGGGCTGAAATGCCCTGCCACACCTGCACCGGCGCGCGCTC
>DATJVP010000040.1:0-6102 GCA_035581425.1 Allostellaceae bacterium | reverse complement strand
GCCGCACTACAACGTGATGGGCGTCGCCAAGGCCGCGCTCGAAGCGAGCGTGCGCTATCTCGCCGCCGACCTCGGGGGGCAGAACATCCGCGTCAACGCGATCTCGGCGGGACCGATCAAGACGCTCGCGGCCTCGGGGATTGGCGACTTCCGCTACATCCTCAAATGGAACCAATACAACTCGCCGCTGAAGCGCAACGTCACCATCGAGGATGTCGGCGGCGCCGGCACCTATCTCCTCAGCGATCTCTCCGCGGGAGTGACGGGCGAGGTGCATCACGTCGATTGCGGCTATCACGTCGTCGGCATGAAGGCCGTGGACGCGCCCGACATCTCCGTCGTCTAGCGAGGCGCACGTGGCAGGCAACAGCTTCGGCACGCTGTTTCGCTACACCACCTGGGGCGAGAGCCACGGTCCCGCGATCGGCGTGGTCGTCGACGGCGTGCCCCCGCGCATTCCCCTGGCGGAGCCCGACATCCAGCGTTGGCTCGACCGCCGCAAGCCCGGCCAATCCCGGTTCACGACACAGCGGCGCGAGCCCGATGCCGTGAAGATCCTCTCCGGCGTTTTCGAGGGCATGACCACGGGAACGCCGATCCAGCTCATGATCGAGAACCTCGATCAGCGCTCGAAGGACTATTACGACAACAAGGACCGTTTCCGCCCGGGCCACGCGGACTACACCTATCAAGCCAAATACGGCATCCGCGACTACCGTGGCGGCGGGCGCGCCTCCGCGCGCGAGACCGCGAGCCGCGTTGCTGCCGGCGCGGTCGCGCGCAAGATCCTCGGCGAGACCGTCCGTATCCGTGCCGCCGTGATCCAGATCGGAGCGCACAAGATCGACCGCGCCCGCTGGGATTGGGAGGCGGTGGAGGACAATCCCTTCTGGTGCCCCGACCGCCAGACCGCGCAAATCTGGGAAGGGTTGCTCGACGAGGCCCGCAAGAAAGGCTCCTCCGCAGGCGCCGTCATCGAGGTGGTGGCGGCGGGCGTGCCCGTGGGCCTCGGCGAGCCCATCTACGACAAGCTCGACGGAGACCTCGCGCGCGCGATCATGACCATCAACGCCGTGAAGGCCGTCGAGATCGGCGCGGGCTTCGCGGCGGCAGCGCTCTCCGGCGAGGAGAACGCCGACGAGATGCGCATGAAGGATGGCCGCGTCACGTTCCTCTCGAACAACGCCGGCGGCATTCTCGGGGGTATCTCGACGGGCCAGGACATCGTCCTTCGGTTCGCGGTAAAGCCCACGAGCTCGATCCTGACGCCGCGCCGCACCGTCGATGTCGACGGCCACGAGGTCGAGATCTCCACCAAGGGCCGCCACGATCCCTGCGTCGGCATTCGCGCTGCCCCCGTCGGCGAAGCGATGGTCGCGGCGGTGCTCGCGGACCACTTGCTAAGGTATCGGGCGATAGGCGGATGAAAGATGTCGGATGCCGGACGCCAGAAGCGCCACACCGTCCAGGCTCTGGCATCTGACATCTGGCATCTGCTGACATCTGGCGTCTGACATCTGCTCCGAAGGAACCCCCATGCCGCAACCCGACCACATCTCCGCCCTGCCGGTACCCGAGGCCGAGAGCCTCGACGAGGACATCCGGGTCGTCTACCGCAAATGCGTAGAGAAATTCGGCTTCGTCCCGAATGTGCTGCGCGCCTATAGCTTCCATCCGACGAAGCTTCGGAATTTCATGGCGATGTACAACGAGCTGATGCTCGGGGAGTCGAAGCTCAGCAAGCTCGAGCGCGAGATGGTCGCTGTCGTCGTCTCCTCTGCCAACCGCTGCTACTACTGCCTTGTCGCGCATGGGCAGGCGGTGCGGCGCCTTTCCGGCGACCCCGAGCTCGGCGAGATGATGGCACTCAACTATCGCGTGGCGAAGCTGAGCCCGCGCCAGCGTGCGATGCTCGACTTCGCCTGGAAGCTGACGGAGACGCCGCATGCGGTCGAGGAGCCCGACCGCGCGGCGCTTCGCCAGGCTGGGCTCGACGAGGCCGAGATTTTCGACCTCGCCGACGTCGTCGCCTTCTTCAACCTCTCGAACCGGGTGGCTTTCGCGCTCGACATGATGCCGAACCGCGAATACCACCGCCTCGACCGCTAGAACCGGAGCAGCCCTCATGCGCCGTCTGTTCGTCCGAATCTTCGCGACCATCGGCTTCATCTTTACGCTGCTCTTCGTCGCGGTGTTCGCGCTCCTGTTCTGGGTCAAGCCCGCTTCGCCGCCGGTACCGCAGGCGACGGTGCTGACGCTCAATCTCGACCGGGCGGTCGCGGACGCGCCGGCAAGCGACGGACTCGCCTCGGTCCTGAGCGAGCCGCAACCGACGCTGCGCGACGTCCTCGACACGATCGAGCGCGCCGCCGACGATCCCCGCGTCAAGGTGCTCCTCGTGCGGCTCGGCAGCGACGAAATCGGAGCGGCGCAGGTGCAGGAGCTGCGCGACGCGATCGCCGCTTTCCGCGCGAAAGGCAAATTCGTGATCGCCTATGCCGATAGCTTCGGCGAATTCGGCCCCGGCAATCACGCCTATTACCTCGCCGCGGCGTGCGACCAGATTTGGCTGCAGCCCCAGGGCCTCGTGGGCCTCACGGGACTGCGCAGTGAATCCCCGTTCTTCCGCGGCACCCTCGACAAGCTCGATGTGGTTCCGAATTTCGATCACCGCAGCGAATACAAGACCGCCATGAACATGATCACCGAGACCGGCATGACGGCGGCGCAGCGGGAGGAGACGGAGGCGCTGCTGCGATCGGTCTTCGACCAGATGATCCGCGGCATCGCCCGCGATCGCAAGATCGAGGAAGCCAAGGTACGCGAGATCATCGACCGTGGGCCCCTCCTCACGCAGGAGGCGGCGGATGCCCATCTCGTCGATAAGATCGGCTACCGCGACCAGGCGGAGGCGGAGGCGCGCGAGCGCGCGGGATCGGGCGCGGAGTTCCTGAGCGCGCTCGCCTATCTCGGCCGCGCCGGACGGCCGCATCGGAGCGGCCCCGTCGTCGCCCTTATCTACGGCACCGGCCTCATCCAGCGCGGCGGAAGTGGCGGCGGTCCCCTCTCCGGGAACGGCATCATGGGCGCCGACGCGGTTGCGCGCGCCTTCGACCAGGCCGCGACCGATCCTGACGTCAAGGCGATCCTTTTCCGCATCGACAGTCCCGGCGGCTCCGTCGTCGCTTCGGAGACGATCTGGCGCGCGGTGCTGCGCGCAAAGGAGCGCGGGAAACCCGTGATCGTCAGCATGGGCGACGTCGCAGGCTCCGGCGGATACTACATCGCGGCGCCCGCGGACAAGATTGTCGCGGAGCCCGCGACCCTCACGGGCTCGATCGGGGTCGTCGCGGGCAAATTCGTGACGGCCGGGTTCTGGAAGCTTCTTGGTGTCACCTGGGGCGCCGTGGATATGGGCACGAATGCGAGCATGTTCAGCACCCTCGACGACTTTACCCCCGCGCAGCACGCGCGCTTCGAGACGTTCCTCGACGCGATTTATGCGGACTTCAAGGAGCGCGTCGCCAAGGGCCGCAAGATGGATCCGGCAGCGGTCGAAGCGGTCGCAAAAGGCCGCGTCTGGACGGGAGAGCAGGCGAAGGAGCGCGGCCTCGTCGACGCGCTCGGCGGCTTCGCAACGGCGATCGCGCTGGCGAAGGAAGCAGCGCGCATCCCGGCCGATCAGGAGGTGACGCTCAAGCAGGTCCCGCCACCCGAGACGTTCGCGGAAGTCCTCGCGCGTCTCGCAAGCCGGGGCGAGGGTGTGGAAGTCGAGGTCGAGGCGAGCCCCGGCCCGCTCGCGCGCTTGGCGGCACAGCTTCGCCTGGCGGTGCGCCAGTTCGAGCTCGCGAGCCAGCCGCCGGGCTCCGTCGCGATGCCGCCGGTGCCACGGCCTTAGCGCTCGAAAAAGGCGACGAGCTCCAAATGCGGCGACCAAAGGAATTGGTCGACCGGGACGAGGCGCGTGAGGCGATAGCCACCATCGACCAGAAGCCGAGCGTCGCGCGCGAAGGTCGCGGGATTGCAGGAGACCGCAACCACTCGCGGCACGGTCGAGGCCGCGAGCGCCGCCGCCTGCGCAGGCGCACCCGCACGCGGCGGATCGAACACCGCTGCATCGAAGCGACGCAGCTCGTCCGCAAGGAGCGGGCGGACCTCGAGGTCGCGCGTCTCGGTCGATATCCCCTGCGCGATGCCCGCGCGCGCGGCGGCCGCCACGAGTGCCGCGATCGCGGGGCGCGATCCGTCGACCGCGTGCACCCTCGCCCGCGCGGCGAGCGCGAAGGTGAAGGTACCGAGACCGGCATGGAGATCGAGGACGTGCTTCGCTGCTCCGACGCCCGCGAGCACGAGTTCCGAAAGTAGGCGTTCTGACTCGACGCTTGCCTGCAGGAAGCCCTCGGGCGGCACGTCGACGGCGACACCGCCGAGTATGGCTCGTGCCGGCCGGCGTTCCGCCGCGGGCGTTGGCACGCCCTTCTCGCCCTCACGCCAACCGAGCCGCGCGAGATCCTGCGCGTGAGCGAAGGCCGCCAGACCCTCGAGGAGCGACAGGTCCGGGTGTCGCGGCAAATCCAGCAGCAGATCGATGCCGCCGTCGAGCAGCGTCATCGTGGCGGCGCCGCTGCCCCGGGGCTGCAGGAAAGCTGCGGCGAGCTTCCTGAGCGGCGCCACAAGCGCGACGAGACGTGGGTGCAGCACGGGACAAGCGCGCATGTCCACGATGTCGTGGCTGTCCCGGGCATGGAACCCCACCTGGGTCTCGCCGTTCTTCAGCCGGCGGAGTGCCAGACGCGCGCGGCGTCTCGTCCCCGGCGGGAAGCTCCTGAGCGCCTCCTGCTCGATCCCCGAGAGACCGCGATGAGCGAGCGCCGTGCGCAGGAGATCGAGCTTGAAAGCGGAGTAGGTTTCCTCGGGAAGATGCTGCAAGGCGCAGCCCCCGCATGTTCCGAAATGCGGGCAGGCCGGCGTTCGGCGTGCGCCCGGCGCAAGCAGCTCCAGCACGGTGCCGGCGCGGCCGGCGTCGCGCGATGCTCCCAGCCGCGCGCGCACGCGGTCGCCCGGCGCGGTATAGGGGAGATAAACCGGTCGTCCCTCGTGCAAGGCAATTCCGTCGCCGCGCGCGCCAAGCTTCGTCACCGCCAGCTCCGCGATCTCCGGCCGCGAGGCGCTCATGCCGCGTCCTTGCGAGCGCAGATCAGGAACTCGACGTTTCCCTCGGGACCCTTGATCGGGCTCTCCGCGATCCCTTCGACGCGCCAAGTCGGCTGCTCGCCGAGCCAAGTCGAGATAGTCGCGCAGACCTCGCGATGCAGCTCGGGATCGCGGACGACGCCACCCTTGCCGACCCTTCCCTTGCCGACCTCGAACTGCGGCTTGATGAGCGCGATGAGCGTTGCGTTAGGAGCCGCGAGTGCGAGGGCCGCGGGCAACACCGTGCGCAGGCCGATGAAGCTCGCATCGCAAACGACGAGGTCGATGGGCTCCGGTATCTCCGTGCGCGTGAGATGTCGCGCATTGACGCGCTCCAGCAGGACGACGCGGGGATCGCCGCGCAGCTTCGCCGCAAATTGCCCGTAGCCGACATCGACGGCAAAGACGCGCTTGGCGCCGCGCTGGAGGAGCACGTCGGTGAAGCCGCCGGTGGAGGCGCCGATGTCGAGGCAGATCGACCCTGCGGGATCGATGCGGAAATGGTCGAGCCCATGCGCAAGCTTGATGCCGCCGCGGGAGACCCAGGGATGTTCACGCCCCTTCACTTCAAGGGGCGTCTCCGCCTCGAGCAGCATGCCGGGCTTGTCGAGGCGGCGCTCACCGCTCGTAACGAGACCCGCCATCACCAGCGCTTGCGCCTTGCTGCGGGTCTCCGAGAGGCCGCGCTCCACCAGCAGCGCGTCGAGCCTGCGCTTCGGCATCGCCGGCGCGGGCCGCGCCCTCCTCTAGGCGCGCGCCGAGGCGGCGCCCGCCTCGCGCCCGAGGGCCGCCATGGCGGTGCGGACGATGTGGGGGGAGGTGAGCTGCGCCTGCTCGTACTGCTTGGCCGGCGCGTCGTGCTCGAGGAAGCGGTCCGGCAGCACCATCGGACGCAGCTTCAAGCCGTGA
>DATJVP010000039.1:0-8614 GCA_035581425.1 Allostellaceae bacterium | reverse complement strand
GCGATCTCAATCGACGCGCCCAGGGCCGCCCGAGGAGACGCCGTCGAGGTCAATAGTCCGGGTGGCCCGACCCAGAGGGAGGCTGCCATGAACGACGACCGCGAGCACAAATACATCCCCGTCCTCAAGCGAAACCTCGCCGAAGGCAAGATCGACCGACGCGAGTTCCTGCGCACCGCGACGCTGCTGGGCATGTCGGCTGCGGCGGCCTATTCCTTCGCGGGCAAAGTGACCGGCGGTAGTTACGTCGCGCCCGCCCGCGCGCAAGCGGCGATGCCGAAGGGCGGCACGATCCGGATTGGAATGCGGTGTCAGGACCTGAAGAGCCCGCACACCTATAGCTGGGTCGATTCCTCGAACTCGGGACGGATGGTCTACGACTATCTCACCAAGACCGGCGTCGACAACGTCACGCGTCCGGCGCTCTGCGAGAAATGGGAGGCGAGCGAGGACCTCAAGAGCTGGATGCTTCACCTGCGCAAGGACGTGAAATGGCATGACGGCCGGCAATTCACCGCCGAGGACGTCATCTGGAACTTGAAGCGCGTCCTCGACCCCGCGACCGGCTCGTCGGTGCTCGGTCTCTTCAAGGGGTTCATTATGGAGGAGTACGACACCGGCGAGAAGGACGCCAAGGGCAACCCGAAGATGTCCTCGCGCCTCTGGGACGCGAATGCGATCGAGAAGATCGACGACTTCACCGTTCGCCTCAACGGCAAGTCAGCGCAGCTCGCGATCCCCGAGAACCTATTCCACTACCCGCTTATGATCATGGATCCCGCGAGCGGCGGCGTGCACAAGGTCGGCGCCAACGGCACCGGCGCCTTCATGATGGTCGAGGATGAGGTCGGCCGCCGGCAGGTCTATAAGCCGAACAAGAACTACTGGGGCGGCGGCCCCTATGTGGACGAGTGGCAGTTCATCGACCTCGGCGACGATGCCGCGGCGGCGCTGAGCGCGATCGCCTCGAAGCAAGTGGACGGACTCTATCTCGGCGAGATCGCGCAGCTCGACGCGATGAAGCAGCTCTCGCACGTGCAGATTTACGATGTGGGCACCGCCTATACCGCTGTCGCGCGCTTCCATCCGCAGAAGCCCTTCGACGACAAGCGCGTGCGCCAAGCGATGCGTTATGCGATCGACAGCGAGAGCGTGCTGAAGATCTCCTATCGCGGCCTCGGCCTGGCCGGCGAGCATCACCACGTCTGTTCCGTCCATCCGGAATACGCAAAGCTCGCGCCCTTCAAGCAGGACGTGGCGAAGGCGAAGAAGCTGTTGACCGAAGCCGGATACCCGAACGGCATCGACGCGGAGATCGCGGCGCGTCCGCAGCCGGATTGGGAGCTCGTCGCGGTGCAGACAATGGTCGAGCAATGGAAGGCCGCTGATATCCGCGTCAAGATCAACGTCATGCCCTCGACGCAATATTGGGATGTTTGGACGAAGGTGCCGTTCGGCTTCACCACCTGGGCGCACCGGCCGCTCGGCGTCATGACACTGGGCCTCGCCTATCGCACGGGAGTGCCCTGGAACGAGTCCGCCTTCTCAAACGCCGAGTTCGATAAGCTCCTCTCGCAGGCCGAGGGGATCCTCGATGTCGACAAGCGCCGCGAGGTCATGGCGAAACTCGAAACGATCATGCAGGAGGACGGCAACATCGTGCAGCCGGTCTGGCGCTCGCTCTTCACCTTCATGGACAAGCGCGTGAAGGGCTTCAAGATGCATCCGACCGGATACATCTTCGCCAACGAGATCGCGATAGAGCCCACTTGAGCGCAGCAGTCGCGACGGCGGAGAGGTCGATCGCAAGCGCGGTCGACCTCTCACGCTATCCCCTCGACGATCTCGACGGTCCCAGCGCCAGCGCGCTGATCGCGGAGTGCCGGCGCCAGCTTGCGGCGACCGGCTCCTGTCTCCTTCAGCATTTCCTCACGGACGAGGCGACGGCGGCGATGGCCGCCGAGGCGCGCGCGCTCGAGCCTCTCGCGCACCGCGAGCGGCACAACCAGAGCACGGCCTATCTCGAAGCGCCCGACGAGAGCTTCCCGGAGGGCCACCCGAAGCGGCGCCTGCAGCCGACCTCGGTGGGCGCCATCGCTTACGACCTCATTCCTCGGGGCTCGTTGATCCGCCGGCTCTACGAGTGGGATGGGCTCCTGCTCTTCCTCGAGCGCGCGCTCGGCCGTGGCGCACTCTACCGCTATGCCGATCCCCTCGGCGGGCTCAACGTCGCGGCGATGGGCGCAGGCGAGGCGCTGCTCTGGCATTTCGACCAGACGGATTTCGTGGTGTCGCTGATGCTGCAGAAGAGCGACCGCGGCGGCGTCTTCGAATACGTCCCGCGCATCCGCAGCGCCGAGGCCGCCAACTACGATCGCGTGGAGCGCCTCCTCGAGGGCTCACGCGCGGAGGTGATCGAGCTCGATCTCGAACCGGGCACACTCGCGCTTTTCGAAGGGCGCCACTCCATCCACCGCGTAAGCCCCATCGAAGGCCCGACAACGCGCCTCATCGCGCTGCTGGGTTACGACACAAAATCCGGCACCATGAGTTCCGACCGGCTGAAACTCCGCCGCTACGGGCGGATTTCCTAAGCTGAACTTCCGAAACTGGTTCGAGAAAATAATTCGGCCCTCTCCCTCAAACCGGGAGGGGCATAAGTTGCTGCGCTGGGATGTGGCAGAGGATCCGATGACCGCCGGTGAGCACTTGGCTCGGCGGCGGCTCGGTGTCGCAGATTTCGCCGATTTTGCGATGGCAGCGCGAGGCGAAGGGGCAGCCCTTGGGAACCTCGATGGCACTCGGCGGCGAGCCCTCCAGGATTATCCGCGCGCCGTGCCGCTCTGGATCGGGCTCCGGCGCCGCTGAGAGCAGCGCCTCCGTATAGGGATGGAAGGGTGGCACGAATACCGCATCGACGGGTCCAAACTCCACGACCTTGCCGAGGTACATGACGGCGACGTGGTCCGCGAGATAGCGGACCACTGCGAGATCGTGCGAGATGAAGACAAGGCTCAGGCCGCGCTCGGCCTGAATCTCTGAGAGTAAATTGACGATCGCAGCCTGCACGGAAGCGTCGAGCGAGGAGACGGGTTCGTCCGCGACGACCGCCTCGGGCTCGCCCGCGAGAGCGCGCGCGATCGCGACACGCTGCTTCTGCCCGCCTGAGAGCTGCGAGGGCTTGCGCCGCGCGATCTCCGGCGGCAAGCCGACGACGCTGAGCAGTCGCTCCGCCTCGCGCCGCGCCTCGGGTGCGCCGAGCCCACGCAAGCGCCGGGCCGCCCGCGCGACGGAGTAGCCGGCAGCGTGACTCGGATTGAGCGTGCTTTCGGGATTTTGGAACACCATCTGCAGCTTGCGCTTGAGCGCGGCCGACCGAGCCTGGACCGGCGTGCCGCCGATCTCCTCGCCCTCGAGCGTGACCTCCCCTTCGCTGGCGATCTCGAGCCCACCGAGGACGCGGGCGAAAGTCGATTTACCGCAGCCTGATTCGCCCACGATAGCCAAGGTCTCGCCGCGCTCGAGCACGAGATCGACGCCGTTGAGCGCCCTGACTGGCGGACGCTCGCGGCCGAAGGCACCACTCGAAGCGCGATAGCGCTTGGCGAGCGCCTTCGTCTGCAGCAGCGGCTCACGGGAACTCTTCTCAACCGGGGTTGGTGCCGATCCTCCGTCCTGCTGCCAAGCCCCGATCTCCAGCGCCTTGATGCAACGCACGAGGTGTCCCTCGCTGCCGGGGAGCTCGATGGTCGGAATCACGCCCACGGTACAGCGCACGCCCTCCGCATGGGAGCAACGGGGCACGAAGCCGCAGCCGCTGGGTCGCGCGAGCGGCGAGGCCGGCCGGCCCGGGATCGGCTTCAGCGGCCGCTCGTGCTTGCTGCGGCCGAGCCGCGGCAGGCAATCGAGGAGGCCGCGGGTATAGGGATGGCGGGGCTCGGCGAAGACGTCGCCGATGCTCCCTTC
Source organism: Allostellaceae bacterium (assembly GCA_035581425.1). Classification (GTDB taxonomy): domain Bacteria; phylum Pseudomonadota; class Alphaproteobacteria; order ATCC43930; family CGMCC-115725; genus DASZHJ01. The sequence continues at coordinate 4,648 of DATJVP010000039.1, read as the reverse complement.
CTCGACGATCTCGCCCCCGTAGAGAACCGCAAGCCGGTCGCAGACCTGCGCGACGGTGCCGAGATTGTGGCTGATGAAAAGGAGCGCGGAGTCGTGCTTGCGGCGAAGCAGTTGCACCAGCGCGAGCACCGCGGCCTCCACCGTGACGTCGAGGCCGGTCGTGGGCTCGTCCATGATGAGGAGCGCGGGCTTACCGATGAGCGCCATCGCGATCACGATGCGCTGTTGCTGCCCGCCTGAGAGCTGATGCGGGTAGCGGGCCATGATCGCGGCGGGATCCGCGAAATTCGCCTCGACAAGCATCCCGAGCGCGCGGTTGCGCGCCTCCTCGGCGTTCACGCCCTCGTGCAGCATAGGCACTTCCATGAGCTGCCGCCCGACGGTCATCACGGGATTGAGGCTGCTCATGGGGTCCTGGTAGACCATCGCAATTCGCCGGCCGCGGATGCCCCGAAGCTCCGCCTCGCCGAGCGCGGCGATATCGCGCCCCTCGAATAGGATGCGGCCGCCGGCAATCCGCCCGAGCGAGCCCAGGTAGCGCATGATCGCGAAGGCCACAGTCGATTTGCCGGAGCCGGATTCGCCGACGAGGCCCAGCGCCTCGCCGCGGGCGATGCGGAAGCTCAGATCGGGCGCTACGACTATCTCGCCGGCACGGAGCGAATAGGTGAGCCGCACGCGCTCGAATTCCAGGACAGGCGGCTCATCATTCACGGAGCGCCGTCTCCCGGAGACCTATCGCCAGCAGATTGAATCCCACGACGAGCGATGAGATCGCCGCGCAGGGAATGAGCGACATGTGCGGCCAGACCGACATCATGCCGTAGGTGTCCTTGACCATGCCGCCCCAATCCGGATCGGGCGGCGGCAAGCCGATCCCGAGGAAGCCGAGCACGCCGATGGTGATCGTGGTGTAGCCCATTCGCAGGCACATATCGACGATGAGCGGCCCCCGCGCGTTCGGAAGTATCTCCACGAGCATGATGTAGAGCGAGGACTCTCCGCGCATCTTGGCGGCAGCGACGTATTCTCGGTTGCGCAGATCGAGCGTCAATCCGCGCACGATGCGTGCGATGATCGGCGCCTTAGTGATCGCGATCACCAGGACGATGTTGAGCGCGGATGAACCGAACATCGCGAGCACGATCATGTAGAGGATGATCACCGGGAAAGAGAGCAGGATGTCCGCGACGCGCGAGATCGCGAGATCGACGATGCCGCCGAAATACCCCGCGCAGAGACCGAGGAGCGTGCCCACGGCGGCGGCCGAGAGTACCGCAATGGGTGCAACGGTCAGCACGCGCCTTGCACCCCAGAGCAGGCGCGAGAGGATGTCGCGTCCGAGATGGTCGGTGCCGAGCCAATGCGCCGCCGAGGGTGTCGGATGACCCGCCGATAACACGTCGGTCGCATTGGGTGGATAGGGCGCGATGACGGGTGCCAAAATCGCCATCGCGACCCAGAAGAGGACGATCGAGAGCCCCACCACCGTGGTCGTGGATTCGCCAAGCCGCCCCGCAAGCGCAAGGCGCGCTCCGAGCTTTCCCGCGACCTCCTTCCGCTCGCGTGCGGACTCCGCTCTCGGTGCCGCGGTCTCCGTGGTGCTGTCGAGACCCATGCCTGCCTCAGGCGCGGATGCGGGGGTCGAGCAGCATGTACGCGAGATCCCCGAGGATCTGCGTCATCACCGCGACGAAAACCGAGACCAGCGCGCCCGCCTCGATGAGCGCGATGTCCTTGTAGAGCGAAGCCTCCAGCATCATGCGGCCGAAGCCGGGATAGGCGAAGACGCTCTCGACCACGACGACGCCGGTCACGAGGTAATTGATCTGCAGCAGAATGATCGTCACGGGATTGATCATCGCGTTCCGAAGCGCGTGACCCAGCACGACCTGACGAAAGCGCATGCCTTTGAGAACGGCGGTGCGGATATAGGGCTGGCGCATCACATCGACCATGGAGGCCCGCACCATGCTCACGACGTAGCCCATGTCGAAGAGCACGATCACCGCGACCGGCAGCACCATCTGCGCCGCGATCGGCCACCGGCCGCCGGGCTGCAGCGTCGCGGTGCCGGGGAGCCATCCGAGCGTCACCACGAAGACGCTCGCGAGAAAGACACCGATCGCAAATTCCGGAACCGAGGCCGCTATCGCACTCCCCAGAAGGATGGTTCGGTCAAGAACCGATCCCTCGCGCATGCCTGCCGCGACCCCCAGCAGCATCGAAAGCGGCACGATCAGCGCGAAGGACACGGCTGCGAGCAGCGCCGTATTCTCGAGCCGGTCGAAGATGATGTCCTTGACCGGCACGCGGAAGCGCTGAGAGACACCGAGATCGCCGGACAGCGTGCGTCCGACATACTCGACGTAGCGGACGAGGACGGGGCGGTCGAGCCCCTCCGCCTTCGTCAAAATCTCGACTTGCTCTTGCGTCGCATAGGGGCCGAGTTCTTTGCGCGCGACATCGCCCGGCGTGAGCTCCGTCAGGAGGAAGACGAGCAGCGAGACGACCGTGAGGGTGACGCAGAGGAACACCAGATGCTTGAGAAGGAACCGGCCCATGTTCCGCCTTTGCGTCGAGTAGGCTCAGCCTGAGCGGGATCGCCACGCCACGCGGGACGGAATTCCACCTCCCCGAAGTCGAGCCGCGATCGCGCGCGGGTCCTCTTTCGAAGAATGCTATCCCCAGTAGGAAGGGCGGTCAAACGCAGTCGCGGGCCGTGCGCCTTTCCCGCTTCTGACCTATGATCGCCCGGGAAAACCTCAGGGGGTCCGTTCGACGATGAAGTCTCATGCGCAGGTTGTGGTGATCGGCGGCGGCGTGGTCGGGTGCAGCGTTCTCTATCACCTTACCAAGATCGGCTGGCGGGACGTTGTGCTGGTCGAGCGCGACGAGCTGACCTCGGGATCGACTTGGCACGCTGCCGGCGGCATGCACACCGTCAACCTCGATCCCAATGTCGCGAAGCTCCAGCAATACACGATCAACCTCTATGAGGAGATCGAGCGGATTTCCGGTCAATCTTGCGGTGTACACATTACCGGCGGGATCATGCTCGCTGGGACTGAGGAACGCCTCGACTGGCTCCGCCAGGCCCATGCGCGGGGCCGTTATCTCGGCATGTCCATGGAATTCGTCTCGCTCGACGAGGCGGCCCGCCGCTTTCCGCTCATGGAGAAGAAATACTTCAAGGGCGCGCTCTACGACCCGATCGAGGGCCACGTCGATCCCGCGGGCGTCACCAATGCCTACGCGAAGGCCGCGCGCGTCCAGGGGGCCGAGGTCTATCGATTCACCCGAGTGACGGCGCTCGAGCAATTCCCCGATGGAAGCTGGAACGTGATCACGGACAAGGGGAACATCCACGCCGAGCACGTCGTCAATGCCGGCGGACTCTGGGCCCGCGAGGTCGGCCGCATGGTCGGGCTCGAGCTGCCGGTGCTGGCGATGGAGCATCAATATCTGCTCACCGACGAGATCCCCGAGGTGGCGGCGCGCGACGAGGAGCTGATCCACGCCATCGATTTCGAGGGCGAGCTCTATCTGCGCCAGGAAGGCCGCGGCGTGCTGCTCGGCACCTACGAGCGAGCCGGCGTGCCCTGGTCGGAGCGGCAGACCCCCTGGGACTTCGGCCATGAGCTGTTGGCGCCCGACCTCGAGCGCATCGCGCCCAGCCTCGAGGTCAGCTTCCGCCACTTCCCCGCCTTGGAGCGCCCCGGCATCCGCAAGGTGATCAACGGCCCCTTCACCTTCGCGCCCGACGGCAACCCGCTGGTCGGGCCGGTGCCCGGCGTGCGCAACTGCTGGGTGGCCTGCGCGGTGATGGCCGGCTTTTCGCAGGGCGGCGGCGTCGGCCTCACCCTCGCGCGCTGGATGGTCGACGGCGATCCGGGCGAAGACATCTGGGCGATGGACGTGGCCCGCTACGGCACCTGGGCGAGCCTCGCCTACACCAACGCCAAGGTGCGCGAGAACTACAGCCGCCGATTCCGTATCACCTTTCCCAACGAGGAGCTCCCGGCCGGCCGCCCGCTGCATACCACGCCTGTCTATGACCGGCTCACCGCCCACAACGCGGTCTGGGGCGCGGGCTTCGGGCTCGAGCATCCCCTGTGGTTCCAGCGCCGGGGGCAGGAGCCGCGCGAGGACGTGACGTTCCGCCGTTCCAACGCCTTCCCGGTGGTCGCCGAGGAATGCGTCACGGTGCGCGAACGGGTCGGGCTCACCGAGTGCTCCAACTTCGCCAAGTACCGCGTGAGCGGCGCCGGCAGCGCCGACTGGCTGCAGCGGCTGTTCACCAACCGGCTGCCGCGGGCCGGCCGGATCAACCTCACCGCCGCCCTGGACCGGGGCGGTCACATCGTCGGCGAGTTTTCCGTGGCGCGGGTCGGTACCGACGACTTCTTCCTGTTCGGCTCGCAGATCGCCGAGGCGCATCACTCGCGCTGGTTCCGTGGCCACCTCGCTGATGGCGTGCGGTTCGACGTGCTGGGCTTGTCCCTGGTGGGCCTGTCGCTGGCCGGCCAGGCCGCCCGCGACGTGCTGCAGTCGGTCACCAGCACGTCGCTGGCGACCGAGGATTACCCGTTCATGACGTTCCGCCGGATCGACGTCGGGATGATCCCGGCCTACGTCGGCCGGATGA
>DATJVP010000038.1:0-9290 GCA_035581425.1 Allostellaceae bacterium | reverse complement strand
ACAAGGCCGGGCATGAAGCGGAATCAGCGGTGAAGACGGGGAATTGGGGATCGGCCTATCGGCTCAGGCGACACACCCGCCTCGCGACAGCGGACCTCGGGAAGATCTATCGAGGAGCTGGGAGTTTTGGGCAATCCCAAGGCACTTGCCTAGTTTTGGACCAGTGGCCTGCTATACGCCTATTCCGCGGGCACAGTGCACAAATTCTGTACCGCACGCGGCGTCTAAGCCCGCACCTTCTCCGCCTGCTTCGGTGCGCCGTAGGTGGGCTTGATGAGGTCGGCGTAGGTTTCGACGACGTGGTCGACCTCGCCGACGGCGGTCGGCTGGAGGGCCGTGTCGGTGTAGGCCTTGCCGTTCGGGTCCTTGAGGACGCGCTTGAGGATGCGGTGGAAACGGAGGTAGAGCACGCTCCAGCGCACCGCCGCCACCGTGAAGTCGAACCACCAGCGGGGATAAAAGAGGAGCGGGTTCGGCCGCTTCAACTCCGGGCGGCGCTGGGTGCGGATCTTGCGGCGGACGAGGCCCAATTGGAGCGGATGCACGCCCTCGATCCGGAGCGCGCCCGCGAAAGCGACAAGCGCGTCGGTGACGCGCCGCGCGCGCAAGCCCGTCGCGACCGCGCGTCGCAGGATCGTCTCCACATGCGCGTCCGAGTAATAGATTTTCCAGACGTCGCGGTAGATGCCTTCCCATTCCTCGCGGCTCATCCGCGCGTGCGCGGTCGTGTAGTGCTCGAGATCGTACTTGTTGAGATCGGGGTCCATCGCCACGCCGCGGCTGTGCAGGACCTTGTGATCCTCCGATCCCGGCAGCGGCGTCAGGAAGAAGAACTCGAGGATGTCGATCGGAAGCTCTTTCTTGATGATCTCGATGTCGCGCGCGATCGTCTGCGGCGTGTCCGTCGGAAAGCCCGTGATGTAGCCGGCCCAGGTCATCACATGGGCCTTCTTCCAGGCCTGTAGCATCTCCCGGTATTCCCAGATCTTGTTCTGGCGTTTCTTGGTGCCCAGGAGGGATTCCGGATTGATGTTCTCGAGGCCGATGAAGACGATGTAGCAGCCGGCCGCCGCGCATTTCTCGATGAAGCCGGGCGTGCGATGGCAGAGCGTGTCGACCTGCAGCAGGAGGCGGATCTTGAACCCCTGCTGGCGCAGTTCGATGAGCCGATCGAGGATCGCCTCCCAGTTCCGGTTGCGCGCGAAATTGTCGTCGGTCACGAAGAAATGGGTGATCTTGCGCTGGGCGTTCTCGCGCACGATCGCTTCGACGTCGTCGGCGGTGCGATAGCGCGACTTCCGGCCCTGCACGTTGATGATCGTGCAGAAGCTGCACTGGAAAGGGCAGCCGCGCCCGGCATCGAAGCTCGCGTAATGGCCCACAACGCGCGTCACGATGTCCCGCGGCAGGATCGGAAACGTCGCGGCATCGAGATCCGGGAGATCCGCGAGATGGTTGTAGATGGGCTTCGGCTCGCCGCGGTCGATGTCGCGGAGAAGATCCGCCATACGTCCGCCTTCGGCCTCGCCCGCATAGAGCACGATCCCGAGCTTCTGCGCCTCCACCAGCTCCGGCGTCATCTGCTCCAGCATGGAGATGCAGCCGCTGACATGGAAGCCGCCGATCACCACGGGGACATCGGCTTTGCGGAACTCGCGCCCGAGGTCGAGCGCGCGCGGATACTGGTTCGACTGCACGCCGACGAGGCCGATCATGCCGCCGCCGGCGTCGCGAATGCGCTTCACGGCGGCGGCGACGTCGATCACGGTGTTGCACTCGTCATAGGCCTCGAGCGTGATCCTGACGCCCGGGCCGAGCGCACTCGCCTCTGCGCACTCCTCGATGAGGCCGTAGACGCTGGCGAGGCTGTTCGAGGGAATCCCCGACCGCCGCCATTGGATGACGTAGCCGTCGTCGTCGTAATGCGAGGGCTTGATCAGGATGACCCTGAACTCCCGATCGCGCGCGGCGACCCCGCTATCCATGCCTGGGCTCCCCCAACCGTCGATTCCTTCGCCATGATGCTGCATTGCGGGGATTCTGGGAAGCCCGTCCTGCCGCGCACACGGACGCGACAGGGGGCCGCCTGGACAGCGGGTGCGAGAGCGGCGAGAGTTTTCCCGCATGAGCGAGAATCCGGAGAGCGTGGAGCTCGCGGTGGTCGGCGGCGGCCTTGTCGGCCTCGCGCTCGGGATCGCCTGCGCCGAAGCGGGGCTCGAGACCGCCGTCATCGACCGCGAGGTGCCAGCGGCGATGCTCGGCGAGAGCTTCGACGGCCGAGCGAGCGCAATCGCCTTCGGCTCGAAGCGCATGCTCGAGGCGCTCGGCATCTGGCGCGAGGTCGGCGACGACGCGGCACCCATCCTGGAGATCCGCGTCGCCGACGCCGGCGCACCGCTCTTCCTCCACTACGACCACCGCGAGGTCGGAGAGCATCCGCTGGGCTGGATCGTCGAGAACCGCGTTCTCCGCCGCGCGCTCCAGGCGCGGGTGCGCGCGCTGCCGCGGCTCCAGCATCTGGCGCCGGTCTCGGTCGAGGCCGCGGAGCGGAGCGCAGCCGGCGCGCGGCTTCGGCTCGGGGACGGGCGCATGCTCCGCGCGCGCCTCGTCGCCGCAGCGGACGGCAAGACCTCGCCGCTCCGCGAGAGCGCGGGCATTCGCACGACGTGCTGGTCCTACCCGCAGACCGGCATCGTCGCGACCGTCGCGCATGAGCATCCCCACGAGGGTGTCGCAATCGAGCATTTCCTTCCCGCGGGCCCCTTCGCGATCCTGCCGCTCACGGGAAATCGGTCCTCGCTGGTCTGGACCGAGCGCGCGGCCCTCGCGCCCGCGCTGCTGGCGCTCCCCGCCGAGGCCTTTGCTGCGGAGCTTCGTCGCCGCTTCGGCGATTTTCTGGGCGCGGTCGAGCCCGTGGGGCCGCGCTGGTCCTATCCGCTTTCCTTCCTGCACGCCGAGCGCGTCCATGCCGGGCGCCTCGTCCTCGTAGGCGACGCCGCGCATCTCATCCACCCGATCGCGGGTCAGGGGCTCAATCTGGGTCTCCGCGACGTGGCGGCGCTCGCGCAAATCCTTGTCGACCGACGCCGTCTCGGCCTCGACATCGGCGAGGCCGCGGGGCTCGCGGAGTACGCGCGGTGGCGGAGCCTCGACGTCCTCGCGCTCTCCGCCGTTACCGACGGGCTCAATCGCCTGTTCTCGAACTCGATCCCGCCGGTCAGGCTCGCTCGCGACCTCGGCCTTGCCGCCGTCAACGAAATGCCACCGCTCAAACGATTCTTCATGCGGCACGCGATGGGGACGGTCGGGGAGCTGCCGAGGCTGGTGCGGGGGGAGGCGCTGTAACCGCCAAGGCACCGAGTTCTTTTTGCGGCGAAGCCAAAATCAATCGTCGGCGTCCCTCGCGCTTAGTAGTGGAGCGTTGCGGCTTCGCCGCAAAAAGAAACTTGGTGTCTTGGCGCCTTGGTGGTTCAAAATTCCCTCGCCCAGCACCGCCGTCAGCCCAGGAGGATCCATGCCCATTCCACGCAAGACCGGCTTCGTCGAGCGGCCCGATGCGGAGATCTATTATGAGTGCGTGGGATCGGGGCCCGCGCTCGTGTTCGCGCATGGGCTTGGGGGCAATCATCTCTCCTGGTGGCAGCAGGTGCCGCATTTCCAGGAGCGACACACCTGCGTCGTCTTCGCGCATCGGGGCTTCACGCCCTCGAAGGAACGGCCCGGAGGCGGCGGCGCCGAAGCTTACGCCGAGGACCTCGCGGCACTCTTGGATCATCTCGGCATCGAGCGCGCGACCCTCGTTTGCCAATCCATGGGCGGCTGGACCGGGATCGACTTCGCGCTGCGCTGGCCCGCCCGCGTTCAGGCCTTGGTGCTCGCCTCGACCTCCGGCCGCATCGATTTCACGACGATCGAGGGGCCGGAGCTAGCGGCGATCGAGGCGTGGCAGGCGGAGACCGCGACCGCGCGCGAGCGCCTGCTGGCGGAGGGCGTGCATCCCGCGCTCGGCCCCCGCGGCGCCCGCGAGCAGCCCACCGCGCATTACCTCTATCAGCAGATCGACGCGCTGACCCCACCAGCGCACAAGGCGCGCATCCGCAAGCAGATCGGCGCGCTCCGCAATCTGCCGGCGACGACGCTCAAAGGCCTCTCGTTGCCCATCCTCTACATCGTGGGCGCCGAGGACGTGGTCTTTCCCGCCGTCGCCGCCCCCGCGCTCGCGCGCCTCACGCCCGGCGCCCGCGTGGAGACCGTCCCGGAGGCGGGCCACAGCGTCTATTTCGAGCGCCCCCAACGCTTCAACGCGCTCGTCGAGACATTCTTGCGTCGGTGAGTGAGTGCGGCTTCGCCGCGAGAAAGAACTCGGTGGTTCAGGTTTTTCTTTGTGGCTCGCGCGAAACGCCGTGCGCCTGGAGTGCGGCGAGATACTCGGCCCAGCGCTTCTCCTGCTCGCGGCCGAGCTCGTGGAGATAGGTCCAGGAATAGATTCCGGTGTCGTGGAGATCGTCGAAGATAATGCGGATCGCGTAGTTGCCGACGGGCTCGACGCCGATGATGCCGACCTGCGCGCGTCCCGGGACGAGCTGCTTCTGACCGGGCCCGTGGCCCTGCACTTCCGCCGAGGGGCTCTCGACGCGGAGATATTCGGCGGGATAGCGAAAAGTCCTGCCGTCGTCGAAGGCGACCTCCAGGATTTTCTCGGCCTGCCTGAGGCGGATCTCGGTGGGCCAGACGGCGCTCACGGCTGGGCGTAGCGGACTTTCTCGGCGTCATCGAGCCGGCGCGCCTCATCGACGAGCATGATGGGGATGCCGTCGCGGACGGGATAGGCGAGGCCGGCCTCGACGCTCACGAGCTCCTGGCGCGCGCGATCGTAGCGGAGCGTCGCCTTGGTGAGCGGACAGACCAGGATTTCCAAGAGCCTCGGATCGACCTCCTTATTGGCCTCGGCCATTGCGCTCTCCATCAATGTCGCACGCCTGTGGGCTCGGCCGCGGCCGGCGCCGCCGCCATCTCCAGGAGCGTTGTCAGAAGCCTCGCGCGCGCCTCGGTGGTCTCGGCCTCGAGGAGCGCCTGCCTCTCGCTCGGCTGGAAGGGACATCCCATAGCGAGCATAGTGATGAGTGCGTCGTCTGGCGCCTTGCCCGCGGCGGCCCAGTCGATGTCAATGTTGTGGCGCTTCAGGAACGGTTTCAGCACGCGCAACAGGCGCTCGCGGTCGAGCGCGGCCTCGCCGGGTGCCGCGAGATCCCCGCGATAGGGCGTCCAATCCGCGCGTGCGAGGCGGTAGCCGCGCTGCATCGGGAGCTCGCCCGCGATCCGGAACCGCGACGTTCCCACGAGCTGGATGATGAATCGGCCGTCGTCGGTCTCGCTCCAATGCACGATGCGGCCGGCGCAGCCCACGGGATAGACCGGCGGCTCACCGGCATCGCCGCGCCCTTCCTGCGGCTGCACCATGCCGATGAGGCGCGGCCAGGGCAGCGCGTCGGATACCATCGCGAGGTAGCGCGGCTCGAAGATATTGAGCGGGAGCCTTCCTCTCGGCAGCAGCAGCACCCCCGTCAGCGGAAATATCGGGATCGCCGGCGGAAGCTGCTCGAAGCCGAGGTCGAAGCGGCTGCTCACGAAAACAATATCGACGAGAGCCGCTTGCGCGACGCCACCGTCAGCGGATCGGTCGGCCCCATCGCCTCGAAGAATTTGAGGAGCTGCTTCCTCGCGGCCTCCTCGTTCCAACTGCGGTTGCGGCGGACGATCTCCAGGAGATCGTCGATGGCGGTCTCGCGCTCGCCGGCGGCGAAGCGCGCGGAGGCGAGCTCGAGGCGAGCCGCGAAATCCTTGGGGTCGCGCTGGACGCGGGCCTCGAGCTCGCCGAGCGCGCCCTTGGCCTTGGCGCCGGCCTCCGCGAGCTCGAGCGCCGCGCGCGCGGCCGCGATCTCCGCATGGCCCGCGAGCTCCTTCGGCACTTCCGCAAGGAGGTCTTTCGCCTCCTCCATCTGGTTCCGCGCGATAAGGGCGCGGGCGAGCCCGCCCACGGCATCGGCGTTGTCGGGCTCGTGCTCCAGCACCTGCGCGAAGATCGCGCCCGCGCGCTCGGTGTCGCCGGCCGCCGCCGCCTCCTTCGCCATCGCGAGCGCCTGCTCGACGGGCGAGGGCCCCTTGCCTTTGGCGCCGGCCTGGGCCAGACGCTGGACGAATTGCTTCACCTGGCTTTCCGGGAGCGCGCCCACGAAGCCGTCGACCGGGCGGCCGTCCTGGAAGGCATAGACCGCGGGGATCGACTGGATGCGCATCTGCGCCGCCAGCTCCTTGTTCTGGTCGATGTCCACCTTGACGAGACGCACCGCGCCCCTCGCGTCGCGGACGGCCTTCTCGAGATGGGGGCCGAGGGTCTTACAGGGGCCGCACCAGGGCGCCCAGAAATCGACGATGACCGGCTGTTCGTTCGAGGCGTCGATCACGTCCGTCATGAAGCTCTGGGTCGTGCTGTTCTTGATGAGGTCGGCGGGCGGCGGCGCGGCGGCCGCCCCGATGATCTGTTCCATGGGTCCTGGGTCTAGGCTCCGTTGCGGTGGCCTAGAAGATGGCGACGGCCCCGCCTCCTGACAAGCAATTCCCTGGGCTCAGGGGGTATGCGGGGGGCTGGCCCCGCCTTCCCGCTCCAACCCCTCGAGGCTGACGATCGTAGGCCGATGGCCGCAACTTCCGATGAATTTGAGGAGATCCTCGGGGGCGATCGCGGTGGTCTTGGTGTTGACGAGGGGATGATAGTTGAGCGGGTTCTGGTTGAGCATCTCCTTGTCGAGCACCAGCCGCACGCGCCCCTCACGGTCGTTCGCGACGGCAAAGGGCGTGACGCTCCCGGGGGTCACGCCCAGCACCTCCGCCAGGAGCTCGGCGCTCCCAAACGAGAAGCGCGGCGCGCCCAGGCGGTCCGCGAGCTTCTTCATGTCGAGGCGGCGCTCCTCCAGCATCACCGCGAGCCAGAGCCCGCCCTTCTTGTCCTTGAGGAAGAGACTCTTGCAGTGTCCGCCCGGAAGCTTGCCGCGCAGCTCGATCGATTCCGCGACGGTGAAGACCGCGGGGTGCTCGTGGGTGCGATGGGGGATGCCGAGCGCCGTCAAGCGCTCGAGCAGCTCGTCGGGAGTGAGGGCCATGGCGCGGGGTTTTACCGCCTTGCCGCCCGCTTGCAAACCCAGGAGGGGCCAGTATGATGCGCGCCCTGTTCGGAGCGCGGGCGTAGCTCAGGGGTAGAGCACAACCTTGCCAAGGTTGGGGTCGAGGGTTCGAATCCCTTCGCCCGCTCCAGATTTCAAGCGACATGTCAGGGTGTTGGGGCGGAGCGCCGCGAGAGCGAATCGCGGGCGGTGGGGTGCAGGTAGCATATAGGTAACAGGCGACCAGCGCTTCATGATGTGCCTGCACTTGCTGGAACATCGCCCGGTCGAGGGCAGGGGGCGGCGTCACAGGGTGTGAGGCATTCGCGCCACCAGCGCCGAGCCGATTGATGATGGCCAGAAGCTGGCCGTGCGCGTTGATGATCGTCTCTTCGCGTCGCGGCCCGCTCTCTGCCTCAGCGCTTCGCGATATTCCCATAGCGCGGTCAGAGTGCGCGCCGCTGTCGGCTTGTCGACAGTTTGGAGGAAGCAACGGAGGCGCTTTGCCTTGGATGTCCCGTTTGTCGCATACACGGGATCGTCGATGTCGATATTTAGCTCTTCGGCGACGAACTGCGCGAACGTGCGGTCGCTGAAGTTCAAGACATAGCCACTGCCCATCTCGAACAGGTCATCGATTAGCATCATGTCGATTGAGCGGATGTTCGGCACGATATCAGACGCTTGATTTCGCCACGACGGGACGCCGGTTCGCTCTCGCTTTACGCCGCCTTGCCGCGCGCCCGCACCTTCGGGAGTTCAATCGACAGCTCGGCATTCATCTTCGCCAGCGCTTCGTCGATGATCCACATGTGCGAGCTGTGGTGCAGGTCGAGGAGCCGGCGCACCGAGTTCTCGGGCATGCCAAGTTCCTTCGCGAGCTTGAGCTTCGACCAGCCGCGCGCGCGCATCGTCTCGTAGACGGCGAGCTTCGCGGTGACGAGGGACGGCAGCACGGCGCGATCGCGCCCAGTGTGGCCCGCGCCCCCACGCGGCAGCGGCTTGCCCGCCTTCATGTAGCCTTCGAGCGCTGCGATTACGCAATCGACCGCGTTGGCGCGTGCCTCCTCTTGCGTTTCGCCTTCGGTCAGTGCTTCCGGAACGCCCGGGAAGCGGACGAGCCACCAGCCATTCTGCTGCCGCTCCAGCGTGTATCGATAACCGAACGCCATCCTCACTCCTCCAAATCCGCCTTGGTCAGTCCCAGCTGCACTAGCATGGCATTAAGCAGGCCGGGGCCGATCTCCTTGCGGCGATCCTTGAGCGTCGTAAACCGATTGCAGTAGTGGAGCCCCCCATGACTCCCCTTGCCGTGCCCAGCGTCGAACGCGACGGCGATTCCGCGTTTCCGGCCAACCTTCCTGATTTTACGTTCGAATTCGTTGCCGTTCATTCAATTATATCGCACATATCTGTGCGAATTTCAAGATGCGGATCTGATGCTGCGGATTTATCGCACGCTAGCGCATTCGAGCGAAATTCATCGAACATGGGCGAAGGGCCGAGCCAAATCTTGCCAAGGTTGGGGTCGAGGGTTCGAATCCCTTCGCCCGCTCGCGAGTGGAGCGACCGGCGTGGACCGGGTCGGCCCGCGCATTGAGCCCATCACGCGATGGAATTAAGTGGCCCGCGTCTTTGCCACGGCGCTGGCGAGCGCATCATTTCTGATTTCCGCGGCGATCGTTTGCTTTCCTGCCTCTCCGCTGCTGCCGCTCGAAGAAGTGCGTCCCGGGCTCGTAGTCGTTGATGTCGCCGGGATCGATGTCGCTTCGTACCTTGCGCTCATTGAGACTCATCTGCGGGCCGGCCGCCCGAAGGATGACCGTCCCAAGCTCGCGCTCGTGATTCTTGCTTCGAATGACATAAAACGAGAAATAGAGAAGCTCCCGTGCAAAGTCCCGGCGGTGCTGGAGCAGGCGGTCGAAAATCTTCCCACGGCCTCCATAGCGCGCAGCGCCCATGGAGTCATGCGCCATATAGATGCCTTCGGGGTCTCCCGACCGCGCGCATATCGCCTCGCGAACCTTCTCGAGTCAGCCGAAGGGCAGCTTTTCTCCGACGTATTGAAATAGCGGCTCGACTTTTCCGGGCCGTCCTTGCGGACGCTTGAGGCTGCCCTCGACCACCTTC
>DATJVP010000037.1:0-13018 GCA_035581425.1 Allostellaceae bacterium | reverse complement strand
GAAGCTGCAGGAGCGGCTTGCGAAGCTCGCGGGCGGCGTGGCCGTGATCCGGGTCGGCGGCGCGACCGAGGTCGAGGTGAAGGAGCGCAAGGATCGCGTTGATGACGCGATGCACGCGACCCGCGCCGCGGTCGAGGAAGGCATCGTCGCCGGCGGCGGCTCCGCCCTCCTCTACGCCACCAAGGCGCTCTCCCGGCTGAAGCCGGAAAACGACGATCAGAAGGTCGGCATCGACATCGTGCGGCGCGCGATCCAGATGCCGGCACGGCAGATCGCGGAGAACGCCGGCACCGACGGCTCGATCGTGATCGGCAAGCTCCTCGAGAGCAACGACACCAACCACGGCTTCGACGCGCAGAGCGGCGCGTACGTGAACATGGTGAAGGCCGGGATCGTCGACCCCACCAAGGTCGTGCGCATCGCCCTCCAGGACGCGGCTTCCGTGGCAGGCCTCCTCATCACCACCGAGGCGATGGTGGCGGAGAAGCCCGAGAAGAAGTCGGCTCCGATGCCCGGCGGCCACGATCACGGCGGCATGGGCGGCATGGACTTCTAATAACAATAACCACGCTTACGCAGGAAACTGGGGGCCGCCCGAAAGGGCGGCCCCTTTTTCTGTGCGTATTGCTGCCAGCGCTTGCGGGTGTTCTTTCCGACCGGCCCCTGAGTTGGGTCGAAGCCGGCGCGTCGCCTTGGCTTCGGCGACGGCTTTCAACTAACATCGCCGGGAGGCGGCGCGCCGTGCGCGGCATTGAAATCAGGGAAAGAATTGAGCAAGCAAACAGGAGAGCCTTCTCCAGCGATCGAGGCCGTCGAGCGGCCAGCTCCGGCCGAGGCGACCTCCAATTCAGCCTGGGGGAGCGACGCGATTGCCGCGGTGTTGCGGCAACTCGATATTCCCTATGTCGCGCTCAACCCCGGCGCCAGCTATCGCGGTCTCCATGACAGCCTCGTCAATTACCTCGGCAATGAGCGGCCGCAAATGCTGCTCTGCCTCCATGAGGAGAGCGCGGTCGCAATTGCGCACGGCTGGGCGAAGGTGACGGAGCGGCCGATGGCCGCGATCGTGCACAGCAATGTCGGCCTCATGCACGCGACCATGGCCGTTTTCAATGCGTGGTGCGACCGCGCGCCCCTGCTCCTGCTGGGCGCGACGGGACCGGTCGACGCGACGAAGCGGCGCCCCTGGATCGACTGGATCCACACCGCGCGCGATCAGGGCGCGCTCATCCGCCACTACACCAAATGGGACGACCAGCCGGCCTCCGTGGGCGCGGCGCAAGAGGCGCTGCTGCGCGCGAACCTCATCGCGCTGACGGCGCCGCGCGGACCGGTCTACGTCAATCTCGACGCGAGCCTGCAGGAGGAGTCGATCCCGGAAATGCCGCGCCCGCCGGAGGCGGCGCGCCATCTGCCGCCGGCACCCTCTCACCCCGCGGCGAACGCCATCGACGCCGCGGCGAAAATCCTGGTGCAGGCGAAGCAGCCGGTGATCATGATCGGCCGCGTCTCCCGCGACAGCGCGGCCTGGCAACGACGGATCGAGCTTGCGGAGGCACTGGGCGCGCGCGTCGTCACTACCTTGCTCGCTGCCGCCGGGTTCCCGACCGACCACCCGCTGCACGCGGCGCCACCGGGCAATTTCCTGACGCCCGCGGGCATGGAAGTGGTCGCAAGCGCCGACGCGATCTTGAGCCTCGACTGGGTCGATCTGGCGGGCGCGCTGCGCAGCGCCTTCGGCGCAAAGCCCATAGCGGCGAAGATCGTCCAGGTCTCGGTCGATCAATACATCCATAACGGCTGGAGCATGGATTACCAGGGCCTGCCGCCTGTGGACCTGCATCTCCTCGCAGAGCCCGACATCGCGGTGCTGCCCTTGCTCGCGGCGGTGCGCGCGCTGCGGCCCATCCCGCCGGCCCTTCCGCCGCGGGAAACGCGGCAGGGCGCGCCGCCGCCCGCAGCGCTCGAGAGCGCCGGGACGATCGAGGTGCCGATGCTCGCGACTGCGCTTGCGGCGGCGCTCGGCGATAGCGAAGCCTCGCTCGTGCGCCTGCCATTGAGCTGGGCCGGACATCTCCGGGATTTCCGGCATCCTCTCGATTACCTCGGCTGCGATGGCGGCGGCGGCGTTGGCGCGGGGCCTGGGAACGCGGTAGGCGCTGCGCTGGCACTGCGCGGGAGCGGGCGACTTCCTGTCGCGATAATCGGCGACGGCGATTTCCTGATGGGGAACACCGCGCTCTGGACGGCCGCGCATTACGGGATTCCCGTACTCATCATCGTCGCCAACAACCGCTCCTTCTTCAACGACGAACTGCACCAGGAGCGCGTGGCGAAGGTACGGGGACGGCCGGTCGCCAATCGCTGGATCGGCCAGGCGATCCGCGAACCAGATATCGACATCGCCGCGATGGCGCGCGCCCAAGGCTGCCTCGGCATCGGGCCGGTCGCCGATCCCAAGCGCCTCGTCGCCGCGCTCGCGGAGGGCATCGGCGCCGTACGCGGCGGAAAGCCTTGCGTCGTCGATGTCCGCGTCGCCATGGGTTACGATCCCGCCGCCGCAGCGGGCATGCAGCGAACGGTGAAATCCTAGGGGCGGCAGAGAATGGCGGCGGTCGTCCTCAGCGTCGACGGCATCTCGAAGACCTATGTTGCCGCCGACGGCACGAGGATCGCCGCACTCGAGGGCGTCTCGCTCGACGTGCGCGAGGGCGAATTCGTCTCGGTGATTGGCCCCAGCGGTTGCGGGAAGTCGACGCTCTTCCAGATCATCGGGGGCCTACTCGGCAGCGACGGCGGCAGCGTCCGCGTCGACGGGCATCCCATCTCCGGATCGCATCGCGACATCGGCATGGTCTTCCAGGAGGAATCGACCTTTCCGTGGCGGAACGTGCTCGAGAACGTTGCATTCCCGCTGGAGCTCGCGGGGATGCCGAGAGCCGAGCGCGAGCAGGCCGCGCGCGGACTCATCCGCCTCGTCGGCCTCGAGGGATTCGAGAAGCGCTTTCCCGATGAGCTCTCCGGCGGCATGCGCCAGCGCACGGCGATCGCGCGCACGCTCGCGGCCGAGCCTCGGATCCTCCTGATGGACGAGCCCTTCGCCTCGCTCGACGAGCAAACACGCATCCTCCTCGGCGACAAGATCCTGCAGATCTGGCGCCAGTTGAAGCAGACGACGCTGCTCATAACGCACGACATTACGGAAGCCGTGCAGCTCAGCGATCGCGTGGCGGTCATGACCTATCGGCCCGGGCGCATCAAGCGGGTGATCGAGATCGATCTGCCGCGCCCCCGTGACTCCGCGCAGATCGCGAGCCCGGAATTCGGCCGCTACGTCGGCATGCTGTGGCAGGATTTGCGCGAGGAGGCTAGCCGCGGCCTCGCGGATGCGGATAGCATGCACTGAAGGATACGAAGAACACGGGAGGAGACGATGATCCGTACCCTGGGTCGCGCGGGCACTATTGCCGCCGCGTTGATCGCACTCTCGATGGCGGCGCCGGCCTCGGCGCTCGACGTGATCAAAGTCGCAGACGCACAGAAGGGCTTCTGGGACACCGCCTTCGTCTTCCTGGGGCAGGAGCGCGGCTTCTTCAGGGAGCAGGGGATCGAGCTCGACATCCAGTGGACGGAAGGCGGCGCCGACACACAGCAGGCCGTGATCACCGGCAGCTTCGACGTGGGCCTCGCGACGGGATTGCTCGGCGTCGTCAGTGCCTACGCCAAAGGCGCACCGATCGTCCTCCTGAGCTCGGAGATGACCGGCGCCTCCGATCTCCTCTGGTATGTGCGCGCGGATAGCCCGATCAAGAGCCTCGCGGACATCGAAGGCAAGACCATCGCCTTCTCACGGCCGGGGTCCTCGAGCAATCAGATCGCGGCGGCGCTGGTGAAGCTCTCGGGCAAGAGCGCAAAGCTCGTCTCGACCGGCGGCGCGCCGGCGACTCTGACGCAGGTGATGTCCGGCCAGATCGATGTCGGCTGGTCGGCGGTGCCGGGGCCGCTGGAGCTGGTCGGCGAGGGCAAGCTCCGGGTGATCGCCGTCGGCAACGACGCGCCCGGCGCCGCGGAGCAAACCGTCAGGGTCAACATCACGAACGCCACTATGCTCAGCACGCGCCGCGACGTGCTTCGGCGGTTCCTGGTCGCTTATCAGAAGACTATCGACTGGGCCTATAGCAGCCCCGAGGTGCTGCAGGACTATGCGAAATTCGCGAGCGTGAAGCCGGAGACGGTCGAATTGCTGCGCGCCAAATACTTCGCCAAATCGGCCGTCGCTCTCGACCGGATGGCCGGACTCGACGCTACGATGCGCGAAGCGGTGGAGGCGAAGCGCCTGGAGAAGCCGCTCACGCCGGAGCAGCAGGCCGATCTGCTGAAGCCCATGCAGGAGCTGACGAAAGACCTGGCGAAATAGCCGTGAGGCGCTGGGCGCCAGCGCTCGCGGGCGCCGGCGCGGTGCTGGCACTCGCGGCCCTGCTCCAGGCGGTCATCGCCTTGGGTTGGGTCTCGCGCTTCGCGGTGGCGCCGCCCTCCGAAGTGATCGCGGCATTTCCCTCGCTGATCGCGAGTGAGGGCCTTGGCGCGGCCTTTCTCTCGACCTTCGCGTCGACCTTCGCCGCGGCCGCGATCGCGGCCGCCGCCGGCATTCCCGTGGGCTATCTGCTCTATCGCTTCCGGCGCCTCGATCGCGCCTGGGAGAGCTGGATCGCAGCGCTCTTCTCCGCGCCGATGGTGCTGCTCTATCCCGCCTTTCTCGTGGTCTTCGGAAGATCGGCGCTGGTTGGCATCTCCATGGGCGCCGTCGTCGCTTCCATCCCCGTCATCCTCAAGACGCGCGAGGGGTTCCTCGGGGTCTCGCCCGTGCTGATCAAAGTCGCGCGATCCTTCGGCGCAGACGAGCGGACGGTCTTCGCAAAGGTGCTGCTACCTGGCGCCCGCGGGGCCATTTTCACGGGCCTCAGGCTCGCGCTCATCTACGCCATGATCAATGTCGTGGGAATCGAGTTTCTGGCCAATCTCGGCGGGCTCGGCTACCTCGTCGGCGAGATGTTCGACCGCTACGAGATCCCCTCGATGTACGCGGCGACCCTCTGCGTGATCCTTGCGAGCGCGCTCTTCTATCTCCTGACCGGCCGGCTCGAACGCTGGCTATCCTCGCGATGAGCGTGACCGCGATACGCGCGGCGACGCTCCTCGCGATCTGGGCAGCGTGGGAGGCGCTCGCGCAATCGGGTCTCGTCTACGAGGGCATCGTGCCTTCCTCGCTTGCGGTTGCGGTAGCGGTATTCCGCCAGCTCTCGCAGCAGGAGATCTACGTCGACATGCTCCAGACGGCATACGAGGTCATCGTTGGTTTCGCCGTGGGCAGCCTCGCCGGCGTGAGCGCCGGCCTTCTCCTGGGTGCATGCCGCTTCGTGGACCGGGCCGCGGCACCCTATGTGCAAGGCCTCGCGGCGACGCCTAAAATCGTGTTCCTGCCGATCCTGATGCTCGCGCTCGGCGTTGGAGCGGGCTCGAAGATCGGGATGGGCGCGCTTTCGGCGTTCTTTCCCATCCTGATCGCGACGGCCGAGGGAATGCAGGGCGTGAGCCCCACCCTCCTCCGCGTCGCTCGCAGCTTCAACGCCTCGGGACTGCAGATCGTGCGGACGGTCATTCTGCCGTCGCTCGTGGAGCCCATCCTCACGGGCATGCGCCTCGGGCTCGGTGTCGCCATCGTGGGCGTATTGCTGGCGGAGATAAAATTCGCGAGGGCCGGGCTCGGCCACCTCGCGATTCAGCACTACAACTTTCTCCGCACTGCGGACATGTACGCGGTGCTGCTCATCACCTTCGCCTTGGCCCTCGCGGCCAACGCATTGATAGGTGCGGCCGGCCGCCGACTGCGGCGCCGCCGTCTCTGAGGCTCAGGCTTCCGCGTCCGGCTGCTTCTCCGGGAAGGCGCGCTCGATTGCGGGAACCGCACGGCAGGCCTCGAAAATGCGCATGATCGTAGGATAGGGCCTGAAGTCGAAGCTCGCGTGTCGCTTGGCGTTGACGACCTGCGGCACGAGGCAGCAATCCGCGAGGCCTGGCGTGTCGCCGTGACAGAAGCGCCCGGTCGCGCGCTCCCGCTGGAGACGCTGCTCGATCGCGTCGAAGCCGAGCTTGATCCAATGGTTGAACCACGTCTCGATAGTCTTCTCGTCGTGCCCCAGCGGCTTGGCGAGGTAGCGGAGCACGCGGAGATTGTCGATGGGGTGGATGTCGCAGGCGATCATCTGCGCGAGCGACCGCACCCGCGCGCGCGCACTGGGCGTCGAGGGCAGAAGCGGCGGCGTCGGGTGAGTCTCGTCGAGGAATTCGATGATCGCGAGCGACTGACTCACGATCTCCGCCCCGTCCTCCAGCGCCGGCACCAGCGGCGAGGCGCTGAGCCTCAAATACGCCGCAGAAAACTGCTCGTTGTTGCGGAGATGATACGAGGCCTGCTCGTAATCGATGCCCTTGAGGTTGAGGGCGATCCGCACGCGGAAGGCGGCGGAGGAGCGGAAATACCCGTGGAGCTTCATTGGCGCGGCCTCCCGAATTCTTGCGCGCCGATCCTAGCCGCTGGCCGCGCGAATTCAACCGGGCAGGCGGTATTGCGCAACCTTCTGATCGATGGCGCCAAAGATCGAGCGACCCTCGGCATCGAGCATTTCAATCCGAACGCGGTCGCCGAATTTGAGAAAAGGCGTCACCGGCGCGCCGGTCTCGATGGTCTCGATCATGCGCCGCTCGGCGATGCAGGAGGAGCCTGCGCCTTGGGCGCGGTTCGAGATCGTGCCGGAGCCGAGGATCGTCCCGGCCTCGAGCTCGCGGGTCTTCGCGGCATGCGCGATCAAGGTTGGAAAGTCGAAGTTCATGTCCTCACCGGCATTGGGCTTGCCGAAGAGCGATCCGTTGATGGTGCTCACGACCGGCAGATGGACGGTGCGGCCGTCCCACGCGGCGCCGAACTCGTCCGGCGTCACCGCCACCGGCGAGAAGGCAGTTGCGGGCTTGCCGTGCAGGAAGCCGAATCCCTTCGCGAGCTCCGGTGGGATGAGATTGCGCAGGCTCACGTCGTTGACGAGCATCACGAGCTTGATGTGCGAGGCCGCTTCGGCAGCGGCGACGCCCATGGGGACGTCGTCAAGGACGACCGCGACCTCGCTCTCGAAATCGATGCCCGCGGCTTCGTCGGCAGCGAGGATGTCGTCGGTCGGGCCGATGAAGCTGTCGGAGCCGCCCTGGTACATCAGGGGATCGCTGTAGAGGCTTTGCGGCATCTCCGCCTTGCGCGCGCGGCGCACGAGCTCGGCGTGGTAGAGATAGGCGGAACCGTCGAGCCATTGATAGGCGCGCGGCAATGGCGCCGCCGCCAGCACGGGATCGAAAGGCTCGACCTTGGCGATACCGCCCTCCTCGAGCCGCACCGCAACCTCCCGAAGCGCAGGCTCGGTGCGCGGCCAGCGGTCGAGCGCGCCTTGCAGGCTCGCAGCGACCTCCGGCACCGCGACGCAGCGCTTGAGATCCCGGCTCACCAGGACGAGCGTCCCGTCGCGGCCGCCGCGCTTCAGCGAGGCAAGCTTCACGAGACCTCGCCGCGCCAGGAATTCACGTATTCCGCGGCTTCGACGCCTGCGGGAAGCTTCGCGATGTCGAGCGCGTCGCGTGCATCGAGCATCACCGCAACCTCGTCGGTCTCGCCTTTTTTCGGCGTGAAGGCGCCCTTGAGCGCCTTCGGATGCGGTCCATGCGGAAAGCCGCAGGGATGCAGGGTCACCATCCCCGCGTGGATGTTGTCGCGCGAGAAGAAATTACCGCGGTGATAGAAGATCACCTCGTCGAAATCGTCGTTCGAATGGAAGAACGGCACCTTCAGTGCGCCGGGATCGCTCTCGAAGGGACGCGGCACGAATGTGCAGACGACAAAACGATTCGCGAGAAATGTCGTATGCGCGGAGGGCGGCAGATGCACGCGATGGCTCATCAGCGGGCGGATGTCGCGCCAATTCAGTTTGACGGGCGCGAGATCGCCGTGCCAACCGACGGCGTCGAGGGGATTGTAGGGATAGGTGATGGTGGAGATTTGGCCGCGGCGCTTGACGCGGACGCGCCACTCCTCGCGCTTCCCCGCTTGCGTCTGCTGCGCCCTGAAGGCCTCGTCAATCGCGGGCACCTCTAGGACGGCAGGATCGAAGATCGCCGTACCGCCGACGAGCCCCTTCTCCGGCAGGCGGTAGCCCTCGTTGGTAGCCTCGATCATCAGGAAAGTGGCGGCGCCCGCGCAATCGACCCGCCACTGCGCGCCGCGCGGCAGCACGATGTAGTCGCCATCGCGGAAACTCAGATGGCCCCAATCGCAAAAGAGCTCGCCCTCCCCCGCATGCACGAAGAGCAGCTCGTCGCCGTCGCCGTTGCGTACGAGATGGTCCATCTTGCCGCTGGTACGCCAGAGCCGATAGCGCAGATGCGCATTGAAAAGGATCTCGTCCGCCTGCCAAGGCGATGACGCGACCGTATTGAGCTTGGTGAGGTCGAAGGCGCGCGGGCGCAGCGGCCCCTCCCAATCGATCCAGCCCGTCGGCGGATGCGCGTGATACATCTGCGTCGCCGGGCCGAAGAAGCCCTCCTTGCCGAGCTCGCGCTCGTAGGTTCCCTCCGGCAAATCCGCATGCGCCTGCCGCGAGCTCTTGCCCGCCATGTGGGGAAAGCTGATCCAGGTCTTCATTGTGTCTCCTTCGCCTGCGGATCGAGGACGCCGCGCCGAATCTGATCGAGCTCGATCGATTCGAAGAGCGCACGGAAATTGCCCTCTCCGAAGCCTTCGTTGCCCTTGCGCTGGATAATCTCGAAAAAGATCGGGCCGATCACCGTATCCGTGAAAATCTGCAGCAGCAGCCCGCCGCCCTCGGTCGGCGCGCCGTCGACGAGGATGCGGTTTAGCTTGAGGCGCTCCAGGTCCTGGCCGTGGCCGGGAAGGCGCGCCTCGACCTGCTCGTAGTAAGTGTCGGGCACGCTCATGAAGGCGACGCCGCGCGCGCGCAGTGCCTCGACGGTCGCGTGCACGTCCTCGGTCGTGAGCGCGATGTGCTGGATCCCCTCGCCGCGATAGGCCGCGAGGTATTCCGCAATCTGCGACTTGTCGTCGGCGCTCTCGTTGATGGGAATGCGGATCTTGCCGCAGGGGCTCGTCATCGCCTTCGAGCGCAGCCCCGTGAGCTTGCCTTCGATATCGAAATAGCGGACCTCACGGAAATTGAAGAGGTCCTCGTAGAACTTCGCCCAGAGCGCCATGCGCCCGCGATGCACGTTGTGCGTGAGGTGATCGACGCTCGTCAGGCCCGCGCCGCGGGGCCTCGCCTCGGCGCCCGTCAAGGGCACGAAATCCACGTCGTAGATCGTGCGGTCGCCGTAGCGGTCGACGAGATAGATGAGGCTGCCGCCGATCCCCTCGATCGCGGGGATGTTGAGCTCCATCGGTCCGACCTTCCCGTGGACGGGCTTTGCGCCGAGCGCGATCGCGCGGTCATGCGCGCGGGCGGCGTCGCGCACGCGGAACGCAATGGCGCAGACGGAGGGGCCGTGAAGGCGCGCGAAAGCCTGGGCGAAGCTCTCGGGCTCGGAATTGACGACGAAGTTGACGTCGCCCTGGCGGTAGAGCGTCACATTCTTGGAGCGATGCCGCGCCACCGCGGCGAAGCCCATGCTCTCGAAGAGCCTGCCCAGCGCCGCGGTGTCGGGCGCCGTGTACTCCACGAACTCGAAACCGTCGGTTCCCATGGGATTTTCCCAGAGATCGCTGGGAGCGGCGGCGGGCTCTGGGGTCTTGACGGGATCGGCCATGCCCAGCAATTTAGTTTCAGATGAAACGAAAGCCAAGCCCCCGCGCCCGCCCCCCAAACGGCGGGCTCGTTCTGGAAGAATTCCTGCCCTATCGGCTCTCGGTGCTCATGCTCCGCGTCTCCCAGGCGATCGCGCGGAGCTACGAGCGGCGGTTCCGGCTCACGGTGCCGGAGTGGCGGGTGATGGCGGTGCTCGGGCGCTTCGGCCCGCTCTCCGCGAACGGCGTCGCGGAGAAGACGCAGATGGACAAGGTGCGCGTGAGCCGGGCAGTGGCGCGCCTCGTCGCCTCCGGCCGCGTGAGCCGCCGCATCGACCCCGCCGACCGCCGCCGCTCGGTCCTCGCCCTCACGGCGACCGGAAAAGCCGTCCACCGCGAGATCGTGCCCCACGCCCGCCGCGTCGAGGCACGCCTCCTCGCAGGCCTTGCACCCACGGAGCGGGCCTCGCTAGACCGCCTCCTCGCCAAGCTCGAGGCAAGGGCAGCAACGCCTTTTGTAGCGGAGGTGGAATGACCGTGCGTCCTTCGACGCACGCTGTTTGCCCCACCCCTCCCCCCCTGCTATAAGGCGCGGATCGCAAACATCCGATCTCGGGAATTGCCGGTGGCACGCGCGACGATCCTCATCTTGAACGGCCCCAACCTCAACATGCTGGGCATCCGCGAGCCGCAGATTTACGGCTCGAGCACGCTGGCGGACATCGAGGCCGCTTGCGCCGAGCGCGCGAGCGAGCTGGAGCTCGACATCGATTTCCGACAGTCCAATCACGAGGGCCAGATCGTGGACTGGATCCAGGAGGCGCGCGGCAGCGCCGACGGCATAATCCTCAATCCCGCGGGATTCACGCACACCTCCGTCGCGATCCACGACGCGATCAAGGCCGCAGGCGTGCCGACGATCGAGGTACATCTCTCGAACATCCATCGCCGCGAGGAATGGCGGCACCACTCCTACATCAGCTTGGTCGCAGACGGTGTGATCATGGGGCTGGGGCCGCAGGGCTATCTGTTGGCGCTCGACGCTCATGCGCGCATGCTCGAAGCAGCCGCCGACAAGACGGCCTGAGCGAGGGATTCTCTCGAATGCCCAATCGAAGCGACCTCGCCGTCGACGCCGAGCTCGTCCGTGAGCTCGCGGCGCTGCTCGAGGAGACCGGCCTCACGGAAATCGAATACGCGTACAAGGATCGCCGCATCCGCGTCGCGCGGAACGTCGTGACCGCGATCGCCGCCGCGCCGGTCGCCGCTCCCGCGGCTTCGCCCAGCGAGACGACCGAGAAGCCTGCGGCCGTTGCGCCCGTCGACCATCCCGGCGCGATCAAATCGCCGATGGTCGGCACCGCCTACATCGCCCCGCAGCCGGATCAGCCACCCTTCGTCAAGCTCGGCGACCGCGTTAACGAGGGCCAGGTGCTGCTGATCGTCGAGGCCATGAAGGTCATGAACCAGATCCGCGCTCCGCGTCCCGGCCGCGTCGCCGAGGTCCTCGTCGCGGACGGCATGCCCGTCGAGTACGGCCAGGTCCTGATGGTCGTGGAATAGGGGGCGGCGCCCCGATGTTCGAGAAGATCCTCATCGCTAACCGCGGCGAGATCGCGCTGCGCATCCACCGCGCCTGCCGCGAGATGGGGATCAAGACCGTGGCCGTGCATTCGACGGCGGATGCAGCGGCGATGCATGTGCGCCTCGCGGACGAGAGCGTCTGCATCGGTCCGCCGCCCGCGCGCGAGAGCTATCTCAACATCCCCGCGATCCTCTCCGCCGCGCGCATCACCGGCGCCGATGCGATTCATCCGGGACTGGGCTTCCTCGCGGAAAACCCGGGCTTTGCGGAAATGGTCGAGGAGCACGGCTTCGTCTTCATCGGCCCCAGCGTCGAGCACATTCGCGTGATGGGCGACAAGGTCGCGGCGAAGCGGGCGGCGATCGACCTCGGCATCCCCGTGGTGCCAGGCTCCGATGGCGCGGTCGACACGCTCGAGCACGCGCTCGCGGAGGCGAAGCGCATCGGCTATCCCGTCCTCATCAAGGCCGCGGGCGGCGGCGGCGGACGCGGCATGCGCGTGGCTCGCGACGAGGCGGCGCTCGCGGAGATGCTGCCGGCGGCACAGCGGGAATCCGCAGCCTTCTTTGCGAATGCCGAGGTCTATCTGGAGCGGCATCTGACGCATCCCCGCCACATCGAGATGCAGATCCTCGGCGACGGCCAAGGCGGCGTCATTCACATCGGCGAGCGCGACTGCTCGGTTCAGCGGTCGCACCAAAAGCTGCTGGAGGAGACGCCCTCGCCCGCGCTCAATGCGGAGCAGCGCGCCTCGCTCGGCGCGATCGTCACGGCCGCGATGACGAAGCTCGGCTACAGGAGCGCCGGCACGGTCGAGTTCCTCTTCGAGGACGGCAAGTTCCACTTCATCGAGATGAACACCCGGCTCCAGGTCGAGCATCCGATCTCGGAGATGCTGAGCGGGATCGACATCGTCCGGGAGCAGATCCGGATTGCCTCGGGAGCGCCGCTCGGCTATCGCCAGCAGGACGTGACGCTGTCGGGACACTCGATCGAGTGCCGTATCAACGCCGAGCATCCCGAGACCTTCGTGCCCTCGCCGGGCCTGGTCACCGGCTATCACGCCCCCGGCGGCCTCGGCGTGCGCGTCGACAGCGCGCTCTACCAGGGCTACACGGTGCCTCCCCAATACGACAGCCTCGTCTCGAAGCTCATCGTATCCGGAGGGAGCCGCAACGAATGCCTCATGCGGCTCCGCCGCGCGCTCGAGGAATACGTGATCACCGGCATCGACACCACAATCCCGCTCCACCAGCGCCTCATCGCCGCCCCGGATTTCGTCAACGGCGACTACGACGTGCATTGGCTCGAGCGTTTTCTCGGGCGCTAGCTCCCTGCGGTGACCCGCATCGGCGGGACCCGCTCGCGCTCGGATCTCGAAGCTCGATCCTCTAGAAGCTCCCGAATTTGCTCGATGGCGGTGTCGACGTCGCCCGTTGCCACTTCCCAGCAGGGCACGCGATCGACGGTGTCGACGATCGTTGCGACAGCCTCGAAGTCGAGCCGCCGCGGGATCGCGAGGCACTCGTCGAGCATTCGCCTCAAAGCATCCGCGGGCGCGACCCGCGCCGGTTTCCGCGCAGCGCCCGGCACGTAGCGTG
>DATJVP010000036.1:0-7696 GCA_035581425.1 Allostellaceae bacterium | reverse complement strand
CGGAGCGCCGCTGTGCCAGCGCGCTCGCCCTTCTGCTGGAGGCCGAGCGCCAGTGCAAGCGCACGGGCTTCCCCGATCGGACCATCTGCAGCGACGTGCTGCTAAGGCTTGCGCGAAGCGTGGGACAGAGGCGGAAGTAACAGCGGAACCGGCGGTTCGCAGGCCCGGCACTCTTTGCCCGCTGACCTACTCGCAGGCGAGGTTTGCTTCCGGCATAAATCTATCCGCGCAATGGACCGCAACCCTCTCCCGCTACGGACGAGAGGGACTCTTATCTGCGCGGCGGCGGGGGTTGGCTGAGGCGGCGGAGGACGTCGTCGAGCTGATCGAGCGATTGATAGCGGATCGTGATCGTGCCGCCGGAGCTCGCGGGGTCGACGCTGACGACGAGGCCGAGCACCGCCGATAGATCGCGCTCGAGAGCGCGGGTGTCGGCGTCCTTGCCGTCGCCGCTCTCGGCAGGGAGACGGCGCGGGCGCGGTTTGCTGGGGCCGCGCTTTGCGAGGCGCTCGGTCTGGCGCACGTTGAGGCCGCGGCGCAGGACCTCTTCTGCGAGCGCCGTCGGGTCGGAGGCGGTGAGCAACGCGCGTGCGTGGCCCGCGGTTAGCATGCCCTCGTCGAGATGGCGCTTCACCGGGAGCGGCAAGTCCAGGAGCCGCAGCGTGTTCGCGACGTGGCTCCGGCTCTTGCCGACGGCGTGCGCGACGGCCTCTTGCGTGTGGCTGAACTCGTCGAGGAGACGGCGATAGGCCTCGGCCTCCTCGAGCGGCGAGAGATCTTGACGCTGCAGGTTCTCGACGAGCGCGATCTCCAGCGCCTCGCGGTCGTCGATCGCGCGGAGCACGACGGGGACCTCGTGGAGCTGCGCGAGCTGCGCCGCGCGCCAGCGCCGCTCTCCCGCGATGATCTCGTATTCGCCGGCTAGGCTCGGATGCTTCCGCACCAGCAACGGCTGCAGCACCCCTTTCTCGCGGATCGACTGCGAGAGCGCCTCGATCGCAGCGGGATCGAATTTGTGCCGGGGCTGGTAGCGTCCGGGATGCAGGAGATCGACGCGGAGACGATGCGTCGCGGCTTCGGGCTGAGGCGCCTCTTCCTCGCCGAGGAGCGCGGAGAGGCCGCGGCCGAGATTGCGCCGCCTCGCCTCGTCGATCATGCGCTCACCCGGTGCTCGCGGCGCAACACCTCTCCTGCGAGATGCACGTAAGCCTGCGCACCGGGACAATCGAGATCGTAGAGCAGCACGGGCTTGCCGTGCGAGGGCGCCTCGGAGACGCGGACGTTTCGGGGGATCACGGTCTCGTAGACCTTGCTCGCGAAATGCCGACGGACATCCTCGGCGACGAGCCCGCTCAGATTGTTGCGCTTGTCGAACATGGTGAGCACCACGCCCTGGATCTCGAGCGCGGGGTTGAGATGCCGTTTCACGCGCTCGATCGTGCGCACGAGATGGCTTAGCCCCTCGAGCGCGTAGAACTCGCATTGCAGCGGGACGAGGACCGCATGCGCCGCCACCAGCGCGTTGAGCGTCAGGAGCCCGAGCGAGGGCGGACAGTCGATGAGGACGTAATCGTAGTCGAGCGTCGCCCGCGCGAGCGAATCGCGCAGTCGGAATTCCCGCCGCTCCATCTCCACGAGCTCGACCTCGGCGCCGGAGAGGTCGACTGAAGCGGGCACGATGAACAAACCAGGAACGACGGTGGGCACGGTTGCATCGGCGAGCGAGCGGTCCGTCAGAAGGACGTCGTAACTGGTAACGGTCCGCAATTGCCGGCCAATGCCGAGACCGGTGCTGGCGTTCCCCTGCGGATCGAAATCGATGACGAGGGCGCGCTTCTGCACCGCTGCAAGCGCGGTCGCGAGGTTGATGGCGGTGGTGGTCTTGCCTACCCCACCCTTCTGGTTCACGACCGCGAGGATGCGTGGATCGCGCGGGTTCTCAGGGGCGGCTGGCTCGGTTCGCGGGTCGGTCGGGAGCATGCCGAAGCCCCTCCAATCTCAATATATGGCCCTTGTCATCGCTTAGACTGGCCAGAATTTGTGATTGCATTATCCATTCTCCCCGCGCAGCGGTCAATTCGTCCCCGACATCCACACCCTTAAGGAAGAGGCAGACCGAAGCGTCGCGCAGAAACGGCCGGCTCCAAGCGAGAAGCCGGGACACAGGCGCGAGAGCGCGGGCAGTGACGACATCGGCGGGGAATGGCGAGACCCGCTCGATTCGCTCGGCGTGAAGAGTGACGGTGACACCTGTGATTCGCGCCGCCTCCCGGAGAAACTCGACCTTCCGCCGGTCGGACTCGACGAGATGCACGTCTGGCACGCCGAGGATGGCGAGGATCAAGCCCGGCAACCCCGCCCCGCTCCCGAGATCGACGAGCACGCGCGCATCCGTCGGGAGATGACGGAGGAGTTGCCCGCTGTCGAGGATGTGCCGCCGCCAGACATCGCCGAGGCTCCCGGCGCTCACGAGATTGATCCTCGGGTTCCAGCTCCGCAGCAGCGCGACATAGGCTTCGAGCCGCGCGAGCGTTTCACGTGAAACACCGAGGAGAGACGCGCAGTCGACGGGGCTTAAAGGCATAGCGCACTCTCGATTCCCCTCTCCTTCAAGCGGGAAAGGGGCTAAGCGGCTTTGCGGACGTATTTGAGGAGGGCGACGAGCGCAGCCGGCGTGACGCCGGAGATGCGACCGGCGGCGCCCAGTGTGGTTGGGCGGGCCGAGCGAAGCTTGCTTCGGATCTCCGCGGAGAGGCTGCCGATCGCGTCGTAATCGAGATCGACGGGCAAGGCGAGAGCTTCGTCCTTCCGGAAGGCTCGGATGTCCGCCTCCTGACGCTCGAGATAGCCCGCATAGCGCGCGTCGATCTCGAGCTGCTCGGCAATCGCCGGCGAGATTGCCGCAAGCTCGGGCCAGACACCGCACAGTCGGACGTGATCGACTCCGGGATAGGCCAGAAGCTCGGCTGCGGTTCGAGGAACCCCATCCTCGTTGACGACGATGCCGCGAGCGCGGAGCGCCGGTGGCGTCAGCCGCAGGCCCCGCGCCAACCCGCGGGCGGCCTCCAGCGCAGCCAGCTTTGCCTCGAAGGCAGTCTTTCGCTCGGATCCGACACAGCCGATGGCGATCCCGCGCGGCGTCAGACGTTGGTCCGCATTGTCCGCGCGCAGCACCAGCCGATATTCCGCACGTGAGGTGAACATGCGGTAGGGCTCATTGGTCCCGCGGGTGACGAGATCGTCGATGAGAACGCCGATATAGGAGCTCGCGCGGTCGAAGGTGACGGCTTCCCCGCCCCCCGCCGAGAGCGCGGCATTGAGCCCCGCCACCAACCCCTGCGCCGCGGCCTCCTCGTAGCCGGTCGTCCCGTTGATCTGTCCCGCGAAGTAGAGGCCAGGCACGCGCTTGGTCTCGAGCGTCGGAAAGAGCTCACGCGGGTCGACGAAATCATATTCGATGGCGTAGCCCGGCCTCAGCATCGCCGCGCGCTCGAGCCCGGGAATGGTCTTCAGCAGCTCGACCTGGACTTCCTGCGGCAGCGAGGTCGAGATGCCGTTGGGATAGATCGTGGGATCGTCGAGGCCCTCCGGCTCCAGGAAGATCTGGTGCCGCTCGCGATCGGCAAAGCGCACGACCTTGTCCTCGATCGAGGGGCAATAGCGCGGCCCGGTGCCCTCGATCTGGCCGGAATAGATCGGCGCGCGATGCAGGTTCGCGCGGATGATCGCATGCGCCGCGGGCGTCGTCTCAGTGATGTGGCACGGGAGCTGCGGTGTCTCGATCCGCCGGGTCAGAAACGAGAAGGGTTGCGGTGGATCGTCACCGGCCTGTGTCTCGAGCCCCGCGAAATCGATCGTGCGACCGTCGAGCCGGGGCGGCGTCCCCGTCTTGAGCCGGCCAAGCGCGAAGCCGAGCCGCAGCAGCGTCGCGGAAAGGCCGATTGCCGGCGCCTCGCCGACGCGCCCCGCCGGAATCTTCTCCTCGCCGATATGGATGAGGCCGCGCAGGAAGGTGCCGGTCGTCAGAACGACCCGCCCCGTCGCGAGCGCCTCCCCCGCCCCCGTTGTCACGCCCAAGACGCCGGCGGCACCGAAAACGAGATCCTCCGCCGCACCCTCTCGGATCTCGAGGTTCGGCTGCTCCGCCAGGATCGCCTGCATGGCTCGGCGGTAGAGCCGTCGGTCTGCCTGCGCCCGCGGGCCCCGTACCGCCGGACCCTTGCTGCGGTTCAGCAGCCGGAATTGGATGCCCGCCCGATCGGTCGCCCGGCCCATGACTCCGTCGAGCGCGTCGATCTCCCGTACCAGGTGGCCCTTGGCGAGTCCGCCGATCGCGGGATTGCAGGACATCTCGCCGATGGTCGCGGCCTTGTGCGTGAGGAGCAGCGTTCGGGCGCCGAGTCGCGCCGCCGCCGCTGCCGCCTCGCACCCCGCATGGCCGCCGCCGATGACGATCACGTCGTAGCCGCTCATGGCGGCGCACTCTAGGGAGCCGGATAATCCCTGTCAAAGAGCGGCGATAGAACCGGTGTTTCACGTGAAACCCTGACCCGCGCTCGCCCGCGTTGACACCCCTGCCTGGGCGCTCCATAGACGGGGCATGGTGCTGCCGCGTTGGTGGAGCCTCGCTTGGCCCGGGCTGTGCGCGACGCTGACGGGTGTCGGCTTCGCCCGGTTCTCCTATACGGCGCTCATTCCCTTCCTCGTACAGTCCGGTGTCGTCAGCTCAACACAGGCGGACTATCTGGGCGCCACCAACCTCGCGGGCTACTTCATGGGCGCTTGGATGGCGAGCCTACTGGCTCGGCGCCTGGGAGCCGCGCTCTCGATTCGCGGCAGCTTTCTCCTGACCGCCCTCGGTCTCGGGCTCTGTGTCATACCCGGCGGGTTCTGGTGGATCGCCCCCTGGCGACTGCTGACGGGGATCACCGGCGGAGTCCTGATGGTGCTCGGCCCGAGTTTCCTGCTGACGCAGGCTCCGCCGGCGGTTAGGGGCCGCACCGGCGGCGTAATCTATGCCGGAGTGGGGCTAGGAGCCGGATTGGGGAGCCTGGCCGTCGCCCCGCTCGCTGCCATTACCCCGGCCTGGGCATGGGGAGGACTCGCGCTGGGGTCTCTCCTTGCTGCAGCCGTCACCTGGGGTCGATGGCATGACGGGGTTGCTCGCGCGGCGCCGGGTGCAGTCCATCACGTTAGGGCGCCAATCACCGTGCCGCTGCTATTCACCGGCCTCGCCTTCGCGGTGGACGGCGCGGGGTTCATCCCACACGCGATCTTCTGGGCGGACTTCGTCACCCACGAGCTCGGACGCGGAGCCGCGATCGGCAACGCTACGTGGCTGCTCTTCGGTTTCGGCGCGATCTTCGGACCGAGCCTCGCCGGCGCGCTCGGCGATCGGATCGGCCTGAGCCGGGCTCTCCTCGTCGCGTTCATGGTGAAGTCGATCGCGGTGGCGATGCCCGTCGCCTTTACCTCGGTGCCGCTCCTCGCGATATCGGTGCTCGTGGTGGGCGCTCTCACACCCGCCATGCCCGCGCTTTGCGCCGGCGTCGTCGCCGAGCAGGTGCCGCCGCGCGATCAAGCGCGCCTCTGGGGCCTCGCCACGCTCGGCTTCGGCGTGGCGCAAGCTGGCGGTGGCTGGGCCTTCTCTTACGCCTACAGCCTCATCGGCCGCTATCAGCCGCTCTATCTCGCAGCCGCCGTGATCGAAGCGCTGGGAGCCGCCTG
This sequence comes from Allostellaceae bacterium, assembly GCA_035581425.1. Lineage (GTDB taxonomy): Bacteria > Pseudomonadota > Alphaproteobacteria > ATCC43930 > CGMCC-115725 > DASZHJ01. The sequence goes on along the minus strand of DATJVP010000036.1, from coordinate 1,969 downwards.
CGCCTTCGCTGCAATCGTCGCGACGAACCGTAAGAAAGCCGCGTTCTGAGCCTATTTCCCGATGCAGAACTCGCGGAAGATCACGTCGAGCAGATCCTCGACATCGACGCGGCCCGTGATGCGCCCGAGCGCGCGCGCGGCAAGACGAAGATCTTCCGCGGCGAGCTCCGGCAGCGGCGCCCGCTCGTACCGTTGCAGCGCGGAGACGCACTCCTCGAGCGCCGCGCGGTGGCGCGCGCGCGTCAATGTCGGGGCGGCGCTCGCATCGAAGCGCGCGGCGATCTCGCGCGTCAGACGCTCGAGCAGTGCGTCGAGGCCGCTGCCGGACGTCGCCGAGAGCCGCATCGCCTTGCCCGCGCCGAGCCCGTCCGCCCAAGCGGCAGCGTCGTCGCTCCCTGCGAGATCGATCTTGTTGGCGATCGCAATCGTGTCGGCATCGATGAGCGATCCGACGGGACCCTCGGCCTCGCCCGGGCGCGTCGCGTCCAGGATGACGAGCTTCAAATCCGCGCTCACCGCGCGCGCCTCGGCGCGGCGCACGCCCTCGGCCTCGATGGCGTCGCGGGTCTCGCGCAGGCCCGCCGTATCCGCGACCGTCACGGCATAGCCGCCAAGGTCCAGATGGACCTCGATCACGTCGCGCGTCGTGCCTGCGATGGCGGAGGTAATCGCGGCCTCGCGCCGGGCGAGCCGGTTCAGCAGCGTCGACTTGCCCGCATTGGGCGGTCCCAGGATCGCAATCGATAGCCCCTCGCGCACCCGCTCGCCGCGACGATTATCCGCCAAATGCCGCCTGATAGCCTCGCAAAGCGACCGGATCTCGGCACGACCAGCGCTTGCGAGATCACCCGGGAGCCCCTCGTCCGGGAAATCGATCTCGGCCTCGGAGTGTGCCAGGACCCGCACGAGCCGGTCGCGCCAGCCCTCGTAGAGGCGCCCGAGCTCGCCGCCGAGCTGGCGCAGTGCCTGCCGGCGCTGAGTGGACGTCTCGGCCGCGACGAGATCCGCCACCGCCTCCGCTTCCGTGAGATCGAGTTTCCCGTTCTCAAAGGCTCGGCGCGTGAATTCTCCGGCATCTGCGGGTCGCAGTCCGGGAATTTCCCCCAGGACGGAGACGATTGCATCTAAAACCGCGCGGCCGCCGTGAAGGTGGAGTTCAACCACGTCCTCGCCGGTATAGCTCCCGGGCGCGGGGAAGCGCACGGCCAAGCCGTCGTCGAGCAGCTCCCCGCTCTGGGGATGCCGGAACAGGGCGCGATGCAATGTCCGTGCTTTTCCTGCTGCGACCCCGAGCGCCGTCAGTGCTGCGCCCGCGCGTCGTCCCGAGATTCGCACGACCGCGATCCCCGCACGGCCCGAAGCGGTGGCGCAGGCGAAGATCGTGTCGTCGGAGGAGCGGGTCACGCGAGCGCGAATTCGACGCAGGAAACAGGTTGAGCCGGGTGCGGTGGGCGCCCACTATCGGCCCCGCCATGCCACGCCGCAACGTCCTCGCCCAAGAAACCAGCCCCTATCTCCTGCAGCACCGGGAAAATCCCGTGGCCTGGCAGGCCTGGGGCCCCGACGCCTTCGCCGCCGCACGCGCCGAGGACAAGCCGATCCTGCTCTCGATCGGGTATTCCGCCTGCCACTGGTGCCACGTCATGGCGCACGAGAGCTTCGAGGACGCCGACATCGCGGCGCGCATGAACCGGGACTACGTGAACGTGAAGGTGGACCGCGAGGAGCGCCCGGATCTCGACCAGATCTACCAAGTGGCGCACCAGATGTTCGGCCGCGGCGCCGGCGGCTGGCCGCTCACCATGTTCCTGTCGCCCGACGGCACGCCGTTTTACGGCGGCACCTACTTCCCGAAAGCCCCGCGCCACGGCCTGCCGGGGTTCGGCGAGCTGCTCGAGCGCGTGGCGGAGCTGTGGCGCGAGAAGCGCGCCGAGATCCGCGAGCAGGATGCCCAGGTGAAGCTCGCCTT
>DATJVP010000035.1:0-9847 GCA_035581425.1 Allostellaceae bacterium | reverse complement strand
TGACCCCAGTCTGTTAATCCATATTCGACTTTCGGCGGCACCTGATGATGGACGATCCGCCGAACCATACCGTCGTTTTCCATCTGGCGAAGCTGCTGGATAAGCATCTTCTGGGAAATCGCGGGAATAGCCCGCTCCAGCTCCGAAAAGCGAAGGACCTTTCCGCCGAAGAGGTGGAACAGGATGAGGAGTTTCCATCGTCCTTCGAGCACTTTGAACGCCCGCTCCACATCCTGCGCGGCGGTAACGGGCGTGTATGCCCTGCCCTTACTCTTGGGTGAGTACCTTACTTTTTTGTGCGTTCTTGCCATCTGGTAAGTGTATCGCCATCATTGATTAGAGGCAACACCGACAACGGGGAACGGAGCCGATAACGGAAAGGAATCGCCATGCCCTTACGGCTGCCCAAAGCGATCGAAGTCTTCATGTCATCCGAAAACACGCGCGATACTGACGCGCTCGCAGAATGCTTCGCGCCGGATGCCACGGTGCAGGACGAAGGCCAGACGTTGAAGGGCCTTAAGGCCATCAAGGCGTGGCGGTTAGAGACTGCAAAGAAATACCAGCACACACTTGAGCCGCTCGCCGCATCCGCGCACGGCGGCAAGACCGTCGTCAGCACCAAGCTCACAGGCAATTTTCCGGGCAGTCCGATTGCCCTCGATTTCGTGTTCACGCTCCAAGGCGACAAGATCGCCGCGCTGGAGATAAGGTCATGAGTGACTATCTCGAACTCGACGGCAAACGTGCCCTTGTGACGGGCGGCACCAAGGGCGTCGGTCGGGCTGTTGTCGAGGCGCTGCATGAAGCCGGCGCGAGCGTTCTGACCACAGCCCGATCCCCGCCTGAGAGTCCTTCCGATGCAGAGCACTTCGTCATCGCCGATGTATCGACGGTGGAAGGATGCGCCGCCGTTTCCGACGCAGTCCGCGACCGTCTTGGCGGCATAGACATCGTCGCGCATGTCGTCGGTGGCTCCGCAGCACCCGCCGGCGGTTTCGTCGTACTTGACGACAACGAGTGGCACAAAGCGCTCGACCAGAACCTGTTCGCTGCCGTGCGCCTTGATCGTGCGCTGCTGCCGTCGATGATCGAACAGGGCTCCGGCGTCATAATCCATGTCACCTCGATTCAGGACCGGATGCCGCTACCCGAAGCCACCATCGCCTACGCGGCGGCCAAAGCGGCGCTCTCGAACTACAGCAAGGCACTGTCCAAGGAGGTGAGCCCCAAGGGTGTGCGAGTCGTCCGCGTTTCACCCGGCTGGATCGAAACCGAGGCGGCGGTCCGGTTGGCGACGCGCCTGGCAGAACAGGCCGGCACGGACTATGAGGGCGGGAAGCAAATAATCATGGACGGCCTCGGCGGGATACCACTCGGCCGTCCAGCCAAACCCAAAGAAGTGGCAGACCTGATCGCGTTTCTGGCTTCGCCGCGCGCCGCTTCCGTTACGGGCACCGAATACGTTATCGATGGCGGGACGGTGCCGACGGCTTGACGCCGTCAGCGGCGGCATCGCTTGCGGGTTTCCGAATCGCGCGCGGCTGCTTGGAAAAAGGCACGGAAACGATGATTTGCCAGTGCCCAGTTTGATCTCGGTTCGCCCACCAGCCTTTGCAGAATTGCGAGCGATCAATCCGGTGCGCCATGTCCTGAGGCGATGCGAAGGACGCCGCGGGCGAGGTCGCGGAAGGCGTCGTCGTAGTTCACGCCCTTGATGCCCCAGCGGTAGCCGGCGCCGTGCCAACGCAATTGCCAGGAACCGACCCAGCCCGGCAGCGATTCCTGGAACTCCAATGTGCCGATGACGAACGCCTCCTCGCCGGGCGATGCGGGGGGCGCCGACAGCACGCCATCGAGCGCGATGGATGCGGACGCGAACTCCGCCCGGGAGGGAAAACGGACGTTCAGATAATAGTCGGCGGCGGCCGTGGCGAAGGCTGGACGCTGCTCGGATCCCGCGGGCTCATCGGCGCTCAGGAGATAGAGCGACGAAAACCGCCGAATCCGGATCATCGGCACGATCGTCGGCCGGGTCCCGCGCCAGGGACGCTCGCCGAGGTCGGCGAGGACACCGTCGATCCGCTCCGGCACGAACTTCACGGTGAGATTGTAGGAGCGGTCGTAGGTGCCTTGGTCGTCGTGCACCTTGATGCCTGCCATCTGGTCGACGTAGTTGAAGGACGCGACGAGCGTTTCGGCATGGGCTGCCAGCGCCGCTACGCGGGGATCGTTGGCAAGCCGCGGCTCGCCCGAGAGGTTGACCAGCACTGTTTGCAGGCACCGCGCGAAACCCAAGGGACGGCTGCGCATGTCGTAGCCGGTGACGATCGTCGTCGCCTGATAATAGTTGAGCGCGTCCTCGGCAGACCGCGCGGGCGGCGCCGAGAGACATGCAGCCAGGGCAACTACGATGGAGACCGCCGCGCCGCGCGCGGCCGAATACCGGGTCTTCATTTCTCTCCTCCCGCCGGTTCCGCTTTTAAGCTTAGCGCTTTGACCGTAACGCGTAAAATTGATATAGACCGTTATATGGAACCGTCGGGCGACGCCGAGACTTCACGCGCCGGGAGCCTGCCGCTCATCGGCAAGGACCTCGCGCTCGATTTCGCAAATACCGCGTCGGGACGCGGGACGCCGACGCATCAAGATCATCTTCAGCGCGTCGACCACGTGATCGCCTGGGCACGCCACGCTCGGGTGCTCACGCCGGCAGACAGCGAGATCGTCCTCGGCCGGTTGAGCCGCAGCCCCCGAGCGGCGGGCAAGTTCCTGGCGAGCGCGCGTGCGCTCCGCGATCTCATTTACGCGATCGCCGCGGCGATTGCGGCAAAGCGCCAGCCCGAGCAAACCCTCATCCGGCACCTCACCCGGATTCACGGGGAGTGCATCGCGCGTGCGCAGCTCCTTCCGATGGCCGGTGCCTTCGTCTGGGCCTGGGATGCAACGGAAACGCCGCTCGAGGCGACCTTGGGGCCGATTGCGCTCTCCGCGCTCACGCTGCTGACGCAGGTCGAGTTCTCGCGCATCAGGCAGTGCGAGGGCGATGCCTGTGGCTGGCTATTCTTCGACACCACGAAGAACAGGAGCCGGCGCTGGTGCGAGATGGAGGTCTGCGGCAATCGCGCGCGGCAGCGGCGTTTCCACGCGCGCCGCCGCGCGAAGGCCGGTTAGGGCAGGCGACCCCGCGCTCTCTCGCGATCCATGGCTAGTGCGACTTCTTCCATTCGGTCCAGATCTCCTGCATCGCGTTGCCGCCCGCGATCTCGACCTTGTAGACGTCGAAGGTCTTCGTCCCGCGGAGGACGAAGTCATAGGATTTGCCGTCGCGGAGGTCGACGTAGCTGACGGCCGGCCTCCCCCTGTAGGTCTTCGCGGCGTAGCTCCGCACGCACACCGTAAAGAGCGGATCTATGGTCAATACATAGGCGCCGTCGGCGGGAGAGGCCGGCTGAAGCTGCGAGGTCGTGCGGCTGACGAGCGTCGCGCGATAAATCTCCGTCACCCCGTAGCGCATGCCGACATCGGTCATCATGCCCGTCGGCGGGTAGTCGGAATCGTTGAAGTTCGTGATCTCGGAGGCGATCGCGCAAAAATAGCGCTCGGGGCTTGCGTCCGGCGGCACCAGGCGGAAATAGAGGATGAGACGATCGCTCGATCCGGCCGCGCCAGCCGATGTCGCCAGATGAAGGATGAGAGCCGCCGCGATTGCGACAGCCGCTGCGACGATCCCGCGACGATACATTCGACCGCTCCCTTCGTTCGATGCCGGCAAATGCTACGCGCAATATCGCGCCCCTCCAATGCGCCGCTCGCGGTGCGGGTCGGCCGTGACCGCCGACGCTCGCCAGCTTAGTATTCGCCGCAACTGACTATGGAAAGCTGGCCGGAAATACGGGACTGGCGGAGGCAGGAGCGGCGGCGGCTCATCGCCGCGCGCCAGTCGCTCCGAGGGGCCGCTCGCAGGGCGGCAGACCGGGCGATGACGGCGGCGCTTGCAGATCTGGTTCCGCGCGGCGCCTCGCTCGGGCTCTTCTGGCCGATCCGGGGCGAGCCCGACCTCCGGGAATTCGCAGCAGGGCTCCGCGCAGCGGGCGCGCGCCTCTCGTTGCCGGTCGTGGTCGAGAAGAGGGCGCCCGTAGAGTTTCATGCCTGGATCCCGGACGCACCGATGGTCTCCGGAATTTGGGACATTCCGGTGCCGGCCGATGGCGAGCGGATGCGACCCCGGGTCTTGCTCATCCCGTTGGTCGGCTTCGACGAGCGCTGCTATCGGCTCGGATACGGGGCGGGCTATTATGACCGGACCTTGGCGACGCTGCCCGAAGAGACGCTCGCGATCGGCGTCGGCTACGAGTTTTCCTGCCTATCCACGATTTATCCGCAACCGCACGACCTGCCCATGGACCTGATCGTGACCGAGACGCGGGTCGTTCGGCGGCGCCTATAGACAGACGATCATCAGGGGAGAGAAATGAGCACCCAACACGAGGCACCCAAATCCGACATTGAAATCGCGCAGGCCGCGCGGATGCGGCCGATCGCCGAGGTCGGACGCGAGAAGCTCGGCATTCCCGCCGAGGCTCTCCTCAACTATGGGCCTTATAAGGCGAAGGTCTCGATGGACTACATCCGCACGCTCGAGGGCCGGGCGGACGGAAAGCTGATTCTGGTCTCGGCTATCACGCCCACTCCGGCGGGCGAGGGCAAGACCACAACGACGGTCGGGCTCGGCGACGCGCTCAACCACATCGGCAAGCGGGCAGCGATCTGCCTGCGCGAGCCGAGCCTCGGTCCGTGCTTCGGGATGAAGGGCGGCGCGGCCGGCGGCGGCTATGCGCAGGTCGTGCCCATGGAGGACATCAATCTCCACTTCACCGGCGATTTTCACGCAATCGGCACCGCCAACAACCTGCTCGCGGCGCTCATAGACAATCACGTCTATTGGGGGAACGAGCTCGGCATCGATCCCCGTCGCGTCACCTGGCGGCGCTGCATGGACATGAACGACCGCGCGCTGCGCTCGATCGTCAACTCGTTGGGCGGCGTCGCGAACGGCTTCCCGCGCGAGGATGGATTCGACATCACCGTCGCTTCGGAGGTCATGGCGATCTTCTGCCTCGCAAGCGATCTCGCGGATCTGCGCCGACGCCTGGGCGAAATCATCGTGGCCCAGACGCGCGCGCGGAAGCCCGTGCGAGCGGCCCAGCTCAAGGCGGACGGTCCGATGGCGGCGCTGCTCAAGGACGCGATCGCGCCCAATCTCGTGCAGACGCTAGAGAACAACCCCGCTTTCGTCCATGGCGGCCCGTTCGCCAACATCGCGCATGGCTGCAACTCCGTCATCGCCACGCGCACCGCACTGAAGCTCGCGGACTACGTCGTGACCGAGGCTGGATTCGGCGCCGATCTCGGCGCAGAGAAATTCATCGACATCAAATGCCGCAAGGCGGGATTGCGGCCGGACGCGGTCGTGCTGGTCGCGACGATCCGCGCGCTCAAAATGCACGGCGGCGTCGAGAAACAGGACCTGAAGACGGAGAACGTTCCGGCGCTCAGGAAGGGTTTCGCAAATCTGAAGCGGCACGCCGGGAATCTGCGGGACCAATTCGGCCTTCCCGTGATCGTCTCGGTCAATCGGTTCAGCGCCGATACCGAAGCGGAGGCCGCGACTCTCCGCGAGCTCTGTGCCGAGATCGATGTCCAGTGCGTCATCGCCGACCACTGGGCGCGCGGCGGCGAAGGCGCCGCCGAGCTCGCAACCGCCGTCGCGCGGATGACGGAGACGAGAGCGAGCAAATTCCAGTTCCTCTATCCCGACGAGATGCCGCTTTGGGACAAGGTGAAGACAATCGCGCAGAAGATCTACGGCGCTTCGGAGATCGTGGCGGACCAGGCCGTGCGGAACCGCTTCAAGGAACTCCAGTCCGAGGGATTCGGGAATTTGCCGGTCTGCATCGCAAAGACGCAATACAGCTTCTCGACCGATCCCGCACTCAAGGCGGCACCCTCGGGCCATGTCGTGCCGGTGCGCGAGGTTCGGTTGTCCGCGGGCGCCGGTTTCGTCGTCGCGATCTGCGGCGACATCATGACCATGCCCGGCCTCCCCTCAGTGCCGGCCGCCAACAACATCGGCATCGACGCCGCCGGAAGGATCACGGGATTGTTCTAGGGGGCTCGAGCGCGGCGTCGCGGGAGAGCTTCCGCGTGCCTTCTACCCCCACTCGTCGTCATGGTCGGGGACATGACGATTCCCGGGAATGTTCGCCCACGTTGAATTCCGGCGGGAGCGAACGAATTCAATATCGATGCGGGCATCTTTTGCGCGGGAGGGAGCCAGATGTCATCCATGCAGTCGCCGGTCGATTTCTCGACGGCGTTTAGGCAGGCGATGCGGCGTCATTGGGGCGCGTTCCTTGCGGAAGGCATCGTACTGACCGTGCTCGGAATTGGTGCGATCGTGGTGCCGCCGCTCGCGGGCCTCGTGACCACGATATTCCTGGGCTGGCTATTCCTGGTTGCCGGCGTCGCGGGTCTGGTTTTCACTTTCAGGGCACGCGAGGCCCCGGGCTTCGGCTGGGCCGTGCTGTCCTCGCTGCTGGCGATCGCGGCTGGCGCCCTGCTGCTCTGGAACCCGTTTCAAGGGCTCATCACCCTGACCTATGTACTCGTCGCGTTCTTCATCTTCGATGGGATCGCAATCATCGCCCTCTCGATCGCTCACCGCCGCGAGCTCTCGGGGAAATGGGAATGGATGCTGATGAACGGGATCATCGATCTCGTCTTGGCAGGCATCGTCATCTCCGGCTTTCCCGGCACGCTGGTCTGGGCGCTGGGCCTGCTCGTGGGCATCGACCTCGTCTTCGGAGGAATGTCCCTGATCGCGATGGCGCTCGAGGCGCGCAAAGCTCCGGCCGCCTAACCTCGCCGACCGCGTCAGTCGCGGCGATAGGGAAAGCAGCGAGAGCGTTCCAGGGCGATGGCGAATTTTCCGCCGAGCGCGCGGATCGCCTCGCCCTGCTCGGGGTAGGGGTCGCTATTGCCCGGGCCGACGATCACGATCTTGTACGCGAGGTCGTCGTGGCCGCCGGGAGGAAGCATGGCCGTTGCGAGGCCGGTCCCGTCCGCGTCGCGTAGCGTCAAGAACAGCGCCATCTTGCGCTCGAGATGGGCGCGCAAGCCGATATCCTGCTCGATAAAGACCTTTGACGTCGGATGGTAGCTCTGCGCGGCGCGCTCTCGCTCCTGACGAAAGTACTTCTCGACGGCATGGCGCATGCGGATCGACTCAGAAGCGGCTTCGGCCTCCGTCTCCAGCCGAAACCAGGCCTTGCCTCCGGGGGCATCGCAGACGAATTTCATGTGCTACCGGGCCCTTTCCAGAAGCGGCTCAAAGCAGCCGCGCGACGGCGCTCGGCGGATCCGCTCATTTCGGGACGAGGCCCATTCTGCTGCGGCAGCGTGAGATTGTCGCGGTTTCAATCACGCCGCCGGCGCCACGCTCAATCCACGCACCTTGTGCCGCTCGATGAGGCTCGCGACGAAGCCCGAGGCCTTGGCCTCCTCGACGAAGCTGCGGAGAAAGGCCGCTGCCGCGGCGTTTTTTCGCGGCGTGCCGATCGCCTGCTGCACCGACATGAACTTGCCTTCGAGGATACGCGCACCCGCGATCTTCGTCACGTCCACGAGGAGGCGCGGGCGCAATCCCGCGAGCGCCTCGAGCTTTGCCGTCACAAACTTCTCGAAGGAGGCGTCGACCGTTTCCGTGCGCACGAGCTCCGCGCGCTTGATGTTGCGGTCGAGCCAGAGTCCGTAGGCGCTGCGCCCCGTGACGGCGATGCGCACGCCCGGTGCATCGACCTCGGCGATCGAGCTGAGCCGCGAGCCCTGGGGGACGAGATATGTGGCCTCGATCTCGCAATAGGCGGCGGTGAAGGCGATCTGCTCCGCGCGCTGCGGCTCAGCGCCGATGAGGCCGATGTCCCAGACACCCTGCGTCGCAGCGTCCGCGAGCTCGCCCGGCGTCTTGAAGGGCACCAATTTGAGGGAGACGCCGAGCCGTCGCGCGACCTCGCGCGCCATGTCCGGCGACACGCCTTCGGGATCGCCCGCGACGCTCTTTCCCGTCACCAGGAGAAAATTCGAGAGGTTGATGCCCGCGCGCAGCGCACCCGTCGGCGCCAATTCCGCGATGATCTCCGGCGACATGATCTGTCGATGCTCCCCCGCAAATGAACTCGGCCGCGTCACCGTGGTCCTAGCACGCAACGCGAATGAGGTCACGCCGCGAGCATCTTGTAGAAGACGATCGTCGGGCAGGGCCTTCCGTCAGGCAGTAGCGCGTAGTCGGGAATGCGTCCGACCTCGATCCAGCCGAGCGAGCGATAGAGTCGCTCAGCGTCGTCGCTCGCGGTGTCGAGCGTGAGGAGCGTCTTCCCGGCTTCATGTGCGGCGGCCTCCGCTGCACGCATCAACGCGCCGCCGAGCCCGCGGCGCCGCTCTGAGCGCAGCACCAGCATTTTCGCGATCTCGCCGCGATGCGGCTGGTTCTCGAAGCCCGCGGGGATCATCTGCACGGTGCCCACGACCTTTCCGTCGCGCTCGCGGATCGCCGCGAAGACGGCGCGGCCGTCGCTTTCGGACTTGGCGGCGACCTCGATCCAAAACCCGCGCGCCTTCGCGAGATCGAGTCCGCTCATGAAGCTGACGGAGGCGCCGCCTTCGACGCAGTCGACCAGCACCTGCGCCAATTCCGACGCCACATCCCGGACGCCCGAGGGGTCGAGACGGCGCACGGAATAACCTTCGGAGGCTGAAGAATTGCCCATCCCACTTGCCTTTCTTGTAGCGTCTACTATAGTGGATAAATGTCTGAGACAGTCAACAGTTTTTCCGGACGGCTCTCCGCGCGCCTCAAGACGGAGCGGGAGCGCCGCGGCTGGTCGCTGGCGGAGCTTGCTCAGCGCTCCGGCGTCTCCAAGGCGATGATCAGCCGCATCGAGCGCAATGAGGCGAGACCGACCGCGGCGCTGCTGGGCCGGCTTTCCGGCGCGTTCGGCCTCACACTCTCGATGCTGCTGGGCCGGCTCGACGGCATGGGCGAGCGCTTGCGCCGCGCGGCAGAGCAGCCGATCTGGACCGATCCGGGCTCGGGCTACGTCCGCCGCCAGCTCTCGCCGGCGGAGGCCGCACCTCTGGAGTTGACGCAGGTGCGCATGCCGCCGGGCGCGCATGTCGTCTTTCCCGCGAGTTCTTATGCCTTCATTCGCCAGATGATCTGGGTGCAGGAAGGCTCGCTGAGCCTGATCGAGGACGGAAGCCCGCTGCGTCTCGATGCCGGCGACTGTTTCGCCTTCGGCGCGCCGCAGGATCGAGAATTCCGCAACGACGGCGCGCTCGACTGCGTCTACGCGGTGGCGGTCGCGCGCCTTTAGCGGCCGCCGCCCGCGATTGATTTGCGCCGCGCTTGCCTTAGCTTGATGCTGCCCCTTGGAGCCAGGGGCCAGCAAGAAAAGGGGAGCGCGCGGATGGAAAGCAAATTCGCAGAGACCGCTGGCGCGAAGCTGCACTATCTCGAGGCCGGGAAAGGGGAGCTGGTGTTGCTCCTCCACGGCTATGCGCAGACGAGCCACATGTGGCGCCCGCTGATCCCCCTGCTTGCGCGGACACATCGTATCGTCGCACCGGACCTCCGCGGCTTCGGCGCTTCCTCGAAGCCCGAGCAGGGCTATGACAAGAAGACCATGGCCGAGGACGTTCACGCGCTCGCTGTCTCGCTCGGGCATCGCCGCGCGCGGGTCGTCGGGCACGACATCGGCCTCATGGTCGCCTATGCCTATGCCGCGCA
>DATJVP010000034.1:0-23126 GCA_035581425.1 Allostellaceae bacterium | reverse complement strand
ACCCCCGCTGGAGCCAGGCGTCCGAGCGCGTCCTGGGCACCAACGAGCGGCGCCCGACGCTCCTCTACAACGGCTACGGCGAGTTCGTGGCCTCGCTCTACGCGGGCCTCAAGGACGAGAAGCTCTTCATGTGAATGGTGTGTTCTCGGGGCTGTCGTCGAGACAATCTGCGCCGAGCTTGAGGGCGTTGGCGGCGTGCATGTTGAGAGAGAAGGCGCAGCCGTCGATTTCCGAGGCTCGGAGCTTCACGAGCTCGAGGAGCAACGGCTCGAGGCCGCTCTCGCGCGCCGCCGCATAGCGGCTGCGCAGCGCCGCGGGGATCGCAGGGGCGTGCTCATGGAGCTGGCGGTAGTCGACGAGGGCTTCATGGGCGCATTCCCTCGCTGGCCTAAGGACGACGCTCTCAGGCGAGCTTCATCTGCTGCAGCGCCGCCCGGCCGAGGAGCCCGTAGGGATTGGCCAGGGTCTGCAGCAGCGCGAAGTGGTTGTAGTGCTGGCCCACCAGGAGCTCGAGCGGCCGGTTCGTGGCTTTGATCGCTGCCGCGAATTCCTTCCCCTGCCGCTGGAACTCCGGACTGTCGTCGCTGCCATAGGCGACGACTACGGGTGTGCGGAGCATGTCGATATGGCGGATCGGGCTCAACGCTTCCTGCTGCGGCTCGTCGAGCTTGAGATAGGCGCTCCGCGAGGAAAGTCGAACCGGCTTCAAATCGTAGACGCCGCTGATGCAAAGGCCGCCTTTGAGCACGTCCGATGGCGCGCCATAACTGCTCCAGTCGGTCATCAGCGCGATCGCCGCAAGATGGCCGCCGGAGGAATGGCCGGAGAGATAGATGCGGTTGCGGTCGCCACCGAAGCGCGTGGCATTGCGGTAGATCCAGCTTATCGCGTGCCGGATCTGCTCGACCACCGGCGCGAGAGCGCCGCCGGTCGATTGGACGCCCGCGAAATCCGGCACTGCGAAATGTGCGCCCGCGGCGACGAAGACCTCCGCCGGAAAGCCGTAATCCTTCGCGACCCCACCGCGCCAGTCGCCGCCGTGCAGGAAGACGTGTATTGGCGCCTCGCGCTTCTTGGTTGCGTAGACGTCGATCTTCTCGACCTCGCTGATGCCATAGGCCTCGCGAAGCGGCGCCCCCAGGCGGGCGCGCATGAGCTCGCTGTCGGAGGCAAAGCGCGCGAGGGTCTCCTCGATGTCGGCGGCCCAGAAGCTCTGGTTGAACGCGGCGTCGAGCTCGATCTGGTCGTAGTCGAGGAAGATACGCGTGCCCTTGGTATGAGGCGGCGGCCCGGGCTGCCACTTCTCGTGTGCTGCCGGGCGCTGCGCTTGCGCCGCAGCTTTGCCCGCGATCGCCGTCGCCGCGATCGCCGCCAGCGCCGCTCGGCGCGTGGTTCGCCGCATCGCCAGGCTCAGGCCGCGCGGCGGAGGATGCGCTCGGCACCGTCCGCGAAGGCTTGGCAGCCCAGCACGATGTCCGCTTCCTTCGTATCCTCGGTGTAGTGGTGGCTCACGCCACCGATGCTCGGTACGAAGAGCATGCCTGCGGGAATGTGGCGCGCGAAGACCTGAGCATCGTGACCGGCGGCGCTCGGAAGGCGCTGGTGGAGCTTCGGCGCATGCCGCTCGGCCGCCCATTCGAGCGCGTCCTGGAAGCGGTCGCTCATCGCATGCGGCGGGTTCTTGGAGATGGTCTCGAGCACGGTGCGGCACGGGCCTTGCGCGTTCGCCTCGGCGACGAGCGCCTCGAGTGCCCGCTCCATGACCGCGAGCCGCTCAGGCTCGACATCGCGGAACTGGAAAAGCATCTCCGCCATGCCCGGGATCACGCTGGGCGCGCCGGGGTCGAGAGTGATGCGGCCCGTGGTCCAAACCGAGCGCGGTCCCGCCACCTCCGGGAATCGCTTGTCGATGGCAGCGGCGAGCCGCACCAGAGCCACCCCCGCGTCCTTGCGCACGGCCATCCGCGTCGTGCCCGCGTGGTTTTGCTGTCCATGGAAGGTGAGGCGGTAGAGATTGATCCCCACGATTCCCGTGACGATGCCGAGACGAAGCCCGCTGTTGTCGAGTGTATCGCCTTGCTCGACATGCGCCTCGAGATATCCCACGTAGCGTTTGGGATCGAGATGCTCGCGCGCACGACCGGAGAGGCCTGCCTCGTCGAGCGCCTCGCGAAGCTTCTTGCCGTCGATCTTGTTCTCGGCGGCGTCGATGTCCGATTCCGTGATCTCCCCGCAGAAGGAGCGGCTCCCGAGGAGCGAGCCGTAATAGCCTTCCTCATCCGCCCAGGCCCCGACGTCGATCGCGAGATCGGCGGTGGCGGCGTCCTCGGCGAAGGCGCGCGCGAGCTCGAGCCCGTAGAGCACACCCATGGCGCCGTCGAGCCAGCCGGAGTAGGGCTGCGTCTCGACGTGCGAGCCCACGAGGAGACGCGGGCCGGCCTTCCCGCTGCGCCCGATGACAGTGCCGATCCCGTCGATCGTCGGTTCGAGCCCGGCCTCGCTCATGCGATGCGCGAGCCAGTGGCGCGCCTCCATGTCGATCTTGGAGTAGGTGGGCCGGTGGACGCCGGTCTTGTAGCGCCCGAACTCCGCGAGACGATGCAGATCGTCCATCAGCCGCGGGCCATTGATTATCGGCATGGTAAGCTCCTCCTGCTGGGGGAAAACCTTAATGCGCGGCCGGTTCCGCCGCCAGCGTTCAGACCTTGCGCCGTCGGCGCTCGCGGAACGCGATGTAGATGCCGGAGGCGACGATCAGGGTGGCGCCCACCCAGGTCCAGAAATCCGGGAAATTCCCGAAGACGAGATAGCCCATGACGGTGGTGCCGATGAGTTCGACATAGCCGAGCGGCGAGATCAGCGCAGCGGGTCCGAGGCGGAAAGCTTGCGTCACGAAGTAATGGCCGAAGCCGCCGAAGATCCCCAGTGCCGCGAACAGGAGATAGTCGGTGGGCTTTCGCGGCGGCACGAAATCGAAGGGGACTAGCGCGCTCATCACGATGGTGCCGATGAGCGCGGCATAGACGATGCCGGTCTCGGCGTTGTCGTGGAAAGCGCCCCGCCGTGTCGCGATCTGGTAGAGCGCGTAGCAGGTGGCAGAGCCGATGAGAAGCAGCACCGCGGGATCGGTGAAGCCGCTGCCGGGTCGGATCACGATGAGGGCACCGATGAAGCCCACCCCGACCGCGGCCCAGCGGCGCGGTCCCACGGCTTCGTGCAGCATCGGCACAGAGAGCGCCGTCACCATGAGGGGCGTGGTGAAGCCGATGGTGGAGGCTGTGGCGAGCGGAACCGTGCCGATCGCGCGGATGAAGAAAAGGGTCGAGCCCAGCAGCAGCACCGAGCGGACAATCTGGATCGAGAGCCGATGCGCCGCGAAGAGGCGCCAGCCGCGCCCCGGCAGGAAGATCAGCGCCATCACCACGAAGTGCCCGGTGAAGCGCGCCCACACGATCTCGAGCAGCGGATACTCCGTGCTTAGGAGCTTCGCGCAGGTGTTGAGGAAAGGGAACATGGTGACGCCAAGGCACATCAGCAGTATGCCGCGCAAGGCGTCGGGTAGGCGCTGAGGCGTGCTATCCGAGGGCATGCGCCGGGGAATGCTTCGCGTTTCGGGAATCGCAGGAGTGCGATGCCGCGATCAGGAAACCTTGACGAGCTTCTGCAGGCAGCGCAGCTCGCGCGGGGGATCCAGGGGCGGATAGATCTGCGGCCAGGCCGTGTTTGAGACCTCTGCGACGTAGAGGTCGCCACGGCTGTCGATCGCGAGCCCGTGCGGCGCAATGAATTGCCCGACCGCCTCGCCCGCGTGCATGCGTCCGAGCCGCGCGAGGAGCTTCCCCTCGCTCGTGAGGATGCTGATGCGCGGACCGAGATTGGGCGCGTCGCGGTTGATGGCGTAACCAGGGCCGAGCTCGCCGATGAAGCAGAGCGGGTCCTTGCCGCTCTCCATATAGAGCCCGCAGGGACGGTGCAGGTTGTTCCACTGCGTCTCGTATTTGCCCTCGCCGTCGAAGACTTGCACGCGATGGTTCTCGCGGTCGGCGACGTAGACCCAGCCCTCGGCATCGCAGCAGATGTTGTGCACGATGTTGAACTCGCCGGGGTCGGTGCCGGGTTCGCCCCAGGAGAAGAGCAGCTTGCCATCGGGCGAGTATTTGTGAACGCACGCATTGCCATAGCCGTCGGCGATGTAGATCTCGCCCTTCGGCGAGAGCGCGGTGTGAGTGCAGCGGTGGAAGGGCAGACCGCTCATGAAGGACGACGGCCTGCCGGGAATTCCGATCGTCATCAGTACCGCGCCGTCGAGCCGGCATTGCCGCACGGTGTGGTCGCCATCGTCGGTCAGGTAGAGCGTCTCGTCCGGCCCCATGTGCAGCCCGTGCGCCCGTTTGAAAATGCCTTCGCCCCAGGAGCGCACGAAGCGGCCCTCGCGGTCGTAGACGATCATGGGATGGGGGCCGCGGTTGAAGACGTAGACGTTGTCCTTGCGGTCGACGCCGACGGCTGCCACGTCGCCGTAGCGCCAACCCGTCGGCAGCTCGCCCCATTGGCGAAGCACCCGGTAGCGGAAGGGTCCGCTGCCGAGGATCACGTCGGCACTCGCCTCGTTCGCCATGCGGCTCTCCCTCTGACAGGCCGGCTCGTCTCGATGCTAGCACGGCCGCAGCGGGATGTGTTCGGGCTCAGTCGCTCGGGGGATCGCGCGGCTCGGCGCCGATGAAGGAGCGTCTGACGATGCCGGAGAGCGCGTCGATCGCGGCAACGGTGACGAGGATCATGAGGATGAGGCAGGCGACGTGCTGCCATTCGAGGGTGCGGATCTCCTCGTAGAGGATGAGGCCGATACCGCCGGCGCCGACGATGCCGATAACCGTCGCCGAGCGCGTGTCGGATTCGAAGTAGTAGAGCACCTGGCTCGCAATCACCGGGAAGACCTGGGGGATCATCGCGAAGCGCACGGCCATGCCCTTGCCGCCGCCCGTCGAAAGCACGCCCTCCACCGGCTTGCGGTCGCTCGCGTCGAACGTCTCGGAGAAGAGCTTGCCGAAGGCGCCGATGTTGGTGACGGCGATCGCGAGCGCGCCTGCGAAAGGACCGAGCCCGACGACGCGCACGAAGATGAGCGCCCAAACGAAGCGGTCGATGCCGCGGATCATGTCGAAGACGCGATGGAGCAGCATGTGGAGCAGTCGGCTCTCGCTCACGTCGCGCGCAGCAAGGAGCCCCAGAGGGAAGGCGAGCACCGCCGCCGCCAGCGTTCCGATGAGCGCGAGCCCCAGCGTCTCCAGCAGCGCATGGAAATAAAGCGTGAAGCGGCTCCAGGTATCCGGCGTCGGCGGCATCATGCGCAGGAGGATTGCCCCGAATTTCTCGATCCCCGCGAGCATCCGCGCGGGACCGAAATCGATCCACCAGAGACCCGCACAGAGCAGGGTGAAGAGCAGCGCCGCCAATGCGATCCCACGCCAGGCGCGGGCACGCGTGCGCCGGATGTGCGGGCGGTTCCGCTCGACCGCCTCCGCGATGTTGCCGAAGAGCTGCTGCCGCAATTCCGCGCTCATGCACGTCCCCGCTCGCCCAGGAGATGCGCGCGCAGGCGGCCCGTCCCGATCTCGATGATGAAGACCGTCAGGATCACCAGCACCAGGATGGCCGAGACGTCCGAATAGTAGAACTTGCGAATGGCCTCGACGAGTTTGTAGCCGATGCCGCCGGCGCCGACGTAGCCGAGCACGGCAGCTTCGCGCACGTTGATCTCGAAGCGCAGGATGAGATAGCTCGCGAAGCCAGTGACGACTTGCGGCACGACCGCGTAGCGGATGGCGGCGAGCTGGCCGCCGCCGGAGGCGCGCACGCCCTCGACGGGGTTCATCTCGATGTTCTCGACGAGCTCGTAGAAGAGCTTTCCCAGCGCTCCCGTCGAATGGAGCGCGAGCGCCAACACGCCGGGCAAGGGACCCAGACCGAAGGCCTCGACGAAGATCAGCGCAAAGACGAGATCGGGGACGGTGCGCAGGAATTCGAGAAGTCGCCGGGCAACGCCTCTGAGCCAAGCGATGCGATTGAGATTGGCGCTCGCCACGAAGCAAAGCATGAAGCCCGCGATGCCGCCGAGGAGCGTCCCCACATAGGACATGACGATCGTCTCGACGAGGAGCGTGAGCCAAACCCCGAGATTCCAGAACCAGCCGTCGCGGCCCCAGAGGTGAGTCCAGGCGCGCTCGCCGCTGTCGAGATAGAGGCAGCGGTTGAAGTAGTCGAGAAGGTCCCAGCGATGCTCCCAGAACTTCGCAGGGTCGACCTGTGCAACGCTTCCGGCGCCGAGAACCGCCAGCGTCAGCAATCCGAGAAAAAGAAGGGTGCGCAGCCGTTTCGCCGTGACCGATCGGGCATAGGCCCGGCGCAGCGGATCGAGCTGCTGCGACGGAAGAAGAGTTACGGCGGATCCCATCGCGGCGCGCCTTAATCGCAAGGGCGCTCCGGCCGCTGCCCTCTCGCAGCGGCCGGAGCGGTAGCGATCAGCTGCCCTTACGCAGCGAGTCCACGTACTTCACCATTTCGATCGTCGGCAGGTAGTCCTGGTGCGTGATCGGCTCCCAGGGCCGGTTCTTGCCGTCGGAGAGCTTCTCGAACGCGGCTTTGTCCTTCGTCGGCGCATCGAAGAAAGCCTGGCGAATGGCGGCCTTCAGCTCCGGCGGGAGATCGCTGAGATAGGCGTAGGGCGAATTGATGATCAGCGGGGACTTGAAGATGATGCGGAAGTCATCCTGCTTCAGCATCCCCTTATTGACCATGCGCGTGAGGTTGGAATCGTTGTCGGCGTTCCACCAATTGGCGGCGACATCGACCGTGCCCTGCTGCAGCGCCGTGAGCGCGTTCTCGTGGCTGCCCGTGTAGACCACATGGGCGAAGTAACTGTCGACATCGATGCCGATCTGCTTCAGCGCGAAGCGCGGCATGTTGTTGCCCGAAGTGGAGTTCGGATCGACGAGGCCGAGGTTCTTGCCCTTGAGGTCCTCGATTTTCTGATATGGTGAGCTCGCCTTCACGTAGAAGACCGAGTAGTAGCCCTTGGTTCCGTCGCTGTTCACGTCGATCGCAAAAGGCTCGATCTTCGCGCCCACGATGATCGCGCGCGAATACGAGGCGGGACCGTAATACGCGATCTGGACGTTGCCGGCCTTCTGGCCCTCGATCACCGCGGCATAGTCGTTGGCGATGCGGAGGGTGACCTTGGTACCGAGCTCCTTCGAGAGATAGTTGATGAAGGGCGTGTAGCGCTCGGTGACGCCGGAGGCGTTCTCGGCGGGAACCACCGCCATCACCAGCTCCGGATATTTGGCCTTCCAGTCCTCAGCTTGGGCCGCGGTGCCGAAGGCGAAGCTCGCCGCTAGTGCGGCAAGAACTGCTCGACGAGTCGTCATGGAACCCTCCTGGTTATGCGTGGGTCGTGGGAAGAGAAGTCGCCGCCCCCTGCGGCGACCTGGGCTTACGCGAAGGCCGGCCGTTCGGCCGCCCTTGGCGGTTCTTGCTGCTTGGCGCCGTCGAGGACGCCCACCGACTCGATGCCGTAGAGCTCGCGCGCCTGGGCGTCGGTGAGCGCCTCAGGCGCGCCGTCAAAGACGACACGGCCGTTCGCCATCCCAATGAGCCGGTCGCAATAGGCATGTGCGATGTCGAGCGAGTGCAGATTGCAGAGGACGGTGAGGCCGAAATGCCTGTTGATACGCTGGAGCGCATCCATGACGACCTTGGTGTTCCGGGGATCGAGAGAGGCGATGGGCTCGTCGGCGAGGACCAGTTCCGGCTCCTGCACGAGCGCCCGCGCGATCGCGACCCTCTGCTGCTGGCCGCCCGAGAGCTGATCCGCCCGGCGCGCCGCGAAGTCCACGATGTCGAATTGCTCCAAGGCCGAAAGCGCGATCGCCTGGTCCTCCGGCTTCCAGAGCCCGAGCAGGGCTCGCCAGGGCGGGGTGTGGTTGAGGCGGCCCATCAACACGTTCGTGAGAACGTCGAGCCGTCCGATGAGATTGAACTGCTGGAAGATCATGGCGCAGCGCGAGCGCCAGCCCTGCAACCGGCGGCCACGATAGGCGGTGATGTCCTCGCCTTTCCACAAGATCCGCCCGCCGCTGGGCTCGCCCAAACGGTTGATCGCGCGCAGCAAAGTCGATTTGCCTGCGCCCGACCGGCCGATCACGCCGATGAACGCTCCCTCGGCGATCTCGACCGACACGTCGTCGAGTGCGCGTTTGTCACGGTAGCGTTTGGAGAGGCCTATGATCTGAAGCATCGGAGCGGAAGTCTAAGGACGCTCCGTGAATGCCTCATGACAATGCCGGCCAAGCTCTGGTTCCGCCGCCGCGGAATGCAAGCCAGACCTCGGAGTCCGTGCTGACGAGGCGCATCTGCTCGCTCGTGCCGTCGAGCATTGAGGGGTCGCTTATCCGCAGCCTCAAGCGATGCGCGAGTCCGACGGCCCATTCTCCCGCGTACGGAGCGGACGCGATCGAGATCGCCGCAGAAAAGAAAGGCCCCGGAGTTACCCGGGGCCTAGTTGAACAGGGAGGCTTCACGTCTGGGAGACGTAGGGTCCGAAGACCCTTTTCCGGACAGGGGGTCCGGAACTCGATGCCGCCAGCGCGCTAAGCGCAGCAGCAAATCCCGTGCGAGTCGATCATCGCGCGGGCGAGAAAATGCTCGCCGTAGGGCCGCGGCGCCACGGTTAATTTCAGGATTCTCAGTTGCAAAAAGCGCAACCCTGGGAGTTGCGACCGTCTCTCAGTTCGTCTTTGACTCCGCGACTTTGCGCAACAGGAAATCGCGGAAGACGGCGATGCGCTTCGAGGTTCTGAGCTCCTCGGGATAGACGAAATAGGCCTCGACCTCCGGGCCCGCGAGATCCGGGAGAAGCCGCACGAGATCGCCGGCATCGCTCGCCATGTAGTCCGGCAAGGCCGCGATGCCGAGACCGCTCGACACGGCGCGGAAGATCGCGGGCACGTTGTTGACCGCCAGGATAGGCTTCCGCTCCGTGCCCGGCCGCGCGCCCGCCTCGATCAGCCAATTGGTGTTGCGCGTCGGCGGCCGCGCGTCGGTGCCGTAGATGATGATGCGATGCCGGTCGAGATCCTCTGGCTTCTGCGGCGAGCCGTATTTCTTGATGTATGTGGGCGAGCCGTAGATGTGATAACGGATCGTGAGCAGATGTCGCTGCACGAGATCGGGCTGGCGCGGCGCCGACATGCGGATCGCAACGTCCGCCTCGCGCATCGAGAGGTCGAGCTCGCTGTCGTCGACGACGATGCTGAGCTGGATCTCAGGGTAGAGCTCCAGGAACTCGCGGATGCGCGGGATGAGCCAGCCGGAGCCGAAGGCGACCGTGGTCGTCACCTTGAGCGGGCCCTTCGGACGGTCCTTCGATTCCGAGAGCATCGCCTCCGTCATCGCGAGCTTCGCGAATACCTCGCGCGCGGTCCGATAGAGGAGGTCGCCTTGTTCCGTGAGAATGAGCCCGCGCGCGTGCCTGTGGAAGAGCGGCACGGAGAGGCTCTCCTCGAGCGCGCTGATCTGACGGCTTACCGCGGACTGGCTGAGATTGAGGGACTCCCCGGCATGCGTGAAGCTCCCGGCCTCGGCGACCGCGTGGAAGACGCGCAGCTTGTCCCAATCCATGCCCTTGCCCTGCGGCAAGGGCGCCGTCGGCACGCGCGGTTTGCGTTGCTCGCTCACTCCGCAGCCTTCAACGCTGCCGCGGCTTCCTCGGCGGCGAGGAATTTTTCGGCCTCGAGCGCGGCCATGCAGCCGAGCCCTGCCGCCGTCACCGCCTGGCGGAAGATCTTGTCCTTCACGTCGCCTGCGGCGTAGACGCCGGGGATGTCTGTCGCGGTGCTGTCGGGACGCGTCAGGATGTAGCCGCCCTCGTCGAGGCGGAGCTGCCCCTTGAAGAGTTCGGTCACGGGCGTGTGGCCGATCGCGACGAAGAACCCATCGCAGAAAGCCTCGCGGTGCGTGCCTGTCGTGACGTCGCGGAGCCTGACGCCGGTCACTCGCGGCGGCGGACCCCGTTCGCCAAGGATCTCCTCGACCACGTGGTTCCAGATCACGTCGATCTTGGAATTGGCGAAGAGGCGGTCCTGCAGGATCTTCTCCGCGCGCAGCCGATCGCGGCGGTGGATGAGCGTCACCTTGGTCGCGTGATTGGTGAGGTAGATCGCCTCCTCGACCGCGGTGTTTCCGCCGCCGATCACCACCACTTGCTTGCCGCGGAAGAAGAACCCGTCGCAGGTCGCACAGGCGGAGACGCCATAGCCGCGGAACTTCTCCTCGCTCGGAATTCCGAGCCAGCGTGCTTGCGCGCCCGTGCAGATGACGAGCGCCTCGCCGACATAGGTATCGCCGGAATCGCCGACGCAGACAAAGGGCCGCTTGGAAAGGTCGGCCTTCACGATCATGTCCATGATCACGGTTGTGCCGACATGCTCGGCCTGTTTTTGCATCTGCTCCATGAGCCAGGGGCCCTGGATCACGTCGGCGAAGCCCGGATAGTTCTCGACGTCTGTGGTGATCGTGAGCTGCCCTCCGGGCTGGAGGCCCTGTACGAGGATCGGCTTCAGATTCGCTCGCGCGGCGTAAACCGCCGCCGTATAGCCCGCGGGACCCGATCCGACGATCAGGAGCTTGGTGTAGTGACGCTGAGGCATGCTCGACGGTCTCGCAAAATAGGCGCTGCAGGCCCGCTCAGAACCCGAACATGTGATCGAGGCTGAACGCGCCGGCACGCCCGATCAGCCCATGATAGCCGAAAAGCCGGCAAGTGGTGTCGCGAATCACGACATAAGCCCCGGTGCCCGTGCGCTCCCGAGTCGCAGCGTCGAAGACCTCGCTGTAGCGCCAGAAACGCGATCCGGAGCAGGGGATGCGCAGATGCCGGTGCGCGACCTCCCGCCCGGTGCGGTCGTGCAGAATGAGGTCGGTGTCGCTCTCCGCGTGCCAGGGCGTCGAGGCCGGATAGATGAGGTGGCAGAGCGTGTCATAGGGACTATCCCCCAAACGGAGGAAGAGCCGCGTGGAGAGGCCCGGCGGGCGTCCGGCATAGGATTGCGGCTCGCTCTTGTAGATGAGCACAGTGTTGAAGACATGCGCGCCGAAGCTCGTCTCCGCTGCATGGCCGCTCGCGCGGTCCTCGTAGCGGAAGAGGCCGTGGAGCCAGCCATCCGCGAGCGTCCCCGCTGCAAAATCGTAGACGAGCTCCATGTGCCCGAAGCCCGAGGGCAGAGAGGCCCCGTTGATCCAATCGTCGACGTCGAGCGCGACGCTGTCGCGGCGACGAAGGTTGCCGAAGCTGTGCCGCGCCGTCTCCTGTCCGTTGCCGTCGTAGAGGACCGCGCTCAGCGGCAGCTCCGTCTGGCAGGTTGCCATGGGCGTCGGGAGCGCGAGGCTTCGCCATCGATCGCGCGGCAGCACGGGCGCCGGCAGCAGGAACCCCTTGCCGAGGAGATTGCCGAGCTCGGCGAGCCGCGGGTCGGGCTTCAGGTCCGTGCGCTCGACATTGACGTGAGCGATGCGGCGCCGTTCGTTCCTGACCACCTCGTAGCGCGGGCGCACCATGTGCTTGCCCGCCTGCACTTCGATTTGTTGCGGCCAGCGCGCCTCAGGCAGCAGCGCCGCAACGTCGAGTGCGACGGTCGCGAAGGGTGGAATCGGTTGCTGCCACCAGCGGATATCCGCATCGCCCATGAGGTTGAGCCCGACCGAGCCTGGCGGAATCGGCCGCGGGTGGCTGTTCTGCACCCAGAGTGTGACGCGCTCCTCCGCGCGCGGCGCCGGAAGTCCCGCGTAAAAATCGGCGGGCCAGGAATTGGCATCGTGCGTGCAGGAGAGCGACTTGTCCGCGTCGCCGCCGAAGGTATCGAGCGCGTATTTGACGACGTCGTGCCCCGCACCGCCGATCGCGTGCAGGAAGAGCTGGCCCGTGAACGGCGGAAGGCCAAATCGCCTGCGGATCTCGTGACTGTCGAGCGAGATTGCCGCCGCGCCCGCGGGGACGCGCTCGCGCCAATCCGCGAGGAGCCCGCCGCTCTCGTCGAAGAGCGCGAGCCAGAGCTCGACCGCGCCAGCCCCGTAGCCGGACCAGTAGTTGGCGCTCGCGAGACGCGTGTGCCGCTCGTCCCGATCCTCGAAGAAGACGAAATTGGTCGCGAAGTTGAGCGGGTCGAGGTAGCTGCGCTTCACTGTCAGCATATCCTCGGGAATGCGGAGTGCATCGAGGCTCGAGACCTCCGCGCCCGGAGGCAGCAGGTGACGGACGTGTGCGAGGAGACGCTCGGCCTCAAAGGCCGCGATCAGCACGATCTCGGCGCCACTCTCGCGAAGCGCCGTCACAGGCTCGGCCGCGCGGCCCAGCACCGGCCTGCCGATCGTGCTCACATCCTGCGCGAAGCAGCCCGCAAGTTTCAGCGCGGCGAGATCGTAGAACTCCGCCACGCCGCTCGCGAGGCCCAGCGGGTCGTAGACGGCGACGCGGCGCCCGGCAAGGCGCTGCAGCAGGCCCGGCACTGCGCGCGCGGCGAGCGGGTGCGTCACGGCTTTGTAGAAGCTGTTACCGCCCTTGACGTTGCTGAAGGTCTCAATGTTGAGCTTCATGCCTTTCACTTAGCAAGCGCGCGGCCCAAATGCTACACCTTGGCGCCCACCTGCATCGAATGACACCCGGCAATGGCGAGAAATAGACCTGCAGCCCCGGTTTCGGCGGAGGAAGAGCGCTTTCTGCGCCTGACCCTCCTGTGGGTCTTCGCTGTGACGGTGGCGCGGCTCGTCTGGCTCAGGGTCGGCGGGATCGATCTCTATCCTGACGAGGCGCAGTATTGGCTTTGGTCGCTGACGCCGGACTGGGGCTACTACTCGAAGCCGCCGCTCGTCGCCTGGGTGATCCGCTTGACGACCTCGCTCCTCGGCGAGGACGAGGCGGCGATCCGGCTCTCGGCGCCGCTCTTTCATTTCGGGACGGCGCTGGTGATCTATCAGATTGGGCGCCGCCTCTATGACGCGCGGGTGGGCATGTGGTCCGCGATCGCCTACGCGACACTGCCGGGCGTGAGCTTCTCCGCGATGATCATCTCGACGGACGTGCCGCTCCTCTTTTTTTGGGCGGTGGCGCTCTACGCTTTCGTTCGCGCGCGCGAGGAGGGCGGCGGCCGCTGGTGGATCGCGGTCGGCCTCGCCGCGGGCTTCGGGCTCCTTTCGAAGTATGCGATGGCCTATTGGCTACTCTCCGCGCCTATTTTCCTGTTGGCGATCGCGGAGGAACGACGGCATCTGCCGCGCTTCCTCGGTGCAACCGTCCTCGCGCTCGCAATCTACGCCCCGAATTTCCTCTGGAACCTGAGCCACCAATTCGTGAGCTACCGCCATACCGAGGCGAACGCAAACATCACGGGGCTCTCGCTGCATCTCGGCGCCTTCGGCGAGTTCGTGGGGTCGCAATTCGGGGTGTTCGGCCCGATTTTCTTCGGCACGCTCCTCGTGATCGTGACGCTGCTGCGCCGCGCGCTCACGGAACGCCGGGCGCAGCTCCTCGCGGTCTTCGCTTTGCCCACGCTCGCGATGATGATGACGGTAAGCCTGCTGTCGCGGGCGCAGCCGAACTGGTCCGCGCCCACCTATGTCTCCGGAGTGATCCTGGTGGTGGCCTTCCTGCTGCAGCATCGTCGAAACGCGCTCGTCGTGGGGTCGATCGCGATCCATGTCGCCGCTGCTGCGGTGGCGTTCGGCGCGCGCGATGCGGCAGCGCTGGTGGGATACGAGATCCCCGGAAAATACGAGCCGTTCCATCGCCTGCGCGGCTGGGCGCAACTCGGCCGCAGCGTGAGCGCGCTGCTGCGCCAGTATCCAGGACTGCGCCTCATGTCCGACAACCGCGAGGTGCTGGCGGCTCTCATCTACTACGTGCGCCCGCACCCCTTCGATGCGCTCAAGTGGAACGAGGTACGCAGCGTCCACGACCAGTTCGACATGACCTCCGATGTCCAGAGCGCGCCCGGCGCAAACGTTCTCTTCGTCGGCGTGAACCGCGAGCCCGGTGGGCTCGGGCCGCATTTCAGCGAGACCCTTGCCGTCGGCCGCATCACGATCTCGCTCGGCGGCGGCACCACCCGCGACTTCGTGTGGGCGGCGCTCAAGGGCTTCAAGAGCTACTGACCTCCGCGGCCGGCGCTGGCAGCTCGATCCCGCGACGCTCGAAAGCGCGGTGCAGCAGCGCGACCACTGCGATCGCGACGAAGGTCGCGAAAATCACGTCGCTCACATAATGCGCGCCGATGGCGAGGCGGCTCAGGCTTACGAGCACCGCGAATGCGACGTAGAGCGGAAGGAACCGAGGCCAGAGGCAGTAGAGTGCGGCTCCAATGGCGACGGCCGTCGTCGTGTGGCCCGACGGGAAGGACCAGAAATCCGCTTTCCCGCCCCACCAGTCGAAGCCGAAGGTCTCGTTG
The DNA here is from genome assembly GCA_035581425.1 of Allostellaceae bacterium. Taxonomy (GTDB): domain Bacteria; phylum Pseudomonadota; class Alphaproteobacteria; order ATCC43930; family CGMCC-115725; genus DASZHJ01. The sequence continues at coordinate 8,631 of DATJVP010000034.1, read as the reverse complement.
GCGAAGAAGAGCTTCGGCCGCGCGCGCCCGAAGACGACCTTGAGCAGGTCGGTCGCGAGACCGGATACGGCGATCGAGAGAAAGAGGAAGAGCGCCGCCGCCGCCCATTTGCGAAACCGCGCCGCTTCCGCCCGCAGGCGCGTGCGCCGCGCGGCGACCCAGAATCCCACCGCCGCGAGCGCGCTCCCGATGAGATAGTAGGTGGAGACGCCGAAGCGCGTGATGAAGCGGAAGGTCGCGACGACCGCGGGATCGGAGCCGTGAAAGAAGAGCGCGACCGGCCGGTCGACGAGCGCATAGCAGAGGATGACACCTCCCAGGGTGAAGAGCGCGTAGAGCACCCAGATCGCGCCTACCCTGCCAAGCCGGGCGACCAGGCGGTGCCAGCTTGCGCCGAGAGCGTCGCGTTGGAGCAGCAGCCAGGCGAGCAGCCAGGTCGTCCCGCCGACGAGGAGGCACGAGAACACGACATCCGAGAGGAAGTGTCCGCCCTGTGCGATACGCGCGAGGCCGAGCAGCGCGCCAAAGCCGATCGCGCCCGCCGCAATCCAGCGTCGACGCCATCCCGTCGCGAGGAAGGCATAGGCGAGGAGCGCGAAGCCCGCGGCCGGATGCCCCGCAACGAAGGAGCAGTTGCGATCGCATTGCGCCGCCGGGAGCGGCGCTGGTGTGAACTCCTTGGTCCCGCCGAACTCCGTCACCTGGGAGGGCCGCGCGCGGCCCCAGTGGTCCTTGAGAACGGCGTTCACGAGGAGGCCCGGGCCGAGAGCCAGGACCAGGAGAACGAATGCCCCCGTCTTGGGCGTGAGACCCAGGATCGGCCTGCCGCGCCACCAGCCCCAGAGCAGCAGGAGCGGGATGCCAATGGCCTGCGCGGTCACCAGTAGCGGTACCGACCGGTAGAGCGCCCGCACGGGCGCCCATTCCGCGAGGAAGAATCCGTCTTGGGGGCGGTAGAAGAGCTCGCTCGCCCGGAGATCGATGCCGGGAGCGAGGAGGAAGAGCGCGCTCGCGGCCACGAGCGCAGCGAGATAGGCGATGAGCCACTTTCGCATGTCAGGCGACGGAAGCGAGACGCGAGGCAAGACGCCGGCGGATCTCCGCGGCTGCCCGGGCGGTGTCGTCGAGCGGTGGATATGTCCATTGCTCGATTGTGCCCGTGAAGGGACGGACGATGCCGGCGATGCGGAGCGCATCGTGGAACCGCCTGAATTTCGCAGAGCCGCCCGCGAGCTCGATCACGTGCACGGGCCTTCCCGTTGCCGCCGCCTCGCTCACCATGTTGACGGAATCCGCGGTGACGAGAAACGCATCGCTCTGCGCGAGCAAGCCGAAATATGGGTTCTCGCCTGAGCCCGACCAGAGGTAGTGCGGGACCCGTGCGAGCCGCATGCGGAGGGATGCGAGGCCCGCCTCGGGCGTCCGCCGCGAGGCCGTGACCGCGATCCCGAAACCTTGCTCCGCGAGCGCCGCGAGCTGGTCGCCCAACGCCGCGAGGCGCGCCTCGGTCAAGCGGTAAGCGCGGTTGCTGCCGCCGATGAGCACGCCCACGAGCGGCCGCGGCAAGTCCGCGAAGAGCGGGGCGAGCCGCTCGCGGCCCTCCGCAAGACGTTCCGGCCGCACCCGGTGCACCGCGCCCAGCGTCAGCAGCACATTCTCGCCGCGCGCGGGATCATGCTGTGGCACCACCATCAGATCGACGTCGTGCCGCGCATAGCGGGGGTCCTGGACCTGAACCCAGAAGGTGCGGCCCCGGCTCGCGCGCTTCACCGCGAGTGCCGGCGCCGTCACGAGCCGGCCGCAGGCGATCAAGAGGTCGGGCCAGGGCGGCTCGAGCGCCGCACTCTCGGGCGCCACCGCCGCCAGCGGATTGATCCAGAGCGAGGGCGAGAGATGCCGCCACGGCGCCTTGATCGCGACGGGTTTCTCGACGAAGCCGTAACCGACAGCCTCGGCGAGCCCGCAGACCTGGTTCGCCATGCCGATCTTGCCGTCATGCAAAGCCCAGACGAGGGGAGCTCGGCTCGGGGCGGTCATGCGGGGCGGCATCCTCCGGATCTGGCGGCGTCGCGGGGTGGTAGTGCGCCCGCGTGGCTCATGCAAGCCTTGTTGCGCAAAGGCCGACCGCGAGCAATATTATTTCAAATTCCGCTCTCCCGCGAGGCGGCTCCATGCGACGGATCAAGCTAGACAGGATCGACCGGCGGATCCTCCGGGATCTGCAGGCGAACGGCCGCATGACCAATGTCGATCTCGCCAAGCGCGCGGGCATCTCGGCACCGCCTTGCCTGCGCCGCGTGCGCGCGCTCGAAGAGGCTGGCTATATCCGCGGCTATCATGCCGAGGTGAACGCGCATGCACTCGGCTACGGCGTCACGGTCTTCGCGCAGGTTGGGCTCGCGAGCCAGGCCGAGCACGACCTCCGCGCGTTCGAGGCTTTGATCCAGAGCTGGCCGCAGGTGCGCGAGGCGCACATGCTCTCGGGCGAGGCGGATTTCCTCCTGAAGATCGTCGCGGAGGATTGGGATGCCTTTCAGCGCTTCCTCACGACGAAGCTCACCGCCGCCCCTAACGTCAACCACGTCAAGACAGCCCTCGCCCTCCGCCTCTCGAAATACGAGCCCGGCGTTCCGATCGAGGGGGAGTGAGGGGTTTGACGGTCGAGAGCTCAGCCGCGCTTTGCCGCCGCTTGCTCTTCCTCAGCAAGCACGCGGTCGCGCGTTCTCAACGAAACGCGACCTTCACGACCTCGTAGGATTTGGAGCCCCGGGGAGTCGAGACTTCGACGTTGTCGCCGACGCTCTTGCCGATGAGGGCGCGTGCCAAAGGCGAAGTGACGGAGAGGCGGCCCTGGCTGATGTCGGCTTCGTCCTCGCCGACGATCTGATAGCGCGTCTCCTCGTCGGTCTCCTCATCGGCGAGCGTAACGGTGGCGCCGAATTTCACGGCTTTGCCCGAGAGCTTGGAGACGTCGATCACCTCCGCGCGGGCGATCTTGTCCTCGAGCTCGAGCACGCGGCCCTCGATGAAGCCCTGACGTTCGCGCGCGGCGTGGTACTCCGCGTTCTCGGAGATGTCGCCGTGCTCGCGCGCCTCGGCGATCGCACGGATGATGGCGGGCCGATCGACGCTCTTGAGCCGCTTCAACTCGTCCTGCAGACGGTTGAACCCGTCCGCGGTCATGGGAATCTTGGTCATGGACGTTTACGTCTGTTTTTGAGGTTCGTGAGGTCCAACGGAGTCAAAATCCCAGCCACCCAACCCTTAACGGGCCGGGCGCCGGGGGAGATATCTTGGTCTCGCGCTTCGCGCCGTGCAACGCCTCTATGGACGCACGGCGCGGAACCGCTAAAACGACCCCGTAAAGTAGGATTGGAGGGGAGCGACTTCAAGGCTGCCGGCGCGAAGCGCCGCGATCGCCTGCACTGCCGCCCGGGCGCCCGCGACCGTAGTGTAGTAAGGAACACCGATGGTTAAGGCGGTGCGCCGCAGGCTGAAACTGTCCGCGATCGCCTGCGCCCCCTCGGTCGTGTTGAAAATGAGCTGGACCTCGCCGGAGAGCATGCGGTCGACGATGTGCGGCCGGCCCTCCAGCACCTTGTTGACCATCTCGACCTCGAGCCCCGCCGCCTGAAGAAAGCGGCCGGTGCCGCCGGTCGCGAGGAGCTGGAAGCCCATCGCCGCAAGCCGCCGGCAGGGCTCCACCACGCCGGGCTTGTCGTGATCCCGGACCGAGACGAAGACGCGGCCGATGAGCGGGAGCTCGATGCCGACCCCGAGCTGCGATTTCGCGAAGGCGCGGCCGAAATCGAAATCGAGCCCCATGACCTCGCCGGTCGATTTCATCTCGGGCCCGAGGATAAGATCGACGCCCGGGAAGCGCGCAAAGGGAAAGACTGCCTCCTTGACCGCGACGTGCTTGGGGCGCGCGAGTTTGAGCCCGAAACTGCGGAGCTTCTCTCCCGCCATGAGCCGCGCCGCAATCTTGGCAATCGGGATGCCGATTGCCTTGGCGACGAACGGGACGGTCCGCGAGGCCCGCGGATTCACCTCGAGCACGTAGACCGTTGTGCCTTTCACCGCGTATTGCACGTTCATGAGCCCGACAACGCCGAGCGCCTTCGCCATCGCCGTGGTCTGGCTCTCGATGTCCGCGATCACCTCCGGCGGGAGCGAGTAAGGCGGGAGCGAGCAAGCGCTGTCGCCGGAATGAATCCCGGCCTCCTCGATGTGTTCCATGATGCCGGCGATAGCGACGTCGCTGCCATCCGCGAGCGCGTCTACGTCGACCTCGATCGCGTCCTGAAGGTAGCGGTCGATCAGCACCGGGCTCGTCCCGGAGACTTTGACGGCGGTTGTCATGTAGCGCGCGAGGCCCGAAGGATCGTGCACGATCTCCATGGCACGCCCGCCGAGGACGTAAGAGGGGCGGATCACCACGGGATAACCGATGCGCTGTGCCACTGCCTCGGCCTCGGCGGCGGAGGTCGCGGTGCCGTTCTCGGGCTGCAGCAGCCCGAGCTTTATCAGCAGCTGCTGGAAGCGCTGGCGGTCCTCCGCGAGGTCGATCGCGTCGGGCGAGGTCCCGAGGATCGGGATGCGCGCAGCCTCAAGCGCGGCGGCGAGCTTGAGCGGCGTCTGCCCTCCGAGCTGCACGATGACGCCAAGGAGCGTCCCGCGGCGCTGTTCCACGCGGACCAGCTCGATCACGTCCTCCGCGGTCAACGGCTCGAAATAGAGCCGGTCGGAGGTGTCGTAGTCGGTCGAGACGGTCTCGGGATTGCAGTTCACCATGATCGTCTCGATGCCGGCCTCCTTGAGGCTGTAGGCGGCATGGACGCAGCAGTAGTCGAACTCGATCCCTTGGCCGATGCGGTTGGGGCCGCCGCCGAGGATCACGACTTTCCGGCGCTCGCTGGGCTCGGACTCGTCCTCTGGCGGCGCGATGCCATCGCCCTCGTAGGTCGAGTACATGTAGGGCGTAAGCGAGGGGAACTCGGCAGCGCAGGTGTCGATGCGCTTGTAGACGGGCTGGATGCCGAGCTTGGCGCGGAGCGACGCGACCGCGTCCTCGGTGCTGCCGCAGACCTCGGCGAGGCGCGCATCCGAGAAACCCGCGCGCTTCAGGCGCAGCAGTCCCGGCGCGTCCTGCGGCAGGCCCGCGGCGCGGAGCTCGGTCTCCGCGGCGACGATCTTGCGGACCTCCTCAAGGAACCATGGGTCGTACTTGCAGGCCGCGTGAATCTCCGGCGTCGTGAGGCCGAGACGGAAGGCTTGCGCGATCACGAGAAGGCGGTCGGGCGTCGGCTTCGCGAGCGCGGCGCGGATTGCGTTCTTGTCGCCGGCACCCGCGCCGGCAATCTCAACCTCGTTGAAGCCGGTCAGACCCGTCTCCATGGAGCGGAGCGCCTTCTGCACGGACTCCGCGAAGCTCCGCCCGATCGCCATCGCCTCGCCCACGGATTTCATGGAGGTCGTGAGGATCGGCTCCGCGCCGGGAAATTTCTCGAAGGTGAAGCGCGGCATCTTCGTCACGACGTAGTCGATCGTGGGCTCGAAGGAGGCCGGTGTGATCCGCGTGATCTCGTTCTTGAGCTCGTCGAGCGTGTAGCCCACCGCAAGCTTCGCCGCGACCTTGGCGATCGGGAATCCCGTCGCCTTCGAGGCGAGCGCCGAGCTCCGCGAGACCCGCGGATTCATCTCGATGATGACGAGGCGCCCGTCCACGGGATTGACCGCGAACTGCACGTTCGACCCGCCGGTGTCCACGCCGATCTCGCGCAGCACCGCGATCGAGGCGTTACGCATGATCTGGTATTCCTTGTCGGTGAGCGTGAGCGCCGGCGCCACCGTCACGGAATCCCCGGTGTGGACACCCATGGGGTCCACGTTCTCGATCGAGCAGACGATGATGCAATTGTCGGCGCGGTCGCGCACGACTTCCATCTCGAATTCCTTCCACCCCAGCACCGATTCCTCGATCAGGACCTCATGGGTGGGAGAGGCGCGCAAGCCGCCGCGCGTGATCTCCTCGAATTCCTCGCGGTTGTAAGCAATCCCGCCGCCGGTGCCGCCGAGCGTGAAAGAGGGCCGGATGATCGCGGGAAGTCCCACCTGCTGCAGCGCCGCCACGGCCTCGTCGAGCGAGCGTACGAGCCGGCTCTTGGGGCTTTCGAGCCCGATCCGCTCCATCGCCTCGCGGAAGAGCAGCCGGTCCTCGGCCTTGGCGATTGCGTCCTCCTTGGCGCCGATGAGCTCGACGCCATGCCGTTGCAGCGCGCCGGAGCGCGCGAGCGCCATCGCCGTGTTGAGCGCGGTCTGCCCGCCCATGGTGGGCAGGAGCGCGTCCGGCTTTTCCTTCGCGAGGATGCGCTCGACCATGTCGGGCGTGATCGGCTCGATGTATGTCGCGTCGGCGAGCCCCGGGTCGGTCATGATCGTCGCGGGGTTCGAATTGACGAGGATGATCCGATAGCCCTCCTCACGGAGCGCCTTGCAGGCCTGCGCGCCGGAATAGTCGAACTCGCAGGCCTGGCCGATGACGATCGGTCCTGCGCCGATGATGAGGATCGATTTGATGTCGGTGCGCTTGGGCATCGCGGGGTCCCTAGCGGAAATCCGAATCGTCGGGGACGCGCCCGATGAGAGCGTGGAAGCGCCAGGCGCCCGCGGTCACTTCGAGCGCTCCATCAGATCGACGAAGCGCTGGAAGAGATAATGGCTGTCCTGCGGGCCCGGGCTCGCCTCCGGATGATACTGCACGGAGAAGATCGGTTTCGACTTGCTGCGCAGTCCCTCGTTGCAGCCGTCGAAGAGCGAGGTGTGCGTCACCTCGATATCCGGCGGCAAGCTCTCGGGCAACACGCAGAAGCCATGATTCTGGCTAGTGATCTCGACCTTGCCGGTGGCGTGATCCTTCACGGGGTGATTGGCGCCGCGATGGCCGATCGCCATCTTGCGCGTCTTCCCGCCGAAGGCGAGGGCAAGGAGCTGGTGGCCGAGGCAGATGCCGAAGATCGGCTTGCCGCTATCGATGAGCTTTCGAAGCGTCGGCACCGCGTATTCGCCGGTAGCAGCGGGATCGCCGGGGCCGTTCGCGAGGAAGATGCCGTCCGGATTATACCGAAGAATGTCCTCTGCCGTCGCCGTCGCGGGCACAACGGTGACGCGGCAGCCATGCGAGGCGAGAAGCCGCAGGATGTTCCGCTTGGCGCCGTAGTCGACGGCGACGACGTGATGGCGTGGACGCTCGAGCCGGCCGTACCCCTTGCCCCAAGCCCAGGCTGTCTCGTCCCAAGTATAGGTCTGCCGGCAGCTCACCTCCTTCGCGAGGTCCATGCCTTCGAGGCCCGGCCATTTCCTTGCCATCTTGTAGGCACCATCGACGTCGACGCGGCCATCGGGCGCGTGGACGACGGTGCCGTTGGGCGCTCCGCCGTCACGGATGCGCCGCGTGAGCTTCCGCGTGTCGACGCCGGCGACACCGACCACCCCATGCAATTTGAGCCAGCGGTCGAAATGCTCGCTCGCGCGGTAATTCGAGGGCTCGGTGATGTCGACGCGCAGGACCAAGCCGCGCGCGACCGGCGTCAGCGTTTCGATGTCCTCGGGGTTGGCCCCGACATTGCCGATGTGCGGAAAGGTGAAGGTGATGATCTGACCGGCGTAGGAGGGATCGGTCATGATCTCCTGATAGCCGGTCATGCTGGTATTGAAGCAGACCTCGCCGACCTGCATCCCCGGCGCACCGATGCCGCGACCCCAAAAGATGCTGCCGTCTCCCAGCACCAAGGCGGCTGTGGTCCCCGGCGGGGGCGGCGTGGGAGCTTTGGGGGCGGCGCCGTCGACCACAGTTGCGGACTCTCTCTTGTCGAGTGGGCCAGGATACTCGCGCCAAGAAACGCCGCCGAAGCGGGCGTCGGCGGCGCGAGCAATCCCACGAACTGACTTGGAGCCATTGAGATAGTCACTCGCCTCCCGGGCGTCAAGCTCGAAGTCTGCCGCAAATTCTTTTGAGATCAACGCGTTATGGGCATGACCGGGAATTGCCAAGCCGATCCTGTTTGAGTAACGTCCGATTCTCTCGGACTCGCGTCTCGCGAGCGGCTGAAGGGGAGTGACTGGGATGGCGCTGCGCGAGCAATTCACGACCGCACTAAAGGAGTCCATGAAGGCTGGCCAGCAGCGCCGGGTCTCGACGGTGCGCATGATCCTTGCTGCCCTCAAGGAGCGCGACATCGACGCCCGCGGCAAAGGCAACCCCAACGGCATCGAGGATGGGGACATCCAGCGCATGCTGCAGGGCCTGATAAAGCAGCGGCGCGAGGCGATCGAGCTCTATAAGCAGGGCAACCGCCCCGAGCTCGCCCAGCAGGAGCAAGAGGAGATCGCGGTCATCGAGACTTTTCTGCCTAAGCAGATGTCGGAGGCCGAGGCCGAAACCGCAATCAAGCAGGTGATCGCCGCCGTCGGCGCTTCGAGCGTCAAGGACATGGGCAAGGTGATGGCGGCGCTCAAGGAGAAGTACTCGGGCCAGCTTGATCTCTCCAAAGCCGGCGGCATCGTGAAGAAGCTTTTGGGCTGAGGGGTGCACGATGGAGGCGCTCTGGGCGAGCTTCGCGACGGTGGTGG
>DATJVP010000033.1:0-23681 GCA_035581425.1 Allostellaceae bacterium | reverse complement strand
GCGGTGCCGACGTCGTATATCTGCACGTGCGAGAGCTGGCGCATTGCGTCGAGCTGCGCGATCTCGCCGAGATAGAGGCCGTCCACCTGCTTCGAGGCCAAGGCGCTGAGCGCTGCCGCGGCGTCGTCTCCGAGATCGATGTTCTGCCACTCGTCGACGTAGGGACCGCCGCCCCAGTAATTCTTGTTGGGCTTGTAGACTTGGCGCCGGCCGACCTCGTCCTCGACCATCGTGAAGGCGCCGGTGCCGTTGGCGCCGACCTTGTGAATGCCGCCGCTCGCGGGATCCATGATGAGCAGCGGATAGTGGAAGAGATTCTCGGGGATCGCGAGTTGCGCCGACTTGCCGTTGAGGCGCACGGTGAAGTCGTCGACCTTCTGGATAGCCTGCGCGTCCCAGAGCCGCGAGGATTTCTTGGGATTGCCCTTGTCGTCTTTCTCGCCGGTCTCGTAGTCCTCCATGATGAAGCCCTTGAAGAGGCCGAGCACGGAGGAGCCGGTCGCGGGATCAAGGACATGCTTCAGGTTCCAGATCACGTCCTCGGCGGTGAACTGGCGTCCGTCGTGCCACTTCACATCTTTGCGCAGGTAGAGCGTCCAGGTCTTGAGGTCCTCGCTCGCCTCCCACTTCGCGCAGAGCGCGGGGCGCGTGACGTTGTCGACGCCGGTCTTGGTGAGATAGTCGTAGACCATGCGGCCGGAGTTCGATGACTCGACCCAGCTATATTTGTGCGGAGTCTTCAGGTCCTGGCAGCGCATACCGAGGCGCAGGGTGCCGCCCTTCGGCATCGCCGCTTGCGCGCGGGCGGGCGCGACGAAACTACCGCCGGTCACTTTGCCCGCGAACGCATAGGCCGCCGCAGCCGACATGCCCAGCAGCGTTGCGGTGCGCAGGAACTCACGCCGGTCGATCTTGCCTTCGGCGAGGTTTCGCTTGAGGACGGGGATATATTTGTGCTCGCGGTCGTCGTTCATGGCAGCCTCCCTCTGGGTCGGGCCACCCGGACTATTGACCTCGACGGCGTCTCCTCGGGCGGCCCTGGGCGCGTCGATTGAGATCGCGGTATCCTCAGAGGCGCCTCCGGCATTGTCAAGGAACAGCGGCGCGCCGCCCGGTGTCGGGTATCATCCCGCCCATGAAGATCACCGGCATTTCGGTTAGCCACCATCGGCTGGCGCTGGACCCGCCGTTTCACGCGGCCTGGGACAGCCGGCCGCGAACAAGCTTTCGAGCAACAGTGGTGCGGGTTACGACCGACGCAGGATTGACTGGCATCGGCTCCGGCGACCTCATGCTGGGCTTTGCGGGGCACGAGGACCTCTTCATCGGCCGCGATCCCCTCGACCTCGATCGCCATGCGAAGGTGATCGAGAATCTCTCCTTCCATTACGGCCGCTGCTGGCCGCTCGACCTCGCGCTCTGGGACCTCGCGGGCAAGATCACGGGCGAGCCCTGCTGGAAGCTGCTGGGCGGGTCGTCCGGTAGGCAGCGCCTTTACGCTTCCTCCGGCACCTCACGCGGGCCGCAGGCGATGGCGGATGCGGCGCGGGCCTATCTCGCCCGCGGCTTTCCTGCGCTCAAGATCCGCTTCCAGCGCCCCGATTGGCGGGAGGATGTCGCCGTCATAGAAGCGGTCCGCACAGCGGTCGGCGAACGGCTCATCCTCATGGTCGATTGCAATCAGGGCTGGCGCATGCCCTGGGACACCGCAGAGCCTTGGACGCTCGCGATCGCTACGGAGGTCGCCCACGCGCTCGACGCGCTCGGCGTCTTCTGGATGGAGGAGCCGCTGCATCGCGCGGACTATGCGGGAATGTCCGAGCTTCGCCGGGGCGCGACGGTGCGGATCGCAGGCGGGGAGCTCAATCGCGAGATTTATGAATTTCGCACGCTCTTGGAGCGCGAGTGCCTCGCTGTCTATCAGCCCGACGCGACGATGGTCGGTGGCGTCACCGGGCTTGCGAGGCTCGGCCGCGATGTGCTCGCGCGCGGCCTCGCCTTCACGCCGCACACCTGGGGCGACGGGCTCGCGGTCATCGCAAACGCCCATCTCGCAGCGGGCATCGGCGCCGGCCCCTATCTCGAATTCCCCTTCGATCCCCCGGAGTGGACACTAGAACGTCGCGACTTCATCCTCGCAACGCCGTTAGAGGCGACCGAGGATGGCCACGTCGAGCTCTCGGACCGCCCCGGCTTCGGCGTCGAGCTCGACGAAGCGATGCTCGCTCGGACGCGGCTCTAGCCCGCGAGCTGCTCCTCGAAGGGAAACGTCGAGAGTAGTTTGCAGCCGGTGTCGGTAATCAGCACTTGCTGCTCGAGCTTGATCCCCTCGACACCGCCTTCCTCGCCCATGTAGCTCTCGACGCAGATCGTCATGCCCGGGAGGAGATCGCCGTCATAGGCGCTCCGCTCGCGGTCCTGGATGTGCGTGATCTTCGGCCATTCGTCGCAGAGGCCGACGCCATGCGCGACGCAGGAGTAGCGGTTCCTGACGAAGGCGTTGGGAATGCGCCAGGCAAGCTCCGAAGCTTCGCGAAGGTTCATGCCGGGCTTCATCAGCTTGTCGATGTTGTGGTGGATCTGATCCATCGCGAGCCCGTAGAGGCGTCGCTGCTCGGCGCTCGGCTTGCCGGGACCGCAGAAATACGTGCGCGAGATGTCCGCGCAGTAGCCGAAGGGCCCGATCAAATCGGTATCGAAGCTCACGAGATCGCCGGGGCGGATGATGCGGTCGCCGCATTCCTGGAACCACGGGTTCGTGCGCTCACCCGAGGCAAGGATCCGGGTCTCGATCCATTCGCCTCCGAGGCGGATATTGGTCTCATGCAGGATCGCCCAAAGCTCGTTCTCGGTCATCCCGGCCTCGAGCCGGTCGCGCATCCGCGCCATGCCGGCCTCGCAAACCGCGATCGCTTGGGCCATGCAGGCGATCTCCTCCTCGGATTTGACGGCGCGCGCGACCTCTGCGGGTTCCTGCCCGTCGAAGATCTGGATCCCGTGCTTCTCGAGCGCGTGGGTTCCCGGTGGATCGAGGCGATCGATCGCGATGCGCTTGTTCGTGCCGCAATGCGCGGCGATCACGTCCGCGATCTCGTCGGCCCATCCCTTTGCCTTCTCCGCGACGCGGCTTCCCGAGCCGAAGAAATAAAAGCCGCGGGCGGGCCGCGTCTCCTTGATCGTCTCGAGCTCGGCCGAGAGGAATTCGCAGTTGTGAAAATCCCAGAGGATCGCCTTTCCCTCGGCCGGCACGAAGCAGTACCGGGCGGGCGTGTGCGAGGTCCACACGGACATGTTCCGGCTGCCGGTCGCATAGCGGATGTTCATGGGATCGAGGAGCAGCGCTGCCGCGTAGTCCTGCCGCTTGAGCTCCGCTTGAAGGCGCGCGAGGCGATAGCCTCGCAGCTTCACCATGTCGATCTGTCGCTCATAGTCCTTGGTGCCCGCGCTGGTCCAGCGCGGCGCGATCCGCGCCTCGCGCATGTCGTTCATCGCGATCCCTCCGAAATCACCCGCGCAGCTGCCTCGCGTATTTGAGGTTCTGCGCGCGCAGTCCCTTCGTCTTGCCGAAGATGTAGTGCTTGGACATATCCGGGGAATAGCGGCTCGCGGGAGGGTGCCGCCCGAGCGCCTCCGCAAGCGCGCGGATGTGGTGCGGGCCCGCGCCGCAGCAGACGCCGAGATAGTGAACGCCGAGCTTGTATGCGTCCCTGCCGAACTCCGCGATCTCGAAGCGATTGCAGGTGAAGGGGTCGAGCGCGATCGGAAAGGGGCGATCGCCGGGGACGCAGTCGCAGTGCTTGTCGCTGAGGGATTGGAAGGTCGGTTCCGCCTTGGTCGTGCGATAGGGCACCGGGAGCGCTGCGACGTGGCATTTGACGGCTTTTCGGATGCGCTTCAAGAGCGGCAGCATCGTATCGGGGCCGCGGCTGCAATTGAGGCCGACGACGTCTGCTCCGCCGTCCTCGAGCCGTTTGCAGGCGTCGACGGGATCCCAGCCCTCGCGTGTTTTCCCGCTGGTGTGAATCGCGAGCGTCACGACCGCGATCTGCTTTGCAGCCTTGATCGCTTGTAGCCCGATCAGCGCCTCGCCGCCATGCGAATAGGTCTCGCCGACGATGAAATCGACGCCAGCATCGACCGCCCAGCCGATCTGCTCGTCGAACATCTTGCGGCTCGCCTTGGCGGTCTCGGGATCGTTCGGCACATAGGCAGTGGTGTTGCAGATGTTGCCCGCGAGGAGCGTGCCGGTCTCGCGTGCAACCTTTTTTGCGATTTTGAGCGCGGTGCGGTTCATCGGCACGAGATCCTTCTCGCGACCGATCAGGCGCAGCTTCGCGCGATGACCGTAATAGGTGAAAGCCTCGACCACGTCCGAGCCCGCATGCACGAACTCACGGTGGAGCTGCTCAACGAGATCGGGATGTTCGAGCACGACCTCCGGCACGAAGGCGCCCGCCTGCAGATAGCCGCGCCGCTCGAACTCGAAGAGATAGCCCTCGGCGCAGATGACCGGGCCTTTCTTGAGCCGCGCCAGCAACCCCGATCCCCTTTTTGATTTGGCTCGCCCTTTGCTCGCCGTCGCCATCGGCGTTTCCTCCACTGAAGTTGTGCCTCTAGGATATCGGCTCCACGACGACGCGGATAGCGTCGCCGCGACGCATCCGGTCGAAACCCTCGTTGATCCTCTTGAGCGGCAGGCGCTCGGTCACGAGCTCGTCGAGCTTCAGCCGGCCCTTCAGGTAGAGATCGAGGATCTTGGGGAAGTCTAGGAGCGGCCGGGCTCCGCCATAGAAGCTCCCTGTGACGATCTTCTCCTCACGCGGGAGCCGGGTAGCAGGCAGCTCTAATTTCGCGCCATCGGATGCGATCCCGATATAGACGACGGTGCCGCCGCGTGCGGTGATCTCGTAGGCCGCCGTCATGGTCGCGGGATTGCCGATGGCCTCGAAGGCATAGTCCGCGAGCTCGCCGCCGAGGAGCGCGCGCATCTGCTCGACCAGTGGGCCTGCGCGGGGATCGAGGAAATCCGTGAGCCCGAAGATCTCGGCAGTCTTCGCCTTCGCGGGATTGCTGTCGATGCCGACGACGCGCTCGGCGCCGCAGAGGGCGGCTCCCTGCACGACATTGAGGCCGACGCCGCCGAGGCCCAGTACCGCAACCGTGCTTCCCGGACGTACCTTTGCGGTGTTGACGGCGGCGCCGATCCCCGTCATCACCGCGCAGCCCACGAGCGAGGCCGGCGCGAAGGGTGCTTCGCGGTCGATCGCGATGCAGCTCGCCTCCGGCACCACCGCTGACTCCGCAAAAGTCGAGAGGAAGGAGTAGTGGAAGACGCTCTCGCCCGCGGCGTCCGCGAGGCGAGTGCTGCCGTCGAGGAGCGTGCCATCGAGGACGCGCGGCGCCGAGGCCGTGCAGAGATTGGGCCGCCCTCCGACGCAATAGCGGCAGACGCCGCATTCCGGCGCCCAGGAGAGCGCCACGTGATCGCCGAGCTTCACCCGCGTCACCTCCGGGCCCACCGCCTCGACGACGCCCGCGCCCTCGTGCCCCAGCACCACCGGGAGCGGCACCTTCATGTCGCCCTCGATCACGTGCAGGTCGCTGTGGCAGAGGCCGGTCGCCTCGATGCGCACGCGCACCTCGTGCGCCCGAGGATTCCCAAGCGCGAGCGCCTCGATTATGAGTGGTTTACCGGGCGTTCGCAGAACTGCCGCCTTCACTGTCACAGTCCATCCCTCGCCACTAGAGTGCGTGCATCGCGAATTGTCCGGTGACGAGCTGCGGCGCGCCCACGCCCGCATCAAGGAGGACGCGCCGGCGCTCGCCCGCGGGCACGGCAATCGAGATCCGATCGTAGGGCAGCCGATAGCCGCCCTCCTTCTTGAGCCGGAGACGTATCGCCTGCGCATCGCTCTGGAGGTCGAAAGTCAGCCGCGCAAAATCGCCATCGCGATAGCCGAGACCGATGCCGTCGTCCTCGTAGAGCGTGAACTGCGAATGCCCTGCGCCTTTCGCAGGGAAAATGCGCATGCAGCGCGAGGGTTCATCGTGCAGGCGCGAGAAATCGACGGGCTCTGCGGTGAGCGGAAGGATCGCGCCCTCGGGCACGAGAAGCGGTAGCCTCTCCAGCGGCGCTGCAAGCGTCACGGTCTCGCCCGAGCGATACCAGGCCTCGCTCGCGAAGTCATACCAGCCCGTGGGGCCGCGCGGGAGATAGACGCGGCGCTCGCGCGCTCCTTCCTCGACCACCGGCGCCCCCAGCAGGTTGGGACCGAGCATGAGCTCGTCGCTGTCGGCGAATGTGGCGGAGTCCGACCCGAAATCGAAGAAGGTCGGGCGGATGATCGGTTCGCTCGTCTCGAAGGCGCGCCGGTATAGGCTGTAGAGATAGGGCATAAGCCGATATCGCAGACGGATCGCCCAGCGGATTGCCGGAAGCGATTCCGCGTGGAGCCAGGGCGTTGTAACGGTGCCGTCGGCCTTCCAGGAATTCATGATGAAGCGCGGGTGCAGTAGACCGGATTGTGTGAAGCGCACCAGCAGCTCCGGGGACGGTACGGGGCCGGAGAAGCCACCGACATCGTGCCCGATGTTGAACATGCCGGAGAGGCTCATCTGCAAGCCCGTGCGGAGATTCCAGCGCAAGCTCGCCCAGCTCGTGGAATTGTCGCCGCTCCAGGTCTGGGCGTAGCGTTGGATGCCCGGACAGCCCGCGCGCGTCACGGTAAAGGGGCGCTCAGCGGGCTTGATTCTCGCCTGCTCTTCGATCGAGGCGCGTGTCATCAATAGCGCCTGCGCGGGCCGAACGAGTTCGAGCGGTGCCGCGTGTCCAAAAGCCTCGCAGCGCGCGTCCTCGTTCCAGAGCTCGTATTCGTTGTTGTCGTTCCAGGCGGAATCGATGCCCATCGCGAGGATCTGCTCGCGGAGGCCACGCTGCCACCACTCGATCCCCGCGCGTCCCGTGAAATCGAGATGCGCACCTTCGCCGTCCCAGAATTGGCTCGTCGCAGGCTTTCCCGTCGTCGCGTCCGCGATGAGGGCGCCTGCCTTCGTCGCCTCGGAGAAGCGCGGGTGATCCTCGAGGAGGCATGGCTTCAAATTGGCAACGACGTGCATTCCCGCCGCCTTGAACTTCGCCATCAAGCGCTGCGGCTCCGGGAATTTCTGCCGATTCCAATTGAAGACATAGCGGCGCCGGCCGATCATCGTGTAGCCGGAGCCGAAGTGAAAGGAGCTGATGGGCACCGCCTCCCCGGCGCAACGGTCGACAAAGCCTGCGATGCGCTCCTGCGCGTCGGGCGCATCCGCAAGCGCCATCGCGGTCTGTGCGAAACCGAGGCTCCAGCGCGGGCCGAAAGCCATGCGCCCGGTGAGGCGAGCGAAGCCCGCGATCACCTCGACGAGGCTTGGCCCGGCTATCAGCGTGTAGTCGAGATCTCCGTCCTCGGCCTCGTAACTGCGGTAGAGGCCGTAGTAGTTGCTGTGCTCGCAGCCGAGATCGAAGGTCGCGGCGACGAGATTGTCGTAGAGGATGCCGTAAAAGGTCCCGGTCTCGCCGTCGCGCACGATGAGGAAGGGCCAATGCTTGTAGAGGGGGTCGCCGGTCGCGGGATCGAAACCCAGCGCGTCCGTCATGACCGTGCGAAGCCGACGACCGCGGAGATCGAGCGCGCCGGTTTTGTCGCCGAGCCCGTAATAGCGATCATCGGGATGCCGCGCCATTGCGTGCAGCAGCCTCGGCTGGTGCCGCCCGAAGGCGTAGGCGCGGCTCGTGCGATCGGAAGCGAAGACCGCACCGTCCGGACGCCGCCAGCGGATCGAAAGCGCGGCGAGGCCGATCTCGATCGAGAGCCCCTCGCTGGTCAATGTGACGCGATCCTCGGCGGTCGCGACTTCGAACGGGACGGGCGCGCCGTCCGCGACGTCGAGCCGGTCGCGGCCTTCCCAGGGGACATCGTCGGCGCCGAGGGAGACCATCCAGCTCCGACCCTCCCGGAAGCCGGAGGCCGGGATGAAGACGACGCGCACAAGGCCGGGCGACGGCAGCAGGACCCGGCATGCGAGGCCTCGGCCGCAATCGAGCTCGATGCCGCGCTCCAGCCGGCGCGCGAGTTTCGCGCGCGCAATCTCTCTCACGCGGCGGCTCCTTTCGACTGCCGCGGCAGCGCCTTGCCATCGGCGTCGAAGACGTGGCAGCGATCCGGCGGCAGGTTGAGGCTCATGGCTTCACCGCGCCGCGCAGGAACCTGGCCCGCGACCTGGACCGCGAAGCCGGGCGACGCGAAGAAAAGTGTGGTGGTATTGCCGAGCTGCTCGCTCTGCGCGACATCGAAGCTCACATCGTTGCACCCGCAACGGCCGAGCGCCACGTGCTCGGGGCGGATGCCGAGCGTCACGCGCGCGCCCTCCGTCACTCCCTCGCCGGAGGCATCGGTGCGGATGGTACCGATGCCCTCGACCACGACACCGATCGAGCCGTCGACCGCCGTTGGGGTGCCCTCGAGGAAGTTCATGCGGGGTGAACCGATGAAGCCTGCGACGAACTGGTTTGCGGGCGCGTTGTAGAGCTCGAGCGGCGCCCCTACCTGCTCGATGCGGCCCGCGCGGAGCACCACGATCTTGTCCGCCATGGTCATCGCCTCGACCTGGTCGTGGGTCACGTAGATCATATTCGTACCAAGCCGATGGTGAAGCTGCGCGATCTCGCCGCGCATCTGCACGCGGAGCTCGGCGTCGAGATTGGAAAGCGGCTCGTCGAAGAGGAAGATGCGGGGCTCGCGCACGATCGCGCGGCCGATCGCGACGCGCTGCCTCTGTCCGCCGGAGAGCGCGGTCGGCCGACGCTCGAGGAACTGGTCCAAGCGGAGCATCCGCGCCGCCTCGCGCACCTTCGCATCGATCTCCGCCCGCGGCAGGCGCAGGTTCTCGAGACCGAAGGAGAGATTCTGATAGACGCTCATGTGCGGGTAGAGCGCATAGGACTGGAAGACCATCGCGAGGCCGCGTCGCGCAGGCGGTACCTCGTTGACGCGCACGCCGTCGATGAGGATGTCGCCCTCGCTCACCTCCTCGAGACCGCAGATCATGCGCAGGAGGGTCGACTTGCCGCAGCCGCTGGGCCCGACGAAGACCACGAACTCGCCCTCGGCCGCCTCGAGGTCGACGCCATGAATGACGGCGGTCTCGTGGAAGCGCTTCACGACGCGGCGGAGTTGCAGGGTTGCCATCACTTCACTCCCGCAGACGCAATGCCCTGGGTGATGTAGCGCTGCAGCAGCAGGAAGATCGCGGTCACCGGCAGCAGCGTCAGCACAGTCATCGCCAGCAGGTAATTCCAAGAGGTCGTGAGCTCACCTTGGAACGAGTTGAGCGCGAGCTGCAGGGTGAAGGTCTCGCTGCGGTTGAGGACGATCATGGGCCAGAGGAACTCGTTCCAGCGCCACATCACCGAAAAGATCGCGAGCACCGCGAGCGCGGGTGCTGAGAGCGGCAGCACGATCCGCCAATAGATCCGCCACTCGCTCGCGTGGTCCATGCGCGCGGCGTCGATGAGCTCGTCAGGGATCGTCAGCATATACTGTCGCAGCAAGAAGACGCCCGTCGGCGTCGCAACCCCCGGCCAGATCACGCCCCAGGGGCTGTTGACGAGGCCCAAAGCCGAGGCGATGAAGAAATTCGGCACGAGGATGATGGTCGGCGGAATCATCAGGGTCGCGAGGATCGTGACGAAGACCGCATCGCGCCCTGAGAAGCGATATTTGCTGAGCGCGAAGGCAGCCATCGAGTTCACCAGCAGTGTAATCAGCGTCGCCATCGCCGTGATGAAGACGCTGTTCCAGAGATAGGTCCCGAAGGCGAAGCGGCCCGTGAGGTCTCCGTAATTCTCGAGCGCGAAGTGAAGCCGCATCACGCGCTCGCGGTCTTGGGCGGGGATGCGGATGATCTCGCGGGGATTGGCGGGATCGACCATCTGTGCCTGCAAACCGATGCGACGCACCTCCGCGAGCTCGCGGCCCTTCATGTCGCCGGCGGTAATCCGGAAGAGCGCAAGCGGCTGCTGATAGCCCTCGACGGAAACTCGCGCCTGCTCATAGGGGAGAAGACGCGGCGGGAACTCGACGAGCCCGGCTTCGCTCTTGAAGGAGGAGAGCACGAGCCACAGCACGGGCCCGAACATCAGCAGGAGACCGATTAGCAGATGCAGGTAGCTCGCCCAATCGGTCCAGTGCAGATGCCCCCGCCCGCGCCTTGCCGTGAGCATCGCGAGGAGGCGCGTCATCGGCCCTTGCTCCGCATGACCCGTAGCTGCACCAGCGTGAGACAGAAGAGCACGCCCGCCAGGAGGAGGGAGGCCGCGGCGGCGAGACCGTATTGCCGCACCTGCTGCGTGAAGGCGGTCTGGAAGACGTATTGCACCATGAAGGTCGTGGCGGAGCCGGGCCCGCCGCCCGTGAGGACGTAGACTTCGTCGAAGATCTGCACGGCGCGGATCAGCGCGAGTACCACCACGACCGCGAGGTTGGGCGCGAGGAGCGGTAGGGTAATGCGGCGGAAGACGCGCCAGGGGCCCGCGCTGTCCATTTCCGCGGCCTCATAGACGTCGCGGGGGATCGCCTGGAGCCCCGCCAACAGAATGAGCGTGTAGAAGCCCATATGCGCCCAGATGCTCACGAAGACCGTCCAACCGAAGGCCCAATGCGCGTCGAGAAGCCAGTCCGTGGTCGAGAGGCCGGCGCCGTCGAGCGCCGCGTTGAGTAGACCCTGGCGCTGCAGAATCCATTTCCAGATCAGCGCCACCACAACTGGCGAGAGCAGCACGGGATAGAAGAAGACCGCGCGGAAGAAGCCCCGGCCGATGATCTTGCGATTGAGCACCAGCGCCGTCATCAGGCTGAAGACGATCATGAGGCCGACCTGAAGCACGACGAATTCCGCGGTGTTGTAGATCCCGAACCAGAAGAGGTCGCGCTTGCAGCTCGTGGGGTCGAGATAGTTCTCGCACTCGAAGAGGTCGTGGAAATTCTCGAGCCCCACATAGGGACGCTGAGAAGGAAGGAGCTGCGCGCCGCCGGTAAGCGCGTAATGGATGTCGATTGCGATGGGCAGGAAGGTGAAGATGCCGAAGACGACGAGGTTTGGCGTCAGGAACACCCAGGGAAGGCGGCGGGGACCGAGCGCCTTCTGCGCGAGCGCCATCGGACGCTCCGCGAGGTTGAAGACGAGGCCGAGGAGCGACGCGCCGAGCCGGGCGAGCGCCCCGCTTCGATCCGTGACGGCGTCGCTCAAGGGTCCTGCCACTATTTCTTCATCGCAGTCGCAAGCTGGTCCTTCACGTCGGCAGTGATGCGGTCGAGCGCTTGGTCGACGGTGATCTGCCCGGCGACCGCCTGTCCGAGGCGGTCGGCAATCGGATTGAAGATCACCTGCTTGTAGCGATAGCCCTGTAGGCGATAGGCGACCGGGGAGAGCTGCGCGCCTTGCTGCACGAAGACTTTCATCGCGGCCGTGCCCGCGGGCGAGAGAGCGTATTCGACGCCCTTCTTCTGCAGTGAGGCGTTCGCGGGGATATTGCGCGTCATCGACATCCATTCCGCGTAGATCGGCTCCGAGGCCATGAAGTCGAGGAAGGCCGCGACCTCCTTCGGGTGCTTGCTCGTCTTGAAGGCGACGAACTCGGCGCCGCCGGGCATGCCGCTGCAGGCCGCTGGACCGCAGGGATTCGGCACCGCGACCCAATCGAAGTTGGTGCCGATCTGCTTCTCCATCCGCGCGATGTTCCAGCTTCCGGAGAGGTAGAGCACGATTTGGCCGTTTGCGAACTCCTCGAAGGCATCGCGATAGCCGCCGCCGCCTTGGCCGCCCCAGACCTCCTTCGGCATGGTCCCGTCCTGATTCCAGGCGACAAAGCTCCGCGCCATCGCCTTGAAGGCGTCGTCGACGACAGCCGGCGCACCGTCCGCCGCGAAGTATTTGGCGCCCTGGCTCACTGCGGGGCCGGAGAAGCGGTGCCCGCTGCGGTCCCAGGCCATCGCGAAGGGCACACCGGTCGCCTTCGCGACTGCCTTGGTCGCCTTCGCCCAATCCTCCCAAGTCGCCTTGGCCCCAGGCATCTCGACCTTCGCCTGCTCGAAGAGCGTCTTATTGACGAAGGGAGCGCTTACAGTGATCTGCGTCGGCAGGCCGTAGATACCTTTATCGTTGGGATCGGCGCGGAGCCAATCGAGCGTCGGCCCGTAATTGGCGTCCCAATAGGCTGCGTCCTTCACGAGCGGGCGGAGGTCGAGGAAATACTGAGCGATGATGCCGAAATCGGTGGTGCGCGCGATGTCGGGACCTTCTCCCGCCGCGAGTTGCACTGGCAAGCTTTCGAGGATCGCCTTATAGGCCTGCTTGTCGATGACCACCTTGACGTCCGGATGCTCCTTCTCGAATTTCGGCAGCAGCGCCTGCGTCGCCTCGCATTCATTGCCGTCGGAATAGCAGGCGACGCGGATCTCGGTCGCGGCATTTGCGCCGGTGCTGAACGCGGCGAGCGCAAAGCCTGCAAGAATCGCGCGGATGCGGTGTCTGCGCTGCATGGGGTTCCCTCCGGGTCGTCTTCTAGAGCCCGTGCCCGTCGGCAAGCGATCGGCCATGGCTCGATATTCGATGCGGAGAGGGTTCCGCCTCGGCCAATCCCCTGTCAAGCGCAACCTGGGACTGCCGGATCCTCAGACTGAGACGAAATCGAGGGCTGCCCGGAGCGCGCGCGAGATCCGGCTGCGGGGGCGAGGCTCGGGTAGGGCGCGCTCGGGCTCGCGCGCCGGCTCCACTGTCGCCTTCGGCTGAGCGCGGCAATCGGCGCCGATCTCACAGAAGCGGTCGAGGAGGTCCAATGCCTTCGCCCAATACCAGCGCTGAGCCGTGGGGTTTGGCGCGCATTGGACGAGTGCCGTGAAGAGCTGCCCCACGCGGGTCGCGAGTGCGAGCCACTCGCGCCGCTCGCCGGCATCGCGCACGCCGCGGAACCGAGCCGCGATACTCTCCGTAGGTTCCGTGTCGCTCCAGCCCGAGCCGACGGCAAACAGCGACTTGTTGCAGGGCTCCAAGGCAACGCGGCGGCTCCCCTCCAGGAAATCCTTCGTCGCCCGCGGTAGCACCTCGTCCATTGCCATCTTGACCGCCATCGCAGCACGTTCGTAGTCGCGGCCGTCGTTACTGCCGATGATCCTCGGGGCAAAGGGCTTGAGGTCGCGGCGCAGTTCCGCCACGACGCCGTCGTTCAACTGGATGGCGAAGTTCCGCAAAAAGGGTGAGGCGGTTCTTGGGTGATCTGTGTGTCGTTCGCCCGCGAGATAGGCGACGAATGACATGATGCAGAGCTGACCGCGCTTGCGGCGACCCGCTCCTCGAACGAGTTCGATGTCGTCGTAAAGGCGTTCCGCGTGCAGGTCGATCGACATTGTGGCCTCCTCGTCCGCGCACCGGGGACCGAGGCGCGGGATTAGCGCTGTCGGGAATTGAACTAGTGCGCCCCGGCGGGCCGGCCATGCCCTGCGCACCGCGCCGTTTGACAGCAGGGTTCCCCGAGCGATAGGCTTCTAAGAACAATAAAGTTTGTGCGGACGCCCGCAACCGAATGGGCGTGCAAGGGCTGGAGGAAACTGCTGATGAATATCGAGTTCTCGCGGCGCCGATTCTTGCAATCGGCAGGCGCGGGCGTGGTGGGCACGAGTCTGGGGGCATTCGGATTCGGAGACGTCGAATCCGCCTATGCCGAGATGATCCGGCCCTTCAAGCTCGCGGGCACCAAGGAAACCCGAAACACGTGTCCCTATTGCTCCGTCGCCTGCGGCATCATCCTCTATTCGGAGGGTGACCGGTCGAAGGGCGAGAAGGCAAAGATCGTCCACATCGAGGGCGATCCGGATCACCCTACCAATCGCGGCACGCTTTGCCCGAAGGGGGCCGGCCTCCTCGATTTCGTCCATTCGGAGTCTCGGCTCCAATACCCGATGATCCGCAAGCCCGGCTCGAGCAAGTTCGAGCGCGTGAGCTGGGATCAGGCGCTCGATCGGGTGGCGCGGCTCCTCAAGGACGATCGTGACAAGAACTTCATCGTCAAGAATGGCGATGGGGTGACGGTGAACCGGTGGACGACCACCGGCTTCCTTGCGGCCTCAGCAACCACCAACGAAACGGCGTTTGCGACCTACAAGGTGGTCCGCAGCACCGGGATAGTGGCGTTCGACAACCAAGCGAGAGTTTGACACGGCCCCACGGTGGCCAGTCTGGCCCCAACATTCGGTCGTGGCGCGATGACGAATTCGTGGACGGATATCAGGAACACGGATCTCGTCGTTATTATGGGCGGTAACGCCGCGGAGGCTCATCCCTGCGGCTTCAAGTGGGTCGTCGAGGCGAAGGCGCATCGTGGCGCCAAGCTCATCGTCGTCGACCCCCGCTACACCCGCTCGGCCTCGGTTTCCGATCTCTACGCGCCGATCCGCCAGGGCACGGACATTGCGTTCCTGCTGGGCGTCATCAACTACTGCATCGCCAACGACAAAGTGCAGTGGGACTACGTCAAGGCCTATACCAACGCGACCTACATCGTGAAGGAGGGCTTCTCCTTCAAGGATGGGCTCTTCACGGGCTACGACGAGGCGAAGCGCGACTACAACAGGTCGAGCTGGGAATACGAGATGACTGCGGATGGCTTCGCGGCCACGGATCCCACTCTGCAAAACCCCCGTTGCGTCTGGAATCTGCTCAAGGCGCACGTCGCGGCCTTTACTCCCGAGATGGTCGAGCGTATCAGCGGCACGCCCAAGGATAAGTACCTGAAGGTGTGCCAGTGGATCGGCGAGACCTCCGCCAAGAACAAGGTCATGACGTCGATGTACGCGCTGGGCTGGACCCAGCATTCCAAGGGCTCGCAAAACATCCGGGCCATGGCGATGCTGCAGCTCATCCTCGGCAACATCGGCTTGCGCGGCGGTGGCATGAACGCACTCCGCGGGCACTCGAACATTCAGGGACTCACGGATCTGGGCCTAATGTCCAACCTGGTCCCCGGCTATCTGACGCTGCCGGTGGAGAAGGAGGTCGACCTCAACACCTATATGTCGACCCGCGGCTTCAAGCCGCTGCAGCCGGGCCAGATGAGTTACTGGCAGAACTACAGGAAGTTCTTCGTGAGCTTCCAGAAGTCGATGTGGGGACCGGCGGCGACGAAGGAAAACGACTTCGTTTACGACTACCTGCCGAAACTCGACGTTCCCTCCTACGACGTGCTGCGCATCTTCGACATGATGCATCAGGGCAAGGTGAACGGCTACGTCTGCCAGGGTTTCAACCCGCTGCTCTCGGCGCCCAACCGCAAGAAGTGCACGGTCGCGCTCTCGAACCTTAAGTTCCTGGTCGCAATGGACCCGCTCGATACAGAGACGGCGCGGTTCTGGGACAATCACGGCAAGTATAACGACGTCGATCCCACCAAGATTCAGACGGAGGTCATCCAACTCCCCTCGACCTGCTTCGCGGAGGATGAGGGCTCGCTCACGAATTCCGGGCGCTGGCTGCAATGGCACTGGCCGGGCGGCGACGCGCCGGGCGAGGCCAGGACTGACGTTTGGATCATGGCGCAGATACATCTGCGTCTGAAAGCGCTCTATCAGAAGGAGGGTGGCGCATTCGCCGATCCCATCCTCAATCTGCATTGGCCCTACAAGGATCCAAGCGATCCCAAATCCGATGAGATCGCGCGCGAGATCAACGGGTACATCGTCGAGGACGTGCTCGATCCCAACGATTCCACCAAGAAGGTCCTGGAGAAGGGCAAGCAGGTCGTGAGCTTCGCGGTCCTGCGCGACGACGGCAGCACCGCCTGCGGCTGCTGGATTTATTCCGGCTGCTTCAACGAGGCCGGCAACAATATGGCGCGTCGGGACAATAGCGACCCCGACGACACCGGCGCCTATCTCAAATGGGCGTTCTCCTGGCCGGTCAACCGGCGGATTCTCTACAACCGCGCCTCGGCCGATCTGCAGGGCAAGGCCTGGGATCCCACGCGGAAGCTCATCGAGTGGGACGGCAGCAAATGGGCGGGTTACGACGTGCCGGACATCGCACCGACCGCGAAGCCCGAGGTGGTCATGCCCTTCATCATGAACCCCGAGGGCGTCTCGCGCCTCTTCACGCGCGGCATGATGCGCGACGGGCCGTTCCCCGCGCATTACGAGCCCTTCGAGTCTCCGGTGGTGAACCCGGTCGCGCCGAAGGTGCGAGGTAATCCCGTGGCCCGGGTCTTCAAAGGCGACATGGAGCAGTTCGGCGACAGTAAGGAATTCCCCTACGCCGCCACCTCCTATCGCCTCACCGAGCACTTCCACTTCTGGACCAAGCATGTCTGGCCCAATGCGGTGATGCAGCCGGAGTTCTTCGTGGAGATCTCCGAGCAGCTCGCAAAAGAGAAGGGGATCAGTTCGGGCGGCTGGGTCCGCGTCTGGTCGAAGCGCGGCTCCGTCGAGGCAAAGGCCGTGGTGACCAAGCGCATCACCCCCCTCACCTGCGACGGCAAGACCGTGCACATCGTGGGGATACCGCTGCACTGGGGCTTCATGGGCGTGGCACGCAAGGGTTTCGGGCCCAACAGCCTCACGCCCTTCGTCGGCGATGCCAACATCGAGACGCCGGAATTCAAGGCGTTCCTGGTGGACATCGAGCCGATCCCAGAGCCTGTGGCTTGAGCGAGGGGAGGGACACGCAATGGCCGATCTCTCGCCCCAAGACCTGATCCGCCGCTCCGCATCCTCCGTCACGCCTCCGGCGAACAAGCTGCCGGAAGTGGCGAAGATGATCGACGTCTCCAAATGCATCGGCTGCAAGGCTTGCCAGGTCGCCTGCCTCGAGTGGAACGACCGGCGCGAGGCGGTCGGCGTCAACACCGGCAGCTACCAGAACCCGCACGATCTCACGGCCAACAGCTTCACGCTGATGCGCTTTACGGAGTGGGTCAATCCAGAGACGCAGAACCTGGAGTGGCTGATCCGCAAGGACGGTTGCATGCACTGCGCCGATCCCGGCTGCCTCAAGGCCTGCCCATCGCCGGGTGCCATCGTGCAGTACTCGAACGGTATTGTCGATTTCGTGCACGAGAACTGCATCGGCTGCGGCTACTGCATCAAGGGCTGCCCCTTCAACATTCCCCGCATTTCTCAGGTCGACCAGAAGGCCTACAAGTGCACGCTCTGCTCCGATCGCGTGGCGGTGGGTCAGGGGCCGGCCTGCGCCAAGGCCTGCCCTACCCGCGCCATCACCTTCGGCACGAAGGAGCAGATGCTGAAGGATGCGGCGCTGCGGATCGAGGATCTGAAATCGCGCGGCTACAAGAACGCCGGCGTCTACGACCCGCCCGGCGTCGGCGGCACGCATGTGATCTATGTGCTGCACCACGCGGACAGACCCGAACTCTACTCGAATCTTCCGCGCGATCCCAAGATCAGCCCGGTGGTAGAGATCTGGAAAGGCGTCACGAAATACGCGGGCCTCGCGGCGATCGCGATCTTCGGCGCGGTCGGCGTGCTACATCACATCGCCGCCGGCGCCAATCGTGTCTCCCCGCAGGACGAGGAGAACGCCAAGCGCCTCAAGGAGGGCCGCTCCTGATGGCCGTACCGCAGAGGGAGCCGATCACCGTCACCCGCTATACCGCGAGCGCGCGGGTTAATCACTGGATCACCGCGATCAGCTTGGTGCTGCTCGCGCTCTCGGGCCTCTCGCTCTTTCACCCCAGCCTCTTCTTCCTGACCGGGCTCTTCGGGGGAGGCGAAAGCACCCGCGCGATCCATCCCTGGATCGGCGTGGTGCTGTTCTTCAGCTTCTGCGGGCTCTTCTTCCGGTTCTTTCGTGCCAATCTCTGGGACCATACCGACAATATCTGGCTCTCGAAGGTCCGTGACGTGCTCGGCGGGCACGAGGAGAATCTTCCGGAAGTCGGCAAGTACAATGCCGGCCAGAAGCTCGTCTTCTGGCTCATGTCGATTCTCATCGTGGTACTGATCGCGACCGGGCTCGTGATCTGGGATCAGTATTTCTCCGCCTATACGACGCTCGATCAAAAGCGCCTCGGCGTGCTGTTCCACTCGATTGCCGCGGTGACGATCATCTGCGTCTGGATCGTCCATGTGTATGCGGCGATCTGGGTCCGCGGCAGCATCCGCGGGATGACGCAGGGTTCCGTAACCGGCGGTTGGGCGTGGCGCCACCACCGCAAGTGGCTCAGGGAGCTTGTCAGCGGCGGGCCCAAGGAATAACAATTCCCGCCTGAGGCACGGCATTCTCCGTCGATGCTCGCGTGGCCCGTGCGGTTCGTGAGGATTAACGATGAGCGGGATTGGCGCGCCGCACCATAGCGGCATACCCATCGGCGAGGAGGCGAGACCGCCTTTCGCCGTACTGCCGGATCCGAGGACGCTCTTTGTCCATCGTGCCGAGCGCCTGCGCGACCTCGCGCGGACGCACGAGCTCGGCGCCTATCTGACGCTCCTTGCGGGCATCGCCTCGGCGCAGCACCGAGTACAGGAGGGCCTGCCCGAGCCGGAGCTTCCGCCCGAGGACGTGCGCGAGCGCGCGCGACATTTCGTGATGCCGCCGCTCGACCGCGCACGCTTTGCGCCGGATGCGGCCTTCCGTTCGACGCTCGAGCGCCTCCTCGACCTCTCGCGCGCGGTCCCAATGCCGGAAATGGCTCGTGCCGCGCTCGACCGCCTTACCTGGCTCGAGGAGGCCGCCCGCGACGCGATGATGCGCGACGTGCTCGCGGAATCGATCCCGATGGCGGAACTCGCGGAGCACACCTTCGTCGCCGCGGCGCTGCAGGTGCACTTCGCGCGCCTGGCGGCGCCGCTCGACGCCAATTCTCTGGTGCCCGTCGCCGATGGCGCCTGTCCGGTCTGCGGCGGCCCGCCCGTGGCCTCCCTCGTCGTGGGCTGGCAGAACGCGCACGGCACGCGCTTCTGCGCCTGCTCGCTCTGCGCGACGCTCTGGAACTACGTGCGCATCAAATGCGTGCTCTGTGGCTCGACCGAGGGCATCTCCTATCGGGAGATCGCTGGTGGCACCGGCCACGTGAAGGCGGAGACCTGCGAGAGATGCCGGGGCTACGTGAAGATCCTGCAGCAGCAGAACGAGGCTGCGCTCGAACCCGTCGCCGACGACGTGGCGACGCTGGCACTCGATCTGCTGGTGCGCGACGCGGGATTCCGCCGCGGCGCCTTCAATCCGTATTTGCTGGGGTATTGAGGTTGCCCAGAGCCGACCGCCAGGCTTCCGCCCAGTCGCCGGTACAGCTGCGCGCGTTGCCATCTGTCGACGAGATGCTCCGTCTCCCGGGGATCGCCGGAGCAATCGCCCGATACGGCCGCGGTGCGGCGGTTGCGGCGGTGCGCGCGGTTCTCGCGGAGGCACGCAAGAGCGTGCGCGTGAGTGCCTCGGCACCGCCTGCGCCTTCCGATCTCGCCGCGGCGGCACTTGCGCGCCTTGCCAAGGAGTCGCGGTCGCATCTCCGTCCCGTCATCAATCTCACGGGGACGGTGCTCCACACCAATCTGGGCCGCGCGGTTCTCGCGGAGGCGGCGATCGAGGCTGCAACGACGGCGATGCGCCGCGCTGTCGCCCTTGAGTTCGATCTCGGCGGCGGGAGGCGCGGCGATCGCGACGACGTAGTACGCGGCCTTCTCTGCGAGCTCACGGGCGCCGAGGATGCGACGGTCGTCAATAACAATGCCGCGGCGGTGCTACTCGCGCTCAACACCCTCTCCAAAGGCCGTGAGGCGGTGGTCTCGCGCGGCGAGCTCATCGAGATTGGCGGCGCCTTCCGCATGCCCGAGATCATGGCGCGCGCGGGTGCGCGCTTACTCGAGGTCGGCACCACCAATCGCACGCACGCCAGGGATTATGCCGGCGCGATCGGGCCCAAGACGGGGCTCGTCATGAAGGTGCATACCTCGAATTACCGCATCCAGGGCTTCACTGCCGAGGTGAAGCCGGCAGCACTAGCCGCACTCGCACGCGAGCGCGCCGTACCCTTCCTGCACGATCTCGGCTCCGGAACTCTCGTCGATCTCGGGCGCTGGGGGCTCGCGCACGAGCCCACCGTCGCGGAGGCGGTGGCGGAGGGTGCCGATCTCGTAACATTCTCCGGAGACAAGCTCCTGGGCGGGCCGCAAGCGGGGTTCATCGTCGGGCGAAAGGAGCTGATCGCGCGCCTCAACCGCAATCCCCTGAAGCGCGCGCTCCGGCTCGACAAGATTAGGCTTGCAGCGCTGGAGGCGACGCTGCGCCTCTACCGCGATCCCGACCGGCTAGCGGAACTCCTGCCGACGCTTCGTTTGCTCGCGCGTCCCGCCGCCGAGGTAGCGGCGCAGGCGCGTCGCCTCCTGCCGCAAGTCGCGGAGGCCGTCGGGCCCAGCTTCCTCGTCGAGACTATCTCCTGCTCCAGCCAGATCGGCTCGGGCGCGCTGCCGCTCGACACCATCGCGAGCGCTGCCCTCGCGATCCGTCCGAAATCCGCGCGCGAAAGTGGACGCATGCTCGGCGTGCTCGCCGACAGGCTCCGCGCCTTGCCGACGCCGATCGTCGGCCGTATCTCCGAGGGCGCGCTGCTGCTCGATCTCCGCTGCCTCGAGGACGAGGCGGAATTCACGGCGGCGCTTGCCGAGCTTAAGCCAGCGGAGGCTGCGCATGGGTTGGCTTGACCGTCTCGCCCGCCGTCCCACCGCCGCGCCCGCCATCGGCGAACGCCTGGCCGCGGCGCTCGAGGCCGTCGAGCGCGGCGATTACGCCTCGGCACTCACGATCTGGGGTCCGCTCGCGCATGCAGGCGTGGCGCGGGCGCAGAGCAACATTGGCGCCTGCCTCGCCGAGGGGCTTGGCGTTGAGCGCGACGTCGCGCTCGCGGTCAAATGGCTGACACTCGCGGCCGAAGGCGGCGACGCCATTGGTCGGCGCAATCTTGCAGCGCTCTATTTCCGCGGCGACGGGGTGACGCAGGATTACGCCCGCGCCGCCAAGCTCTACCGCGCCGCGGCCGAGGCGGGCGACGCGCCCGCGATGGACATGCTGAGCTGGATGCTGCTCGAAGGCGAGGTGATGCCGACCGACCACGCTGAGGCGCGGCGTTGGGCGCTCGCGGCGGCGGAGCTCGGAATTGCCGCGGCGATGACTCGGCTCGGCATGATCCATCACAACGCCCTCGGCGTCGGGCGCGACCCCGGCGCTGCCGCGCATTGGTGGCGAAAGGCGGCGCTGCTCGGCGACGCCGACGGGCAGGCGATGCTGGGGGCGGCGCATTTTCTCGGCGCGGGGGTAGCGCGCGACGGTGTCGAGGCGCTCGCTTGGCTGCTCCGCGCGCGCGCGGCTGGGAGCCAACTCGCGGAGCCCTTCATCGGTCCCGCGCTCAAGGCGCTAAGCGCTGAGGATGTCGCGGCTGCCGGGCGTCGCGCGGCGGCGAAGCTCGGGGAGGCCGCATTGTGATCGTCGGAACTGCCGGCCATATCGATCACGGCAAGACCGCGCTGGTGCGGGCGCTGACGGGCGTAGACACCGACCGTCTCAAGGAGGAGAAGGCGCGCGGCATCACCATTGATCTCGGCTTCGCCTATCTTCCGACGCCGGACGATCAAGTCCTAGGCTTCATCGACGTGCCCGGACACGAGCGCTTCGTGCACAACATGCTCGCGGGTGCCACGGGGATCGATTACGTGCTCTTGGTCGTCGCCTGCGACGATGGCATCATGCCGCAGACGCGCGAGCATATCGCCATCGTCGACCTCCTCGGCATCTCCCAGGGCCTCGTCGCGCTCACCAAGTGCGATCTGGCCTCAGGGGAGCGTCGCGCGGAAGTCGCGGCCGAGGTCGCATCCTTGCTGCAGCCGACCGCGCTCGCATGCGCGGAAGCGATTCCTGTCTCGCCAGTGACAGGCGAGAGGATCGAGGCGTTGCGTGCGCACCTCTTCGACGCGGCGCGAACCTTCGGAATGCGGGCGGCGCGGGGACGCTTTCGCCTTGCGGTCGACCGCTGCTTCACGCTCGCGGGCGCGGGGACGGTGGTGACAGGCACGGTGCTTTCGGGTGCGGTCGCGGTTGGCGATCGCGTCGTCGTAAGTCCTTCGGGCCTTGCCGCGCGCGTGCGCTCTATCCATACGCAGAACCGTCCGGCCGAGCGCGGGCAGGCAGGCCAGCGCTGCGCCCTCAACCTCGTCGGAGACGGCGTCGAGAAGCAGGCAATCCTTCGCGGCCACGTTGTCCTCGACGGAGATCTCCACGCCCCCTCGGAGCGAATCGACGCGACGCTCCGTGTCCTCGCCTCGGAGCCGCGGCCGGTCGCGCAGTGGATGCCTGTTCGGCTCCACAGCGCGGCTGTGGAAGTGGGCGCTCGCGTCGCCCTGCTCCAGGATCGACCGATCGCGGCGGGCGAGGAGGGGCTCGTACAGCTTGTGCTGGAGCAACCGATCGCCACGGCGGCGGGCGATCGTTTTATCCTGCGCGATACCTCCGCGCAGCGCACGGTCGGCGGCGGAGGGTTCCTCGACCTCCGCGCGCCCGCGCGCAAGCGCCGAACGCCCGAGCGCCTGGCACAGCTCGCGGCCCATGGTCGCGCCGATGCCGGCGCGGCACTTGCGGCCTTGTTAGCAGCGCCGCCGCGCTACCTCGATATCGCGGGCTTCGCCCGCGACCGTGCACTCTCGGCCGCGGAGGTGGAGGCGATAGCGGCGCGCGAGAGCCTCATGCGCGTGACCGCGGGCGATCAGGTCATCGCGCTCACGGCAGCGAGCTGGACCCAGCTCCGTCAGAGCGTGCTTTCCGCGCTTGCGAAGTTCCACGCCGAGAATCCGGACCTGCCCGGGATCGGTCTTGAGCGCCTGCGGCTGCAGATCGAGCCGCGTCTTCCCGCGCCGGCCTTCCTCGCGGCGCTGCAGGGCATGGCGCGGGCGGGCGAGGTGGGGCTCGACGGTGCCTGGGTGCGGCTTGCTGGGCACAGCGTGCGCCTCACACCGCAGGACGAGGAGCTCTGGCGCAAGATCCGGCCGACGCTCGGCGGTGGCGAGCGTTTCCGCCCCCCGCGCGTCCGCGACATCGCGAGCCACTTGCACGCGCCCGAGGTGGGGGTGCGGCGCGTGCTGAAGCTTCTCGGGCGCATGGGCAAGGTCGACGAGGTCGCGCAAGATCATTTCTTCCTGCGCGGCACGGTCGCGGAGATGGTGGCGGTCGGTCAGGATCTCGCGGCGAAGGCGGCCGACGGCCAATTCGGCGCGGCGCAATTCCGCGACCGCCTGGACAACGGCCGCAGGGTCGCAATTCAGATACTCGAGTTCTTCGATCGCCACGGTGTGACCCTGCGTCGCGGCGACTTGCGGCGGATGAACGCATACCGCCTGGATTTGTTCCGACGGCCCGCGGACGAGCCGCCGACGGCTGTTCATTCGAGCGCTGGAAGAGAATCGTCCCCGGTGGGGCGTCCGGACTTCAAATCCGGGAGGGGTCGCGAGACGGTTCCTGGTGGGTTCGACTCCCACTCTCTTCCGCCACATCGCGGGCGCGCGCGATGACGCCGGGGCCGGTTTCGTTCCTCGACGCGCTGCAGGAGTCGGCCGAGAGCGCCGCCAGCGAGGAGGAGCGCTTCCGCCGGGACTACGCGC
>DATJVP010000032.1:0-30760 GCA_035581425.1 Allostellaceae bacterium | reverse complement strand
CGGGCGGCGTGCTGGTCGAGCTCATGCGGGACGTCGAGGTGGCGCTCGCGCCGGTATCGCGTGAAGCGGCAGAGGCGATGCTGAGGCGGTTGCGCATCTGGCCGCTGCTGCAAGGTTTCCGCGATCAGCCCCGCCGCGACGTGGAAGCCGTGGTGGACGCGCTCGTGCAGGTCGGGAACCTCGCGGCTGCGCTCGGCGACCGACTCGTCGAGCTCGATGTCAACCCGCTCATCGTCGGCGCGGAGGGCAAGGGCGCGATCGCGGCGGATGCGCGCGCCGTCCTCGCGTAATCCGCGTCATCCCAGGCGGAAGAACCGTCGGGCGTTCGAGTAGAGCCACTTCTCGATGACGCGCTCCTTGAGCGGCAGCCCTTGATATTCCGCGATCGCCTCCTTGAAGGAGATGCCGAGCGTGCCACGCGACAATCCCACCATGATCTTGTCCTGAAGCAACGTGTTTCCGAATTGCAGAAACTGCTCCCAACCGGAGCCCTTGACGGCGAAGTAGCGGGGATGGTGCGCGGCGGTATCGCAGTAGAGATTGGGATGCCGGCGCAATAAGCCCACCATGTCCGCGATCCAGGGCCAACCGCTCAAGCCCGCGACGATCCTCAGCTCCGGAAAGTCCATCGCAACTTGATCGAGATGGCGCGGGTGCCCGAGGTCGTAGGGACGATCGTTGGCGTAGTTCATGGAGGTGTAGATGCGGACGGGAACGTCGAGCTCGACGCATTTGGCGTAGAGCGGATAGAAGCGCCGATCGCTCGCGGGCACCATGTTGAAGAGCGCGGCGATACGCAGCCCGCCAAGACCGCGATCCCTCACGACGTGCTCGAATTCGCGCACGCCGCGCATGCCGTCGAAGGGGCTGATCGAAGCGAGCCCGATGAAGCGGCCGGGATATGCCTGGACGATCTTCGCGAGCTCGTGGTTCGCAACGCGGCCGACCACCCCCGTCTCGATGCCCGCCTCGTCCATGTTCTTCACGAAATCCGCGAGCGACATGCCCTTGGGCTGGGGCGCACCTTCCGGCGGCGCCACGCGATGCGGGAAGATGCGCTCGTAGTTCGGGAAGCCGTAGCCCGGTAGCGGATCGAGCCGTTCGGGATCGCCGAAGCCCGGCATCAGCGCTTCCGTCCCGAATTTGCGCGGCTTGCCGCTTTCGTCCGGGGGCATGTCGCATTCGAGATCGATCACCTTTTGCACGGGCCTCTCCCGGACGGATGTTCGTTTCTACGCTGTGCTGTAGACGGCATTGTTCGGGATCGCCTTCGACCCCGTCAAGGCGATAGTCTGGGCACGTTGAATCCGGGAGTGCATGGAAATGCCGATAGGACTTGATCGGATTTGGCGCGGCGCTCGTCTCGCGACGCTCGTGCGGGGCGAGCTAGGGCTGGGCATCGTGGAGAATGGAGTCGTCGCCTGCCGCAGCGGCCGTATTGTCTACGCCGGCCCGGCGGACACCGCGCCGAATCTCGATGCTGAGGAGACGATCGATTGCGAGGGCCGCTTGATCACGCCGGGGCTGGTCGATTGCCACACGCACCTCGTCTACGGAGGCGATCGAGTACAGGAATTCGAGTTGAGGATGGCCGGCAAGAGCTACGAGGAGATCGCGCGCGCGGGT
This sequence comes from Allostellaceae bacterium, assembly GCA_035581425.1. Classification (GTDB taxonomy): domain Bacteria; phylum Pseudomonadota; class Alphaproteobacteria; order ATCC43930; family CGMCC-115725; genus DASZHJ01. The sequence continues at coordinate 29,134 of DATJVP010000032.1, read as the reverse complement.
GGCGGTATTCGTTCGACGGTCAAGGCGACCCGGGCAGCAAGCGACGAGTGCCTCCTCAATTCTGCAACGCGCCGGATCGATGCGCTCATCGCGGAGGGTGTTACCACCGTCGAGATCAAATCCGGCTACGGGCTCGAGCTGGAGACCGAGCGGAAGCAGCTCCGCGTCGCGCGCCGGCTCGGCACGCTGAGGCCGGTGTCGGTGACCACGACCTTTCTCGGCGCTCACGCCCTTCCGCTGGAGGCCAATCAGGACAAGGACGCCTATATCGCGCGCGTCTGCGAGGAGATGCTTCCGGCAATCGCCGCCGAGGGGCTCGTCGACGCCGTCGACGGCTTTTGCGAGACGATCGCATTCACCCCGGAGCAGACCGCCAGGGTCTTCGAGGCTGCAAAACGATGGAAGCTTCCGGTGAAGCTGCACGCCGATCAACTCACGAATTCGGGTGGCGCGGCGCTGGCGGCCGAGTACGGCGCGCAGTCCGCGGATCATCTCGAGCATACCGAGGAAGCGGGTATCGCAGCTCTCGCGAAGGCCGGTACGGTTGCGGTCCTTTTGCCCGGCGCCTTCTATTTCCTGCGCGAGACCAAGCCTCCGCCCGTCGCGCTGCTCCGCAGTCACGGCGTTCCGATCGCGCTCGCCAGCGACTGCAACCCCGGCACCTCACCGCTGACCTCGCTCCTACTGGCGATGAACATGGGGGCGATCCTGCTTCGTCTGTCGACAGAGGAGTGTCTCGCAGGCGTCACGCGCGAGGCCGCGAAGGCGCTGGGACGCGACCGCGAGATCGGAACGCTCGAAGCCGGGAAATGGTGCGATCTCGCGATCTGGTCTGTCGAGCGTCCGGCCGAGCTGATCTACCGGATGGGCTTCAATCCGATCCACGCGCGGGTCTGGAGGGGCACCTAGCGCCCCGGTAAAACTCCACTCCTAGCCGCGGGCTGCAATATGGTCCGCAAGATATTTGGCATCGGGCCAAACGCCCCAGATGAATGAGGAAGCCCGTCGCGACAGCCAGGGAAGGCCTAAGAAGTACAACCCCGGTACCTCCGTGACGCCTCGGCGATGCATCGGTCTGCCCTTCTCGTCGAAGACGTCGACCTTGAGCCAGCCGAAATCGAGGGAGTAACCCGTCGCCCACACGATCGAGGTTATGCCGGCCTCCGCGAGATCGAGCCGGAGAATCGGATCGATGACGCATGCCGGATCCTGCTCTCGCTTGCGTGCGTCAGGATCCTCTGGAAGGTCGAGACCCGCCCGAGCAGCGTGGGCGTCGGCCTCGTCCAGGACCGACAGGTAGTCCGCATCTCCTCGCGCGACATTGCTCGCGAGATCGGGTGCGAAGTGCATGACGCCGTCGTTGAAGGCTCCGGCCCTCCCCAAGAGGACCATCCCGCGCGCGGCGAAGCGGCGGAAGTCGACAGTATGGCCGCCATAGGCGCCACTCACCGCGATCGTGACATGCTCCATGGAGGGATCCGGGGTCTCGACATCCCATTTGCCGAGGACCCCGAGCCACCAGACGAAATCGCGCCCGCGATAGCGCCGGGGAGGCCGGTTGTGCGGCCCGATCGAAAGATAGACGCGCCTTCCCGCGCGCAGAAGCTCGTCGGCGATCTGCGCGCCCGACGAGCCCGCTCCGATCACCAGCGCCGCGCCCGGAGGCAACTGTCCGGGATTGCGATAGTGGTTGGAATGGATCTGCAGGATCCCGGTATCCGCCGGCACGACCGTGGGGATGAGCGGGCGCTGAAATGGCCCGGTGGCCGCCACGACATTAACGGCTTCGATCGCACCCGCCGGGGTTTCCGCTCGGAAACCGCTGCCATCCGCTGTCTTGCGAAGCGTCGTGACCTCGACTCCGCAACGTATGGGAGCGCGGATTTGCTCTGCGTGGCCGACGAAATAGTCCACGACTTGTGCCGCGGTGGCGAAGCTGTCGGGATCGATGCCGGAGAACTCCCGAGTGGGAAATCTGTCGTGCCAGGCAGGCCCGTTGGCGACGAGAGAGTCCCATCTCTCGGAACGCCACCGCTCGGCAATCCGATGCCGCTCGAGAATGAGATGCGGCTCCCCGCGCTTCGTCAGATGCTCGCTCATCGCCAGGCCAGCTTGGCCCCCTCCAATGACGAGCGTCTTGATTTTCTCTACTGACATGCGCGCCGTCCTGTTTCGATTTCTTGTCCTTGGGAGCTACGAGGCGGCGTCGCCCGCGCCTCTGAATCGACGGGATAATATTACCTTGGGATCGACATCTGCAAAATTGTGCCCCTTCGTCCCGGGATCATCGGGCCGATGACCTGTTGAGCGTCACAGCTGCGCGGATGAGCTTCTTGAAGGCGCCCGCATCAATTTCCTCGCCCTCGCGGATATCGATTGCGCGCCGGGCGTTGCCTTCAAGGCTCGCGTTGAAGAGGCCCGCAGGGTCCGCAAGCGAGGCGCCCTTGAGGAAGGTCAGCTTCACGACGCTCTTGTAGGTCTCGCCGGTGCAGATCAGCCCATCGTGCGACCAAACGGGAACGCCTCTCCACTTCCATTCCTCGACCGTCTCGGGGTCCGCTTGTTTGATGAGCGCGCGGACACGGGCGAGCGTCCTGCCCCTCCAATCGTCGAGCTCCTTGATCCTCGCGTCGATGAGACGAGACGGAGAGATGCGTCTGGTCGTTCCGGACTTTTTCACGTCGCTCTTAACTCCATCAGCGTTAGCTCGATTTTGCGGCGGCTCCTGCCGATGAGCCCCGGCAAAATATGGCCGTTCTGTTGACCAATATAGAGCAAGGTCCCTGTCTCGTTTGCACCGAGCGAAACTAGCGGCTTGCGCTCCGCCGCTCCACACGGGATAGTGAATTCTCCTGCAGGGTGCGTGAACTCACTGGTCACGGGCACTTTTCGCAGGGCTTGCGTACAGAAAATCGTTACGTCGCAACGCGCTCACCGCCGATGGAGTCGGCGGTCGCTTTTTATTTCGAAGGGAGAGCAACACCGACAAACCAAGAGGGAGACGTCAAATGGCAATGCCCATGGCATCGGCTCAACAACTTCCGTGGTGGAAGGAGCCCACAAAGGACCAGTGGCTCGCTTGGATCGCAGCCTGGCTCGGTTGGACCTTGGACGCCTTCGACTTCACGATCTTCCTGCTGATCATGGTGCCGATCGCTCAGGCCTTCGGCGTCGATCTCGTCGCAGTGACCGCGGTCTTCACCATCACCTTGTGGCTTCGATTGGTAGGCGCGGTGGCCTCCGGCTGGCTTGCCGACCGCATCGGCCGCAAGACGCCGCTGATGATCTCGATCCTCTGGTATTCAATCTGCAACTTCGCCGCCGGACTCGCGCCGAGTTTCCTGCTCCTCTTCATCTTCCGCGCGCTACTCGGCATCGGCATGGGCGCGGAATGGCCGGCGGGCGCGGCACTCGCGATGGAATCCTGGCCCGCGCGCTCACGCGGTCTGATGAGCGGCGTCCTGCAGGGGTCCTGGAGTCTCGGATTCCTGCTCTCGAGCGCCGCTTACGGATTGCTCTACGACTCCATCGGCTGGCGCGGCCTCCTGATGCTCGGCGTCCTGCCGGCGCTCGCCGTCGTCTGGATACGTATCTACGTCAAGGAGCCTGCGGTCTGGGCGGAGAACCGCCGCCTGCAGCGCGAGCAGAAGAAGGAGACGCGGGCGCCGCTCTTCGACATATTCCGCTGGCGGATGCTCTCCAACACGCTCACCGCGTGCCTTTGGATGGCGAGCGGGTTCGTCGTCTACTACTCGGTCTACGGCATGTTCGCGACGCACCTTCAGAAAGACCTGCACCTCAGTCCCGCCATGATCGCGATGCCGCTCGCGCTCGCCAATCTGTTGTCGTTCCTTGCGCAGGGTTTCTGGGGGATGCTTGCGGATATCATCGGCCGTCGTTGGGCAATGATCATCCCCGCGGCGATCGGCCTGTTCATCACGCCGTTCTATCTCTTCGTCGGGGATTACGCGATGGTCGCGGGGGCCTTCATCCTGCAGGGCGCTTTCCTCGGCGCGATCTACGGGCAGAACCCCAGCTATCTCTCTGAACGCTTCCCGACCGAGGTGCGCGCGACCGCTTCGGGCTTCTGCTATCACCAAGGCGCGGTCTGGGCCGGTTTCACCGGGCCGGTGTTGGCGATTCTCGCGGCAAATGAGCCATCGGGTTTCGCCATGCCCATGCTCATCTCGACCACCGGTGCCGCGGTCATCTTCATCTTTGCTCTCCTGATCGGACCGGAGACCAAAGGCAAGGTACTCATAGCTGACCTTACCGTGGCCGCAGGCGACTGAGGCAATTGCACACCGAGTGCGGCGGCGCGTCCTGACGGAGGCGCCGCCGCACCGACCCTTCAGCCGACCCCTCTCGATCCTTCCGACCGAACGGCTCAAAGAGCAGTGGAGATATGCGGCCGCTCCGGCGCATATCATCAGGCAAGGCATTTCGCCATCGCCCAAGCCGAGGGACCCGAGCATGACGGTTGCGTTCGAGCCGCGTCGTTTCCGATCCACTGTTCCCTATTACGCCCGTTACCGGGTTTCCTACCCCGACCGGCTGATCCGTTTCGTGGCGGATCGCTGTGAGATTGACGAGGGTGCGCCTGTCCTGGATTTGGGCTGCGGACCGGCACCGCTTGCCGTCGGCTTTGCGCGCTTCGGTGCGACCGTCACAGCCATGGATCCCGAGCCCGATATGCTTGACGCTGCCAGGGAGCGCGCTCGCGAGTCGAACGTCACGCTACGCACCATCGAGGGCAGCTCCTACGATCTCGGCACCGTTCTCGGACGATTTCGCCTCGTCACCATGGGGCGATCGTTTCATTGGATGGACCGCCCGGCTACGCTCTCGGCGCTCGATCGCCTCATAGAGCCTGGCGGCGCTGTCGCCCTGTTCGACGACCGGCGCATTCCGTCGCCCGGCGTGCATTGGCGCACGCTAGTTGAGCAGCTCCACGATAGGTTCATGCCGGACCAGACCGCACGGCGCCGTCAGCGAAAACTGGAAGAGGAACGCCACGAGGCGGTGTTGCTACGCTCCGCCTTCTCCGATCTCGAGCGCTACGGTGTAGTCTTCACGCGCAAACTCGACCCGGATGAAATCGTCGGGTGGGTCTTTTCGACTTCGATAACCTCCCCGGAGGCGCTTGGCGACAAGAAGGCCGATTTCGAAAGTGCACTCCGCGAGGGCCTGGCCGCCATGTCGACCAGCGGAGAATTCAGCGAGATCGTCGAGGTCAATGCGCTGATCGCAAAGAGGCCGAAAGACACCTGACCGGCACTTTCATCGCTCACGAATTGAGGAGTGCTTCGACGGCCGCCAAAGTCGGCGCCGCTTCGGCACCGCCGCGTCCGGTGGTCGCCAAAGCTCCGCACGCCGCAGCGAATCTCACGGCTCTCGGCAAATCGTAGCCGCGGGCGAGAGCGACGCCCAACCCGCCATTGAACGTGTCGCCGGCGCCGACGCTGTTGACTGCCTTCACGGGGAAAGGCGGAACGAAACCCTCGGCGTCGCGGCCCTGAAAATAGGCGCCGCGCTTTCCAAGCTTGATGACTGCCGTCGTGACGCCGCGCGAGCGAAGGACGCCCGCCGCCTTCGCCGCGTCCACTGCGTTCTCGGGCCTTATCCCGACCAGAGCCTCGGTCTCGGTCTCGTTGGGTGTGACGATGTCCACGGCGGAGAGCACATCCGATGAAAGTCCGCCACTCGGTGCTGGCGCCGGGTCTAGGATCACCAGCCCTCCATGGTCGCGAACCATCGCCGCCGCTGCCAAGCCCGCGGCCAGGGGAATCTCGAGCTGAATCAGAAGCACCGGCGCTTCCTTCAGGGTTGGCGCCGCGCTGTCAGTTGCGTCGACGCCAATCGTCGCATTGGCGCCGGCGATCACGACGATGCTGTTCTCTGCGTGAGCGTCGACGTTTATCAGGGCCACTCCCGTGTTCGTACCCTTGGCAATCAGCAGATGGTCAAGTCCCACGCCGAGCGCGCCGAGGCTCGTACGAGTCATCGTGCCGAAGCCGTCGTCCCCGATAGATCCGATCATCTCGACGCGAAGGCCAAGCCGCGCGACCGCGGCGGCCTGGTTTGCGCCCTTCCCGCCGAGAGTGATCGTGTAGCGCGACCCGGAAATCGTCTCCCCGGGCCTGGGCAGACGGTCGCAGAAGCCCGTGACATCAGCGTTGACGCTGCCGAGAACGGCGATTGCGGGTGGCGATGAACTCGGCATGGACGGGCTACTCTCGGGTGATCGTCTTCAGCGGAACCGGAATGCTCGCCGGCACCTGCTGGGCCTTGATCACCTTGTCAGCCGTCTCAACTCCGAGGCTGCCGATGAGAGCCGGCTGCTGGGCAATGGTCCCTGAGAGTGCGCCGCTCTTCACGGCTGCGATGCCGTCCGGCGTACCGTCGAAACCGACCACGACGACGTGGCGCCCAGTGCGCCCGATGGCCTTGATGGCGCCGAGCGCCATCTCGTCGTTGGCGGCAAAGACGGCATCGATGTCGGGATGGGCCTGGAGAATGTTCTCCATGACATTGAGCCCTTGGGTGCGGTCGAAATTCGCGGGCTGAGTGGCGACGAGCTTGATGCCCGGCGCCGCACCGATGGCCTGCCGGAATCCGAGGCTGCGGTCGCGGGTCGGGTCGGTTCCCGGAAGTCCCTGGAGCTCGACGACATTGCCCTTCCCGCCGAGCCGCTCGACAATCAACGCGCCCGCGAGCTTGCCGCCGGCCACGTTGTCGGACGCAATATGCGAGGCGACCATGACGCCCTTTGCCGTTCGGTCGAGCGTCAGGACGGGAACATGCTGCCGCGCGGCAGCACGAACCGCCGCTCTGGCGGCGTCGGAGTCGACGGGATTGAGCAAGAGTGCCTTCACGCTCTGGCTGAGCGCGTCTTCGACATTGGACAATTCCTTGGAGGGATCGTTCTCGCTGTCGAGGACGATGAGATCGTATCCGAGTTCCTTAGCCTTGGCCTTTGCCCCATTCGAGAGATCCACGAAGAACGGATTGTTGAGAGTGGACACGACGAGAGCCATCTTGTCGGCGGCCTGCGCCACGCTCGTCGACGCCGCAAGGAATGCGATCGCGGCGATGATCGGAAGTCTGCTTCGGGTCACGGGCATTTCCTTTCGTCGGGGCGGCGTCCTTGCGGCTAGGTCGACCTCGCCTGCCTATCCACGAGCACGGCAAGCAGGATGACGCAGCCTTTTGTGATGAGCTGGTAGTAGGAAGAGACGTCCAGCAGATTGAGTGCGTTGCTCAAGACGCCGATGATGAGCGAGCCGATGAGCGTGCCGGTCATGCTGCCGATGCCGCCGGCGAGGCTCGTCCCGCCGACGACGACGGCCGCGATGGCGTCGAGCTCGTATCCGAGGCCGGCCGTCGGCTGCGCGCTTTCGAGACGCGCGGTGAGAATGATGCCGGCGAGCGCCGATAGAAGCCCGGAAACCGCGTAGACGCTGATCTTGACCAGGGTGACATTGACACCCGAGAGCCGGGCCACGTTCTCATTGCCGCCGATGGCATAGACATAGCGCCCGAATCGCGTCTGGGTGAGGGCGACCCAACAGCCCGCGAAGACGATGGCGGCGATGATGACGGGGATCGGCAAGCCCAGCACATAGCCGTCGCCAATCGTCGCGAAGGCGGCGGAAGCATCGCCTCCGCTGGAGTCGATCGGCGTGCCGTTGCTGAACACGAGCACGATGCCCCGCAATACGGTCATGCTCACCAAGGTCGCGATGAAGGGCTGCACGGCACCGTAGGTAACGAGCAGGCCCGAAACGGCACCGATCGCCACCCCCGCCAGCAGCACGAGCAGCATTGTACTTGCTAGTCCATGGCCACCCGCGATCAAAGTCGCGGCGAATGCGCCCGCGAGCGCAAGAATGGCGCCCACGGAAAGATCGATGCCGCCCGTCAGAATGACGAAGGTCGCGCCCATCGCGATCGCAGCGTTGATCGAGGTCTGGCGCAGAACGTTGAGGAGGTTCTCAAGCTTCAGAAAATTCGGGCTGGCGAGCGAGACGGCGACGATCAGCGCGATGAGCCCGATCAGCGACTTGTTCTGCGAAAGGAAGCGCGAGAGGACGGTCATCGGCGATGCTTCCTCAGGCCACGGCGCGCTGCAGAATTGCATCCTGGGTCGCCTCGCCGCGGCCGAAAGCTCCATTCAGGCGGCCTCGGGAGAGGACGAAGATGCGGTCGGAGATGCCCAGCAGTTCCGGCATGTCCGACGAGATCAGGATGATGGTGAGACCCTTGCCCTTGAAATCGTCGATGAGGCGGTAGATCTCGCGGCGGGCGCCGACATCGACCCCGCGCGTGGGCTCATCGAGAACGAGCACCTTGGGGTTCGTCATCAGGGCCTTGGCCAATGCGACCTTCTGCTGATTGCCGCCACTCAGCGTGGCCACCACCGTGTCTTTGTCAGGGGTGCGGATCGCGAAGGTCTTGATGTATCCGGCGACGGCCTCATCCTCGCGTCGATGCGCGATCAGTCCGAATGGACTGACGAACCGGCGCAATGCCGTGAGCGACATGTTGTCCTCGACGGAATCGATCTGGATCAGCCCCTCGGTTTTGCGATCCTCGGGAAGATAGGCGATGCCTGCGCGCACGCCGTCCGCGGGCGAGCGCAACGACAACGGTCGGCCGTCGAGCTCGATCGAGCCCGCGCGCGCCGGAAGGGCTCCGTAGAGCGCCCTGCCGAGCTCGGTGCCGCCGGAGCCCACCAAGCCGGTAAATCCCACGACCTCGCCCTCGCCCGCTTCGAACGAAATCTCCTGGATACCCGGCGCCGACAACCCCGCGACCCGTAGACGCTTCACCCCATCGCCGGCGGCCGAGTGCGGGTATTTGTCGGCGATCTCGTGGCCGACCATGTGATGGACGATTTTCGCTTCATCGAATTCGGCAATATGTCCCGAAGCAACGGCATGACCGTCGCGCAGCACCGTCACGGCGTTGCAGATTTTGAAGATCTCGCCCAGCCGATGCGAAATGTAGACGATACCCTTGCCCTGGTCGCGCAGGCGCCGGATGGAGTCGAAGAGTATCTCCGTCTCGACGTCGCTCAGCCCGTCGGTCGGCTCGTCCATGATGATCAGCCGCGCATCGAGTGAGAGCGCGCGAGCGATCTCCACCATCTGCCGCTGCCCGACACCCAGGCGGCTGACGCGAATGGCCGGATCTATGGCCTGGCGCAGGGCGTCGAGGTACTTGCGAGACTCGGCCCTCAAAGCGGCATGGTCGATCAGCCGCAATGAATTCAGGGGCTCGCGTCCCAGAAAGAGATTCTCGGCTACGCTCAGTCCGGGAACGAGATTCTGATCCTGATGAATCATCGCGATGCCCGCAAACATCGCTTGGCGCGGATTGTTGAAGCGGATTTCCGCCCCATTCAGTCGGATGGAGCCGCCCGCATCGGCCTCGTAAATGCCGGTAACGATCTTCATCAGGGTCGATTTGCCGGCACCGTTCTCGCCGAGCAGGGCCATGACCTGCCCTGAGGCCACGGCGAAGTCGACGCGATCCAACACCTTCGTCCCGTGAAAGGTCTTGCTGATCCCGTTCAGATCGAGGATCGCCTTGGTCGAAATGGGGGGCTGAATCGCCATAGATGCCGGGTAGTTAAATGCCGGAGAGCCGGAGAGAGCGATCCACGGGAGTTAGAGGATATGGAATCGCCAATCTTCCGATCCCGCACGAGCGATTCCCGATTCGCACGACAATCGAGCCGGATTTCGCGTCCGGCACGGCTTCCGCACCATCTGCCACTTGGTTTCCGCCGGCGGCCGTGCGATATGCCGTTCTGGAGCGAGACGATCTAGGAAACGCGTAGATGTCGGACCTACCAACCGCCTCGAAAGCGCTGCGATGAGCAAGATTTCGCTCGTCGTGTCCGATGTGGACGGGACGCTGGTGACCTCGAACAAGATGCTGACCGAGCGCAACCGCGCGGCCGTGGCGGCACTCCAAAAAGCTGGCATCGGCTTCTCGATCATGAGCAGCCGCCCGCCCTTTGGGCTCCGAATGCTAGTCGAGCCATTGGCGCTGCGATTGCCGATCGGCGCCTTCAACGGCGCCGTGATAGCAGCACCTGACTTGAGTATCTTCGAGCAGAGCACGCTCGCATCGAACGTTGCGCGGGAGGCGATTGCGATGCTCCGCTCGGCCTCGGTCGGAGTATGGGCATTCACCGCGAGCCACTGGCTAACGGAGGACCCCAGCGGCGCCTATGTGGATAAGGAGATCGCGACGATTCGGACCCAGCCGACGATTGTCGCTCGCCTAGAGGATCATCTCGAGAGCGCTGTCAAGCTCGTGGGCGTAAGCAGGGATTTCGAGCGCCTGGCGTCGTGCGAGCTGGAGATGCGCCGGTCCCTGACGGACCGCGCCACCATCGCGCGCTCGCAGTCCTACTACCTCGACATCACCCCGGCAGGTACCGACAAGGGTCTGGGTGTAATGAAGCTGGCACGGCAGCTCAACGTCCCGGCCGACGAGATCGTCACCATCGGGGACATGGAGAACGACGTTCCCATGTTCCGCAACAGCGGCCTCAGCATTGCGATGGGCAATGCGACCGCCGAAGTGAAGCTGACCGCCCGCGCAGTGACGCTCTCGAACGAGGAGGATGGCGTTGCGCATGCGATTGAACAGATAATTTTGCCGTGCGCCTCAGGTTCGCGAGGCACGTGAACTGGCCGCACTCTGGCTCGAGACCGCTATTGCCCCCATTCGAGGAACACCCCGACGTCCCCGGTCATGCCACGCCACCGGGACAGTCGAGGATGCGTGCAGTGAGATGGAATCCATGAGGTCGCAGATCCCCGTCCCACCTGCGACAGAGCTCGGCCAAGGCTGTCCGACGTCGGTCTCATTTTGTCGCGTGCCCGACTGATGGACCCACATGCGCCGCCGCGCGGTCCAGCTCATCTTCGATCTGCTCGAGGCTATGCCCCTTGGTCTCGGGCACGGTCGCGATGATGAACGCGAGCGCGGCGATGCTCAGCACCGCGTAAGTGAGAAACGCTCCCGCGCTGCCGGCAATGCCGACAAAGTCGAGGAACGTCGCGGAAACGATCAGATTGAATGCCCAGTTGGCGACGGTCGCGAGGCTCATTGCCCGACCGCGGAGCGCAAGCGGGAATATCTCGGAGATCAGCAGCCAGAAGACCGGCCCGAGCCCAATCGCGAAGAAGCCGACGTAGATCGCGACCGACGCCATTGCGATCCAGGCAAGCTGGCCCGAGGCTCCCGCATGGAAAGCAGCGGCGAGAACGAGCAACGTCGCTGCCATGCCGCCGAGGCTCCAGAATAGAAGTTGCCGCCGCCCAAGCCGGTCGATCAGCCGGATCGAGACGATAGTCATGATGACATTCACGAGGCCGACTCCGGCAGTTGCCAAGATCGAGGTCGCCGCGGACGAGAGTCCGGCCGACTGGAAAATCTCGGGGGCGAAGTAGATGACAGTGTTGATCCCGGTTATCTGCTGAAACATCGCAAGGCCGATGCCGATGACCAGCGGCCGCCGCAGGCGCGGAGAGAGCAGTTCGCCCCAGCCCGAGAGCTGTTTGTTTTCCCGCGCGAGGTCGGTTTTGAGCTCGTTGAGCTCGGCGCTCACATCGGCGCCGCCGCGCAGATTCCGGAGCACGTCGCCCGCCGCCTCCGCCTTGCCGTGGCCGGCGAGCCAGCGTGGGCTTTCCGGCAACACCAGCATGCCGATCCAGAGTATGACCCCCGGCAGGGCGCCGAGCCCGAGCATCCAGCGCCAGCCCTGGGTCGCGTCGGCGAGCGCGAACCCGACGAGGTACGAGACGAGAATACCGAGGGTGATGCAGAGCTGGTTCAACGACACGACGGCGCCGCGGTCGCGCGCGGGCGCGATTTCCGCGAGGTATAGCGGCGTCAGCATCGACGCCACGCCGATCGCAAGCCCGACGAGGAGTCGGCCAATGAGCAGTAACGTCAGCTCGGTGGCGCTCGCCGAGAAGAGCGCGCCCAGGACGAACAACACGGCAGCGTAGAGTATGACGCGCCGCCGTCCGAGCTTGTCGGAAAGGGTTCCGGCGAACGAGGAGCCGATTGCGGCACCGGCCAGCACGATCGCGACCACGATCCCCTGCATGGTCGAAGAGAGATGCATGACCTGCCGGATGAAGAGCAGCGCGCCCGAAATCACACCGGTGTCGTAGCCGAACAGCAATCCGCCGAGGGCGGCGACACAGGCGATCACGTAGAACGGCATGATGGCATCTCCCTTGGGATGCTATGCGTTGACTTCGGAGTTCTGCGCACGGATTCGTCGCACCGTTGTCGGCGCCTCAGCGATGAAAGCCTCGGTCGCCATACCCACGAATATTCCGCTGTCGACCACCCCGACGGTGCGGCGGAGGTCATCCGCCAATCTCTCGGGGTCGGTGCCGGCGTCGATATCGTGGCAGTCGTAAAGCAGATTGCCGCTGTCCGTCTTCACCGGCTTCCTTTCGCCGTCGACACGCAAGACAGGGCGCACGCCAATCCGCGACAGGCGCCGCGCGGTCGCCTCGTGACCGAATGGCACCACCTCCACCGGCACCGGGGCGCGGCTTGCAAAGCGTTGCGCCACTTTCGAGCCATCGACGGCTATCAGGAAGCGCCGCGCCGCAGCGGCGACGATCCGCTCCCGCAGGAGCGCGCCGCCGCGGCCCTTGATGAGAGTGAGCGAATCCAGCAGCACTTCGTCGGCACCATCTATTGCGATATCCAGCGTTTCCGTCTCGGCAAACCCCGTGAGGGGAATGCCGAGTTGCCGCGCCAGCGCCTCCGTGCGCTTGGAGGTCGGGATGCCCGCGATGCGCAGGCCTTCCGAGCGAATACGCCGCGCGATCTCATCCAGCGCGAAACTCATCGTAGTGCCGGTGCCGAGACCAATTCGCATTCCGCTCTTGACCTCACCGACGGCGGCGACCACGGCAGCGCGCTTTAATGCTTCCTGGTCGGACGTCATTGTCCTGCGGCCGCGCGGTCGGCGATGAAGAGCAGATCGCCCGAGGGGGTGAGACGTGCGGCCGGAGCGGTACTCTCTCCTGAGAGCACTTCCTTGAGGATCGCCCGCTTGCCGTTGCCGCTCACCAGAAATGCGATGTGTCGACTCGAGTTGATTGGCGGATAGGTAAGCGTAATTCGCACTTCGGGCCGGCCATGTGAGACCTCAGCGACCCAGCGATCCCGTTCCTGGAGCACCTGCTCGCCGGGAAGGAGCGAGGCGGTATGTCCGTCGTCGCCGAGACCGAGCAAGCAGATGTCGAAGAGCGGGCGGTCTCTTTGGAGAAGCGTTCCGCCGTAAGCGCGCTGCAACTCGCGCTCGTACTCGAGGGCGGCAGCGGCTGCGCTAAGCCCTACGGTCGGCACGGGATGGATGTTCTGGGACGGCACCGGCGCCGCGTCCAGCATCGCCTCCCGCACCATCCTGAAGTTGCTCTCGGGATGATCGGGCGGGACGAACCGTTCATCGCCCAAGTACCAATGAACCCTTTGCCAGGGTACTTGCCCAATGAGCCGAGAGCTCGCGAGCTCCTGATAGGTACGACGCGGGGTCGAGCCACCCGACAGCGCAACACGAACCGGTCCGCTCGTCTCCATCGTCCACGCAACAATGCGATCCGCCGCGGTGCGGGCGAGCGCCCCTGCATCGTCCACGACGAGCAGCTTTCCATATGGAGGTGAGGGGCTCGTTCGGCGGTCACTCATTTTGCATTTGCTCCCGCTCTCAGGGCCGCGATCGATCGGCGATAGTCGGCAGTACCGAAGATCGCCGATCCCGCGGCGAATGCGTCGGCACCCGCCTCGTGTGCCAAGCGGATGGTTTCCGGCGTGAGTCCCCCGTCGACCTCGATCCGGGGCGAGAACCCCGCGGCATCGCACATGCGGCGAATGGCCCGTATTTTCGCCAGCGCCTCCGGGATGAATGTCTGACCCCCGAAGCCGGGGTTGACGGACATCACGAGAACGATCGCGACCATGTGCAGGACGTGCTCGATCATCGACACCGGAGTTGCCGGATCGATCACCACGCCAGCCGCTTTGCCAAGGTGCCGCACCTGCTCGAGCGTGCGATGAAGATGAACGGTCGAGCTTGGCTCGGCGTGGATCAGCAGATGGTCGGCGCCGGCTTTGACGAAATCGTCGAGGTAGCGCTCGGGCTCCACAATCATCAGATGGACGTTGACGGGCTTTGCCGTGGCCTTGCGAACCGCGCTAACGACGCCGGGGCCGAAGGTGATATTGGGCACGAAACGGCCGTCCATCACATCGACATGGATCCAATCGGCGCCGGCCGCATCGACGGCTCGCACTTCCTCGGCCAAGCGGCCGAGATCCGACGAGAGAATCGAGGCGGCGATCACGGGTGATCTCACCCTGCGCCCCCATTCAGGAGATGGCGCTCCACCGCCTTAGCGAAGCCCTCGTCGTTATAGCTGTCAGTCACCGCCTTCGCTTGCGCCTTGACCTCGTCGCTCGCGTTTCCCATTGCGATGCTGAATCCGGAGCGGCGGAACATCAGGACGTCGTTGGGCATGTCCCCTATGGTCGCGATCTCGTCGGCGGGAATCCCAAAGTGCTTCGCCAGCGCATCGACGACCGCACCCTTGTTCGCATCGGGATGTGTGACGTCGAGATAGTAGGGCTGGGATCGCTTGGCGGAGGCTCGAGCGCCAAGCGCTGCGGACACGTCGGCCTCGCATCGGGCAACCAGATCGTGATCGTCGCTCACGCCCACGATCTTCACGGCTTGATCGAGATCGCTTTCCTTATAACGAGGCACCACCGTCGCCTTGAATTTCACCGTCCAGGCCTCGCGCGCAACATGCGGCGCGTCTTCCTTGTGAATCTGCCAGTCGGTGCCGGTATAGAGCCATGCGTCCATGCCGTAGCGCTCGATAATCCCAATCGTTTGCCTCGCAACCTCGGGAGCAAGCCGGCGGGTCTCGATCACCGACAAGTCTGGACGCGCGAACACGCCGCCGTTGAACCCGGCAAGTGGAGAGTCCAGGGCCAACGGCTCGATCAACATCGCCATCCCGCGCGGCGGGCGCCCGCTGGTTATCGCGAAACGGATCTTTCGCTCCCGGAGCGCAGCCACCGCGGCCTGCGCGCGGGGGGTGAGCACCTTCTCCTCGGTGACCAGCGTGCCATCCACGTCCGCGAGAAGCAGGGAGATGCGCGGCATGAGGGTTTCTCACATCGAATTGCCGATGGGCCGCCAGGCGTGGCCGTCTCGCCCCAGCAGATCGTCTGCGGCCTTCGGGCCGGCCGTGCCAGCTTCGTAATTCGGAAAGTCTGTGGGCTTCTGCTCCGCCCAATGGTCGAGCACCGGCTGTACGATGCGCCAGCCTCCTTCGACCATGTCGGCGCGCTGGAACAAAGTCGAATCGCCGATCATGCAGTCGTAGATGAGCGTCTCGTAGCCGACATTGGGTTGCGGCGGGAACCAATCCTTGTACGAAAAGCTCGTCTTGACCGGGGCAAGCGCCACGACCTGCCCCGGCCTCTTGACCTGGAACTGGAGAGAGATCCCTTCTTCGGGTTGGATCTGCAGCACGAGCCAGTTCCAGCCCATTTCCGCGACCTTGGTGCCCTTGAAGAGCGCAAGGGGAGCGCGGTGGAATCGGATCGCAATTTCGGTCCAGTACTTGCTCATCCGCTTGCCCGTGCGGAGGTAGAACGGAACGCCCGCCCAGCGCCATGTATCGATGTCGAGCTTCAGCGCGGCGTATGTCTCGATCGTCGAGGTGGCGCTGACATCGGCCTCGTGCCGGTAGTCAGCCACCGCCTGCCCCGATACCTTGCCGCTCGCGAACTGGCCTCGCACAGCGCAATCCGGCGAGATCGCGGGGATGGCATTCAAGACGTCACTCTTGCGGCTTCGGATCGTGTCGGGATCGAAATTGGACGGCGGTTCCATCGCGGTCATCGTCAACAATTGAAAGAGATGGTTCGGCACCATGTCGCGCAATGCGCCGGTCTGCTCGTAGAAGCGTCCGCGGTGCTCGATGCCGATCGTCTCGGCGACGGTAATCTGTACGTGATCGATGTGGTCGCGGTTCCAGATCGGCTCGAACATGCCGTTCGCAAACCGTACCGCCATGATGCTCTGGACCGTCTCCTTGCCGAGAAAATGGTCGATCCGATAGATCTGCGACTCCGCGAGAACCTTCAGCAGACGGGCATTGAGCGCCCTTGCGGAAGCGAGATCGTGGCCGAACGGTTTTTCGACGATGACCCGCCGCCAGCGCTTGCCGCCCTGCTCATCGGCGAGCCCCGCGCCGGCGATCTTTTCGGCGACGGGACCAAAGAAACGATCGGCGACGGCGAGATAGAACAGCACGTTGCCCGCGGTCCCGTTGGTGTGCTCTGCGGTGTCGAGGAGATCGCCCAACTTCGCGAAAGTCGCGCCACTGGCAAAATCGCCCTGCAGATACGTCATCCGCGACAGAAGCGAGTTCCACGCGCCCGTGTCGATATTGTCGGCATGGAATTCACCGCGGCCTTTCGTAAAGCTTTGCAGCATCTCCGTCAGGCGTTTGCGCCACTCGTCCGTCGAGAGATCGGCTATGTCGACCCCGATCAGCGCAAAGTGCTCGGGAATCAGCTTGGTCCTCGCGAGATTGTAGAGTGCGGGAACGACCAGCCGCTTGGTCAGATCGCCGCCCGCGCCGAAAATCACAATCGCGCAGGGACCAGCCGCCTTTGCTTGTGCGATCGGCTGTGCCGTTGCTTCCGCAGGTGATTTGTCGTCTGACATGACGTGCTCTCTCAGGAGGCGTGCAGCGCAATCTGTTCTCGGGCGACCCTCACGACGTGATCGGGCGTGAAGCCGAATTTCGTGAGCAAACCCTTGAGCGGTGCCGAGGCGCCGAAGGTATGCATTCCCACGACGGCACCATGTCGTCCGACGTAACGTTCCCAGCCGATGACCGACGCCTGCTCGACGGCAACGCGGGGGGAAATGGCGTCGGGGAGCACTTTCTCGCGATACGCCGCGTCCTGCTGCTCGAAGAGCTCCCAGGACGGCATGCTCACGACGCGTGCGGGGATCTTCGCCGCAGCGAGCTCCTCGGCCGCGGCGACGCAGATCGAGATCTCGCTGCCGGTGCCGATCAAGATGACCTTGGGTGACGCGCCGCCGATGTCAGCCAGGACATAGGCGCCGCGCGCGAGACCCGAGGCAGCCGCGAACCGGCTTCGGTCCAAGGTCGGCAGAGCCTGGCGGCTCAGAATCAGACAAGTCGGCTGATGTTTCAGCTTGAGCGCAACGCGCCAGGCTTCCGCGACCTCATTGGCATCGCAAGGTCGTATGGTGATGAGGCCAGGGATGGCGCGGAGCCCGGCGAGCTGCTCCACCGGCTGGTGCGTCGGACCGTCCTCGCCGACACCGATGGAGTCATGGGTGAAAACATAGAGAGACGGCAGGGCCATGATCGCGGAAAGGCGTATCGGGCAGCGCATGTAGTCCGTGAAAATCAAGAAGCCCGAGCCGAACGAGCGCAGCTTCGCGAGCGCCATGCCATTCACGGCGGCACCCATCGCGTGCTCGCGAACCCCGAAATGCAGGTTCCGACCCCTGTGGTTATCGGGCTCGAAATCGCCGGCACCGTCGAAGGTCATACGCGTCTTCGTGGAGGGCGCAAGGTCAGCGGCACCGCCGATCAGCCATGGTACGCGCTTTGCGATCGCGTTCTCGACCTGGCCGGATGCATCCCGGCTCGCCATTCCTTTGGGATCTGCTGGGAAGTTCGGAATACCACCGTCCCAGCCCGCCGGAAGCTCTCTGGCTTGGATGGCGTCGAACTCCGCCGCAAGATCGGGATGGACTTCGCGGTAACGCCGAAGCGTGTCGCGCCATTCCGCATGCTTTGCGGCACCGCGAGCGCCAATTCCGGCGGCGAAGTGCTGATAGACGCCGTCGGGAACGAGAAATTGCGCATCCTCGGGCCAGCCGAAGAACCTCTTGGTCAGCTTGACCTCTTCCTCCCCTAAGGGCTCGCCATGCGCCTCGGAAGTATCCTGCTTATGAGGCGCGCCATAACCGATGTGACTTTCGACGATGATCAGCGTGGGGCGACTCAGCTCGCGGGCAGCGTTGTCGATCGCGCTCAACACCTCCCTTTCATCGTTCGCATCGCGAACATGGAGGACGTTCCAGCCGAAGCCGAGGAACCGGGTCGCGACGTCCTCCGTAAAGGCGAGTGTCGTATGCCCTTCGATCGTCACGCGGTTGGAATCGTAGATCCAGCAGAGCTTGCTCAGTCCGAGATGAGCCGCGAGCGAGCCCGCCTCGCTCGAGATCCCCTCCATCATGCAGCCATCGCCGCAGATCGCGTAGGTGCGCCAATTCACCAGCTCGAGGTCCGGGCGATTGAAGTATGCGGCGAGCCAACGCTCGGCCATGGCCATGCCGACGCTCATCGCCACACCCTGGCCGAGCGGACCGGTGGTCGCCTCGACGCCGCTCGTCAGATGGTATTCGGGATGTCCGGGGCAGGCGCTATCGAGTTGGCGGAACGCTTTGATGTCGTCCAAGCTGACTGACGGCCGTCCGATTGTCTCGTACTCCGCGTTGACGGCTTGCGTCTTTGTCAGATGCAGCAGCGCATAGAGCAGCATCGACGCATGGCCGCAGGAGAGGACGAAGCGATCGCGGTTGGGCCAGATCGGAGCGGCCGGGTCGAAATTGAGCCGCTTCTGCCACAGCGCATAGGCCACGGGAGCCATGCCCATCGGCGTTCCCGGATGCCCCGACTTCGCCTTCTGGATGGCGTCGATCGCGAGCGTTCGAATCGTATTGATCGAGAGGCGGTCGAAATCGCTTTTGCTCGCGCCCGCGTCGGGAATGGCGGCGCTCATGGCTTGCGCCGTCTGCGATAGCGCTCGATTAGCGCATTGGTCGAGGAGTCGTGGGGAAGTTTACCCGAGTGAGTCGCGTCGAGCTCCGGCACAATGCGCAACGCCAGCACCTTGCCGAGCTCCACTCCCCATTGGTCGAAACTGTCGATGTTCCAGACGCTACCTTGAGTGAAGACGCTGTGCTCGTAAAGTGCGACGAGCGCACCGAGGGTCTGAGGGTCGAGGCGTTCCGCGAGGATCACGTTCGTGGGTCGATTGCCCTCGAAGACGCGGAACGGCACCTGCCAGCGCGGGACGCCCTCACTCGCCACCTCCGCCGCCGTCTTGCCGAAGGCCAGCGCCTCCGATTGCGCAAATAAATTCGCCATCAGAAGGTCGTGCTGGCGGTGAAGCGGGCTCAGCGGCTCCAGAAAGCCGATGAGATCGCAGGGAATGAGCTTCGTCCCCTGATGGATGAGCTGATAAAAGGAGTGCTGTCCGTCGGTACCGGGCTCGCCCCAGATTATGGGGCCGGTCTCGTAGGTGACGCGGTTGCCTTGGAGATCGACGTGCTTGCCGTTGCTCTCCATCTGCAACTGCTGCAAGTAGGCAGGGAAGCGGGCGAGATGCGCCGAGTAGGGCATGATCCCTAAGCTCTGAGCGCCGAAAAAATTGTTGTACCAGACGGTCAGCAAGCCCAGCAGCAGGGGCAGGTTGCGCTCCGGCGGCGCGCTGCGGAAATGCTCGTCCATCGCGTGAAATCCGGCGAGGAGCGCGCCATAGTTCTCCGGTCCGATCGCGATCATCGTGGAAAGGCCGATGGCGCTGTCCATCGAATAGCGTCCACCGACCCAATCCCAGAACCCGAACATGTTCGCGGGGTCTATGCCGAATTTTCGAACCGCTTTCTCGTTGGTGGAGACCGCAACAAAATGCTTGGCGACGGCAGCATCCGACCCGAGCCGCTCGACCGCCCACTGCCGCGCCGTTGCGGCGTTCGTCATCGTCTCGAGAGTGGTGAAGGTCTTCGAGGAGATGATAAAGAGAGTCTCTCCGGCGTCGAGGCCGGCTGTCGCTTCGGTGAAATCCGCGCCATCGACATTGGCCACGAAGCGGAAGGTCATGGAGCGGTCGCTGAAGGGACGGAGCGCGCGGTAGGCCATCTCCGGGCCCAGATAGGAGCCGCCAATCCCAATATTGATGACGTTCCGGATGCGCTTGCCCGTATGGCCGGTCCATTCGCCGGAGCGAATCCTCCGCGCGAATTCCGCCATGCGATCGAGAACCTCGTGGACCTCGGGGACGACGTTCTTGCCGTCCAGCTCGATCGTCGCGCCGCGCGGGGCGCGCAGAGCGGCGTGCAGAACCGCGCGCTCCTCGGTGATGTTGATCTTTTCCCCGCGGAACATCGCATCGCGCCGCGCGAGGACGCCGCTAGTTTCAGCCAATTTGAGAAGCAACTCGATCGTCTCGCGGGTCACTCGGTTCTTCGAGTAATCGAGAAACAGGCCGCCGCCCTCGGCTGACAACCTTTGTGCTCGCGTGGAGTCGTCGGCGAAGAGCTGTCGTAGATGCGCGTGCTTGATCCGCTCGTGATGCGCGCTCAGCGCCTGCCATATCGGCGCGACTTTGGCTCTCGCTGTCGGATCCATTTGTTTCTCGCGGTCAGGCATGGGACCGGCTCCGAGCCTCGATCTTGGAATCGATGGTCTTCAGGAGATCGCGCCAGGATTTGACGAAGGACTCTGTGCCGTCGGACTGGAGTTTCTCGGCGAGCGCGGCGATGCGCACGCCGGCCTTCTCGAAGCTCTGAAGCAGCTCCGCACCGTCGCCTCCGTCCCGTGAGAGCTCGTGGCTGATGAACGCGTGGTCGGCAGCCGCCTTCAAAGTGGCCTCCGGAACCGTGTTGACCGTGTTCGGTGCGGTCAGGCTGATGACGTAGAGCACGTCCGGCGCCTTCGGATCCTTCGTTCCCGTACTCGCGAACAAGAGCCGCTGCGCCCGTGCCCCGAGATTGGCAAGCCGCTGCCAGCGATCGGTCTCGAGCAGATCGCGATAGGCCTTGTAGGAGAGCTCGCCGATTGCAATGCCGAGACGGTTCTTTAACGCGTCCGGCACCGTCGCGGCGACAGCGACATCCCAGCGCGAGATGAAGACCGAGGCGACCGAACGAATATCCGGCGACAACCCCGCCTTGACGCGTCGCTCCAGGCCTCTGAGGTAGGCGTCGGCTGCGGCGGTATATTGATCAGGCGAGAAGAGAAGAGTGACGTTCACGGGAACGCCGTGGAAGATCGCTTCCTCGATCGCCGGCAGTCCTTCCTTGGTGCCGGGTATCTTGATGAACAGGTTCGGCTTGTTGGCTTTGGCCGAGAGCGCCTGCGCCGCCGCAACGGTGCGCTGCGTATCGTGCGCCAGCAGCGGCGAGACCTCGAGCGACACCCAACCGTCGACGGTTGCAGTACGCCGGTGCACCGGCTGGAAAATCTCGGCCGCGCGCACGAGATCCTGAATCGCGAGCTCGAAAAAAAGCTCCTCGCCCCTTTTGCCTTCGCCGACAAGACGGGCAATCTCCCGGTCGTAGGCGGCACCATGGGATATGGCGTGATCGAAAATCGTGGGGTTCGACGTCAAGCCTGTGAGCGGCCATTGCTCGACATATTTCGCGAGCGCTCCGCTGTCGAGCAGCTCGCGCGTGATGTCGTCGAGCCAGATGCTCTGACCGATTGCACGGAGCTGCTCCGCCCACTCCCCGGGCTTTCCCGGACGCGGCGATGCCGCGCGGTCCGATCGATTGGGCGATTGATTTCGGGTGCTCTCCTGCATATCCGGCGACCTTTCACTCGAAGGCGATTTCTCGATCGTTTCTCAAATCGCGCGAGGCTTTGAGCTTGCTTTTGTCGACCGCTCGACATGCCCACCGAACTCCAGCCGGAGCGCGGACAGCAGTTTGTCCTCGAACTCCGCATTGCCGCGCGAAGTGAAGCGGGAAAACAGAGCCGTCGCGATGACCGGCGCCGGCACTCCCTCGTCGATGGCGGCCTGCAAGGTCCAGCGGCCCTCACCGGAATCGGAAACCTGTCCGGAGAAGTCCGCGAGATCCTGGTTCCCCTGCAGCGCACTCGCGGCAAGGTCGAGCAGCCAAGAGCTGACGACACTGCCTCTGCGCCAGACTTCCGCTATGGCAGAGAGATCTAACTCATAGTTGTAGAGGCTCGGAGATCGGAGCGGAGTTGTTTCGGCGTCAACCGCGGTTTGCGCGCGCCCGGCATTTGCCTTCCTGAGGATGCCGAATCCTTCGGCGAATGCCGCCATCAAGCCGTATTCGATTCCGTTGTGAATCATCTTTACGAAGTGGCCGGCACCGCTCGGGCCGCAATGAAGGTAGCCGTGCTCCGCCTGGCTCGGATTGCCCTTCAGACCCGGTGTGCGCGGCGCGGTTTCGACCCCCGGAGCGAGTGAACGAAAGATTGGATCCAAGCGCGCGACGACATCGGGCTCGCCGCCGATCATAAGGCAGTAGCCCCGATCGAGACCCCAGACACCGCCGCTGGTGCCGACGTCGACGTAATGCAATCCTCGCGCACGAAGCAGCTCGTTGCGGCGGAGGTCGTCCTGGTAGAAGGAATTGCCCCCGTCGATGACGACATCGCCTGATTTCAACAGCGGCACGAGCGTGTCGAGGACGGGATCGACGGCTGCCGCCGGAAGCATCAGCCATACCGCGCGTGGCACCGTGAGCCCGCCGATGAAGGCTTCGAGGGTCGCATAGCCCGTGACCCCCTTTGCCTCCACCTCTTTCACCAAGGCAGAGTTGCGGTCGTAGACGCGGAGGTCGTGACCCGCCTTCGTGAGCCTCGAGACCATGTTTGCGCCCATACGCCCGAGGCCAATGACGCCGAGTTGCATGCGTGGAGCTCCCGAATGCGCCTTTGTGGTGAAGCTAGGGGGCAGGGCAACCGCCGTCTTTCCTAAGTGCCCTGGGTTTATCAGGATCGAACGATGGCCGGACGCTCAGGCGATCCGCCGCTCATTCTAATCGTTGCGTTCCAATACTTCTGCGAGGCCCAGAAAGGCGGGCACGGCGGCGGTCATGATCCAGGTCGGGATCGCGGCCAAGTAGTCGCGAAAGCGGCCCATGCGCTCGAACCGCTCGCGAAAGCCGCTATCGGCGAACCGCATGCCCAGCCGAGGCACGATTCCACCGGCGATGTAGACGCCGCCTCGCGCCCCGAGTGTCAGCGCGAGATTGCCGGCCACGGTGCCGAGCATGGCGCAGAACATCGCGGTTGCCGCCTTGCATAGGGGTTCGCGCTCACCGATCTCGGGATCGGTGATCTGTGCCGGCGTATAGGGGTTGATTTGGACGCCCTCGATATCCGCGAGGGCAGAGTAGAGATTGACCAGCCCCTGGCCGGATAGCACGCGTTCCGCCGAGACATGCCCGAACAGCCGACGCAATCGAAGCAAGACTTCGCTTTCACGGTCGTCGGCAGGCGGCATGCTGGCATGACCGCCCTCGCCCGCGAGAGCGACCCAACCTCCTTTCGTGGGGATGAGGCCGCTCACGCCCAATCCGGTACCCGGTCCGAGCACGGCAATTGGCGCGTCGGGAACCGCTTCGCCGGCGCCGACAGCGACACGCTCCTCCGCGCCCAAGCGCGGCACGGCCAGCGCATTCGCGGTGAAGTCGTTTATCACGACCAAGCGCCCGATGTGCAAATCGTGTCGCAGCCCCGATTGCGAGAATGACCAGGGATGGTTGGTCATTGTGATCTGATCGCCAATCACCGGCGACGCGACCGCGAGGGCCACGGCACGCAGCGGTGCCGCTATTTGCTCTGCTGCCAGATAGGCTTCGATCGCCTCGCGGATCGTCGCATGTTGCTCGACGGGTATAATTCGTGTTTCCGCAGCGCGGCGCCCATGCCTGTAAATGGCGAAGCGTGCATTGGTCGCACCGATGTCTCCGAGGAGCCGAATGCCCGGCGAAGCCCTGCGGCCAGTGCGGACCTTGCTGGCCGTCTTCTTTCGGGGGATGCGAGATGCGCGGGACACGGTCAGAGATCACTTAGAGATTGAGCAGCAATTTCAAGCCAAGGATGAAGTCGCCAGTCTGCGAGATCCCGCCGGGATTGTGAATGTATTGGATGTTCGGGCGCAGATTGAGCCAACTCGCGGCCTGAAAGTTGTAATAAAGTTCTGACGCATATTCGGCGTTCTGGACGGCAACGGGTCCCTGGCCCAACGAATTTTGAAGCTCTTGGCCGTTCGCGATCCGACTGTTGACGTGTGTGCGCCCGAAGGCAAACGCAATGTCATCGTGGGGGCGGGAGTCGAAAATCCCTGCATATTTGATGCCGATCGCGATCTGACTATTGAGCGTGGAAGTCCGGCGATCGGCGACCGTCACATTAAAAAAGGCGCTGAGGCCTCTCTCGGGCTCCGACGCGAAAGGACTCGTCAGTTGCTGAACGAAGCTGAGATAGGCGCCGTATGCGCCGTTTCGCATCAGCGGCTGCCCGCCCGCAACCGCCAAGGGCTGGCCCTGGGTGTTCACGAATACGTCGGGCGTCTGGGACGTGTTGTACCAGATGCCGATCTTGTAGGTGCCTGGGAGATTGCCATCGCCGAAGACCGGCTGCCATCCGACCTCGAGCGGCAGAAGCGCACCGGTCCTTCCCGGGGGATCGCCGGGATTAAAGGCGTTCCCTTTATCGAGGTAGCCCGGATTGACCTCATAGGCGGCGATTTGCGCATAGCCGAACCCCGATATTTGGAGCTTTAGGCGGCTCGCCCACTGGCTTACCGGCCAATTGTACCAATAGCTCCCGACCAAGTTCCCGGGCTGAGCACCACAGAAGGTCAGATTCATAAAATCGCAGGCGAAGGTCGCGGAGTCCTCGCCAACGGTGAGCCGGCCGATCTTCCAGTCCAGGAGCTGGTTGAAATAGGTCTGCTCAAACCAGAGCTGCGTGATGCGCCACGTCTGCCCCCGGCCGTAAACTTCTTGAACCAGCTGCAGGGTATTGAGCTGAGCATCGCTGCTGAGGTTGCGGCCGTTGCGGTCGGTGACCGTGAACTGGAACTGCGCATCGTGCATCTGGAGAAGCTTGTTCAGGTCCAGATTCATCCCGAACGTGAACTGGTCCGTATATCGCACGGTGGTCTTGTTGCCGCCCTGAAGATTGGACGCCGTCTCCGAGACGTAACCGCCGCTGAAATTGATGCCATCGCTCTGCAAACGGGTGCGCAGCCCGCCCCAGTCACCCGTTAGGCCATCGCTGAAGGCCGGTTGATCGTCGGCCCAAACCGCCTGCGGAACGAGGACCATGCACGCTACAAACAGAAACCGTCTGTAGCTTCTACGCATCGCCGGATCCTCTCGGACCCTTGGCAGTCTGCATCGTCGTCTGTTGGATCGATCTCACCCGATGCCTCGCGCACGCGGATCACCGAGGCAATGCATATAGGCGAAATGTCGGTGTGACTTCCGGGGGCGCACGGCGAGTTCAAAAATCGCACGATCCCGTATTGGCGAGAGACCGGCGGCTCACGTCCCGCTGCAACGCAAAATTTATGGCCTCCAATCGTGCCGCGCGACCCCGCGGAAGCGACACTGAAGCGACTGCCGCACTGCCGAAACGGCCTTAACGCCGCGAATTCAAAACGGGTCGGCTGATGTCGGAAAACCGCCCGACGGACGGGGATCGAAATTCGGCACAAATCCCTGGGAGGACGACAAGCCGATTGATGACGGCTCTCACGGATGAGGCGCGGAAGAGCAGGCTACACGCCGTTGAACAGGCGCAGGCGGGAGCTGACGACCTTCCGCATCTCATCGAGCGGCTTGTTGTAGATCTTGTACGGCACGACCTCGTCGGGGTTTTCCGCCAACGAGGCTTCCAGGCCCCGCCGCCACGCGAGCCGGATTTCCGTGTTGATGTGGACGATCGTCATCCCCGCGAGAATCGCCTTTTGAAAGTCGCCGTCGTCGGTTCCCGATCCCCCGTGGAGCGTGAGGGGGATTCCGGCAGCACCGGCGACATCCCGGATGCGGCTGATATCGAGACGCTTCTTCACGTCGCCACTGATCATGGATTTCAAGAGGCCGTGCATATTCCCGACCGCTGGCGCCAGCACGTCGATCCCCGTCGCCTCGACAAACTGCTTCGCCTCCTCTGCTTTGGTCAGAAAGCGCGAGCTTTCGGGCACCTTGTCATGGATCTCCGAGCCGCTGCCGATATTTCCGAGCTCGCCCTCGACCACGATGCTGCGATTGATCGATTTCACGGCCTCCACCGCCTGCTTCGTGAGCTTGACGTTGGTCTCGAGTGGATTGGTCGACGCGTCGAACCCGATCATGTCGAAGCCGGCCTCGGCCGCGGCGATGGCTCCCTCGAGGGAATGCGTGTGATCTGCATTGAGGAAAATTGGGTGATCGAGCGTTTCGCGCAAGCTCGCGACTACGGCGGCGATCTCGCGCACGCCCAGGAAGCCCCGCTCGCCCTCGGAAGCACCGATGAGAACAGGCAGTTTCAACCCACGTGCAGCTTCGGTCACTGCCTTCAGCGCGACGAGGTCGGCGACATTGAAATGGCCGATGGCGACATGGCGACGACGTGCATCGTTTAGCGCCTCGGAGAGCGTCATCATTTGGTGCCTTTGCTGATGCGGCCGGTGGCGGTTCCAGGGCGGCACACCTCTCGCAAGCATCGGCCGGGCGCCGGCATACGTCTTCCAGGTTCGAATGCGGAATTTCCGAATCGCACGAACGAGAGCGGTGTTGGCTTCACGGTGAAGCGCACTCTCGGCCGTCCGCAGCGGCGACCCTGACATGCGGCTCGGTTTATTTCCAAGAGCAGCGTTGCCCGCCGGTTGCTGCGTACAGCATCTTTGGGCTGACAATACACTCGGCTCCCGATGTCGGGTATGCGCGCGAGCGGTCATAGTTAGGTGCGGATTCCACCGCGGGCGAAGGCTTGCAGCGCCCGCGGAATTGGACGTCGTGGTCGGAGGCTACGGGGTCCATCGTAGCGGCCGAATTTCTCTCCCGCTTGCTCCTTATAAGCATCTGATTTAGGCGCGGCGGCTCCGTGAATCAGCGCCCGGGTAGCGCGACACCAAGTTTCCAAGGAGGATCTTGCGATGCGACGTCAGAATCTCGGTCTTTGCGTGGCTGCCATGACCGCCATGGCAGTGCTATCGGGCGCGGTGACGTCCGCGCAGGCGCAAGATGCGCAAAAGCCGAACATCATCGTCATCATGGGCGACGACATCGGCTGGTCGAATATTGGTGTCTACAATCAAGGCATCATGGCCGGACGGACGCCCAATCTGGACCGTATGGCCAACGAGGGCATTCGGTTCACCGACTATTACGCCGAGGCGAGCTGCACTGCCGGACGAGCGAACTTCATCACCGGGGAATTGCCGATCCGGACCGGCCTGACGACCGTCGGACAGGCGGGCTCGCCGCTCGGTATCCCGGCCGAGGCTGTCACGATTGCGCAGGTTCTCAAGTCCATGGGATATGCGACTGGCCAATTCGGCAAAAACCACCTCGGCGATCTGAATAAGTTCCTGCCGACTGTGCATGGCTTCGACGAATTCTTTGGCTACCTATACCACTTGGACGCAATGGAGGATCCATCGCACCGCAATTACCCCGCGATTCTCAAGGACAAGATCGGTCCGCGCAATATGGTCCATTCATGGGCGACCGATCGCGACGATCCGACGGAACAGCCCCGCTGGGGAAAGATTGGGATGCAGCGCATTGAAGATGCCGGCACGCTCTATCCCAAGCGAATGGAAACGGTGGACGACGAAATTCTCGACTTCACGCTAAAGTTCATCGATAAGGCGCGCGCTGAGAAAAAGCCATTCTTCGTCTGGCTGAACCCGACGCGCATGCATGTCGTGACCCACCTCTCCGAAAAATATGAAGCGATGCGAACGTCGGAAAACGGTTGGAGCATCCAGGAAGCCGGCATGGCGCAGCTCGACGACATCGTCGGTTCAGTGTTGGCTTACCTGAAAAACAACGGTCTCGACGACAACACCATCGTCGTGTTCACCACCGACAACGGCGCCGAGAACTTCACATGGCCGGATGGTGGACAGACCCCGTTCGCCGGCGGCAAGGGCACGGGCCTCGAGGGCGGCTTTCGCGTGCCGGCGATCATCCGCTGGCCGGGCAAGGTGCCGGCAGGAAAAATCGAGAACGGCATTTTCTCCGGCCTCGACTGGTTTCCAACCTTTGTAGCCGCCGCCGGCAACCCAAACATCGCGAACGAATTGCTGACGGGCAAGAAAATTGGCGATCAAACCTTCAAGGTGCACCTCGATGGCTACAATCAGCTCGACCTGCTTACCGGCAAGGGCCCATCGGCACGGCACGAGATCTTCTATCTCACGGAGTCCACATTGGCGGCCGTGCGCATCGACGATTTCAAATACCGCTTCACCGATCAGCCCGGCGGCTGGCTCGGTGCAACCGTAAAGGTGGATTGGCCGGTCCTGACCAATCTGCGCCTCGATCCGTACGAGCGGACTGGTATGTTCAATGGGAAGGACAATGGCTCGATCGCCTTCTACAACTGGTTCGCTTACGAGTTCTGGCGTTTCGTGTTCGTCCAGGAAGTGGTCGGAAAGGCCGCGCAGACTTTGATCGAATTCCCGCCAATGCAGGGGGGCGCCAGTTTCAATATGTCAGCCGTCAAAGCGGAAATCGACAAGGCCATCGCCGCGCGCGCGGTGACTAAGTAGCAGATTCCATCCACACCTCTCCACCTCATGAATGCGGGGTGGAGTGGTGCGGTGGATCAGAGGAGAAATATTTCTCTAAGTGGTGATGCGTCGCTTCGGCCTTCCGACTTCGCTAACAAAACGACGGTTAGCGACGTGCGCTCCAGTCAAAACCGGAAAGTCGCGGCGATGAGCGGGCCCTTCATATCGGCATTGAAACCGCGGCCATCACCGGTCGAGTAATTGACGTTCAGGCTTCGATATCCGACATGCACGTCGATGCCGGAGTCGATCGCGTAGTCGATCGTGCCCACCACTTGCCAATCCGTATGGGCCGCAAGCCCGAAGCCGCCGAAATCGCCGTAGACGGTCAGGCCGAACCCGCTCCCGAGCTCGTGATGATAGCGCGCAATGAGCAATGGATCGGCCCAGCTGGCGCCCTGCGAGAGCTTGGTGGCCGGCAGCCTCCCGGCATTCAACGACAGGGTCGTCGCGATCCCCCAGGGACGCA
>DATJVP010000031.1:0-15709 GCA_035581425.1 Allostellaceae bacterium | reverse complement strand
GCCGCGAATTCCTTGAGGCGCGCAAGCGCGTTGTCGAGCGTGCGGAACGCCCCTCGCAATCCGCAAAGGCGTCACGGAAAGGTCTAAGCACAGTTGGAATTTATGGCCCCGGCGTTGGACATTGAACCGCTTTACTATTTGCCGCGCTGTGACAGGAGCATTGATGTGCGTCAAGGCATAGGCTCACAGCGATAATTAGTTTGAGCGGCATGCGGGCCATATCGAAGGAGCACCGCAGGTCATGGATGCCACGCAGGTGCAAGGCGGCAATGGTCCGGCGCGTGACGGACTCGGCCAGGAGACGCGCGGCCATAAATTGAAGGTACGGGCCATCGGCGCGGGGAAAAGGTACCTCGGGATATTTCTCTATCTCTATGTCGTCTTCGCACTGTTCAACATGCACGAATACATCGTGCTGGCGCAGCACGGGATCGATTTCACGCATTATGGGTTCGCGGCAGTCAATGCATTCGTCATGGCGAAGGTCTTGCTGATCGGAGAAGAACTGCACCTCGGCGAGTATTTCGAGGACCGCCCCCTCATTTACCCGGTCCTGCTGAGCTCCTTCCTCTTCGGGATCGTGCTCATCGTCTTCCACATCATAGAGTACGTGATCGGCGGCCTATTGCACGGGCAGACTATGCTCGCGAGCATTCCCAGCTTCGGCGGCGGCGGGCTGACCGGCATCCTCATGGTCGGCACGATCATATCCGTCACCCTGACTCCCTTCTTCGCCCTAAGATATATCCAGCGCCTGATCGGAGGACCCGAGCTCTACGCGCTGCTCTTCCTACGCGGGCGCAAGGACGTTACCGTCGAGGTCAAGATACGCCCGCAGAGCGGCAATCTCGGCGCCGCCGGCACATCCTAAACGACGAACGCGCACGGACGCGGCCGAGCCTTGGATTGACCATCGTCATTGGTCGAACCAGCGGTATTGCGCCGTGAAGATGAGGCTGTTGAATGCGCCGCTGTTGTGAGCGGTGAGCCAGCTTGCCCACGCCACTTTCGCCGAGAGCCCGTCCGCGACGGGAACCGAAAGCGTGGCGCCGTAGCGTGTCACCGATTGAAAATCGTGATTGTTGACCCCGTCGAGGATGATGTCGCCGCCGAAGTAGTGCGTTGCGTCCAGGGACAACCAGAGACCGGGACGAAAATTATAGCCGCCGTGGGCCTGAAACGACCAAATCGGGTCCTGCCCTCGCACATGACCGCCGAAGTAATTGCCGTTGTCGGTGAAGAGCCAGACGCCCGCCGAGCCATCCACGAAAAAGTCGCCGAGGGGCTGCGAGAAACCGGCCTCTGGCTTGAAGCTCCAGCGATGCGAGCCGACGTTTATCAGATGCTGCGGGTTGTAGTCGCCGGTCGGCGCCACAATCATGAAGCTGATGCCGACCGTGGTGGTGGGCTCGCGACGCGCGAACTCCGCGGGCGTGAGCGCTGGGCCGCCGATCAGGTTCTCGGTGAATCGCAACCGAAGGTCGCCTAGGCCCCTTCGGTTGACTTGCTTGCTCGCGTCGAAGACCTCACCGGTGAAGTCGGCGTCGAAGTACGGAAGCACGACGGCGGCGCTTGCCTGTCGCCCGAACAGCTCGAAAGTGCGGTCGTAACCCACGAAGCTGCCATTGACGGAGGCCTTCACGTTTTGGATCGGGAGCGACGGATCGAGGGATGCGGCGCCGATCACCCGCAGATAGCTTCCGACCAAGAAGTTGGTATCGATCGGGCTCGCGGAGTAGGCGCGGGGCTCCATGTCTTGGGCGCGCACCGCGCTGTTTCCCCAGATCAGGCCGGCCGCCGCTGTGCCGAGCAGAAGCACGACAGGGCGGATTTTCCCGATTGCGATCATGTCGTGCCCGTTACCTCGAATGACAATCGAGGCAGGCCGCGATCCTCCCGCCGTGACAACTCGCTCGCCAGAACTTTATCGCGGCACCGATCGACACCACGGGCGGCTCATCCTGTGCGAACCCGTCCGGGCACGCGGCCCTTAGACGGTTTCCTGAAATACTTTGATCTTACCCTTGCGCACCGCGGCCTTCAGCGCGGCGTAATCGCGTTCGGCTTGATTCGCGTAGGACACCGCAAACTTTCCGATCGCGTCGTCGAATTCGTCGCTGCCGCCGAGATAACCGGCGATCATCGAGGTGTCCATGCCCTTCGAATGGGCGCGGGCAAGCGCCCAGCCGCACGCCTTCGCGTAGGCGAGCAACATCTCGACATCGAAGGTCTCGACCAGCGGCTTGATCTTGGCGTCGCGCAATTGTCGCACATAGAACTGCACGCCAGTGGGGCCGTTAACCCATCCCAGGAATATGTCCGACGCGGGTTGCATCAGGCGTTGTCCCTCTACGACCCGCTGGCCGTGGTGTGGAAATTCGCTCTTGCCGGCATACGGCTCCAGCACCGAGGCAACCGCTTCCTTGAATTGCAGGAAGATCGGATGGTTTCCCGACGACATCAGCAGCGCAATCCAGCATCTCCGCCCGACGCTGCCGATGCCCACGACCTTTATGGCGGCATCCACGATCCGATATTGGCGGAGCAGGGACCGCCGATCGTTCGGCAGACTCTCCTGATAAGCGGCGAAGACCTTCTCGATGATCCCCTGAAACTCGGGAACGCGGGCCGCTTCAGGATGAAAGATCAGGGGCGGGGTGTCGCTGATACGAGATTTGCCGCCGGTGACGTCAGCCAGTTTAGGGAAGTCCAATTCCGACCCGGTCTGCTGCGTCGCCTTCTCGATGCGCTTGCGAGCCAGTGCTTGGCGGGCCTTTGACATTGTCCCGATAATATCTTCGGCGGTCACGCGCTCGTACCATGATTGGAGCGGAGGCATCGTCGCATACTTTCGCAGCCGCTTGCGATAGCTGCGCGTGCTCGCGGCCGCCGCCTCCTGGGCCGTCGTAGTGGGCAGGCCGAGCGACCGCGCCGCGAGAACGAAGGAGGCGGCCAGCCGCTTGACATCCCACTCCCACGGCCCTGGCAGCGTCTCGTCGAAGTCGTTGATGTCGAAGATGACGTTGCGCTCGGGCGTGGCGAATCCGCCGAAATTCATGAGATGGCAGTCGCCGCAGGCCTGTACCCTGATTCCCGTCGCCGGCGTCTTCGCGAGATCGGCGGCCATCACGGCCGCAGACCCGCGGTAGAAGGTGAACGGCGACACCAGCATGCGGCCGTACCGGATCGGCACCAGCTCCGGCAACCGTTCCGGGTCCGATTTACGCAGAAGCTTGACCGGGTCAATGCGATCCTTGGGCGCTTTCCAAACGCTATGCTGGGCGCGTGAAACTTTGTCGCGCATGGCCTTGCCAGCCGCCACCAATTCGTCCGGACTGAGGTTAGCGGGACCAAGCGGCCGTGCCGGAGGTTGCGGCGTCGGCAGAGAGATCACGTTACCGATGGCGGCTGGGGACGGCGGAGAGTCAGGCTCTACGGCCGCGGGGGTGCCCCTCGTGGATGTAATGCCAGGTTTGTCCATCGCGCAATTCCTTCGTCGTTCTTGCCCGTACCCGAGCGCTCGGAGATTTTCAAAACTGAATGTCGCCACACAGGGGCGCTAAGTAAATCTACACGTATCGCTCGGGTTTGCTTTGATCTGCGTCAATAGTCCACGTAAGTAAAGCCGCCGTGCAGGTCGGGTCAAAAATCCCCGAGATGGCGCGCTGAAGGAGCCAGGCAACCCATGACGGTCATCGGACAGAGACGGCTATTGTTCCTTGCCGAACCACTTCTGGTATATCCGGTCGTAGATACCGTCCTCGTGCATTTCCCCGAGGCCGAGCCCGCGCTCTAGCCTCACCACGGCGTACCCAGGGCGTAGCTCGCGCCGGGAAGGGCCGAGACAGCCCCCAAGAAGGCGAACGCACCAGCACGCGCGGGAACGCCTTGAGGAAATCCAGCACAGCCCCGGCTGTAGCCCCAGCTCGGTTTTCAAGAAAAAGGGGCCGGACACGATCGCCCAGCCCCTTCTCCAAAACTGGCTCCCCGGGCCGGATTCGAACCAGCGACCCAGCGGTTAACAGCCGCTTGCTCTACCACTGAGCTACCGGGGATCGGAGGCCGCCCGCGAGGGGGGGCCGGCTATCCCGGCTCCCATGCCGCTTTGCGCATGGGGCGATGGGAGCGGCCTTATATCAGAGCGCTTCCCCGGGCGCCACTGTCCCGACTTCGCGGCCTCGCTGGCATCGGTCTGCCGTCAGCCGGACCGATCGCCTCGCTGAACCCATGAGGCATAGCAGCAAGAGCGACGACGAAAAAATCCATATGCTGTTCGGTTCGGACACGGCGAAAGTCGGATCGCATACACCCCGCAATCCATTTCCGCTTGCGTCGGCAAAGATCCGCGCCGATGGATTACTGAGGCCTGAGGTCGTGACCTAGTCGCCGCCGATGTAGCTGAGATCGCTCACGCCATTGAACAGCGGGTAAGTGAAGGCATTTACCTTCATTCCGTGGCCCCTGAAACCGCTTCTCGATACGGCAGTTCGGAAATGAGTGTTCAAGAAATTTCGGATGGAGGCCGGAAGCGGAATCGAACCGCTGTACGGGGATTTGCAGTCCCCTGCATAGCCACTCTGCCATCCGGCCGGGATCGAGGGCGTCTTATATGCCGTGCTGTCCCGGGATGGGTCAAGGAAGGAGCCGTCGCCGTTGCGCCGGCATTGAGTTCCGACGAGGCGGACGATATAAAGCCAATCCGTCCCGCCCCACACCGCGAGCGCGAAGCGACATGATCGATTACGGTGCCGCGCGGCTCAACATGGTCGAAGGCCAGCTCCGCACCAACGAGGTGACGGATCCTGCGCTGCTCGGCGCTTTCCTCTCGACGCCGCGCGAGCGCTTCGTGCCGGAATCACTCCGCGGCGCGGCCTATGTCGACGACGACCTCCCGCTCGGTGGCGGACGCCATCTGATGGAGCCGCTCATCTTTGCCCGTCTCGTCCAACTCGCCGAGGTGGGGATGCGGGATCGCGTGCTGCTCGTGGGGGCGAATACCGGATACGGCGCGGCGATCCTCGCACCGCTCGCGGCATCGGTGGTGGCACTCGAGAGCGATCCCGCGCTGGCGAAGACCGCGCGGGACCTTCTCGCTGAACTCGGCCATCGCAATGTCACGGTGGTCGAGGGGCCGCTCGAGCGGGGGCATCAGGGCGGCGCACCCTATCATGCGGTAATCTTCGGCGGCGCCATAGCGGCGGTGCCACGCGCAATTCAAGACCAACTCGAGGAGGGCGGCCGGATCGCCGCCGTGGTGAAGTCGGGGGCAGGGGTGGGGCAAGCGACGAAGATGACGCGCATCGGACCGGAGCTCTCACGCCGAGCGATGTTCGACGCGGCGACGCCGATGCTTCCGACTTTCATTCCGGGGCCAAGCTTCGTCTTCTAGCGTCCGTGAACGCCGAGCAGGTGCTCTGCACCGACCGCGTCAATCTCCTCATCGCCGAGCACGATCTCGGGCTCGCTGAATTTGACGTCGCGCCCAATGTCGGCCGCCTCGCCGCAGGCGAATTGCGACTCCCGGTGCAGCTCTGGAATCCCGACGAACACTACAAGAGAGTGCGCACCAAATGGATCGGATTCGATCGGAAGGAGCAGGGGTAGTAGAGGCCCGAGATGCTGCGCCGCTAGCGTTTCGGCCGCGTTTCGCCTAGTCTCTCACTGTAGTAAACGGTATTTCCGGTCGTCATGTCGGACCCAAAAGGCCAACACGAGCCGTCGATGGAGGAGATTCTGGCCTCCATCCGGCGAATCATTGCCGAGGATGGGGACCAGCCGGCACCCGCCCCCGCGAAGGCGCCACCGGCAGCCGCCGCAGCATCGAAACCGGAAGAGATACTCGAGCTCACGGAAGTCGTGGAGGAGGAGCACTCCCCACCTCCTGCGGCTGCGGCACCGGTCGAGGCGCCGGTGCATATGCCGCGCGACCCCGCCCCCGTCGAGCCGCCGACCACGGCGGAGGGGCTGGTATCGAGCGCCGCGGCGGCGGCATCGGTAGCGGCGCTTTCTCAGCTCAAACAGATCGGCCAACGAAGCGAGCAGCGCATGAGCGACATTCCCGTCGGCGAAGGACAGCGAACCATCGAGGGCATGGTGCGGGAGATGCTGCTTCCGCTCCTGAAGGAGTGGCTCGATTCGAACCTGCCCCATATCGTCGAGCGCATCGTACAGGAAGAGGTCGAGCGCCTCGTAAGAGCCTCCCGCGGACGCTGACCCCCGCGCAGTCGCGCCCCTTGGCCTGCCGCGGCAGCGATGCCGCCGCGCTTGCCGTCAGCCCCATAGAGCCATTTAGGATCGAGCGACCGAGAGCTTTCGGCCATGCTGGACAAGACCTTTAACCCCTCGGAGACCCAGGCCCGATTCTACCGTGCCTGGGAAGCCTCGGGTGCCTTCGAGTGCAACCCGAATTCATCCGCGCGCCCCTACACCATCATGATGCCGCCGCCCAACGTGACGGGCAGCCTGCACATGGGGCACGCGCTCACCTTCACGTTGCAGGACATCCTGATCCGCTATCACCGCATGCGCGGCCGCGATGCGCTCTGGCAGCCCGGCACCGACCACGCGGGGATCGCGACGCAGATGGTCGTGGAGCGCCAGCTCGCGGAGCGCCAGATCACGCGCCGGAGCCTCGGGCGCGAGAAGTTCGTGGAACAGGTTTGGGCCTGGAAGGCCGAGTCCGGCGGTACGATCACGCGCCAGCTCCGCGCACTCGGGGCCTCGCCGGATTGGCGGCGCGAGCGCTTCACGATGGACGAGGGACTCTCGGCCGCCGTGCGCAGGGTCTTCGTCCGTCTCTACAAGGATGGGCTCATCTATCGCGACAAGCGCCTCGTCAATTGGGATCCGAAGCTCCACACCGCGATCTCCGACCTCGAAGTCGAGAGCCACGAGATAAAAGGGCAGCTCTGGTACTTCAAATATCCGATCGAGGGCGCCGAGGGTGAGTTCGTGGAGGTCGCGACGACGCGGCCGGAGACGATGCTCGGAGACACCGGCGTCGCCGTCCATCCCGACGACGAGCGCTACCGGCATCTGCTGGGAAAGCACGCGATCTTGCCGCTGGTGGGCCGCCGCATCCCCATCGTCGCCGACGAGCATGCCGATCCGACAGCGGGAAGCGGCGCCGTCAAGATCACGCCGGGCCACGACTTCAACGATTTCCAAGTCGGGCGCCGACACAAGCTCGAGCTCATCAACATCTTCGACCGCGACGCCGCGCTCAACGACGCCGTACCCGCGGCCTATCGCGGGCTCGACCGCTTCGTCGCGCGGAAGCGCATCGTCGCGGACATGGAGGCGCTCGGTCTCATCGCGAAGGTCGAGCCGCACACGCTGATGGTGCCGCACGGCGACCGCTCCGGCGCGGTGATCGAGCCCTGGCTCTCGGATCAATGGTACTGCGACGCCAAGACGCTCGCGCAGGAGCCGATCGCGGCGGTCGAGACCGGGCGCACGGTCTTCGTTCCCAGGAGCTGGGAGAACACTTTCTTCGAGTGGATGCGTAACATCCAACCCTGGAACATCTCGCGCCAGCTCTGGTGGGGACATCAGATCCCCGCTTGGTACGCGCCCGACGGCGCGATCTTCGTCGAGGAGACCGAGGTTGAGGCGGTCGCCGCGGCGACGGCGCATTATGGAAAGTCCGTCAAGCTCGAGCGCGATCCCGACGTGCTCGACACCTGGTTCTCCTCGGCGCTCTGGCCTTTCTCGACCTTGGGCTGGCCGGAGCCCACAAGGGAGCTCCAGCGCTACTATCCGACAGACGTCCTGGTGACGGGCTTCGACATCATCTTCTTCTGGGTCGCACGGATGATGATGATGGGCCACCGCTTCATGGGCGAGGTGCCATTCCGCACCGTCTACATCCACGCGCTCGTCCGCGACGAGCGCGGCCAGAAGATGTCAAAGTCGAAGGGCAACATCATCGATCCGCTCGACCTCATCGAGCGCTACGGGTGCGACGCGCTGCGCTTCACGCTGACCGCGCTTGCGGCGCAAGGCCGCGACATCAAGCTCGCGGAATCCCGGGTGGAGGGTTATCGCAACTTCGCGACCAAGCTCTGGAACGCCGCGCGCTTCGCGGAGATGAATCGCTGCGCGCTCGTTCCGGACTTCGCGCCGGATGCCTGCCGCCTCAGGCTCAATCGCTGGATCGTCGGTGCCTTGGCCGAGACGGGCGTGCGGGTCGAGCGGGCGATCGAGGAGTACAAGTTCAACGAGGCCGCGGGCGCCCTTTACCAGTTCACCTGGGGAACCTTCTGCGACTGGTATCTCGAATTTGCGAAGCCCGTCTTCGCGGGCGCTGACGAGGCAGGCGCCGCCGAGACCCGGGCGACGACCGCTTGGGCCCTGGCGCAGGTCGTCCATCTCCTCCATCCGATCATGCCCTTCCTGACCGAGGCGATCTGGGAGCATCTCACCGGCGGGAAGGGAGGATTGCTGATCTCTGCGCCGTGGCCCGATTGCACGACCCTGCCGCGGGATCGGGCG
Organism: Allostellaceae bacterium; assembly: GCA_035581425.1. Lineage (GTDB taxonomy): Bacteria > Pseudomonadota > Alphaproteobacteria > ATCC43930 > CGMCC-115725 > DASZHJ01. The sequence continues at coordinate 7,216 of DATJVP010000031.1, read as the reverse complement.
GCGATGGCCGAGCTCGATTGGGTCGTGAGCCTCATCTCCGCGATCCGCACGGCGCGGGCGGAGCTCAACGTCCCCGCCGCGGCGGAGCTTGCGGCGACGCTTCGGATCGAAGGCGCAGATGTGGAAGCCCGCGTCGGCGCCCACGGCGAGGCGATCCGACGCCTTGCGCGCCTCAAGAACCTTGCTCCCGCATCGGAGGGGAGCGCCGCGCGGGCGGTGCAGGTCGTCGTCGAGGGTGCGACCCTCCTTCTCGATCTCGCGGGCGCGATCGACTTCGACCGCGAGCGCACGCGGCTGCAGAAGGAATTGAAGGACGCTGTCGACGACATCGAGCGGATCGAGCGCAAGCTCAACAACCCGCAATTCGTCGCGAAGGCGAAACCGGAAGTGATTGAGGAGCAGCGCGAGCGCGAGGTCGAGGCGCGAGCGGCCATCGACCGCATCAAAGCAGCCCTTGCGCGACTGCAATAGCCTCTGCGCCATTGGCCGATGATGAGCCTGCCGCTACACTCGACGCACCGGCAGTAGGCGCCGACCCCAGGGGAACCTACATGAACATCTTTCAGCGCATTCAGAACATCCTCGTGAGCCCGGCAAGCGAATGGCAGGCGATCGCCGGGGAGCCGAACAACGCCGTGCTCTTGATGACGGCCTTCGCCTTTCCGCTGATCGCAATCGGCTCGGTGGCGACCTTCCTGGGCTGGTCGCTGCGCGGGGCCGTGCTCGGCGGCCTCGAGCTCGCGATCGTCGGCTTTGTCCTCGGCGTGGCGTTCACCATCGCCGTCGGCGTCGTCGCCAGCAAGATCGCGCCGCAGTTCGGTGGACGCGAGGACATGGGGGCGGCGCTGAAACTCGCGGTCTATGCCCAGGTGCCGGGCTGGCTCGGTGGCATTTTCAATCTTCTGCCGAGCATTGCCATGGTCGGCATGATCTTCGCGCTCTATGACATCTACCTGATCTACACCGGCGCGACGCCGATGCTCGGTGTCACCGGCGACAAGCGCATGCCCTTCACGGCGATCCTGACTGGCGCGATCATCGTCATTTTACTCTTCATGGTCGTGATATCGGGAATCATCGTGCGCGCCTGAGGCCCCCCGGGATCAAATTCCGGGTGCGATGAAATCCGGCCAGATCGCGCAATCGGCCGCGAGGGCGAGAGCGTCGCGGCCGGCGCAGAATCCATCCTCGACCAGCATCGCCCGGCACCCTGCGGCGCGGGCGCCGAGAATGTCGGTGTGGAGAGTGTCGCCGATGCAAAGCACGCGCTCGCGTGGGATCTGCGGGAATGCCGCAAGGGCGAGATCGTAGATCGCGCGATCGGGCTTTCCGCAGAGGCAGGGACGGATGCCGAGATCGCCCGCAAGCCGGTGCGCGTAGTAGCCAGGCTCGGCGGCAAGCGCGTGGCTGCCCGGCGAGGCGATGTCGGGATTGCCGACGATGAGCGAGCGCGGCTTCCAGGCAAGGCTCGCGCGCAGCAGGCTCTGGCGGCTCTCGCTCCAGTCATCGCTCGAGAGGAAGACGAAGCCGGAGACGCGGCCATAGACCTCGGCTTCGTCCGCGAGAGGGTGGAGGGGCGCCGACACGTCGATAGCGGGCGCCGGCACATCCGCGATGAGTCCCACGGGAAAGGCGAGCGAGCGGTCGCGCACCGCCGCCGGAACGAGATCGAGCCCGGCCACGATCTCCTCGGGCGCAAAATCATAGCCGCGTCGGCGATGCCGCTCGACCGCCCCGAGCTTTCCCGTGCTCGCGTCGTTGCTTAGCACGCGGAGCGGCACCCCATTGCTCCGAAGTCCCGCGACCGCCTTGCGGGCGCTCGGGATCGGCGCCTCCCCGAGATTGAGGACGCCCCAGGCATCGAGCAGGACGAGGTCGAAGCGATCGATGACGTCCAGGAGCCCCCCGACGCGCACCGGCGATGTCGGCCGCGGCTTCGCTGGTAGGTTCTTCTCGGCCTCGCGGTAGGCGCGCCACGCCTCCTCGAACGTGATCAGAGGCAAGAAAGGCTCCCGAGACCGTGATCGCTTGTGGATCAGTGACGCACGCGCCGGAGGCGCTTGTCCAGGTCGGAGGGGCGGTCGAGTATCCTCGAGGTGGCAGCAATCTATAGACATCCGGAGCCAGCTCGTGGCACCCCCCAAAGGGTCACGGATCGCCTTCGCGGCGTCCGGCAGCAAGCTGGACGCAGACGGTCGATCGGCCCCACCTCTGGCCTGGCAATGCGTCGGCCGATCAATCCGGCGACCCCGATTTTTGCCTAGGGGGATGGGCGTGGGTCACTGGTACGCCCACGATGACGGAGACCTTCGTGGTCGTGGGAGAGGATCTCCTACACGTGTATATCCGTCCCGCACCTCTGAGACGGACGGCTCGGGCAATTCTGCCATTCTGAGTTTCTGCGGACGTACGACGCGATTGCTCGGGCAATGCGATGGAGCGAGCGGTTGGTCATCGTCATCAAGTCGGTGGCGATGGCCGGCGCTGCTAGCCGCGCGATCTCACAACGCAGCCGGGGCCACGAAGGCTGGCCCATCTAGGCAAGTCTCGGGCGCCTGACTATGGTGCGGATAATTTCGCCGCATCAGAGCGAGGATTCCGCCATGCCCGACGACGTCAAACCCATGCTCTTCGACAAGACGAAGCTTCCGAGCCGTCATGTGACGGAGGGGCCGGAACGGGCGCCGCATCGCTCCTACCTCTATGCGATGGGCCTGACGGAGCAGCAGATCCATCAGCCGCTCGTGGGCATCGCCACGACGTGGAACGAGGCCGCGCCCTGCAACATCTCGCTCGCGCGTCAGGCGCAAGTCGCGAAGAAGGGCGTCGCCGCCCACGGCGGGACGCCCAGGGAATTCACGACGATCACGGTCACCGACGGCATGGCGATGGGCCATGCGGGGATGAAATCCTCGCTAGTCTCACGCGAGGTGATCGCGGATTCGATCGAGCTCACGGTACGCGGTCATTGCTACGATGCGATCGTGGGTCTCGCGGGCTGCGACAAGTCGCTGCCGGGCGTTATGATGGCGATGCTGCGCCTCAATGTGCCCTCGGTCTTCATGTATGGCGGCTCGATCCTGCCGGGGCGTTTCCGCGGCAAGGACGTCTCGGTGCAAGACGTTTTCGAGGCGGTGGGCGCGCACAGCGCCGGCAAGATGAGTGATGCGGACCTGCACGAACTCGAATGCGTCGCCTGTCCCTCCGCGGGCTCCTGCGGCGGACAGTTCACGGCCAACACCATGGCCTGCGTTTCCGAGGCGATCGGCTTGGCGCTGCCGGGGTCGGCGGGAGCGCCCGCGCCCTATGAGAGCCGCGACGCCTTCGCGGAGGCCTCGGGAGCGGCGGTGATGAACCTGCTCGCGCAGGGCATCCGTCCCCGCGACATCTGTACCCGCAAAGCCTTCGAGAATGCGGCGATGGTGGTGGCGGCCTCCGGTGGCTCGACCAATGCGGGCCTCCACTTGCCGGCGATGGCAAGCGAGGCCGGCATCGACTTCGACCTGCACGCGGTCGCGGAGATCTTCCGCCGCACTCCCTATATCGCGGACCTGAAACCGGGCGGGCGTTACCTCGCGAAGGACCTCTACGACGCCGGCGGCGTGCCCGTGCTGATGAAGGCGCTGCTCGACGGCGGCTATCTCCATGGCGACTGCATTACCGCGACGGGGAAGACCATCGCCGAGAACCTGCGCTCCGTCACCGTCTCGAAAAGTCAGGATGTGGTGCGGCCGGCCTCGACACCGATCACGCCGACGGGCGGCGTGGTGGGGCTCCGCGGCAACCTCGCGCCGCAGGGTGCGATCGTGAAGGTCGCGGGCATGAAGGTGCTGAAGTTCCGCGGCCCCGCACGCATCTTCGACTGCGAGGAGGACGCCTTCGCCGCCGTCGAGACGCGGAATTACAAGGAAGGCGAAGTGTTGGTGATCCGATACGAAGGTCCGCGCGGCGGACCCGGGATGCGCGAGATGCTCGCGACCACTGCCGCGATCTACGGCCAGGGCATGGGCGACAAGGTCGCGCTCATCACCGACGGCCGTTTCTCCGGCGCGACGCGCGGGTTCTGCATCGGCCATGTCGGCCCCGAGGCGGCGGTCGGCGGCCCGATCGGATTGCTTCGGGACGGCGACATCATCGCGATCGATGCAGAAAACGGTACCCTCGTCGCGGAACTCTCCGAGCAGGAGCTCGCCGCACGCCGCAAAGACTGGAAACCGCGGCGGCACGACTTCCAATCGGGTGCGCTCTGGCGCTATGCGCAGACCGTGGGGGACGCCGAGAAGGGCGCCATCACCCATCCCGGCGCCGCGGTGGAGACGCACGTCTACGCGGATGTCTAAGCGCGCAGGGGCGATCCGCAGCGCGCGCGAGCTTGCGGCACGCGGCCTGGTGGCGGCGGAGCAGGTGCCGGAGCTCGAGCGCGTCGCCGCGCGCTATGCGGTGGCGCTCACGCCGGAGATAGCCGAGCTCATCGAACCCGCCGATCCCGACGACCCGATTGCGCGGCAATTCCTGCCGGATCGTCGCGAGCTCGAGACCGCGCCCGAGGAGAGAAGCGACCCCATCGGGGACGAGCGCTTCTCGCCGCTCAAGGGGATCGTGCACCGCTATCCTGACCGGGTGCTGCTGAAGCCGCACCATACCTGCCCGGTCTACTGCCGCTTCTGTTTTCGGCGCGAGCAGGTGGGCCCCGGCGGCAAGGCATTGACCCCCGAGGAGCTCAGAGCCGCCCTCGATTACATCCGAGGGCGGCCGGAAATCTGGGAGGTGATCGTCACCGGCGGCGATCCCTTCCTGATGTCGCCGCGGCGGCTTGCGGCGCTGGTGCGCGTGCTCGATGGGATCGATCACCTGGCCGTCATCCGCTTTCACACCCGTGTCCCCGTGGTGGACCCCGGTCGCGTCGATGCGCGGCTCGTCTCGGCGCTCGGCGCGGAGAAGGCGCTCTTCGTCGCGCTCCACGCGAACCATCCCCGGGAACTCACGCCGGCGATGCGCGTTGCCTGCGCGCGCCTCGCCAAGGCTGGAATTCCGCTGCTCGCCCAGACGGTGCTTCTGCGCGGCGTCAATGACGAGCCCGCGACCCTCGAGCGCCTCTTCCGAGGCCTCGTTGCGATGCGGGTCAAACCCTATTACCTGCACCATCCCGATCTTGCACCGGGCACGGCGAGGTTCCGCCCCGGGCTCGAGGAGGGGCAGGCGCTGCTGCGGCGCTTGCGCGGCCGGGTGTCCGGCCTCTGTCAACCGACCTATGTCCTCGATCTCCCGGGAGGCAATGGCAAGGTTCCCGTCGGTCCTTCATACGTCACGCAGGGCGACGGCTCGGGTCTGGTGATCGAGGACTTTCGTGGCCAATCACACGCTTACCCAATATCTTCTTTAGATAGGACATAAGAAAAACTCTGTAATATAATGAAAGAAATGAGTTATTGTCCTAAGTGTGAACGAGGGTAAGACCGCCCCCCAAAGCAATCGACGCTCGAAAGCATTTCTTAATTGCAATTCCCGATGATGTGCCTGGGGATTCTCTGCAACATGCGCCACAAACGCACTCGCACTGGCTTCGATCGCCTTGAATTTCGGCGGGATCGGCGTTATCCGGTACCGCCGCTGGTCGCGCGCATCGAGGGCCAGGATTATGCCTGTATCAACTGGTCTTTAGGCGGAATTCTGATCGCGGCGGGTGATTTGGGTTTGGCTGTCGGCGACGGCGTAGCGGGTAGTTTGCACATGCCGGGTACGGGAAAGAGCTGTTCCTTCGAGGCCGAGGCGGTCTGGACCGAGCGCGACGGCACGGTCGGCGCCAAATTCACGCAGCTTGCGATGCCCGCGCTCGAACTCCTGGACCGCTACATCGTGTCCTGGCTCAAGCGGAGTGCGCAATGACCGCCGCCCGCAAATGGATCGCGGCGACCTTGGTTGTGGCGCTGTCGCTCATGCTCGCCCCCGCATGCTACGCCGATGCCGGGTATTCCGGGGGGTTGAGGCTGGTCTGGGGCTCGGTGCCCTTGCCTGACTACGGCAGCCGCTTTGGGTTGCCCGCGAACTTCGCGGACGGGGTCGCCGTCAGCGCGCCCGGCTACGCAATGGCGCTCACGGTGCCGGACAGCGCGGGCCAGACCTTCCTGTTCTCGCCGCGGGTCCCGCAGGTCATGCCGGAAGCGCATGATGGCGCGAGTGCGCGTCCCTATCTGGGCTTCAGCTTCGACATCGGTGAGCCCACGGGCCTCTACGGCTCCTTCGCGGTTGGCGGCTCGATTGCGCCGCATCACGTGATCGGAATGGACGATGGCGGTCCGCAGACTCTGAACACCCCGCTGATGCTGCATGGTGGCTTCGAGCTGGGCTATCGCCTCGATGCACAGAACACCTTCTCCCTCAGCATCGACCGCGCAACCACCGTCGATCCCCTCGATCGCAGCTCCGCGATCGGCAACTTCCGCCTGCACTACGGCCTGAAATTCTAACGCCCCGCGGCCGGGGCGATCTCGCACCAAACCGGCGTGTGATCCGACGCCTTGTCGCGCCCGCGCTCGGCCTTGTCGATCTCGGCGCGCGTCAGCCGATCGGCCGCTTGCGGGGTGAGCAGCAGGTGGTCGATGCGCAGACCCTCGTCGCGCATCCAGCGCCCCGCTTGATAGTCCCAGTAGGTGTAGCAGTGCGGTTCCGCGTGGAAGACGCGGATGGCGTCGGTGAAGCCGAGGTTGATGAGGCTGCGGAATCGGGACCGGGACTCCGGCCGGCAAAGCGCGTCCTCGCGCCACGCCACGGGGTCGTAGACGTCGGCGTCGGCCGGCGCGACGTTATAGTCGCCCGCCAGCACCGCTGGCGTCTCCGCTGCCAGGAGCTCGCGCGCTCGCGCCTCGAGGCGCTTCATCCATGCGAGCTTGTACGGGAATTTTTCGCTCGCGACGGGGTTCCCGTTCGGAAGGTAGATCGAGGCGATACGGAGATCGCCGACGGTCGCCTCGATGTAACGCGCTTGCGTGTCCGCGGGATCGCCGGGCAACCCCACCTTCACGTCCTTCGCCGGCTCGCGCGTGACCAGTGCGACGCCGTTATAGGTCTTCTGCCCCGCGGCGACGGCGTGATAGCCGAGGCCCTTCAGCTCGAGGAGCGGGAAGTCGTCGGTAAGGCACTTGATCTCCTGGAGGCAGACCGCGTCCGGCCGTTGGCGCTCGAGCCAGGCGAGCAGGTTCGGCAGCCGCACCTTGAT
>DATJVP010000030.1:0-13220 GCA_035581425.1 Allostellaceae bacterium | reverse complement strand
TCGCGGACGTTCCCGCGCTCGAGCAGGACAAGACCATCAAGGTCCTGCGTCAGCCCGGCATGAACTGCCGCTTCATCTCCATGAACCATCGCAAGCCGCCCTTCGACGACGTGCATTTCCGCCGCGCGGTATCGATGGCGTTCGACCGCGGCGCGATGGTGAAGGTGGTGCTGTTCGGCGAGGGCGTGCCGTCGCAAGGACTCATTCCGCCCTCGCTCGCCTATGCCTACGACACCAAGCCGCGCGAGACCGCGCAATTCAATGCCGAGCGCGCAAAGGCGGAGCTTGCGAAGTCGAAATACGCGAGCGGCTTCGGCGAGATTCCCACTCTCACTTGGGGCTCGAGCTGGTGGAAGCGCATCGTCGAGGTGTTCGCACTGCAAGTGAACCAGACGCTCGGCACCAAGTTCACGGTCGAGGTGAACGAGGCCAACACGGTCTTCCAACGGCAGAAGTCCGGCGATTTCCTCGCGAGCGTCTGGGGTTGGCTCGGGCCGGTCGATCCCGACGAGTATATCGGCGAGATCCTCAGCACCAAGGGCTGGCGCAATTTCTACGGCTATAGCAATGCCAAGCTCGACGAACTCACGGAGCAAGGACGGGCGGAGCTCGATCTGAAGAAGCGCGGCGAGATCTACAAAACCGCCGAGAGCATCGCGATCGAAGAGGCGGCGGTGCTGCCGTGCTTCTGCTCCAACATCCACAACCTCATGACCACCCGAGTACAAGGCTTCACCCAGCTGCCGTATTCCAATTTCGGCGACCAGTTCGCTGCGATCCAGATGACGTGACGTTCCCGCGCCCGCTGGCGCGGGGAGGCGGCCCGGATAGCTTGTCGACAGGGAGTCTTGGTGCCGAGATCCGCGCTCTATCTCGCCGGTAGGCTCGCCGGCGCCGCGCTCACCGTTCTCGCCGGTGCTCTCGTCGTGTACTTCGTGATGCGGGCGGCAGGCGGCGACCCCGCGCTGGCCGTGCTGGGCGAGAATGCGCGGCCGGAGGCGGTCGCGGCCTTCCGCCACGCACACCACCTCGATGAGCCCTTCCTGGCGCAATTCTGGATCTGGCTCAGCGGCATGCTGCGCGGGGATTTCGGCCGGTCCCTCACGATCGCCGGCGGAATTCCGATCTCGCAACTCATCGCACAGCGTCTCCCGATCACCGCTTTCGTGGGTCTCTACGCTGTTCTGATCGCGGTCGGGATTTCATTGACCATGGGCACCATTGCGGCACTTCGGCGCGGCCGTGCCGCCGACACGATCGCAACCTCGATCGCGGTGCTCGGCATCTCGATGCCGGATTTCTGGCTCAGCTATATGCTGGTCTTCGCCTTCGCACTGGGGTGGCACATTTTTCCCGCCTACGGCTTCGTCTCGCCGATGGAATCCCCGATAGGTGCGCTTTATAGCGGATTCCTCCCGGCGGTTGCGATTGCGGCGCCGATGGCGGCGGTGTTCTCCCGCATGCTCCGGACCTCTCTCCTGGAAGCGGCCAGCCGCGAATGCGTGGTCGTCGCGCAGTCCTTCGGCTTTCCCGCACCCTTCGTGTTCGTCCACTACATCTTTCGGAACGCGCTCATCCCTTACGTCACCATCATCGGGTTGCAGATTCGATACCTTCTCGGCGGTGTCGTGGTGATCGAGCGCATCTTCGGCATCCAAGGACTGGGATCGCTCATGGTCGATGCCGCGTTCGCGCGCGACTACCCGACGGTGCTCGCCTGCACGATCGTGTTCCTGACCGTCGTGTTGCTGGTCAATCTCGCCGTCGATTTCATTTGCGTCGCGCTCGATCCCCGGAGATCGATATGACGCCGCGCCGCCGCGCGCGATACGGCCGGCTTCTCGCGGCCTTCCTGGTCAATCCCACGGCGCTGCTGGGCGCGGGGGTCACGCTCTTCGTGCTCGTCGCCTGCACTCTGGGCGCGGCGCTCATGCCTTACGGCCCCGATCACGCGGACTTCATGGATTTGCTGTCGCCGCCATCCTGGCAGCATCTGTTCGGCACCGATTCCTTCGGCCGCGACGTGCTCACCCGCGTGCTCTACGGCGCGCGTGTGTCTCTGGTGGTGAGCGCAGCCGGCATCGCAATTGCCGCCGCCGTCGGCACTGCCCTTGGCATGACATCGGCCTATAAGGGCGGTGCTGCCGATGTCGTTCTCATGCGTTTCGCCGACCTCCTCTTCGCGTTTCCATCTTTCGTGCTTGCGCTATTCCTGATGGTTGTCCTGGGTTTCGGCGCCGCCAATGTGTCGGTGGCGATCGCGCTCACATATTTCCCGATATTCGCCCGCCTCGCACGTAACATGACTTTGCTTGTGCGCGAGGAGCCCTTCGTGCAGGCCGCACGGCTGATGGCGGAGCCTCCGCTGCTGATCCTGCTGCGCGAGATTCTCCCGAACATCGCGGCCCCTCTCATCGTGCAGGCCACGATAGGCATTGCCTTCGGTATCGTGATCGAGGCCGGTTTGAGCTTCCTCGGCGTCGGCGTCCAGCCGCCGACGGCATCGCTCGGGGTCATCATGGCGGACGGCCGCGAGTATTTTCAGCGCGCGCCTTGGGTGCTCACGATGACAGGCGTTGCGATCTCCTGCGCCTTGCTGGGGCTGAACCTCTTCGGCGATGGGCTCCGCGATCTCATGGATCCGCGCCTGCGCCAAAGGGCCCAGCAATGAGCGGCCCCGCGTCCCAGTCGGTCATGGAGGTCCGCGACTTGCGGACTCGGTTCCATCTCCATGGCGGCAGCATCGAAGTCGTGCGCGGCCTCGATCTCACCATCGCACGCGGCGAGATGCTCGGGCTAATCGGGGAATCGGGTTCGGGCAAGACCGTAACGGGCCTCTCGATGCTTCGTCTGCTGCCGATCAACGCGCGCGTCTCGAGCGCAGTCTTGCGTTTCGATGGCATCGACCTCCGAGATCTCGATGACCGGAAGTTCCAGGAGCTCCGCGGGCGCCGCATCGCCATGATCTTCCAGAATCCGGTAGGCGCCTTCAATCCCGCCAAGCGCGTAGAATGGCATCTGCGCGAGATCATACGCAGACGCGGAGGGGCGGACGCCGCGTGGCGCGAGCCCGCCTCGGCCGCCCTTCAGGCTGTCGGCATTCCCCGACCCGAGCGCGTGCTGCGGCTTTACCCGCACCAGCTCAGCGGGGGCATGGCGCAACGCATCCTGATCGCGATGGTCCTTGCTCTCGAGCCCGACCTCATCATCGCGGACGAGCCGACCACGAATCTCGACAACATCGTGGAGCGCCAGATCCTCGGCCTATTCCGGCGGCTCCAGAGCCGGCTAAAGGCGGCGTTCCTATTCATCACTCACGACATGACTGTTGCGGCGGAGCTCTGCGACCGGATCGCCGTGATGTACGCGGGCGAGATCGTCGAGATCGGACCTACGCGAGAGCTTTTTGCGGCGCCTCGGCATCCCTATACGCAAGGACTGATCGCCACCGCCACGTCGCTTAGGGGCAGAGCCGCCCGGCTCCGCGAAATCGCGGGCGAGCTTCCAAATCTCGCAGCGCCGCCTTCCGGCTGTCTCTTCTCTCCACGATGCGCTCACGTGATGGATCGCTGCCGCGCCTCCGAGCCGGCGATGTTCGGTTCGGCCCCGCATCAGACGCGCTGTTTCCTGGTGGAGGGGAGATGAGCGCCGCGACGCAACATCTGGTGCGGCTGGAGAATCTCTCGGTGGCGTTTCCAGGGGGCAGGCACGGAGATGGCGAAACACGTCACTTCCGCGCCGTCGACGACGTCACGCTCGATGTCCGCGTCGGCGAGGTCCTCGGCATCGTCGGCGAATCCGGGAGCGGCAAGACCACGCTCGCGAAGGCGTTGCTGCGGCTCTATCGTCCCAGCGACGGCCGGATTCTCTTCAATGACGTCAATCTAGCCGGGCTGAGCGAGCGCGGACTTCGACCCTACCGGCGTCACTTGCAGATGGTGTTCCAGGACCCACTTTCGTCCTTCAATCCCCGTCAGACCGTATTCGAGGCGCTCTCCCTTCCGCTGCGCCTGCATCGGATTTGTCTTCCCGAGGATATACCGCGCGAGGTCGAGAAGATGCTCGCGCGCGTGGGCCTGTCGCCTGCCTTCCGCGATCGCTTTCCGCACGAGCTCTCAGGGGGGCAGCTACAGCGGGTCGCGATCGGGCGGGCGCTCACGCTCTCGCCGAGCCTGCTGGTGGCGGATGAAGCCGTGTCCAAGCTCGATGTCTCTGTCCGCGCGCAGATCCTGAACTTGCTGAAAGACGTGCAAAGCACGAGCGCGTTCTCGATCCTGTTCATCACGCACGATCTCTATGTAGCGCGCTATCTCTGCCATCGCATTGGGGTCATGTATTTTGGCCGGCTGGTAGAGCTGGGATCGACCGACGAGATCTTCGGCGCACCGCGGCACCCTTACACCAAGGCGCTGTTGGGGACATTGGACGAGCACATGGCCGGGGCTGCGGATGCAGATCCTGTCGCGGCTCCGCCGTCCGCTGTCGGGTGTCGCTACGCCTCGCGCTGTCCCCATGCGATCCCGAGTTGTGCCGAGGCGCAGCCTCCGCTCGATACCGCCGGCGACGGTCATGCCGTCGCGTGTTATCGCTGGCGGGAGCTTGCCTCAGCGAGCGAGTCTCCCAATCTCCATCATACGAAGGCCTAGCAAGATGTCCGCCGATCCCGTCGCACGCGCCCATCGCGATCCGCTGTTGCAGCCGCTGCAAATCAAGCACGTGCGGCTGAAGAATCGAGTGATGAGCACGAGCCACGCCGCGGGTCTCGAAATAGACGGTATGCCCGTCGAGCGCTACCAGCTCTACCACGAGGGGAAGGCGCGCGGCGGCATCGCGCTGACGATGTTCGGCGGTTCCTCCAACGTGGCCCCGGATTCCCCGAATGTCTTCCGCCAGCTCAATGTCGGCGTCGACGAGATCATTCCCTTTCTCGAGCAATTCTCCGAACGCATTCACGCACACGGCGCGGCTCTCATGTGCCAGATCACTCATCTCGGCCGCCGCGGCGAGCCCTATGCGACGAATTGGCTTCCGACCATCGCGCCGTCGCCGGTGCGAGAAACCCTGCACCGCAGCTTTCCGAAGGAGATGGACGAGGACGACATCCACCGCGTCGTAAAGGCGTTCGGCGCGGCGGCGTTGCGCTGCAAGAAGGGCGGGCTCGATGGCATAGAAACCCTTGCGGGCGGTCACCTCATCGGCCAGTTCCTGTCGCCCAAGACCAATCATCGCAGCGACGGCTACGGCGGCTCTCTCGCAAACCGGTGCCGCTTCGGCCTTATGGTGTTCGAAGAAATTCGCCGGCAGGTCGGCGATAAGTTCCTGGTGGGATTCCGCTACGTCATCGACGAAGGCCAGTCGCCGGGCGATATGGGGTTCGAGGAATGCGTGGAAATCGCGCACGTCTTCGAGCGCGCGGGATTCCTCGATTTCTTCAATGCCATCTACGGCCGCATGGACACGGAGATCGGTCTCGCCGTCGACAACATGCCCGGCATGGCGTCGCCGCTTGCACCATGGCTGAGACGCGTCGGCGAGTTCAAACGCGAGGTCAAATTGCCGGTGTTCCATGCGGCGCGCATCGCCGACATCGCAACGGCGCGCCATGCCATCCGCGAGGGCCTGCTGGACATGGTCGCGATGACGCGCGCCCACATCGCCGACCCCAATATCGTCGCGAAGCTCGAAGCGGGGCAGGAGGAACTGATCCGGCCCTGCGTCGGCGCAACGCATTGCCAGTCGCAATACCGGCCCCACTGCATCCACAATCCCGCGACCGGCCGGGAAGGCATGCTGCCGCAGAGTATCGCGCGTGCCGAGCGCCCGGGCCGCGGGATCGTCGTGGTCGGCGGCGGCCCCGCGGGATTGGAGGCCGCTCGGGTCAGCGCAGAGCGAGGTCATCATGTCGTATTGTTCGAGGCCGCCGATCGCTTGGGGGGACAAATTCTGCTGGCGGCGCGCGCGAGCTGGCGCAAGGACATCCTGGGCATCGTCGATTGGCGCCGGCACGAGTTGGAGCGGCTTGGGGTCGAGGTGCGGCTCAATGCCTACGCGGAGCGAGCGGACGTGCTGGGCGAAAAGCCCGATGTCGTCATCATCGCCACCGGCGGGACACCGGATATCGAATGGATTCCCGGCGCCGAGCATTGCACGAGCGTGTGGGATGCGATCGCCGGGGGAACGCCTCTGGCAAGCGACATCATCATCTATGACGGCACCGGCCGGCATCCGGCGCCGCAAGCGGCGGAACTGGCGGTGGCGCCGGGGCGAAAAGTGCGATTTGTCTCGATCGATGCCCAGCTCGCGCAGGAGCTCACTTATGCCGAGCGCGCGATCTGGAAGAAGCGCGCTTACGAGATCGGCCTGGCCACGACCTTCGATCACGAGATCGAGAAGGTCGAGCGCCGTGGAAACCGCCTGGTCGCGACATTCCGCAATCTCATGACCCGCGACACGCTCGAGTTCTCGGCCGAGCAGATCGTCGTGGAGCGCGGGACGATCCCGGCCGATGCGCTCTACCGCGAGCTGCGGTCGGAAGCCCGGAATAATGGCGTGACCGACCTGGATACGTTGCTTTCAGGCAGGCCGCAGCCCCACGCAAGATCTGATTCATTCGAGCTGCATCGGATTGGCGATGCGGTTGCGAGCCGCAACATCCATTCCGCGATCCTCGACGCCCTCCGACTCTGCTACGTGATGTAGCGCACCAACGTCCCAGCGGCTTTGGTTCGTCGCTCCCGCACCGAACCCGGAATTTCTCGCGGCGTGGGAACGACGGCGTAGACCGTTTGCGCCGTATGAGGGTTGGAACCAGATCGGATTTACCAGGGAGTCAACCCTAAGGGGCGGATCGGTCCGGATCTGCCTCGGGGTAATCCACGGCCGGATTGGGGGTTCGTGGTCACGTCGGTTGTCCCGACGATCCCGGCGCCCAGCTGCGGTGGACACGATCAAGTCTGTCCACCGCAGCTAGCGCCCTTTCCGCTTTAGCTGCCTGCAGCTGCAAGTGAGATTTCGACCCGGCGATTTTGAGCGCGGCCTTGAGCCGTGTCGTTGGGGGCAACCGGGTCAGCCTCACCCCAGCCCTTTGCCGAGATGAGTTCGGGTTTGACGCCTTGTGTGATCAGGTACTGCATCACGGATTCGGCTCGCCTTTGCGACAGGATCTGGTTCGAAGTGATCCCCTCTTTCGCGAGCGATCTCCCGATCGGAGCGCTGTCGGTATAGCCATTTACGATCAGCTTGGATTGCTGGTATTGGGCAAGCTGACTTGCAAGCTTAGCCATAACCTGCTTTCCAGCCTCCGATATCTGCCAGGAGCCGGGCGCAAAAAGCAAATCGCTGTTCACCGTAAACTTGATTGCTCCTTGAAGCCGACTCACCTGCTGGTTGAGGGCGGCAATCCGCCTCGCGTCGGCGGCCTTCTGTGCTTCCGCCTCCTGCCGATATTGCTGATATCGATCGCTGAGGGCGTCGTACTTGCTTTGAGAGACAACGCAGCCCGACAACAAGGCGGCGGCGACAATCGGCATCAACAAAATGTAGGGGAACTTGGCCGTGCGGCTCGACATCGCAATGACTCCGTCAAGAAGTTCGGGCGAGCGAGAACCCGCTCGCCAAAGAGGCACATAGGATCATCGCGATGAAAACCAACGTCACTCCGTAAAATTTCGGTCGCGCACAGCCGGAAAATACGACACGCAGGGCTTGCGAAGGACAGGCGTTAGGCCGCAGCGATGTGGTGCCCGATCGGCAGGATACGAGACCGGCTCATGCCGCCGTCAGCAGCGGCACCCGATAGGTCGCCTCGGCGGGATAGCGCCCCCCGGCATGGTGCTCGCGATGTGGCGCTCGCCCGGGGAAGAGCTGCCGTGGGCGAAGATAGGCGATTTCGCCGCGGCGGGTCACCCGATCCTGCAATTGGGCCGCCGTGCGCCGTCAATCCGCCGCAAGCCGGGTCTGGCGATACTTGAGGTCGCGGTATTCGCCCGATAGGACCGGCGGATATTTCGCTGTGCCCGGTGGCGCGATGCATTCGATCAATGCGTCGTAGTTCGGATGGTGGAAAAAGGCGATTGAGAGACGCTTGGAGCGCGCCGCGACGGCGCCCGGCGGATTCACGACACGGTGCGTGTTGGATACCCAGCGGTCGTTGGTCCAGCGCATTAGAAGATCGCCGATATTGACGACGAAGCTTGTGGGATCGGTCGCGCAGTCGACCCACGCACCGTCGCGCGTCAGCACCTGCAGCCCGCCCGGCGCATTCTCGCCGTTCAGGATCGTGAATGCACCATAGTCGGTGTGAGCGCCCGCGCGAAGTTGACCGGGTGCCGCCGGAGACGGCTGCTCCGGGTAGAAGTTGATCCGCATCGCCGTGATGTGGCGGTCGATCTTGTCGTCGAAGAAGCGCTCATCGAGATCCAGTCCGAGCGCGGCGAGGCGCATCAGCAGCAATACGAGCTTCTCCATCTCGGCGTAGTACCGGGCAGCCGCCCTGCGGAACCCGGCGGGGCGCTCGGGCCAAAGGTTCTCGATGAAATAGCGTCGCCCGGCATCCGAGGTGAAATACGGTTCGTCCGGCCAGGCGTCGCGGCCGAAGTGGTAATACTCCTTGAGGTCCGGCGGCGTCTTGAGATCGTTGCCGTAAGATAATGCCTCAACGCCGAGCGCGATGTAGCCTCGGGGTGTCCTCGGCACGGGGTGGACGGCGCTTCGCTTCTCGGCAAGCGGAAGGGCGAAGAACTCATGCGCCGTCGAGCGCAGAGTCTCGAGCGTTGTCAGCGGAACGCCGTGTCCGGTGACGGTGAAGAAGCCGATCTCTCGGCACGTCCGGTCGATGAGTGAGGCGACCGCTCGCCGCTCCTCCCTGCCGCCCGTCCGCGCCGGCGTCAGATCGATGACTGGAATGGGATGAGCCATAGTACTCATCAATGAAAATAGGCGCCGCCGTCGACGACGAGCGTCTGGCCGGTGACGAAGGCCGAGTCCGGACCTGCGAAGAATGCGACTGCGCCGACGAGATCGGCCGGTACCATATCGCGGGCCAGCACCCGCCCGCGAAGGGAGCGTTCCTGGACGCCCGCGACGAGGATCGGATTTGCTTTGACGCCGTCGCTCAAGGTGAATCCGGGCGCTACGGAGTTCACGAGCACGTTGTGTTCGCCGAGCTCGCTGGCGAGTGCTCGCGTCAGCGACACGACGGCGCCCTTACTCGCGACATAATGGGCCATATAGGGGTTGCCCTTGAACGCGACGCCTGAGGAAATGTTGATGATCCGCCCGCCGCCACGCGACTTCATCGATGACAGTACAGCGCGTACCGCGAGAAAGATGCCGAGCGTGTTGACCTCCATCACGCGCCGCCACTCCGCGGGATCGATTTCCTCGAACGGCCGGGGCCTCAGGGTGGAATAGACCCCGGCATTGTTGACGAGAATGTCGATGCCCCCAAATCGATCGCGCGCGGCGGACGCCATCGCCACAGTGTCGTGCTCGGAGGCGACGTCGACTGCGATGCCGGCCGCCTGCGCGCCCTTCGCCGCAAGGCGCGCGGACGCCTCGCTCGCCTCCGCAAGATCGGCGATCACGACTGCCGCGCCGCGCGCAGCCAGGGCCTCCGCGATGGCGAAGCCGATCCCTTTGGCGCCTCCGGTGACAACCGCGGTTTTTCCTTGGAGTTGCATCACAACCCGTGATCCCGTGCCCGACGGGGAGACGCTCAGTTCTGGCCCTTCAGGTCGTCCGGCAGGAAGCTCTTGTCGATGAGCTTCGACCAATCGACATCGCCGCTCAGGGCGCCGACGAGCTTTTGCGCGCGGATCATGCGGTCCATACCTTGGATGTCGAAATTGCCCGGTCCCCAATAGGGAACGCCGGATTTGCTCTTGGCCACGAGGTTGTGGATCGCGCTCTTCGCGACATCCAAGTCGAGGTTGTACGTCTTGGCGACGATCGCCGCGGCCTCGTCGGGCTGCGCATACATGAATTCGACGGCCTTGCGGCGGCCGCGGAGTATGGCCCTGATGAAATCTCCCCTGGATGCCGCCGCCGCCCCGGTGGTGACGCCGATGACGTTGCACAGGGGCGGGAGTACGTCGTTTGCCGTGACCAGCACTCGGAATTGGGATTTGTTCTTGGACCAAACGGGATCGGCAATGGCGGAGGCGTCGATCGAGCCGAGATTGAGCGCGACGACCGCCTCGCCGAAACCGCCGGTCTTGATCAGCTCCGCATCGTCCGGCTTCAGGCCGGCTTGCTCGAGCAGCAATATGTCGAGTGCTTGGCTCGTCGAGCGCGGGTTGGTGTAGCCGATCTTCTTTCCCTTGAGATCCTGGAGCGTTTTGATCGGGGAGTCCGGTTTGACGGCCCAGACGAACTCGGCCACCGTCAATACGTTCTCGCTGATGATCTCGAGGTCGGCGCCCTGCTGAATTGCCGCGACGGTGCCCGCGAGGTCGATCTCGCCATAGGCGAGATTGCCGGTCATGAGATTACGGACGGTGGTGCCGCCGCCGGACGAGGATAGAATGCCGGTGATGTCGGCCCCGGCTTCTTTGAAGAAGCCTTTCTCCATGGCGATCGCGTAGGGCATTCCGTTTGCGGCGACGCCGTAATTGCTGACGACAATCTGCTCCGCCTGCGCGGCCGCTGCAAAAAGCGCCGCGCCGAGCGCAATGCCGGCAACCCAGCTACCTCGCTTCACGATGCCCATGGCTCCTCCCGTTTTCGTCCGACGTGGTCGCCTCGGCGCGCGCGATTGCACCAGTGACGATTTGGCCGTTCGACGATTTCCGCGGTAGCGTCGCACGACCGCGATCCCCGGTAAATCCCGCATCACGATCTCGCGCTGCCCCATGCCCGCGGTGCGGTCGCGGGTCAGGGTATGCGCCGATGGAGGCGCCGATCTATGACGATCAGCAGGCTGCTAACCGATGCCGCAAACAGCACCAGAAGAAGCGTCACGGCCATGATCACCTGGATGTTCTGCAGTCCGATCGCGGTCATCAGCAGGTATCCGAGTCCCCGCTGCGAGCCGAACATCTCGCCGAGCAAGGTGCCGATCAGCGTGAGCGAAAATCCCAAGCGCAGGCCCGTGAAAATCTCGGGAAGCGCCGCCGGGAAGACGATCGTCCGGACCATCGCCCAGGGATCGAGCTTCAGCACGCGCCCGGTCTTGAGCAGTACCGGACGAATGTTGCGCACGGCGCTCATGGTAAAAATCGCGACGGGAATGATGCCGTGGATGGTTCCGAAGGCGACCTTCGCCGGCATCCCGAGCCCAAACGCCAACAAGACGATCGGATAGAGCGTCACCTTCGGCAGCGAATAGAGCGCGATCAAGATCGGCTCAGCGACGTCGCTGGAAAAGCGGTGCAACCCGAGCGTAAGTCCGATGAGCAAGCCGAGGACGATTGCGATCGCGAGCGCGAAGGCGAATGCGCTCATGGTCTCGGCAAGGTGGCCCCAAAACGCCGCGGTTGCGAGGAGCCGGCCGAGATAGGCGAAGGTCTCGATCGGCGGTGCCATCGCGTTGGTGCCCGCGAACTCGAAGAGAACCTGCCAAGCCGATAAAAGCGCGACGACCAGCCCCGCCGCATGTGCGGCGGATTCCCAGCGGGCGCGGCTCATGACTGCCCGCGCCGCTGCATGATGATTTTCTCCCAGTGCGAGAGCGCGACGTTGATCCCGGTGGAGACCGCCAGCACCAAAAGAATGAGCGGGTACATGGTGGCATTGTCGAGATTGTTGTAGGCGAAGCTGATCTCGTACCCCATGCCCGTCTGCGACATGATGAACTCCGCACCGATAACGCCGATGAACGCATAGGCGACGGCCAGCTTGATGCCGGTCATGAGGTATGGCGCCGCGGAGGGAAGCGTTATCCTCATCGCCGTCGCCACCGCCCCTAATCGATAGACCCGTGCAGTCTTGAGGAGAACGCGCGAGACGCGGTCGAGGCCATTGAGGGTATTCACGATCATCGCGACCACCGCGAGCATGAAGCCGATGAGGATTTGTGGCACGTCGCCGAGGCCGAAGAGAACGATGAACAGAGGATAGAATGCGTATACGGGGATCGCATAGTACGTGGCGAAGAGGGGATCGAGACCTTGCCGCACGAGGCGCCAACCGTGAATCGCCACCCCGAGGACAACGCCGATCACGACTGACAATCCGAAGGCGATCGAGACGTTGATGAAGGTCTTGAGCATCGCCTTGTTCATCGATCCCGAAGCCAGAATGAGCACGAGATCGCGGAGGATGACGCTCGGCGGCGGCATGGTCAGCCGATCGATCACGCCGCTGCGGCACAGCAGTTCCAGTAGCAGGACGATGCCGAGAATCGCCGCGAGCCGATATCGCGCGGCTCGATTCATGTGCCGGCGGCCTTCTTGCCGATCGCCTTGAGCGATTCCTCTCGAAGCGCCCGCCACAGGCGCCCGGTGATCTCTCCGAAAGACGCCTCCGCGACGATGCGGCTGTCGCGCCCGCGCGGCCAGCGCGTCTCAACGATCTCGAGGATGCGGCCGGGCCGTGCCGACATGACGGCGATCCGGTCGGCGAGCATCGTGGCCTCGTCGAGCGCGTGGGTGATCAGCAGGACGGTCGAACCGGTGTCGCGCCAAAGGCGGAGGAGCTCATCGCCCATCAGGAGGCGCGTCTGCTGGTCGAGCGCGCCGAAGGGCTCGTCGAGCAGGATCAGCCGCGGCTGCAGGACCAGCGTGCGCGCAATGCAAACGCGCTGACGCATCCCGCCGGAGAGTTGCGCCGGATAGGCCTGAGCAAATTCGGTGAGACCCATGAGCTCGAGTGCGTGGTCGAGGCGGCGCCGCAGCTCACCGGTCTCGGTCCCGGCTTGGCGGAGTCCGAAGGCGATGTTGTCCGTGACGGTGAGCCAGGGAAAGCACGCGTCTTCCTGAAACACGACGCCAACGCCGTCGGGTACGCTCCCGGCGATGGGCCGTCCCTCGAAGTCGATGCTTCCCTCGGTCATCGGCGACAGTCCCGCGATCAGCTCGAGCAGCGTCGACTTTCCGCAGCCGGAGGGACCCACGACCGCGAAGAACTCGCCGCGCCGCAGCTCGAGGTCGATCGGCCCGAGCGCGTGAACGGGACGATCGAGAGCGCCGGCTGAATAGACACGCGTAACCCCGCGCAGCAAGACTTGCGCGTGCATCTGGCGTTCCCCATCTCTCGCCGCCGCCATCAACGGTGCGCGGGCT
>DATJVP010000029.1:0-34656 GCA_035581425.1 Allostellaceae bacterium | reverse complement strand
GCGGATTGCTCTCGGTCGATGACACGCTGAAGCAGATGAACGCCGCCTGCTTCAAGGGCTGAGGGGCAGGACGCTGTCGGAAGAAAAGGCCGAGCGAGCCTCTCGATCGCTGCGGCAGGTAGATGCGCGGCGTGCCTCCCTGGGCACGCTCGCGCTTTTCCTCGCCCCGGCGCTCCTGCTCTATTTCGGCTTCATCGTCTATCCGGTGTTGCGGACCTTCTACAACAGCCTGCACACGATCGGGCCGCAGAACGTCCAGAAATTCGTGGGCTTCGCCAATTTCGCGGAGCTGCTGACCGACGATTCCGTGATCTGGAAGGCCGTCGGCAACACCGCGATCTTCACGGTGATCGCGACGATCGTCGATGTCTTCGGCGGGCTGCTGCTGGCGCTCTGCCTTTTCGCGGGCGCGCCCTTTGCGCGCGTGCTGCGGCTCCTCTGGTTCACACCGGTGCTGATGTCCTATGTGGTCGTCGGCGTCATCTGGGTCTGGATCTACGACTATGATTGGGGGCTCGCGAACGTCATCCTGCGCGCGATCGGGCTCGGGGCCTATGAGCAATCCTGGCTCGGCGATCCCTCGACCGCGCTCGGCTCGGTGATGGTGACGCATATCTGGAAGTGGCTCGGCTTCAACATGATCATCTTCCTCGCCGCTCTCTACGCGCTGCCGACGGAAGTGCTGGGTGCGGCCGAGCTCGACAATTGCGGCTGGTTCGCGAAGCTCATCTACATCGTCATCCCGATGCTGCGGCCGACGATCGTCAATCTCCTGATCCTCTCCTTCATCGGCAAGATGATGATCTTCGATCTCGTCTGGATCATGACCGCCGGCGGACCGCTCTGGTCGACTGAGACGGTCTCGACCTATGCCTACAAGCGCGCCTTCGACTGGAACACTTTCGATTTGGGATATCCCTCCGCGATCGCCGTGCTCTGGTTCCTCATCATCATGGGCTTCGTGACGGTGATCACGCGCCTCTTCCGGCAACGCGAGAAGCTGGAGTTCTAGAGACATGGACACGACCGCCGCCAACTGGATCTCCTATCTCCGGCGGAGTCCGCTGCTGCTCTTCGTGGTGGTCTACACCGTGCTGACCGGCGGCCCCTTCCTCTGGGTCACGGTCATGTCGCTTAGGACGACGCCGGAGATCTTCGCGAGCCCCTACGCGTTACCCGGCAAGATCCATTGGGAGAAATTCGTCGACGCCTGGACCAAATCGAACTACGGCACTTATTTCTGGAATAGCGTCATCGTCGTCGTGAGTGCGGTCGCGATCCTCACGATAATCGGCGCGATGGTCGCGCACTGCCTCGCGCGGTACCGCTTTCGCGGCAGCCGGACGGTCCGCTTCATCATCCTCTCGGGCCTTATCCTGCCGCCGCAGCTTCTCGTGCTCTCGCTCTTCCAGATTCTGCTGGAATACAATCTCTACAACACGCTGACGGGTTTGATCCTCGTCTACGTCTCGGCTCACATCGCAATGACCGTCTACATCCTCGAGGGGTTCTTCGCGCAGATCCCGCAGGATCTTTTCGACGCCGCCCGCGTCGACGGCTATACCGATTTCGAGATCTTCTGGCGCATCACGCTGCCGATCGGGTTGCCCGCGATCTTCACGACGGTGACGCTCAATTTCATCATCCTCTGGAACGAGTTCCTCTACGCCGTCTGCCTCCTCACGGAGGACAGCAAGCGCACGCTGCCGCTGGGCATCATGCATTTCATGGGAAGCCACCAGCTCGACGTGGGTATGCTTGCGACCGGCCTCATGATCGCGATAGCGCCGGTGATCCTGCTCTACGCCTTCTTCTCGGAGACCATGATCCGCGGCATGACCGCGGGGGCGGTCCGCTAGATGGCGCGGGTTCGGATCGAGGCGCTCTCGAAGCGCTACGACGGAAGCAGCGAGCTCGCGGTGAAGAATGTCGGCTTCGAGGTCGCCGACCGCGAGTTCATGGTCCTGCTCGGCCCCTCCGGCTGCGGCAAGTCCTCGGTGCTGCGAATGATCGCGGGGCTCGAGCCCATCACTTCGGGCTCGGTCGCGATCGACGGGCGCGTGATGAATCAGGTTCCCGCGCGCGACCGCGACATCGCGATGGTGTTCCAATCCTACGCGCTCTATCCGCACATGGACGTCTACAACAACCTCGCTTTCGGCCTCCGCCGGAGATCGGTGCCACGGGAGGAGATCGACCGTCGCGTGCGCGGCGTCGCCGCGAAGCTCGGCCTCGCGGATTTCCTGGCGCGGAAGCCGCATGCGCTTTCCGGCGGGCAACGCCAGCGCGTGGCCTTGGGACGCGCGATCGTGCGCGAGCCCAAAGTCTTCCTCTTCGACGAGCCCCTCTCCAATCTAGACGCGGCGCTCCGCGTCTCGACCCGCAACGAGCTCATCCGACAGCAGCAGGAGATCGGTATCACTACGATCTACGTGACCCACGACCAGGTCGAGGCGATGACCATGGGGCACCGCATCTGCATCATGAACAAGGGCGAGGTCGTGCAGATCGGCCCACCGCTCGAGGTCTATCGTCGCCCCGTCGATACCTTCGTCGCGCGCTTCCTCGGTAATCCCCCGATGAATCTGCTGAAAGTGGGGGCGGCGCTCGAAGGCGGGCGCATCCTATTGCGCCTCGGCGCCGCCACCGTCGCGCTCGATCAGATTGCGCCTGGACAAATCCCCGCGACCCTCCCGCAGGAGGTGCTGCTCGGAATTCGCCCGGAAGACATCTATGAGGTGGCGCCTTCCCCGAACGCTGCGACGGTCCCGGCGCGCGTGCTGGCCGTCGAGCCGCTCGGGGCGGAAACGCTGATCTTGCTCGCGATCGATGGCACGAGCGAGGAGGTAACGGCACGCATCGGCCGCGACACCGCGCTGCAGCCGGGTGCGCGAACCTCGGTCTCGCTCGACCGCTCGGCGATTCAGCTATTCGATCCCGCGACAACGCGCGTGATCCTCGCGGGCGCAGCGGCGAGTGCTAGCTTGCGGCAGAAGCCATGACCGATCTCGCGATCGTCGATACCCACGCCCACATCATCGATCCCACGCGCTTCCCATTCGTCGATGGTCCCGGCTACAAGCCCAAGGCGGAGGAGGCGGGGACGCGCGAGATGTTCTCCGCCGTGCTCGACGCCCACGGCGTGCGCCATGCGCTGCTGGTGCAGCTCAGCGGTTACGGATACGACAACGGCGCGATCCTCGACGCGATCGCGCACCATCCGCAGAAGTTCAAGGCGATTGCCGTGGTCGATCCCGAGAGCAGCGAGCGCACGCTCGAGGATCTCGCCGCACGCGGCGTCGTCGGCGTGCGGTTCAATCTCGCGAGCTACAGGGGCGATGCGCTCCGCGGGGAGGGCGCCGAGCGGCACCTCGCGCGGATCAAGGCACTCGGATGGTACGCGCAAGTCTTCGCGAACGACATGCAATGGGCCGAGGCCGTGCCCATCCTCCGTCGCAGCGGCGTACGTGTGCTGGTCGATCATTTCGGCGTGAATGCGCCCGGGCTCGGCCTCAATCAGCCGGGTTTTCAGGCCGTCCTGGGGCTGGGGCGCGAGGGCAGGGCCGCGGTCAAGCTCTCCGCCCCCTTCCGCGTCGCGAGTGCGGAGACCGGCTTTGCCGAGCTCAGGCCCTTTGCGGAGGCTGTGATCGCCGCCTTCGGGATCGAGAATTGCATCTGGGGCTCGGATTGGCCGTTCGTCAACGTGCCCGGCGGGTTCACGTACGATGCCGCGCTCCGCGCGCTCGACCGCTGGCTCGCGAGCGAGGAGGAGCGGGCACAGGTGCTCGCGCGCAATCCCGCTCGCCTCTTCGGCTTCGGCAAGGAGATCGCTCATGGCAATGCACGCCGCTAGGAGACCGCCGTTCAACATCGCTTTCGCCGGCGCCGGCATGATCAGCCATTTCCACATGATCGGTTGGCGGAAGCTCGGCGAGCGCGTCCGTCTCGTCGCGGTGTGCGATCCCAGCCGCGAGAACGCGGCACGGCGCGCGGCCGAATTCGGCATCGCCAAGGTCTATACCGATCCCGCCGCAATGCTCGCGAGCGAAAAGATCGATGCGCTCGATGTGGCCTCGCCGCGCGAGACGCATGCGGACTGGGTGCGAGGGGCGGCCGAGCGCGGTATCGACGTGCTCTGCCAGAAGCCGATGACGCCGACGCTTGCGGAGTCCGAGGCCCTGGTGCGCGATGTCGGCGACCGGATCCGCCTCATGGTGCACGAGAACTGGCGCTTTCGTCCCTGGTATCGCGAGCTCAAGCGCTGGATCGCCGCGGGCGAGCTCGGCGAGATTCTCCTGGGGCGGATGGCGCAGATCGGATCGGGATTCCTGCCCGATGCTGAAGGGCGCCGCGCGGCCTTCATCCGCCAGCCCTTCATGCAGCACGAGGCGCGGCTCATGATCGCGGAGGTGCTGATCCACCATCTCGACACCATGCGCTATCTCTGCGGAGAGCTCAGGGTGGTGAGCGCGCGCGCGGCGCATACTCTGCCGGATGTCGCGGGCGAGACACTCGCGGACATATTCATGGAGACGGCCGAGGGCGTGCCGGTGACGGTCACGGGAACTATGGCAGCGCCGGGATTCGCACCCCGTGCCGGCGATCGACTGGAGATCGTGGGGCGCAAGGCGAGTGCGGTCTTCGGGGATTTCGAGCTTCGCCTCCTCGGACCCAAGCCGAAGAGCGAGCGCTACGACGGCGACGTCGGCTACCAGGCAAGCTTCGACGGCGTCATCGCGCATTTCGTCGATTGCCTCGAGAGCGGCGCTCCCTTCGAGACCGATCCCGACGACAACCTGCAGACGCTACGGCTCGTCGAGCATGCCTATTGGGCGGCCGGAATGCACAGGCCTGGAGGCGTCCGCCGGGGTTGACCCGGACCCCCGGAGGAGCCGAGAGTAGCGCCGTCCCCGCTTGGCCGGACCTCGATCCTCACAGCAAATGTACCTCGATCGTTTCCGCACCACGACGCCGCTGCGCCCGGTGCTCACCTTGCTCCTCGGAGCGGCATTTCTCTCGGCGCCGTTCATGCCGGCCTGGGATGCCGCCCGCGCGCGCATCGCATTCGAGCCGCGCTTCGAGTTCGAGGCCGTGCTGCTGGTGGCTGCGATGGCCCTCCTCGCGTTGCGTGGACGCAGCCTTGGCGCGGGGTTGCGCCATGGCATCGCGCTCGCGCTCGCGCTCGCGGCGGTGCTTCACTTCGGCACGGTATTGGTTCCCGCGAGCTTCGAGCGCGAGCTCGATCTCTTTTGGGACGTTCCGGAGCTGCCGGCGCTGTTGGGGCGCTTCGTCGAAGGGAGCGGATGGCTTCTGCTCGCGGGCTTGGCACTCGGAGGCATCGGCCTCGCCGTCGCCAATTCGTTCGCGATCACCCGGATGGCGCGAGCGATCGACGCCATCCGACGTCCGGGCGAAGTGACGGTACTCGCCTGCGTCGCGTGCACGCTCGCGTTTCTTCCAACGGCCGGCGGCACGGCCTATGTTCCCGCGCGCGTGGCGGGCGAGGTCGCGCGTCAGGCCGGCCTTGCCTGGCGGAGCCTAGCGCTACTGCGCGGCGACGATCTCGCTGCCGCGCCGCCCGCGAGCGATCTCGGCAAGCTCAAGCATCGCGACCTTTATCTCGTCCTCCTCGATTCCTACGCGGTGGGCATGCTCGACGACACGCGCGTTGCCGCTGCGCTATCGGAGCTCGAAGCTACCGCCGATGATGCCGGCTACTATCTCCTCTCGGGACGGCTTGCGGCACCGGGCGTCGAGGGCGGCGCGCGGCTCTCGGAGGCGAGCCTCGCAAGCGGGCTTCGTCTCGATCCCCTGCGCTACCGGATGCTGCTCGCCTCGGGCGGCCGCAGCCTCGCGACTTATCTGGCCGCGGCAGGCTATCGCACGGTCGACGTGGCGCCGGACCTCCGCCACTCCTCGCTCGAGGAGGGCGCCTGGGGCTTCGAGCGCACCATTGCTGCGGCCGATCTGGGCCTGGCCGGTATTTCCGCCCGTGGGACGCTGGACGAGCTGCTCGCGCGCTTCGATGCAAAGCCGCATCCGCCGCTTTTCGTCCGTGTGGAGCTCGGCGGCGAGCGAGCGCCGGCGGAGGTCTCGTCCGAGGCAGTCGCAACCGACCTGAAGGCTCTCGCGGAGTTCATTCGGCAGCTCAAGGGGCAGTCGCTGGTGATTGTCGTCGGCAACCGGGTCGCCGGTTCCGAGACGGAGGTGCCGATCCACGTCCTCTCGCGCGACGAGGACCTCGTGCTGCCCTTCGGAACGCTCGGCTACGAGCCGGGCATCGAGCCGCCGAGCAGTGGCGCCGCGAAAGGCGTCGAGAGCTTCCTGCCGGACTTCCTCCGCCTCTTCGCGAGCGGTACGTCCGTGGCATCCCTCTAAGGCAACGACGGAACATCGACCATGGACGCGAGCGCAATCGGCACCGCCCTCGAGCACTATCGCGCGCAGGGCTATGCGGTTCTGCGCGGCGTCTTCACGGCAGAGGACGTGAAGGTGCTGGCGCAGGGTTTCGACCGGCATTGGCTGCAGGGCGTCAACTACCGCGCGAGCTTTCGCCACGCCAACCTCTTCTACCGCATCGCCATGGATCCCGGCGTGGGCAAGGTCGTGCGCTACGTGCAGTGGCCCTCTTACGGCGACCCGCCGCTGGAGCGCGCACGCCGCGATCCGCGCCTGTTGCCGATCCTCGAGCCGATGCTCGGGCGAAACATCAAGCAGATCATCAATCAGCTCCACTGGAAGCCGCCGGGCGCGAAGGAGTCCGATTTCGCCTTCCATCAGGACGTGCGTTTCCGAAAGCCGCGCCAAGCCTATCGCAACCTCGCGACCTCCTACGTGCAGACGGGGATCGCCATCGATCCGCACACCCGCGCCAACGGGGCGATGCGAATCTTGCCGGGCTCGCATCTCCGCGGCGAACTCGTGATTCCCGCCCCTGAGCAAATCCTGGGCGGCGCCCCGGACGAGGACACGCTCCGAGCGGCCGGTCTCGATCCCGCTGGGCTCGTCGACCTCGAGCTCGAGCCCGGCGATCTCGCGCTCTGGAGCGTCTTTCTCGTTCACGGCTCCGGTGCCAACACTACCGGCGGCGACCGGCGTCTCTACATCAACGGCTACGTCCGTGCCGAGGATTGCGATCGCGGCGAATGGGTTTTCCGCGAAGGCGAGCCGCAGCCGATCGCGCTCCCGAGCCTCGTCCACTACGAACAGCTCCTCGACCGTCCCGAGCCGCATTACGTCGAGGATTGAGCGGCGCGACCCCAGCGCCGCTCGGGGTGGGGTACCCGGTTGGGAAGTTCCGCACGCGTGGCAGAGTACTGGAGACACGTCCTGCGTCCTTCGACGCACGGCGCGATGTCCCGTCACTATCGACGTCACTGGCCCGGCGATGGCGAAAGTCTCGCAAGCACCCGCCGAAACGCTTCCTCGAAGGCGCGGCGCTCCGCTGGGGTTCCGACGGTGACGCGGATGCAGCGATTGAGGGGAGGGACGCCGGGCATGCGGATGAAGACCGCTTCCTCCTCGAGAAGGCGCCGCATGGTCGCGCTGGCGCGGTCGGCGCCGCCGAGATCGATCGCGACGAAGTTGGTGGAAGAGGGAAGTGTCTTGAAGCCGAGGTCGCCAGCAAGCCGCTCATAGTCGCGTCGGCCCTCCTCGACGGCCTGCACCACGCCTGCGATGAAATCAGGATCGCTCAAGGAGGCGAGCGCTCCCTCTTGCGCCACGCGGTTGACGCCGAAATGGTGGCGGATCTTGTCGAAGGCGAGGATCGTCTCCTTGGGAGCGATCGCGTAGCCGATGCGCGTCCCCGCCATGCCATGCGCCTTGGAAAAGGTACGGAGGCGAATGACCCGCGGATCCTCGGCATCGAAGGTCGGCAGCGCTTCCGGCCCTACGAAGTCAGCATAGGCCTCGTCGAGAACCAGCAGGCATCCCTGCGGCAGGCGCTCGACGAGGCGCTGCTGCGCCTCGGCGTCAAGCCGGCTTCCGGTCGGGTTGTCGGGATTGGAGAGGTAGACGAGCCGCGCTTTCCGCCGCCGCGCCGTAGCCGCGAGTGCCTCGGGATCGTTGCGGTCCCCACGATAGGGCACCGTAACGAGCGTGCCGCCGAAGCCGTTCACGTGGAATGCGAAGGTCGGATAAGCCCCCAGCGACATCACCACGCGGTCGCCGGGATCGACGAAGCTCCGGACGATGAGGCCGAGGAGATCGTCGATCCCCGCGCCCAGCACCACGTTCTCGCGCGCGACGCTGTGCCGACGGGCGATCGCCCCGCGCAGCACGAAGCCCTCGGGATCGCAGTACCAGTTGACGCGTGCCGCGGCCATCTGCATCGCCGCAACCGCCTTGGGCGACGGGCCGAAGGCGCTCTCGTTGGCGCCGATACGCACCCGAAGCTCGCGCCCGATGCGGCGCTCCAGCGCTTCCGGCGGCACGAACGGCACGACCGCCGGCAAGGCGGAGAGGAGCCGCGCGTAGCGCGGGCGAGGAGAGCGCTCGGTCATGGTCGGTAGAAACGGCGAGCGGCGCGCCGCGGGGGCGCGCCGCTCAGAATCCCGTACCCGTCGTTAGCCGTGCTTTTGCGCCGCTGTATCCGCCGTCGCAGTGGCGCCACCCGCGCTCGCCTGAGCGCCAGGCGGGGTGACCTGCGGTGGGGGATTCGCCTGCGCGGTGTCCTCTTCCTTCATCCCGGCCTTGAAGGCCTTGATGCCTTTTGCGAAATCGCCCATCACGTTCGCGATCTTGCCGCGCCCGCCGAAGAGCACGGCGACCACCACGATGAGCAGGAGCCAGTGCCAGATGCTGCCAAAGCCGCCCATGACCTAACCTCGATCGCTCGTTACGACCCGTTGAGGTGCAGGCGACGCGGAAGGGCGGTATTTGTCAAGGAAATTCCTGCGGGTAGAAGGGATTGCCGCGACGCGCTACCGGTCGCTGCGGTCCGGCGCGGGCTTTTGCGCCACCGGTATCGCGGTCTGGGAGCCGCTCGCTTCCGGCATCTCCAGGACGAAATCGACGGGGTCCCCGAGCTCGATCGAGCGGAACATGATGGGAATGTCATGTCCGTCGAGCCAGACTTCGTGATGCTTGTCGTCGCTGATGCTGAAATGGCGCGTCGCGATCTTGGCGCCATGGATCGGGATCGTCACGCTCTCGCCGCCGGAGACCTGCACACGCAGGACCTGGCCCGTCGAGGTCGAGATCACGTTGCTGTCGCCCACGCTGGTCACTAGCCAGGGATCGGGCGGCGCCACATCCGGCGATGTCGCGACGGTGCCTGCGTTCGAGGTCACGATGAATTGTCCGCCATGGGCCTCGCCGCGCAGATCGATGCGGTTCCCGTTCTTGTTGATCTTGCTCTGCAGCGTCATGAGCCGGCTGCCCTGCCAGACCTCGATGCCGTCGGTCTCGTAGCGGTAGACCGTGACGCCCATGATCGAAATCGCCACGCGAAGCTGTGAGGTGATCCGCCGCGCGCCCGCAGCCGTCTCGATGTCGTAGACGAGGTTGCCGATGCGCCCATAGACGGGGTGCTGTACGGCGTAGGTATAGAGCTGCTCCGATGCCCGCGCGGGTTGAGCCGCGGCGAGCATACCGGCAGCGACGAGAGCGATGCCGCATCGGATCGAGATCATCTCGCATCCGCTGAAGTGACGAGCCGTCTGCGAGATGCTGCCCTCGGCGCGACCGAGATGTCAAATTGCCGCGCCGCGATCTGCGAGCTCAGCGGATCCGGCTGAAATCCCCGTGCCGGCCGAGCCCGCCCTTGAAACGCGTCGCGCCGGCGACGCCGTCTTTGATGAGCGCTTCACGGCCGTTGTACCACTCCTGGATCAGGCCATCGCGCACGCTGAGCCCGTGGCTCTTGATCGCGGAGCGCCGGTCCGCGCGCACGCAGGTCTGCGGAAAGCGCGCGATCTCCTGCGCGAGCGCCTCGGCCTTCGCGCGGGCGCCGCCCTTGGGCGTCACGTACTCGCAGAGGCCAATGCTCAGGCATTCCTCTGCCGGAACCTTGCGGCCCGAGAGGATGATCTCGAGCGCGCGTCCCTGGCCGACGATCCGCGGCAGGCGCACGGTGCCGCCGTCGATCAGCGGCACGCCCCAGCGCCGGCAATAGACGCCGAAATACGCGCCCTCGGCCATCACGCGGAAATCGCACCAGAGGCCGAGTTCCATGCCTCCGGCGACGGCCGGCCCCTCGATCGCGGCGATGACGGGCTTGTCGAGCTCGAGGCGGGAGGGGCCGAGCGGTCCCCGCGGAATCTCGCCGCCGTTGCCATGCGGTCCCGCGGGCGGGATATCGAGCTCCCCGAGCGGATAATCCGCGTTGAGCGTCGAGACGTATTTGAGGTCCCATCCCGCGCAGAAGGCGCCGCCGGCACCGTAGAAGACGGCGACCGACGCTTTACGGTCGGCGTCGAATTCGAGGAATGCGCTCGTCAGCGCATCCGCGCTCGCGGGGTCCATCGCATTTCGCGCCTCCGGCCGGTCGTGGATCACCGTCCAGACCGCGCCGTCCTTATCGATCCTGACAGTCATGGGGAGCCTCCTGGTCGCTTGACGTCGATTTCTCACATTGTTAAAAAATCTAACAGCGTTCGATTATCTGTCAAGGGTGCCCGCGGTGGCCGCATGACCACGGAGCGAAGTGCCGGCCGGAAACGGGCGGTGAGCGACTTGAAGCGCGGGCTCATCCTGGAGGCTGCGCGGAAGGTATTCGAGGAGGAGGGCCTGGAGGGCGCCTCGCTGCGCGCGATCGCGGCTGCCGCCGGCTATACTCCCGCCGCGCTCTATTTCCACTTCGAGTCGAAAGAAGACATCTACGCCGAAGTTCTTCTGGGCTCGCTCGCCGCGCTCGGGCGGGCGGTGACGCGCGGGGTCGCCCGCAGTCGGAAGCCGGCGGATCGGCTACGCGCCGCGGCCATGGCGTTCTTCCGTTATTACGACGGCAACCCCCGCGACCTCGATCTCGGCTTCTACTTGTTTCGCGGCGGCATGAAGCCGCAGGGCCTGGGCAAGGAACGGGACCGCATGCTCAATGCCGCCCTCGAATCCGCGCTCAATCCGATCGCCGCCGCCGCCGAGGCGCTCGGCGCGAGCCCGGAGGAGGCGCGGCTGCTGCTGGTCGATGTCTTCGCCCATGCGGCCGGGCTCCTGCTTCTCGCCCATACCGGCCGCATCCGGATGTTCGGCGCCGCGGCGCCGAAACTCATGCAGCGCTACATCGATAGCGCGGTCGCGATGCTCAGCGAAGGGCGATAAACCTACTCCGCCGCAACGAGCCGGCGCTCGGCGCTTTCGACGACCATCGGCGTCTCCCATTCCTGGCGCTGCGGCGGCGCGCCCCAGCGCTTCTCCACCAGCGCCACCCAATCCGCGGTGTAGAAGTTATCCGCGGCGCGCTTGCTCTCCCAGAGATAGATTCCGACGATCGAGCCGCCATCGGGAGCGATCCCGTAGTATTTGCGAATCAAGCCGGGAACACCCTTGTAGTTGGCGGCAGTCGCGTTGATGGTCTCGACCATTGTCGCCTTCGAGGTGCCCGCGGGTACCTTGAATGTCCACATGACCGTGTGCATCGCGCCACTCCAGAGGTTTCCGATTGGAAGACCCGCATTGAACCACAGGCTGGGGGAGGGCGAAAGGGCGGGCACGGAGATTGGACCTATACAGGCACCCATGGCTGGCCCTATCTGAATCGGCGGTAGATGACGGGGCAGGGATGGGCCGGGTCCTCGCGATTTTCCTCGACGGGTTCGAGCAGTCGCTCGGCCAGCACCTCATGTCCGAAGGGGCGATGCCGGAGTTGGCGCGACTGGCGGAGTCGAGTGCGCGCTTTCTGCTCGATCACGGGTCGGCGCAGCGCACGGGTCTCGCCGGCGAGCACGTCGCGACGGGCCTCTCCCCGGATGCGGCGCGGCGCTGGAGTGCCGTGCATTTCGACCCGGAAACCTACTCCGTCTGGCAGGAGGGGACGCATCTCCGGCCATTCGTGGCGGATCTCGAATGCCGGACGGTCGTCTTCGACGCGCCCTATTTCAATTTGGCGGCGGCGTCCACGGTGCGAGGGATCGTGAGCTGGGGCGCGCACGATCCCGGCGTCGCACTGACGGCACAGCCCGCCGAGCTGCTCGCGGAATTTGATCGGCGCATCGGCCCCTATCCCGCCGCGAGCTGGATCTATGGCTTCGCATGGCCGTCGGCGGAGCGATGCCGCATCATGGGAGCAGCGTTGACACGCGCGGTCGACCTCCGCGCCGAGGCCGCGTGCTGGCTTCTCGGCGAGCGCCTCCCCGATTGGGATCTGGCGCTTGTCACCGTGAGCGAGCCGCATTCCGCGATCGAGGGCCTGTGGCACGGCGTCGATCGATCCCATCCGCTCCATCACCTCGCGAGTGCCCGCCCCGCCGGCGCCGGGCTCATTGCGACACATCGAGCGATCGATCGGCTGATCGGGAAACTGTCGCGCGCCTTTCCCGATGCGCAGACGGTCGTCTTCTCCCTCGGTGGGATGGGTCCGAACCGCTCGGATGTGCCGAGCATGCTGCTCCTGCCGGAGCTCATGTATCGGCGAGCCTTCGGCAAGCCGCTCTTCGACCAACCGGAAACGTGGACGCTCTCCCCGAACGCCTATCCGACATTGCCGCCGACGGGGCCGAACTGGCACGCGGCGATCGGCTCGCGGCTCCCCGCATTCGTGCCGCGCCCGGAAGAGACCGTCGACGACCGTCAGGCCTTGGGCTGGATGCCCGCCGCAGCCTATCGCTCGTTCTGGCCGACGATGCCGGCTTTTGCGCTCCCTTCCTATTACGACGGCCGCATCCGGCTCAATCTCGTTGGGCGCGAGAGCCGGGGTATGGTGCGACCGGAGGATTACGGGAATGCAGTCTCCGAGATCGAAGCCCTCATCCGCGCCGCAATCGATCCCGCGACCGGCGAAAGCTCGGTAGACTATGTCGAATATGCCGGGGTCGACGACCCCAGATCGCTCGACGCGACGCAATCCGATCTCACGGTGATCTGGCGCGGCGCCGCGATCGCTTTCGAGCATCCGACGCTCGGTCGTATCGGCCCCGTCCCTTATCGGCGGACCGGCGGGCATACGGGCGCGCACGGGGTCGCCTATGTCCGTGCCGAGGGTCTGGCTCCCGGCGATCGCGGCATCCGCAGCGCCTTCGACGTCGTTCCCACGCTCGTCGCAATGACCGGCGCGAAGCCGGGCCGCTCGCTCAGCGGCGAGAGCCTGCTTCTCAAAGGTTGATGCAGAGACGCATCGCGTCGAGCGTCGCCGCGTGGATGTTGCGCGCGGCCCAGGCGTCCCCGATCCGGTAGAGCGCGAAGGCGCCCGCGGGGTTCGAGACGATCTCCTGCGGCTTCGCCTCGGTCATGGCCCAGAGGTCGACCTCGCCCAGGTTCCGCGAGAGCGGCTTCAGTGTCCGGTAGAGATCGTCGTTCGGGAGCGTGGCCATCTCGCCGATCACTTGATCGACGGCGAGCTCCTCAGCGTCCTCGCGATAGGTGTTGCTGAGGACCGCGACGAGGCGGTTGTCCCGGCGTTTCAGCCCGACGAGCCGCGTATCCGGCTTGATCGCGACGCCGTGCTTGTAGAGCTCGTTCATGTGCGCGCCCAGATTGGTTCCGCCGAGCTCCAGACCGAGCACGCGGTCGGGCGTCGCGATCGTGACCTTGGCGCCGCGCACGGCCGCAAATTCCGCGGATGACATTGCGGCCGCACCGCCATTCTCGTCGTAGACCAGCACGTCCTTTCCAGGCTCGACCGTGCCCGCGAGCAGATCCCAGCTCGTGGTCGCGAGCTCGCTTCCGGGATAGCGGCCGGGGTTGGGGAGGCCGCCGGTCGCAATCACCACGACATCCGGCGACTCCGCGAGCACGTCCTCGGCCTCGGCAAGATGGTTCATGCGGATCGCGACGCCGAGCCGCGGCAGCTCCTCCGCGAGCCAGCGCACGAAGCCCTGGAGCTCGCGCCGCCAGGTCGCGCGCGCCGCGAGCAATACCTGGCCGCCGAGTTCGTCCTGCGCCTCGAAGAGCACGACCTCGTGCCCGCGCCGCGCCGCGACCCGCGCCGCCTCGAGCCCGCCGGGACCGCCGCCGACGACCACGACCTTGCGCCGCGGGCCCGTGCTGCGGGCGACTTCCTGCGGCAGCGTCTCCTCGCGCCCGGTCGCGACGTTGTGGATGCATTGCGCGTCGAGGCCCTTGATCACGCGATCGACGCAGTAGCCAGCGCCGACGCAGGGACGGATCGACGCTTCCTCACCGCGGGAGAGCTTCGCCACGAAATGTGGGTCTGCGAGCATGGCGCGGGTCATGCCAACCATGTCGACGAGGCCCTCACGCACCGCATGCTCGGCGGTCGCGGCGTCGGCGATGCGGGTCGCGTGGAAGATCGCGACGCCGACCTCGCGCTTGATCGCGCCCGCGAGGCCCAGATAAGCGCCCGAAGGAACCCACATGGTCGGCCAGATCCGCGCCTCGCCCTTCAAGTCCGTCGCCTGTCCCCCGACGACGCTGATGAAGTCTATGAGGCCGCTTCCGGCATAGGTTCGCGCGATCGTCACGCAATCGTCCTGGCTGAGCCCGCCCTGGAGCATCTCGTCGCCGGGCATGCGGATCCCCACGACAAAATCGTCGCCGACGGCGCGGCGCACGGAGTCCAGCACTTCGAGACCGAAGCGCATGCGGTTCTGGAGCGAGCCGCCGTAGCCGTCGCTGCGCAAATTCAGTGCGGGCGACCAGAACTGCTCGATCAGCGTCGCCGCTTGGCAGGAGATCTCGACGCCGTCGAGATCGCCCTCTCGCGCGCGCCGCGCGGCGTCGGCGAAATCGCGGCGGATGCGCGCGATGTCGTGGTCCTCGATCTCCGCGGGAAAGGAGCCATGGATCACCTCGCGGAGGCACGTGGGCGCAAATGTCGGGAGCCAATTGTGGATGTCCCAGCGCTCGCGCCTGCCGCCATGCGTGAGCTGCACGGTGCAGGCGGCGCCGTGCGCGTGGATCGCCGCGGCCATGCGGCGATAGTGCGGGATGACGGCGTCCGTCGAGCCGTCGATCTGGCCGTAGTAGCAGGAATTCTCCGGCGAGACCGCGGTGGCGCCTCCGAACTGCGCGAGGCCCACGCCTCCCTTCGACTTCTCCGCCTGGTAGCGGATGTAGCGCTCGGTGATGACGCCGCCCGTCGCGTAGCCCGGCGAATGGCTCGTGCTGAGGAAGCGGTTCCGAATGCGGAGTTTCTTGATGGTGAGGGGTTGGAAGAGGCTTGCAAAGCGCGTCATCTCGGCAGGACTCCCGGAGGAAGAGACGAGGCAGCACCGCCTCGACTCTATGGCCTCCGCGGTCCGCGCGCAAAGTCGCGGGTCTTGATTCCGCCTGCGTCCCGCCGCATGCTCAGTCTTGGATGTCCCCGCCCGTCAACAAGATCCAAAGCGACGAGAAGCTGCCCGAGACCGCCGACGTCGTCATCATCGGCGGCGGCATTATCGGCTGCGCCACGGCCTATTACCTCGCCAAGAAGGGCCACAGCGTCGCTCTCATCGAGAAAGGCCATGTCGGCGGCGAGCAATCGAGCCGCAACTGGGGCTGGTGCCGGCAGCAGCGCCGCGACGCGCGGGAAATCCCGCTGATCAAGGAGAGCCTCCAGCTCTGGGGCGGGCTCAACGAGGAGATCGGCGCCGAGACGGGCTTCCGTCGCACCGGCCTCCTCTACGTGACCAAGGACCAGGCGGAGGTCGCGCGCTGGGAGCGCTGGCTCGAGGATGCCCGGCAATACCAGCTCCACACGCGGATGCTGAGCGGTGCCGAGGCACAGGCTATGATGCCGGGCTGCACCGAAAAGTGGGCGGCGGGGCTGCACACGCCGACCGACGGCCGCGCCGAGCCCGCGTTGGCCGCGCCCGCGATCGCGGCTGCTGCGCGCAAGCTCGGCGTCACGCTGCACCAGAACTGCGCGGCGCGCGGACTCGAGACGGTGGGCGGAAAGGTCGCGGCTGTCGTGACAGAGGCCGGCGTCGTTCGTACCAATTCCGTGCTCTGCGCGGCGGGCGCCTGGTCGCGGCTCTTCCTGCGGCGGCAGAACGTCGAGCTCAAGCAATTGAGCGTGCGCGCCTCCGTCTTCCGCACGGAGCCCGCGCCGGAGGTCCTCGGGAGCCCCGTGAGCGCGCCGGGGTTCGGGATGCGCCGCCGGCTCGATGGCGGCTACACCGTGGGCTATCGCGGCGCCGCGGATTTCGAGCTCACGCCCGATGCGCTGCGACAGCTCCGCGCCTTCTGGCCCGCCTACTCTCAGGGGAGCCCCGGGATCAAGGTCCGCTTCGGCGGCGCTTTTTTCCGCGGCCTCGGCCAGGGCAGCAATTGGGCGCTCGACCGGCCCTCGCCCTTCGAGGCCGTGCGCGTCCTCGATCCCGCGCCCAACATGGGCGTACTCGAGACCGCCTTCGCCAATCTCAAGACGGCCTACCCCGCGCTCGCGGGGATCAAGATGGCGGAGGCCTGGGCAGGCATGATCGACACCACGCCCGACGCCATCCCCGTGATCTCCGCGGTTGACACGCTGCCGGGCCTCTACATCGCGACGGGCTTCAGCGGACACGGCTTCGGCATCGGTCCCGCCGCGGGACGCCTCGCCGCGGACCTCATCGCCGGCGACCACCCGCTCGTCGACCCCGCGCCTTTCCGCTGGTCCCGCATGGTCGACGGCACGCGGCTTGTCCCGATGGAAGGGCTCTAGGGCGGGAAGGTAGAGAGAGCAGGCAATCGTCGGTCGCTCTCGCCTTCCGGAATGTTCGCATATACTCGCGCGCTTCGCGTCTCAGCACGGACGGCTGTTATGCAATCGATCGCACTTCCCTCCGCCGACCCTGCGCCCTGGCCGCAGTATCCCGCGGATGCCGCGGGATTCGATCGTGCGCGGCTCGAGACCGCCGTCGCCTTCGCTGCGGAAAATGAGACCCGCTGGAGCCGCGATCTCGCGCAGGTGATCGCGGGCCAGTATTTCGAGCCACCGCCCTGGAACGAGATTCTGGGGCCGGTGCGCCCGCGCGGCGGACCCAACGGGCTTATCACGCGCCACGGAAAGCTCGTCGCGCGCTGGGGCGACACCCGTCAGGTCGATCTCACTTTCTCGGTCGCGAAGAGCTATCTGAGCCTGCTCGCGGGCGTCGCGCACGAGCGCGGCCTGCTCCCGGATGTGCACGAGCGCGTGGGGCAGCGCATTCAGGACGGGGGCTTCGAGCCCCCGCACAACGACAGGATCGAGTGGGAGCACTTCCTGCAACAGACCTCTGAGTGGGAGGGCACGCTCTGGGACAAGCCCGACCTCGTCGATCGCAATCGTAGCCTCTCGATCGAGGGCACGGCCGCCGCCGCGAAGAGGAAGGGCACGCATCGCGACCTCGAGCCGCCCGGCGGCTTCTGGGAATACAACGACGTCCGCGTCAACCGCTTCTCGCTCGCGCTGATGCGGCTCTTCCGCCGACCGCTCCCGGAAGTCTTCAAGGAGACGATCATGACGCCGATCGGCGCCTCCGCGAGCTGGGAGTGGTGGGGCTATCGCAATTCGACAGTGGAGATCGACGGGCGCCCCATGACCTCCGTGCCCGGCGGCAGCCACTGGGGCGGCGGCGTCGCCATCCACGCCGAGGATCAAGCGAGGATCGGGCTCCTTTTCCTCGGACGCGGCCGCTGGGGCGAGCAGCGCATTCTGTCGGAGAGCTGGGTCGCGGCTTCGACACGGCCCGCGGCGCTCAATCCGCAATACGGATATCTCTGGTGGCTCAATACCGGCCGCAGCCGCTACAAGAGCGCCTCCCCCGAGAGCGTCTTTGCGATCGGCGCCGGCGGCAACGCCACCTGGATCGATCCCGCGACGGGCATCGTCGCGGTGATGCGCTGGCTCGATCCCGCGGCGACCGAAGGTTTCATCGGCCGCGTGGTGGCAGCGCTCGCGCCTTGAGCGGCGACGCACCCAAGGAGGCGAACCGGTGCGCAGATGGCTCCTCGCTTGCGTGGGGATCGCCGCAGCGGTCGCGTTGATCTCGCTGTCGCTGAAGCGCGAGGAGCCGCCTCCGGCACCTGCGCCGGCTGTCGCGCCAGCACCCGAGCCTCCTAAGCCCGAACCCCCATCGCCGCCGCCCGAGCCTGTGCCTCCGCCGCAAGAGGCAGCGGTCCCGCCACCGCCCGAGCCAGCGCCACCGCCTGCATCGCCCGCACTACCACCGCTTCCGGAGCAAGACGTGCCGGTGCAGCCGGTGCATCCCGTGCCGGACTACCGCACGGCGCCGGTCCCGCACGTCACCATGGAAGATCGCAGCGGCAATCCCGTCGGCCGTGCTCCGCCCCAGGCAGCGCCGCCCGCTCCGAGCCCGCCCGCGCTGCCCGCTGTGAGTCCGCCAGCACCCGCGCGCGCACAGCAGGCGACAGCGCCGCCGACACCCGCGACGCTCAGCGGGCCCGCTCAGGCGACGGGCACGGTAACGCTTGCGGTGCAGGGGCATTCGGTGCGCCTCTTCGGCATCGCCTCGCCAGGGCAGGGCGATCAGTGCCGGCTCGGGGCCGGAGAGCCGCGGCCCTGCAGCGAGGTCGCGGGGCAGGTGCTGGCGGATCGGCTCGCACACAGCGCCAGCATCACCTGCGCCGCGCCGCCGGGCTCGGCTGCACATGGACCCGCGCGCATCTGCCTCGACGACAAAGGCGTCGACATCGCGGGATTTCTCGTCGGCGAGGGTCTCGCGCTCGACGATCCCCGGCAGACCCAGGACTACCGTGGGGCCGAGGGCGTGGCGCGCTCGCTCAAGAAGGGGCTCTGGGCCTATCGCTGAGGCGCGCGAGGCGCTAGCTTGCGCGCACTTCATTGGGGGAGTTGCGCGCATGTCCGAGCCGAGCGGTAGCAATAGGCCGCGCATCGATGCCGGCGAGATGCTCGAGGGCATTCGCACTTGGGTGGAGATCGAGACGCCGAGCACGGACGCCGCGGCCGTCAACGTTCTCGTCGACAAGGTCTGTCATGATCTCGCGGCGCTCGGCGCCAAGGTCGAGCGCGTGCCCGGCCGCGACGGCAAGGGCGACCACATCCGCGCGCGCTCGCCCTGGGGCGGCGACGGACCGGGCATTGTCCTCGTCTCGCATCTCGACACGGTCTGGGAGAAGGGCACGCTCGCGCGCAAGCCCTTCACCGTCGAGGGCGACAAGGTCACCGGGCCCGGCATCTACGATATGAAGTCCGGCGGCTATATGGGCTTCTACGTCTATCGCCATCTCGTGAGGCAGGCTCGGGAGACGCGATTGCCGATCACTTTCCTCTTCATGGCGGACGAGGAGATCGGGAGCCCCACCTCGCGCGCGCTCATAGAGGAGACCGTGCGCGGTGCCAAATACGCGCTGGTGCTGGAGCCCGGGCGCCCCAACGGCGCGGTGGTGACGGCGCGGAAGGCGGTCGGCCGCTTCGATCTCGAGGTGACCGGCGTTGCAGCGCATGCCGGCGCCAATCACGAGCTCGGCCGGAGCGCCGTCGCGGAGCTCGCGCGCCAGATCGTCGCGCTCGAGGCAATGACGGACTACGAGCGCGGCATCACCGTCAATGTCGGCGTCGCCATGGGCGGTACGCGGGGCTTCGCCAACGTCGTCCCCGCCCATGCTTCCGCAGAGATCGATTTCCGCTGCCCCGACGGCGCCACCGCGGCCGAGCTCGTCGATCGCATCAAGGCGCTGCGTCCGCTGGGGAAGGACGTGACGCTCATGATCGAGGGCGGCGTAAACCGCCCCGCCTTCGTGCGCGACGCCGGCGTCGCCGCTCTCTACGAGCATGCCAAGGGGCTGGCGGCCGAGATCGGCTTCGAGCTACCGGAAATGCTCACCGGCGGCGGGAGCGACGGGAATTTCACGGCGGCGATGGGGATCCCCACCCTCGATGGGCTCGGCGCCGTCGGCGCGGGCGCCCACGCCGAGCACGAGCACATCCTCATTTCCTCGCTCGAGCCCCGTGCCCACCTGCTCCTCCGGCTCCTCGAGACGCTCGAATAGGGCAGGCGGATTGCCGTGCGGCAATAGGGTCTTAGGCCGATCGAAGGGGATTTGGGGTGGATGGGGATAGCAAATTCTTAACGGGCGGTCAGTTGTACTGCCGCCATGGGCGAGGCGGAGACCAACGGCCTGGCGCAGCTCGACGTTCTCGTGATCGACGACGATCCGCATTCGCTCGCGATCGTCAAGGCGATCCTGCGCGGACTCGGCGTCGGCAAGGTGCGGCCGGTCGCGGACGCGGGTAGCGCATTCCGCGCGATGCGGGATGCGCGGCCGGACATCGTCTTCGTGGATTGGCTCATGAACCCGCTGGACGGGCTCGACTTCGTCCGGCTCCTGCGCAAAGGCGAAGACAGCCCCGATCCGAAGGTGCCCGTCGTCATGTTGACGGGCCACTCGCAAGCGCACCGTGTCAAGGAAGCGCGCGATGCCGGGGTGACGGAATTTCTGGTCAAGCCCGTTTCGGTACGGGACATCGCTGCGAAGCTGGAGCTGGTGATCCGGCATCCTCGCTCCTTCATCCGCACGACGAAATATGTCGGCCCCGATCGCCGGCGCCGCTTGCGCCCGCACGACGGCGCCGACCGGCGCATCGCCGGCGCGGGCGAGGCGGGCGGCGATGCCTAACGCCGACGACGCGGTCGAGGTCACTCCGGCTTGCGATCGCCTCGCGCGCGAGGCCGGCAGCTTCTCTCTCGATCCCGCCTGTGTCGCCGAGGTCGGCCGCATCCTCAAGACGCTGAGCGAGAAGTATCCAGACCTCGCGCGCGAGCAGATCGAGACGCTCGGTGCCTTGGCTCGGCGCTTGGTCGCGACGCCGACAGATGCCGAGGCCAGGACGGAACTCTATCGGATCGCACACGGCCTCAAGGGGAACGCCGCGACCCTGGGCTACCCGCTCGTCACGACCATCGCGGCCTCGCTGTGCGCGCTTCTCGACCACGAGCCCACGCCGCGCCCGCGCATTCAGCGCGCAATCGCCGCCCATGCGGATGCTCTGCACCTCATCATCGACCAGCGCCTCAGCGGCGACGGCGGAGCGAAGGGACGCGAGCTCTCGCGCGATCTCGCCCTTTTGCTCGACAAGCTCACGGGGAGCCGGGCCGCTTGACCTCGCGTGTCGGCGGGACCTCGCGAGGCCGCTCCTCGGGCTTGCCCGACGCTGCTTTATCCTTCGCGGGCGGCGGGGCCGTGCTCGGAAGAGCGGCCGGGCCGGGGCCGGTGATCACGTCGAAATCGACCATTTCTTGCCTCCTCTTTCAGAGAGGCCGTACCGAGGGCGGATTTCGCTGCAATTGGGGGTGCCAGAAACACGAAAGCCGCCGGGATCGGGGCGGCTTTGGATGTCCTAACGAGAGTGCACGATCCTAGGCCGCCGGGATGTACCCGCAGTACCAATAGGCCGTAAAAAACGACCGCGGCGTGGAAAGGGTTCTCGTCATGGCGGGCGCACCCTAGAGGCCACGCTCTCCGCCGTCAACCCGCGCCTTGCGTTTCCGGGCCTTCGCCGCTATAACCCGCGGCCTTGAGCCCGGCGGCTGGCTCGCGCAATGGCGCATGGGCATGCCTCGTCGCCGATCCTCCTCTCCTTCCTGAAAGGACGAAAATGCCCAAGATGAAGACCAAGAGCGGTGCGAAGAAGCGATTCAAGCGCACCGCGACGGGCAAGATCAAATTCAAGCCCGCGCACAAGCGGCACCGCCTCATCAGCAAGCCTAAGCAGATGAAGCGCAAGGCCCGCGGCTCCGAGATCCTGCGGCCAGGCGATGCCGGACTCGTTCTCACCTACATGCCGTACATGCGGGGCTGAGCCATGGCACGCGTCAAACGGGGTGTGACGGCCCGCGCCCGTCACAAGAAGGTCCTGAAGCTCGCCAAGGGCTATCGCGGGCGCGCCAAGAACGCCTTCCGCGTCGGCATCGAGAAGGTCGAGAAGGGGCTGCGCTACGCCTATCGCGACCGCCGCGCGAAGAAGCGGACCTTCCGCTCGCTCTGGATCCAGCGCATCAATGCGGGCGTGCGCGCGGAGGGGCTGACCTACTCCGAGTTCATGAACGGCATGAAGCGGGCAGGGATCGAGATCGACCGCAAAGTGCTGGCGGATCTCGCCGCGCGCGAGCCTGAGGCCTTCAAGTCGATCGTCGAGAGCGCGCGCTCGGCGCTCGCGAAGTGACGGCGGGATGAGCGGCCGCGCCCCCCAGCGATTTAGTCCCGGGACCTGCCGCTAGGCCCCGCCGACAGGCGCGCACACTCGGGACGTGAATGTCCCGACCGCGAGGAGAAAAGGGGCCGTTTCCGGCCCCTTTTGTTATGCTGCGATGGGATGCGATGGTGACGGGATGAACGAGAAAGAACTGGAGCCGCTGCGCCGCGAGATCCTCGATGCCGTATCCGGCGCCGAGAGCCGCGAGGCTCTCGAGGAAGCGCGGGTCTCCGCACTCGGCCGCAAGGGTCGGATCACGACCCTCATGAAGATGCTGGGCTCGCTAGAGGCCGATGCGCGCCGCGCGGCGGGTGCCGCGCTCAATCGGCTGAAGGACGAGGTCGAAGCGGCGATTTCCACGGCGGCCAATCGCCTCCTCCACAGCGAGCTCGAGCGGCGGCTCGCCGGCGAGAAGGTCGACGTGACGCTCCCGGTGGAGATCGGTGGCGAGGGGCGCATTCATCCGATCAGCCAGACCATCGACGAGCTCACCGCAATTTTCGGCGAGATGGGCTTCGAGGTCGCGGAAGGTCCGCACATCGAGACCGACTTCTACAATTTCACCGCCCTCAACATCCCGCCGGAGCATCCCGCGCGGCAGGAGCAGGACACCTTCTATCTCCCGGGCGAGCACGGGAGCCGAAAGGTGCTACGCACGCACACCTCGCCGGTACAGATCCGCACCATGCTCGCGGAGCGGCCGCCGATCCGCATCATCGTCCCCGGACGCACCTTCCGCAGCGACCACGATGCGACGCACAGCCCGATGTTCCATCAGGTCGAGGGTCTCGTGATCGACCGCTCGACGCATATGGGGCACTTGAAGGGCTGCCTCATCGAGTTCTGCCGTGCCTTTTTCGAGGTCGACGATCTCCCCGTGCGGTTCCGCCCGAGCTACTTCCCGTTCACGGAGCCCTCGGCCGAGGTCGATATCGGCTGCTCGCGCGAAGGTGGCGGGCTAAAGATCGGCGCGGGCGGCGACTGGCTCGAGATTCTCGGCAGCGGGATGGTGCATCCGAAGGTGCTGGAAGTCTGCGGCGTCGACCCCGCGGAGTATCAGGGCTTCGCCTTCGGGATGGGGATCGAGCGCATTGCGATGCTGAAATACGGCATCCCCGACCTCAGGCCGTTCTTCGACAGCGATCTCCGGTGGCTCCGGCATTACGGCTTCCTGCCGCTCGAAGTGCCCTCGATGGTCGGGGGATTGCAGCGATGAAGCTCACGCTGGGTTGGCTCAAGACGCACCTCAACACCGGCGCGGGCCTCGACGAGATCGTTCCGGCGCTGGTGATGCTGGGACTTGAGGTGGAGTCGATCGAGGACCGCGCGGGAGAGCTCGGCGCCTTCACCGTCGCGCGCGTCGTCTCGGCAGAACGCCACCCCGACGCCGATCGCCTCAAGGTGTGCATCGTCGATACCGGGAAGGAGCAGGTGCAGGTGGTCTGCGGCGCGCCAAATGCGCGGGCGGGGATGCTCGGCGTCTTCGCGCCCGTGGGGACCGTGATCCCGCGCACCAAGCTGCTCCTCAAGGAGTCGACCATCCGCGGCGTCGCTTCCAA
This sequence comes from Allostellaceae bacterium, assembly GCA_035581425.1. Lineage (GTDB taxonomy): Bacteria > Pseudomonadota > Alphaproteobacteria > ATCC43930 > CGMCC-115725 > DASZHJ01. The sequence continues at coordinate 10,860 of DATJVP010000029.1, read as the reverse complement.
GGGAATGCTGTGCTCGGCCTATGAGATGGGAATTTCAGAGGATCACGAGGGGATCATCGATCTGCCCCCGCGTGCGCGGGTGGGCGAGCCCTTCGCCGCCGTGCTCGGCCTCGACGATCCCGTGCTCGACGTGAAGGTGACGCCCAATCGCGCGGACTGCCTTGGCGCACGCGGCATCGCGCGCGATCTTGCGGCGGCGGGCCTCGGCGCGCTCCGCGCCCTCGATGCGACGCCGGTGCCCGGCAAGTTTCCGGAACCGAAGGCGGTCCATCTCGCCGGTCCCGACGAGGCGGCCTGCCCGCTCTTCGTGAGCCGCCTCGTCCGCAACGTCAAGAACGTCGAGAGCCCGGATTGGCTCAAGGCGCGGCTCGAGGCGATCGGTTTGCGCCCGATCTCGGCACTTGTCGACATCACGAACTTTCTCACCTTCGACATCGGGCGCCCGCTGCACGTCTTCGACGCCGACAAACTCGTGGGCGACCTCGCGGTGCGCGCGGCGCGTCCGGGCGAGGCGATGCTCGCGCTCAACGGCAAGGTCTACGAGCTCGACTCCGAGGTCACGGTGATTGCGGACGCGAACGGCCCGCAAAGCCTCGGCGGCGTCATCGGCGGCGCCGCCACCGGCTGCACCGCCGAGACAAAGAGCGTCCTCATCGAGGCTGCGCTCTTCGATCCCGTGCGCACGGCCGCGACCGGACGCCGGCTCGGCATCCAGTCCGACGCGCGTTACCGCTTCGAACGCGGCCTCGACCCCGATATGGTGCTGCCGGGAACCGAGATTGCGACACGGATGATCCTCGAGCTCTGCGGCGGCGAGCCCTCGGAGATCTCGATCGCCGGCGGAATTCCGGACTGGCACCGGAGCTACGTCTTCCGCCCGGAGCGCACGCGGACGCTTGGCGGGCTTGAGGTGCCGGCAACGGAGTCGCGACGCATCCTCGAGGCCCTCGGCTTCACGCTGAGCGCGCGCGAGGGCGGTTTCGCGGTCGAGCCGCCGTCCTGGCGCGGCGACATCGTCGGCGAGGCCGATCTCGTGGAGGAGGTGCTGCGGGTGCACGGCTACCAGCACATCCCCGTGGTCACGCTGCCGCGGGAGACGCCGCTCCCGCGTCCCGCGCTGAGCCCCGCGCAGAAGCGCGCCGTCACCGTGCGCCGCGCGCTCGCGAGCCGCGGCCTCGTCGAGGCCGTGACCTACTCATTCATCGCGAAGGCGCAGGCCGAGCTCTTCGGCGGCGGAGTCGCGTCGCTCACGCTCGTCAATCCCATCAGCGCCGATCTCGACGTGATGCGGCCCTCGATCCTGCCGAGCCTCGTTGCGGCGGCGCAGGCGAACGCCGATCGCGGCCTCATGGATGCAGCGCTCTTCGAGGTCGGTCCGCAATACCGCGACGACACGCCCGAAGGTCAATCGACCGTGGCGGCAGGCCTGCGCATGGGCCGCACGGGCCCGCGGCATTGGCGCGACGGCGGTCGTCCCGTTGACGCGCTCGTCGCAAAGGCCGACGCGCTTGCGGCACTTGCGGCGGCGGGCGCACCGGTCGAGAACCTCCAGGTCACGACCGACGCGCCACACTGGTACCACCCGGGACGCTCCGCGAGCCTCCGGCTCGGCGCCGCAGTGCTCGCGCAGTTCGGGGAGCTGCACCCGCGCGTCGCGCAAGCGTTGGGCGCCAAGGCGACGGTCGCGGCCTTCGAGGTGCATCTCGACATCGTCCCGCTGCTGCGCGCCAAGACCGGGAAGGCGCGCCCGCTGCTGCGGCTCTCGCCGTTCCAGCCCGTGGAGCGCGATTTCGCCTTCGTCGTCGACCGCGACTTGCCCGCGGAGAAGCTCCTGCGCGCGGCGCGCGCCGTCGACAAGAAGCTCGTCGCCGAGGTCCGCCTCTTCGATATCTATGAGGGCAAGGGCCTACCCGAGGGCAAGAAGTCGCTCGCGATCCAGGTGACGCTGCAGCCGCAGGACGCGACGCTCACGGAGGCGGCGCTCGAGGGCTTTAGCAAGAAGCTCGTGGAGCAGGTCTCGAAGGCGACCGGGGGCGTCCTCAGGAGCTGAGACATGGTCGGGTTCGCGCGGATCGAGAAGGCGGCAGAGAAGCGCCTCGGTGCAGTCGCGCTCGCGCGGCGGCTCCCCAAGGTGAAGTCCCCCGCCGCGCTGCGCCGCGTCTCCGACGATCGCTACTTCTCGCTGATGGCGCTGCGCATCTTTCGCGCGGGGCTGCGTCACGACATGGTCGATGCGAAGTGGCCGGCCTTCGAGAAGATCTTCCACGGCTTCGAGCCGCGGCGCGTGCGCGCGATGAGCGACGAAGCGGTCGAGGCGCTGATGGGCGACCGGCGGGTCATCCGGCACCTGGGGAAACTCAAGGCCGTGCACGCCAATGCCGCCGCCATCTGCAATCTCCTCGAGGAGCACGGGAGCTTCGGGCGCTATCTCGCGGAGTGGCCGAGCGAGCGCGTGGTCGGCCTTTGGGAGGATCTCGCCAAGCGCTTCCAGCAGCTCGGTGGCAATTCCGGCGCTTATTTCCTGCGCATGGCCGGGAAGGACACCTTCATCCTAACCGACGCGGTGGTGAAGGCGCTCAACCACTGGGGCGCCTTCAAGGGCGAGCCCAAGGGGAAGACGGGCCGCGCGGCGGTGCGGGAGATTTTCAACGGCTGGGCGGAGGAGACGGAGCTCCCGCTTGCGCATCTCAGCGTGACGCTCGCGACGTCGCTGGACTGAGGGCACGCAGCAGGGCATGTGTGCGGCCTGCATCGAGGGGCTCCAGCGTCAATTTCGTCGTTGGTACTGGCCGCTTCGCCGGTCCGGCTAAGGCTGTCGCATCATTCCTTGGAGCTGGCGAAGCGGTTTGAGCGGGCCGAGTGGGATCAGTTCGAAGCTCATGAGATGAGCCTGCCCAAGCGGTAGTTTCTCGAGCATCTCGTGTGCCGCAGCGGGGTCCGTGACATTCAGGATGAATGCGACGCCCGGGCGATCCTGCAGCGAATACCACTGCTCGATCTTTCCATCCAAATAGAGGTCAACGGTTTCCCGGACCTCATTCGGCAGGATCGCGGATACTTTGGCCTGATCCACGCCTGGATTGATCGTTCCGATCGCAAGAATTCTTGTCGTTGGAGTCGATGTCGTCATCGGCTGCGCCTCTCCTGAATTCGATCCTGCCATGCCAAGAATTAGTGCCAGACCGACGATGATCGTGTGTCTCACCTCAGTCTCTCCTCTCTACTTTGGTGAACCCTAGGCAACGGCATACCGCCCCAATGTCTCCGCATCGAACTCGAGCCCGAGCCCCGGCTTCGTCGGCATCACGAGCTCACCGTTCTGCTGCTGCGGTACTTCGCGGAAGAGGCGCGTTAGCCAGGGCATGTACTCGACGGTGAGGCCGTTCGGGATCGCGCCGATCAAGTGCACGTGCACTTCCGGGATGAGATGGCTCACCACCGGAAGATTGTGCGCTTCCGCCATGCCCGCGACCTTGAGCCAGGGGCCGATCCCGCCGACGCGCACGAGGTCGATCATGACGATGTCGACAGAGCGGGCCTCGATCATGTGGCGGAAGGGCACGATGCCCCAGACGTATTCGCCGCCCGCGACCGGCGTCGCGAGCGCGTCCGTGACACGGGCGAGGCCCTCGAAGTCGTCAGCCACCGTCACATCCTCGAGCCAGGTGAGGTCGAGGTCCTCGAGTCGGCGGCCGATATCGATCGCCTGGTCGACGCGCCAGCGCTGGTTTATGTCGATCATGAGCTTGATCTCGGGGCCTATCGCGTCGCGCACGCGGCGAGCGCGGTCGATCTCGCGCGCGGGCGAGGTCTGTCCCGGAAGCGCGAGCTGCATCTTCGCCTCGCGCCAGCCCTTCTCCTTGAGCCGGCCTGCGGCCTCGATCGTCTGCTCCAATGTCAGCCCGCGCATCATCGCGCCGCTCGCATAGGTCGGGACGCGCTCGCGTGCTCCGCCCAAAAGCTTCCAAAGCGGCTCTCCCAGCGCCTTCCCCTTGATGTCCCAGAGCGCCATGTCGATCGCGGAGAGCGCGAGGGTGAAGACGCCCGCGGGCCCGGAGGCGCTCGCGGCCTCGTGGAGCTTCATCGCGATGCGTTCGGTGCGCAGTGGGTCCTCCCCGATCGCGAGCTCGCCCAGCGCATCGACCGCCGCTCGCAACGCGCGTGTCAGCGGACCGCCGAAATAGGTGACGCCGATCCCTGTGACACCGTCGTCCGTCCGCATCTCCAGCGTGACGAAAGGCCGCGTCGCCGCCGGATTCTCAGGCATCCCCGCCAGCGGCTCTTCCGCCGGAAGCTGCACGATCCGAGTCTCGATGGATGCGATCTTCATGGGCGCTGCCTCATGGTTAATCTCTCCTAGATTAGCACGCGATCCGGGCGGCGGTCTTCGAACCAGCGCGCGCGGCGATTGCGCCTCGGCTCGTCCGCCCCTATGTTCCTGGCCACTTCGTAGACCGACCCCATGACCGACCTCGCCCATATCCGCAATTTCGCGATCATCGCGCACATCGATCACGGCAAGTCCACGCTTGCCGATCGCTTGATCGAGCGCTGCGGTGCGCTCGAGCAGCGCGAGATGCGCGAGCAGGTGCTCGACAGCATGGATATCGAGCGCGAGCGCGGCATCACCATCAAGGCGCAGACCGTGCGTCTCACCTACAAGGCCAGGAACGGCGAGACCTATGAGCTCAATCTCATGGATACGCCGGGCCACGTCGACTTCGCCTACGAGGTGAGCCGCTCGCTCGCAGCCTGCGAGGGCTCGCTTCTCGTCGTGGATGCGAGCCAGGGTGTGGAGGCGCAGACGCTCGCCAACGTCTACCAGGCAATCGATGCCGGGCACGAGATCGTTGTCGTCCTCAACAAGATCGACCTGCCTTCGGCCGAGCCCGAGCGCGTCAAGCAGCAGATCGAGGACGTGATCGGCCTCGACACCTCGGGCGCCGTCGAGATCTCCGCCAAGACCGGCGTCAACATCGAGGGCGTGCTGGAAGCACTGACGGAGCGCCTGCCGCCGCCCAAGGGCGATGCCGCTGCGCCGCTCAAGGCGCTGCTCATCGATAGCTGGTACGATTCCTATCTCGGCGTCGTGACGCTCGTGCGCGTCAAGGACGGCGTGCTCAAGCCTGGACTCAAGATCCGCATGATGGCGACGGGAGCGAGTCACAGCGTCGAGCGCGTCGGCATCTTCACGCCCAAGGGAACGCCCGTCGACGAGCTCGGCCCCGGCGAGGTCGGATTCATCACGGCGGGGATCAAGGCGGTCGCGGATTGCCGCATCGGCGACACGCTGACGGAAGAGCGCCGTCCCGCGCCGGAGCCTCTGCCGGGCTTCCGCCCCGTGCAGCCCGTCGTCTTTTGCGGACTTTTTCCGTCGGACGCCAACGATTACGGCAAGCTCCGCGAGAGCCTCGCGAAGCTCCGCCTCAACGACGCGAGCTTCAACTACGAGCCCGAGACCTCGGCGGCGCTGGGCTTCGGTTTCCGCTGCGGCTTCCTGGGTCTCCTTCACCTCGAGATCATCCAGGAGCGGCTCGAGCGCGAGTTCGATCTCGATCTCGTGACGACGGCGCCCTCCGTCGTCTATCGTATCTATCTTACCAACGGCGAGATGAAGGAGCTGCACAACCCCGCGGACATGCCCGATCCCGTCAAGATCGACCACATCGAGGAGCCCTGGATCCGCGCGACGATTCTGGTGCCGGACGAGTTCCTGGGTTCCGTGTTGGCGCTTTGCGAGGAGCGGCGCGGTGTGCAGAAGGACCTGACCTACGCCGGAAGCCGCGCAATGGTGGTCTATCACTTGCCGCTCAACGAGGTCGTCTTCGACTTCTACGACCGGCTCAAATCCGTGAGCCGCGGCTACGCGAGTTTCGACTATCAGATCCAAGGCTACGAGGCGGGCGATCTCGTGCTCATGAGCATCCTCGTCAACGGCGAGCCCGTGGACGCGCTCTCGCTCATTGTGCACCGCGTGCAGGCGGAGCGGCGCGGACGGGCGCTCTGCGAGCGCCTCAAGGATCTGATCCCGCGCCAGCTCTTCCAGATCGCGATCCAAGCCGCAATCGGCGGACGCATCATCGCGCGCGAGACCGTCAAGGCGCTCCGCAAGGACGTGCTCGCGAAGTGCTACGGCGGCGACATCACCCGCAAGCGCAAGCTCCTGGAGAAGCAGAAGGAGGGCAAGAAGCGCATGCGGCAATTCGGCAAGGTCGAGATCCCGCAATCCGCCTTCATCGCAGCCCTCAAGATGGGCGACCAGTCCTAGCCTTCGCGGTTGCGCGAAGCGGTCCCACAGTCGAAGATGAGCGGCAGGGGAGGGGGCGTCGGTGGAAGCATTCCTGCTTCTTCTGGGCTTGCTGCTGCTCCTGGCACTCATTGGCGTGCCGGTACTGCTGGTGCTTTTCCTGCGCGAGCGCGGCCGTACCGACCGGCTTCTCACGGAGCTGGGCCGCCGTGTCGCGGCGCTGGAGGGCGGGCATGCCGCAGCGCGGCCCACTTCGGTTGCTGCGCCCGCGCCCACGCCCAAGCCTGCGCCGGCCTCGGTGCAGCCGACGGCGACACCGCCGCCGGCGGCCACACCGGCGCCCGCGGTCGCGCGCGAGAGCCTGGAGTCGCGGGTGATGCAGCGCTGGGCCGTCTGGCTCGGCGGCATCGCCTTGGCGCTCGGCGCGGTCTTCCTGGTGAAGTACTCGATCGAGCAGGGCTGGTTCGGCCCGGTAGCCCGCGTTATCGCGGGGGTTCTGCTCGGCCTTCTCCTGTGGGTGCTTGCGGAATGGATACGCGAGCGGGACGTGCATCTGCCGCTCGTGGGCGCAACGCGGACGGAGACCATCCCCGCGGCGCTTGCCTCGGCGGGCTCGGTCAGTCTCTTCGCGAGCATCTTCGCCGCCTACGAGCTCTATCATTTCCTGGGTCCCGTCGTGGCGTTCGCGCTGCTGACCGTCGTCGCCGTCGCGACGGTACTCCTGTCGCTGCTGCATGGCGTGATGATGGCCTGGCTCGGGATCGCCGGCGTCTATGCGGTTCCGATGCTGGTCTCGACGCCGGAGCCGTCGCCGCTCGGCCTTCTCGGCTACATCGCCGTCGCCACCGCGGGCAGCACGGCACTCTTGCGCTGGCGCGGCTGGGGCTGGCTTGCCTGGCTCGCGCTCGCGGGCGCGAGCTTCTGGGCCATCGTGGCGATGTTAACCTGGAGCGAGCTCGTCTGGACGCTCGGGCCCTATCTGCTGGCGATGCCGCTCCTCTTCCTCTTCGTCGCGGGCGCGGTCGACGACGCCTCCGGCTTCAATCCCCGGCGCATCGCAGGCTGGGTCGCGTCGGGGCTGGCGGCGCTGGGGATGTGGGGGCTCGTGGAGCTCGCGGGCTACGATCTGCGCTCGCTCGCCTTCGCCGCCGCTCTCGCCGCACTCTACGCAGGGATCGCGTGGCGGTATCCGCGCTTCGATCGTCTCGTCTGGATTGGCGCTTTGCTGCAGTGCGTGCTTATCGTTTTCTGGCGCTTCGCGCCGGGGACCGAGCTCGATCTCGAGCGGCTGCATCTCCTGGTGCTGCCGCCCTCGAGTGGGCTCGGCGCTTATCTCGGCCTCGCCGCGGTGATAGCGGCGATCTTCGGCTTCGGCGGATTCGCGCTGCTGTGGCGTGCACCCAACCCGATCGTCTGGGCGACTGTCTCGGCCGCGACGCCGGCGCTGCTGCTGGTGGCGACCTATTGGCGGACCGAGCAATTCGCGCAGAGCCTGCCCTGGGCAGGGGCCGCGCTTGCACTGGCGGCGCTCGCGCTGGCTGCAGTCGAGCGGCTGGTGCCGCCGGCGCGCGAGCATGACGACGCCCGCCTCTCGCTCGCGGCCTATGCGGTCGCGATGACAGCCTGCCTCAGCCTCGCCATCACGCTCTCGCTCCGCGTGGGCTGGCTCACCGTGGCGCTCGCGCTGGAGCTGCCGCTTCTGGGCGCGCTAGACCGCCGCGTCCCCACGCGTGCCTATCGCCTGCTCGCGGCGACGGTCGCGAGCTCCGTGCTGATACGGCTCCTGCCGAATTGGGAGATCCTCAACTACGACATCTCGCGCACGCCGCTCCTCAACGAGATTCTCTATTTGTATGGCGTGCCGTTCGCGGCCTTCGCGGCGGCGGCCCGGCTGCTGCGGGAGGAGACGGTCGACCGGACGCAGCTTCTGCTCGAGGGCGGTACCGTCGCGTTGGCGCTCGCGCTGGTCTCGCTGGAGATCCATCACTTCGCGAATGGTGGCACACTCGTCGGCGGCAGATACTCGCTCTTCGAGCAAGGGCTGCAATCGACGGCCTGGCTTCTGATCGGTTATGCGCTGCTGCGGTTCCCGATCGGGCTCTCTGAGGCAGTCCGCGTTCCCGCCTGGCGTATCGTTGCGGGCGTAGCAGCGGCGCAGGTGATACTCGTCTCGGTGCTCGTGTCGAATCCGCTGCTGCCGGAGCCCAATCCCGAGGGCGTGGGTGCGCTCCCGATTCTGAATTCGCTGCTTCCTGCCTATCTGCTGCCGGCGATCATGTTCTTCCTCTTCGCGCGCGCGCCGCGGGCGGAGCGGCCGGACTGGCTTGCGCAGGCGGTTGCGATCGCGGGCCTCGCGGTGGGGTTCCTCTATCTGACGCTGGAGGTCCGGCATTGGTTCCAGGGGAGCGTGCTCACGGGGCCGGCACCCGACACGGCGGAGCTCTACGCCTATTCGCTCGCCTGGCTCATCTACGGCGGTGCGTTGCTCGGGCTCGGGATCGCGCGGCATGCGGAAAAGCTGCGGCTCGGCGGCCTCGCGATCGGCGCGGTGGTCGCCATCAAAGTCTTCGTCTTCGACATGGCGGCGCTCACCGGCCTCTATCGCGCGGCCTCGTTCCTGGGGCTGGGCGCGAGCCTCGTGGCGCTCGCCTATCTCTATCAGCGCCTGATCGCAAGCTCGCGCGCGGAGAGCGGCTAGCGTCGGCGGCGCCGCTCGCGCCTGCGGAAGACCCACAGCAGCACCAAGCCCAGCGCCGCAAGCGTGAGCGCTGCGGGCCACTGCAGCACCTCGATGATGACGGAGTTCCACAGCCACGGCGAAATGTGTCGGGAGACGCCGGCCTCAGCGAGCTGCAGGCTCGTGGTGTCGATCCAATTCCAGATCTCGCCGAGCGCGTGGGCGCGATAGGCGCCGGTGTCCCAGAACCCGAAGAGGTCGGCTCCCTCCGCCGCGATGGCAAGGATGAGCACCAGCCAGCCGAGAATTCGGCCCACGATCATGCGGCGCCCCCAATATGCTTCCCCGTCCCCCCGGTAGGGGCCGGATTGGCGCTACCTTATGGACGGCGGCGAGGCCGCGCAATGGAATTGCTCAGGAGCGGATGCGCAGAGCCCCGGCGGCGCGCAGAAACCGGCGGAATCCGGGGTTCGGCGCTCCTCTATTGCACCCGGCCGTCGAATTGGTAACGTATCCCCCGCCAGCCAGCGATCGGCGCGGGCAAGGGCGTGTAATTCGTCTCGAGCGTGCTCGCCTAGGACGGATTCGCGGCGAAGAGGGCGGGCCAAGTGAGGGGGGTTCGAGATGAGAGGTTGGATGTTCGCGGGTGCGCTTCTCCTGGCGATGGGGTTTGCTGCTTCATCGGCCGTCGCGGAGACGCACGTTCTACGCAGGGCAGGGATTTGGGAGGCGTTCGGGGGCACCACGACCTCGGGTCGGCCGGTTTGCGGCGTCAGCTCGCAGGTGCAGGACAAGTATTTCGGATGGAAGTATTTCTTTGGTGACGACACCTTCACCATCCAGCTCGGCAAGAGCAGCTGGCAGATCGATGACGGCGCGAAGCAAAAGGTCATGATGCAGTTCGACCAGAATTCGCCGTGGAACGCGACCGCGACCGGCATGCACTTCAACGACGGCGACGCCGGCCTCGAGTTCACCATCAATCGCTCGCAGCTCGACGAGTTCGAGCAGGAGTTCCGAAGCAGCAACCAGGCGACGGTGCGTTTCCCCGGCAGCGATGCGCAGGACTGGATGGTACCGCTCCAGGGTGTGAACGCGGTTTTCGACGCGTTCCGCCAGTGCATCCTCAAGATGCAATAGGCTCACCTCGGGTCGAAGTTCCCGCCGCGGCGCAACGGAATTGCGTGCCGCGGCGGCCTTCGCTAGTCTCGCCCACCCTCAGCGAGGGCTCCCGGCAAGGTCCGGAGGGGTGGCCGAGCGGTTGAAGGCACACGCTTGGAAAGCGTGCATAGGGGAAACCCTATCGCGGGTTCGAATCCCGCCCCCTCCGCCACATTCAAGTCATTGTTATTGAAGTATTGTCCGTGCTCCGGTGGGGCGCGAGAAGGGCCGCATTTTGCGCGGCCTTCGCGCGCCGATCGCGGCGTGAGCCGTCAGCAGAGACGCGACACTCCGGTCCAGAATGGCGCGCGGGGGTCGCGCTGTCGTCTCTGTCGCCGCTTTTTGCAGTACGGCTTTGCGGCGCGGCGCGATCGCCGCGCATCCGCGAGTGCGCGCATCATGCACCGAGCGATGAAGATGGCAGACACGTCGCTGCAGCGATGCCCTGCCGATGCCCGCATGGATTTCGGCAAATTTGGCGATTTTGGCAGCGGCACGGATAACGGCCCAGCACGTGACACGGCAGAGGCATGGTCCGCCTGGATAGCCGAGCGCACTGCGACCCGCTCGGCGGGGTACGGCAAGGCAGCAAAGTGCTTAGCCTTCGAAGAAGCCGTGTGCGCGTGGCACGCCCGACACGCGCGCCCGAACGCTGATTTGTGCGCCGGTTGCGCGCTACCGCTCGACGGCGAATGCCTGCGCTTGGCTGACGGCGCTGCCGTCCATCTAGGTTCGCGCGATCTCGATTGCCTCATCGCCTACGGGCGGTGCTGGC
>DATJVP010000028.1:0-10116 GCA_035581425.1 Allostellaceae bacterium | reverse complement strand
TGCCGCTTCTGCTTCTCCGTGTAGCCGGATTTGTCGCCGCGAGGCATGTCGATCTCCGTATCTACGAGATGGTTCCGGTCCGAGTGTCGGCCCGCTCGATTCCCACACCTAAGCCCGCGGAAGCGGATTGGTTCCGGGGAGTGCAAGCGTGAATTGCGAGCGGTTTTCATCGCGAGGTGCGTTAGCGGGCCCGTAGGAACCCCGGACCCCCGCTGGGTGTTATCTCGCTAGCCCGCGCTCCGCCGGGCCGCCCATTTCGAGGAGGGATCCACGATGAAGGCCCAGAGCAAAAACCACTCCGACCTGTCGGAAATCGGGAACGATATCGCCTCGCTTCGCGACAACCTCGCGACTCTCATGGAGCATCTGAAGAATGGCAGCAACGACACCGCCAAAGGCGCCACGGAAGATATGGTGCAGCGCCTGAGCGACGAGACCCAGCGGATCTACCGGAATGTCCGCGCCGGAGGTCAGCGATCGGTCGATGCGATCAGCCAGCGGGTCGAAGAGCGGCCGCTCACGAGCCTCATGATCGCCTTCGGGCTCGGCATGATCAGCAGCCGCCTGCTCAGTCGATAGATAGGATCGGCCATGTTCTCGGGGGCGGATCTCGTCGCTTCGGTGGCGCGCATCGGCATCGCGGGTTTGCGAGCGCGAGCGAGCTCGCATGTGACCGGCGCCACGATATCCATGGCTTTCGGGATCGCATTATCCTGCATTGCCGCAGCTTTCGGGATTGCCGCGCTGTCGGATTACCTTGTGGACGTTCTCGGAGCCACCCGCGGACATCTCGCGGTGGCTTGCGTTTTGCTCTGCCTCGGCCTCATTGCCTTTCTCGTCGGCAATCGATTGCGGGCCTCGCGGCAGCGGGCGGCTGCTCAGCGAGCTCCACGGGCTCACGCGGATCTGGCGCTGTTGCTCAACGGCGCTGAGGACCTCGTGCGACAGAACAAGGGCGCGTCGATTCTGGCGGCGTTTCTCACGGGTCTCTACGTCGATCGCGAGCGTCATTCCGCCGACGATCATTGAGAGCTTACCGCTTCATCTCCGTGCAGAAAAAATGAAGGGCGGCCATCGAGCCGCCCTTCCATGAGATTTTATCCAGAGAGTCTTATTGAACCCGACTTCAGCGCTTCATGCCCTTGTCGTCGCGGCGCGTATCCGGGTTCGTCGTGTCGCGATCCTTCTGGCCGGAATCCCCCGTGTTCTCGTCCTGAGGGTTGCGGCCGGTCTTGTCGAATCCACCCTGGGCCGGCTTCTGCTGGTGCTGCTGACCCGGACGGGTGTCCGGCGCAAAGTTCTCCTCTTCCTTCTGAAGCGGACGCCCGGCCTGGTCTCGCTGCCGGTTCTGTTCGGTGGTCATGGGTGTCTCCTTACAGATGAAACAGCCGGAATCGGCTGCTTGCGAGGAAACACCCCGACGAAGACGAGGTTCCACCGCCTCTCTCGCTAATTGCGCGCGCTGCTTTCGCGTGCTTCGCGCGGCGTCGCGAAACCGCCGCGTCGGGCCGGGCTAAGCCTCGGGCGCAGACGCCTCGTCTACGACCCAGCGATAGCCGAAGCCCGCATAATTCTTGATTCGGTCGAAGTCGGGGTCGAGCGCGCGGAACTTGTTGCGGATGCGCTTGATGAAGGTGCGGACATTGACGCGATAGCCTTCGGGTCCTTGGCCGGCCGCGAAATCCTTCCCGCGGACGAGATCGTAAACGGCCCGATAGGAGATGTCCTCGCCGGGGCTATTCACCAGAAGCGCCAGGATTCGGAACTCGGTCAAGGTGAGATCGAGCGTATGCCCCGCCCAGCGCGCGCGATTGATGTCGAAGCGCAGCTCGAGGGAGCCCACTCGGACCGCTTCCGGAGATTCCACGCGCTCGGCTGTTGCCGCGGTCGCTTCCGCGACCAGCTCGATGCGCCGCACGAGGATGGGCCAGCGGCGGGATTTGTCGATGAAGTCGACCGCGCCGCTTGCCAGAGCTTTCTCCTCGAACACGTCGTCGGTGAGGCCCGTCAGGAAGATGACGGGTGTCTTGATGCCGCGCTGGCGCAGTGTCTGCAGCACTTCGAGCCCGCTCATGCCGGGCATGCGCCAATCCAGAAGAATGACATCCGGGAGCTCGCCGTTGGCGAGGCACGCCAGCGCCGAAGCTCCGTCGGGCATCGCCGTGACACCGAACCCCTCGTCGGCGAGCGTCAGACTCAGGGATTCGCGAAAGGTCTCATCGTCGTCGACGAGCAATATCCGCGTCGAGCGGATGGAAGCATCGGCGGCTTCCCCCGATTTCGACGCCGGCGGCGGCGAGGATCCGTTGGGAGTCATCGGTCGTTCATCCTCTTCGACCATCGATCGTACTCGAATGGTCGAGCCTGGCCAGACGGCATTTGAATCGCGTTGCGGGCTCGGTTGTCAATTGCGGCGGCCTCCGCTGCCATAGAAGATAGGGTTTATCCGCAGCAGTTCCAATGCACGCGAGAGTTTTCCGGGTTCACGGGACGAGCGCCAATATAAGGAAAGTGCCGGAGCTCAGCGCCATGACGCCCGCAGTGAGCCAGCCCAAGAGTGTGAGCCACAGGGGGAGCGTGAACCTTCCCATGACTTTGCGCCTGGATGCCAGCGCCATGATTGCGGCCATGACGGGAGCGGAGATGACGCCGTTGACGACGGCGGACCAATAGAGCGCTCTTATGGGATCGATGGGCGAGAAGGCGATACCTGCGCCAACGAAGGTCGCGACGGCGACCGCCCCATAAAATGCCCGCGCTTTCGCGGGACGCCGCCCCAATCCCACCGGCCAGTTGCAAGCCTCGCTGATCGCGTAAGCCGCGGAGCCCGCCAATACGGGAACGGCGAGCATGCCCGTTGCGATGATCCCCATCGCAAATAGTGCGAATGCAAAGGGACCGGCGAGCGGGCGCAGTGCCTCGGCGGCTTGCGTCGCGGTCTCGACCGTCGTCGCGCCGCTGGCATTGAGCGTCGCTGCCGCAGTGACGATGATGGCAAGCCCCACCAGATTGGAGAGCGCCATCCCGAGATAGGTGTCGATCCGGATCCGCCCGAAAGCCCCGCGCGCCTGCGCGGGCGCCTTCACCAGGGGATCGCGCTTGGGATCCTCGCGGATGTCTTCCGCCTCCTGCGAGGACTGCCAGAAGAAAAGATAGGGGCTGATCGTCGTCCCCAACACCGCGACAAGGGTGGTGACGAAGCCCGCATCGAGCGCGAGCGACGGCACCACAAGATGGTATGCGACCTCGCCCCAGGGAATACGAATCGCCATGAGCACGCCGAAATAGGCGAAGAGGCTCAGCGTCGACCACTTGAGGATCGAGACGTAGCGCGCGTAGTCGAAAAAAATCTGTGCTCCGGCGCAGACGACCGTGAACGCGACGATGTAGATTTCCGTGGGACCGCCGACCAGCAATCGCGTGGCCTCGCCCATGGCACTGAGATCGGCGCCGAGATTGATGACGTTCGCGAGCAGCAGCAGGCCGACCACGCTTTGCAGGAGCCAGGGCGAATAATGGCGCCGCATGTTTCCGGCGATGCCGTCGCCGGTGACGCGGCCGATCCGCGCGCTGATCTCTTGCGTCACGGTCATCAAGGGATAGGTGAAAAGCATCACCCAGGAGATGCCGTAGCCGAGCTGCGCCCCGGCCTGGCAATAGGTGGCGATGCCGCTGGGATCGTCGTCGGAGGCCCCGGTGATAAGCCCGGGTCCGAGAAGTTGCCAGAGCCGAGACCGCCGGCCCGTCGGGAGCGCGGCTTCAAGCGCCATTTCCGCCTTCACCGCCCAGGAAATGCCCGAGCGGCATGAGCGACTCGATGCGATCGCACACGATCTTGAAGCTGGTGAGCAGGGGCACCGACACCAGCGCGCCGGAAATCCCCCACATCCAGTACCAGAAAACGAGCGAGATGATGACGATCACGGGATTGAGCTCGAATTTCCGCGCGACCAGCATGGGCGTGACGGCTCCCTCGACGATGTGAATGACGAGGTACCCCACCACTGGCACCATCGCCTGGGTGAAGGTGTCGAAGGTGACGAGGCCAACGAGGAACAGAATGACCATCAATCCGAGCGGGCCCAGAATCAGGAGATAGTTGAGGGCGAAAGCCATCGCCCCCCAAAGGCTCGGGTTGGGAACACCGCAGAGATAGGTGAGGATTCCGGTCGCCACGCCGACGCCGGCGTTCATCATGGTGATTGTCACCAGATAGGTCGAAATGTTGCGCTCGATCTCGCGCGCGATGTCGACCGCCTGCTTCTTGTTCGAGAGCGTCGGTAATACCTCCACCAGCCGACGCAGGAAGAGATCGCCGGTCACGAGAAGGAAGAACAATAGAAGCACCAGCGTGCCGAGGCCGGTCGCGATGGCGCGCGTGCCGCTGAAGAGCATGGTGCTGACGCCGAGCGCGGTGCTAGCGGGCGCTGTCGCGGCCGCATCGGAGCCCGTGGCGATGATGTCGACCTCTTTGCTCACCTGGCGCACCGCCTCGATCGGGCTCATCAGGGACGAAATTCGGTCCTGCAGCTTGGTCAACTTTTCCGGGCCTTTCGATATCCATTCCGCCGCCGGCGTCGATATCGTCACGCAGACGAGACCGAGTCCGCCCAAGAAGACGAGGATCAGCAGCACCGCCGCAATCGATTTCGGAATGCGCAAGCCCACGAGCAGCTTCATCGCGGGCTGCAGCAGCAGGTTCAGCAGAAAGGCGCAGATAATCGGAACTGCTATCGAGCCGGACACGTAGAGAACGGCGAATGCAAGGATGGTGAAGATGCCCGCGAGGAGGAGAGTAAGGATGTTCCAAGGTAGGCCCTTCATCGGGGCACTCGAGCCCCCGGCGAATTGCGAGCCCGTTCCGGCGGCATGCGAACTGACTTCCACTGCGTCGTTCATGACCCCACCGATGCCCCGTCCCTCAGGCGCTTCCAATGGTCTGTAGGGCGGAGCGGATTCGTCCCCGGCCATCTCATAAAACCGGCAGTCGCGCTATGGTTCCCGCATGCCCGGCGCCCCCTGCAAAAAGAGGCCCCGCCGGGGGCACGGCGGGGCCAGGAGCGGGAGGAGCCACGGTTGGGGTTCCGGTGGCTCCGCGCAGTCAACCCGGCAGAGTCTCCGCGGGTTCCATCGGGTTCGAAGAAAATTTCGCCGACCGAGCGCTCTGCTTCGTCAGCGTCCGGTGTCCAGCACGTCACGGATCTTCGTGGCGAGGGCCACATAGCTGAAGGGCTTGATGATCAATTCAAGCCCAAGCTCGGAGTTCGCGGCCTGGGCAAGGGCGTTGCGCGCGGCATAGCCGGTCATGAACAGGACCTTGAGGCGGGGGTAGCGGTGGCGCGCCTCGTCGGCGAGCTGGCGCCCGTTCATGCCGCCGGGGAGACCGATATCCGTGAAGAGCAGGCCGATGTCGCGATTCTGCTCCAGGACGGTGAGGGCCGTCCGCCCGTCGGAGGCGACCAGCACGCGATAACCGAGCTCGCTAAGAATATCTGCGCCGTGGTGGCGAACGTACTCCTCGTCCTCGACGATCAAGATCTTCTCTTGCGCCTTGCCGACGGGCGCGACGGTCGGGTCCTGCACCTCGGTCTTGGGGTCTCCGCCGAGCATGCGCGGGAAATAGAGCGTCAAGGTGCTGCCCTCGCCGAGCTTGCTGCGAATCCTGACGGTTCCGCCGGACTGCCTGACGAAGCCGTAGACCTGGGAGAGCCCGAGCCCCGTGCCATGCCCCGCCTCCTTGGTCGTGAAGAACGGCATGAAGGCATTGGCGATCGTGTCCTCACTCATCCCGACGCCGGTATCGCTGATGGCGAGCACGACATATTGGCCCGCTTGCATATCCGGATGGGACGCCGCGTAAACCTGGTCCAGCGTTACGTTCGACGTCTCTATGGTGAGCGTGCCGCCCTGGGGCATCGCGTCGCGCGCGTTGATTGCAAGGTTGAGGATCGCGCTCTCGAGCTGATTCTCGTCCGCATAGGTCTGCCAGAGCTGCGGGTCGGGGAAAGCCTCGACGATGACGTCCTCGCCGAGCGTCCGCTCGAGAATCTCGGACATCGCCGCGACGATGCGATTGAGATTGAGGGGCTTGGGTAGAAGCGATTGCCGGTGTGAGAACGCCAGAAGGCGCCGCGTGACCGCAGCGCCCCGCTCGGCGGCCCGCATGGCCAAATCGAGCCGCCGAACCACCGACGGATCGGTGAAATGCTCTCGACGTTGCAGCGTCTCGATGTTCCCGATGATCACTGCCAGAAGGTTGTTGAAGTCGTGGGCAATTCCGCCCGTGAGCTGGCCGACGGCTTCCATCTTCTGGGAGTGGCGGAGCTGCTCCTCGATGGTCCGGCGCGCGGTCATGTCGCGCGTCACCTTGAGGAAGCCGATGAGTGTGCCGGAGTCGTCGCGGATGGTGTCGAGGATCACGCTAGCCCAGAATTGACTGCCGTCCCGCCGCACGCGCCAACCCTCCGATTCCGATTTTCCCGTCCGCATTGCGGTCTCGAGATTCCTCTGCGGCACACCGTTGTCCCGATCGGCCTGCGTGAAGAAGCTCGAAAAGTTCTGGCCGATGATCTCGGACGCCGCGTAGCCCTTGATGCGTTCGGCGCCTTTGTTCCAGGTGCTGACACGGCCTTCGGAATCCACCATGTAGATGGCGATGTCCTGAGCGCCGTCCACAAGCAGTCGAAACACCTCCTCGCTCTCGCGCCATTTTTCCCGCGCCCGCGCGGCGCGCAGGGAAATCGCGATGAGGAATACGCAGCCGACGATCATGATGGCCGCCGCCAATGCGCCCGTGATCTCGCTCATGCGAGCGATGTTCGCTCCCGCTGCGGCCGCGGCGGCCTGACGCTCCACGAGGAGCCCGTTCTCGCCGTCAATGACCTCTTCGATGGTGTTGTCGATCGCTTGGAGCGAGTTCCCCGTTACGTTGGCCGCCTCGATCTGCTGCGCGGCATCGAAACCCAGTTTCGTGCGCGCGGTCACCGCGCGACCCGTCATCCCCGCGAGCGCCTCGATCGGGCCGGCGATCTGCTCCAGCCTGCGCTGCTGATCGGGGTTGTCGGCGGTGAGCGTTTTCAGTCGTGCCAGCAATTCCTGCGGCTTGCCGAGGGTCGATCGATAGGCGGCAAGAGTCTCGTCGCTGCCGGTGATGATGTAGCCGCGCTGTGCGTTTACCAGCTCTTGCGTCGATATCTCCAGCGCACGGGCAACGTCGATGACCTCGCGGGTGTGAGCAACGAGTACCTGCGAGCGATTGAGATCGGGAAGTGTGTTGACGGCTTGGAAATACTGAATACCCACGAGAACAGCGCTTGGCACCACGATCAGGGCGAGGGACGGCAACAGCTCTCTCAGGGAAATGCGACCTGTCGGCCTCAGGGAAATGCGACCTGTCGTCATTCGTCCACTCTCTACGGTGACCGGCTCCGAACGCAATGCCTCTTTGCTTCCAATATGGGTCATTGGGCGGCCCGATCAACGAGTTGCCATTTCGCGGCGCCGTATGGTGAGGCGGCGCAGTACCTCCGATCTGTTAACGATGTCCCGGTCTCCGCTGGAGCTTGCAGCCCTAGCGATATCCCATGCTCCAGAGCACGATGATCAGAATGAATGGAGCCGCCGCAAGCGCGAGGCAAATCCGTGGTCTCGCCATTTCGAGCTTCCGGAAACTATCCCGGCGGCGCATCGGGCGGGCAGGTGTTGTATCCCCGATCTCCTGGGCGATGCTCGGCGGAACGGCGAATTCCTTTGCCATGACCTAACCCTTTTCCAAGGTTCGGGTTGCGTCAGCCGTCTCGAGGCGCTGTCCTTGCTCCTGTTGGGTCACCGCTTCCCGCAGGAGGCGGAACTTCACTTGCGTGACGTTCACGTCCCGAAAGTAGTTCACCAAGTCTCCCCAGGGATCGGTCAGGCGGGCGATTCCGGAGATCAACGCTACAACACCGCCAATCTCCAAACGTTCCGTGTAGACTGCCCATCCTCCGGCAAGCAGGGCGGCGACGACCTGGAGCTGCGTGCTGAGGTTCATCAAAAAATTCATGGAGAAAAATCGAAACTGGCGATGCTTCGTGAGGTCGTTGACGATCCGACGCTGCAATTCCAGAGGCGCGGCCTCCAGCAGGAACACGCCAACCGTCAGGAGCAGGAGCAGGACCTGATGGATGGCGCTGGCCTCGACAACGTAGCGGAAGATGCTATGTGGCATTTCGACCGCGCGCGCTCCCTGGACTTTGGCGGCCGGGGGCTCGCGGTATCGCTCCGCTCTCGACATGGCACGCAACCGCCGCGTCAGAAATCCCGATTGCGTCCTCAGAGGAGCGCAGGAAAGGTTCGGACGATCATCGCGAAGGACAGCGTGAAAGTCAGGGCGACGGTTGCGGCGAGCGAGACCAGGATCACCGGAGCGACCGCGAGGTGCAGCGCCCATCGCAGAATTCTGGAACCCCTCGATAGCAGGCGGGACGCGGTCGCAGCGAGCAGCCAAGTGGCAGCGAAGAGATAGGCAAGCAAGGCGCCCAATCCCAATAGGAATGCGGAATCACCGCGCAAGAATGCGGTGGGAAGCTCGATCAACAGAGCGGGCGTAACGGAGCAAGCCAATGCCACGAGCGGCGCGCTCCAAACCGCCGCCGCCAGGACGAAGCCGAGCAGCGGGTGCTCGAATGCGCGGAGCGCGGCCTGCGCATGCGCACGGGCAATGCGCGCGTGATCGCTTCCGAGCAGGGCTTGCTTTTGCGGCGCGGCGGCGTCGATCGCATGTGAGCTCATCGTCCCACCCCGAAATGGCTGGCGACCTCGTCAGAACCCGACGCCGAGAATTCCGTTCCGCCGGGGCCGCGTCGACCTCCGTGGAACCATTGCGGCGAGAATACGGTTCTGTGGGCGGTTTGCGCGCGCTGTGTGCGCTCTCTTTGTCACGGAATCGATCGGGAGAATTGTTATGCGCACCGAGATGCGCCGCTATCTGCAGCAGCCGGGAACGCCGCAGCCGCCGGGCAACCCGCCTGCGCCGCCGGGGCCGGACGTGCCGTCGCCCGTGAGGGAACCACCGAAGCCGATCCCCGTGCCGCCCGCTCCCGTGCCGCAACCGCCGGCGCAAGACCCGCCGCCAACGCGGCCGATCGCGCAATTATTTGTTTTCGCATAGAGAAAGCGGCGGCCCGCTTCAGCGAAGCGGCGCCGCCGCCGATCGACGAGAGCGAAGCTTACGACGCGCGCCGCTGTTCCTCGAGGCGCTGGTATTGCCGCTCGAATTCCGTCACCTGCCGCTCGGCCTCTTCCTTCGCGATGCCGTAGCGCTCCTGCACGATGCCCACGAGCTGCTCCCGCTTGCCCTTGATTACCGTCCAGTCGTCGTCAGTGAGCTTGCCCCACTTCTCCTTGGCCTTGCCGGTAAACTGCTTCCAGTTGCCGGCGATTTGATCCCAGTTCATCGCGCTTCTCCTAGTCATAGGGTGTGACACGCAGCAAGAGACCGGCCCGCACCGCAGATGCGGGAAGGCGCCCTCTCGCATGATTCGAACACCCGCGCTCGGCCGCAGTTGCCTCCGAAGCTGTGACCACCGGAACCACGAAAATGCCACACGCTCCGGAGAGGCCCCGCGGCACGCTCCTCTTCGGCGGGGCCAAGCGGCGTGCTGCGGCCTCGGGGTGCAGCGAGAATCAGGTTCCGCAGAATTCTCAATGCGTTGGCGAGGCGTCCGTGGATAGCCCCAATCGGCACCGACAATTTGCCGCCCGCTAGTTCGACGAACGTCGAGAGGGAATACCGGGCGATGGTCCGACACTTAGGAGCAAAGTGATGCCCAGGACTGCGAAGGCGAATGCCGGAGTGGCACCGAGCCCCGCCGTGACGGGTGCGATACCGCGTGCGCGCGGGCGCGGGAGAAGGAACGGCAAACCGCATGCTGACGGGCAACCGGCCTCGCGGCCCAACGAGCTCCAAATGCTCCTCGAGGCGTTGCAGGCAATGCGGGTCGGCGATTTCTCGATCCGGATGCCGCACGACCAAATCGGCCTCATGGGCAAGATCGCGGACACCTTCAACGAGATCGTCGCGGCCAACGAGCGCATGGCGATGCAATTGGAACTCGTCGGCGAGGTCGTGGGGCGCGA
>DATJVP010000027.1:0-24073 GCA_035581425.1 Allostellaceae bacterium | reverse complement strand
CCGGATACCCTCTTGCATCTGGCGTCCGTGGCTCGCCGCGAGCTGCAGGAGCTTGCGCGCGAGCCGCTCCGGAAGCTGCAGGAACATAACGTCCTCGACCTGCTCGGTCGTCTGGCGTAGCCGCTGGCAGACGATCAGCAGCAGAGCATGCGCGAGCGAGGGATGATTCTCGAGGAAGGGCAGAAAGTCGCGGCGATCGAGGAAGACCAGCTCGCAGTCGGTAGCGGCAGCGGCCTCGGCCGTGCGCGGCCCCCCGTCGACTAGCGCAATCTCCCCGAAGATCTGCCCTGCCTCGATGGTGTTGAGCACAATTTCCCGCCCGTCGATGCCAGGGGCGCTGATCCGGACCTGGCCCGAGAGCACGGCGAGCATGCTGTCGCCGGGCACTCCCTTGTGGAAGATGATCTCGCCGGCCCGGAAGCGCTTGCCGCGCGCACGCGAAAGGAGAGTATCGCGCTCGCTCGCCGACAACTTGGCGAAGAAGGGGTGGTTTTCGAGGATCTTCTTCCGGTCGGGCTGGGCGCTGTTCATCCGTCGGTCCCTTTGGTGCGCCGATTTTACAGCAGCGGAAGGCCCGGTTGAACCCGCGCGGCCGAGTCATTTCCGCGATTTGATGCGATACCTAGGTTCCTCCGGGAGCGCGGAGTACGGCGACGAGAGACTGGGCCTTCCGCTCAACCTCGGCGGCGCTCATGCCGGGCTTATAGAGTGCCGAGCCTATTCCGAATCCCGCGGCGCCGGCATCGCGCCAGGCGGCCATCCCCGCGGCGTTGATGCCGCCGACCGGGAGCACCGGAATTTCCCGCGGCAAGACCGCGCGGAGCGAGCGCAGCACCTTCGGCGAAGCCGCTTCCGCCGGGAACAGCTTCAGCCCATCGGCGCCTGCCGCAATCATCGCAAAGGCCTCGCTCGGCGAAAAGAATCCCGGAATCGCAATCATGCCGAGCGCCTTCGCGCGAGCGACCGGCGCTGCATCCGCATGCGGCATCACCAGGAGACGCCCGCCCGCAGCCGCCACCGCCTCGACCTCGGTGACGCGCGTCACGGTGCCCGCGCCGACGAGCGCCTGCGTGCCGAATTCCGCCACGAGACGTCGGATGCTCTCGATGGGATCGGGCGAGTTGAGGGGCACCTCCAGGATCGCGATGCCCGCGCGGATGAGGCCCGCGCCGATTTCGGTAACCTGCTCCGGCCGTACTCCCCGGAGGATTGCGATGAGCGGCGAGCGCTGGAGCCATGGAGTGAGCGCCGTCATTGCCGGCCCGCCGCGATGCGCTGGAGTCCCCGCACCGCAGGCTCGCCCGGTATCGTCTCCGCGGCGATGCCGCAGTGGGCAAAGGCGCGGAGGTAGAGCCGCACGAGTTCCGGCGTGCCGATGACACCGACCGGTCCTTGCGGGTGAGCCGCTCGCACCTCGTGCCCGATGAGGATCCCCGAGAGATAGGGGGCGAGACTCGTTGGCGGAAGCTCCGCAAGGAGGCCGCGCCCGCGCACACCGAAGAGGTGGTGCAGCAAGCCCTCGCTGTCGGCCGCGCGTGCGACGCCGGCATCGAAGGCCGAATCGTCGCGATCGGCTTCGTCGCCGCCGAGGCGGCCCAGGATCGTGTGCCGCCAAAGCGCCGCAAAGACCTCGCCGGTCATGTGAGTCGCGAAGCGCTCGATACGCCGGCCGCGGAGCGTCGCGTATTTGCTGTGCGTGCCCGGCAGACAGACTGTGCGCATCTCAGCGAGCGCGTCGAGCGCGCCGAGGATCTGCGTCTCCTCGCCGCGCATCACGTCGGGAACGCCGCTGGCGCCGCGGCAGAGGAGGCCCGGCACGATCGCAGCGCGCCGCCCGTCGCCCCAGCCGATCTCGATGCAGCCCGCGGCGATCTCCGCAGCATCGGCCGGGCAGGGGACATATGGCACCTCGCGCCAGCCCTGCCGGCTTCCGATCATCCCGCTCATCCAGACCGGCTCGCGCTCTGCCTTGAGCCAGTCGCCGATTTCGGCCTCCAGCACCTCCGCGAAGGCGCGCCCCTCGACCGTGAGCACGCCCCGCGGCGCCGCGCGGCGCTCGGCGACGGCGCCAGCAGCATCGATCCGGTAGGCGCGGAAGGAACTGGTGCCCCAATCGATTGCGATCATGCGCGGGAGCCTAGGCTCGGCGGCATCGGGGCGCAATCGGGCCGCGCCAGTTGGACCATGACGGCGGACCCGCGGCGCACTAAGATTCCTCCGGGCTCGCCGGCGGGCGGCATTTCGCCTCCATCCGCGTGGGGCCGCTCGGAATCCGCCGTGGCACAACAATCGCATCGCCAACCCAAGGCCTATCACAATGCGCGCTTCCTCGAGAGCAGGGACGCGCGCGCGATCCGCATCCTCTCGGAATACCTCGAGCCGCTCTCGCGCTTCGAGCGCAGCGAGGTGCAGGACACCATCGTCTTCATGGGCTCGGCCCGTTTGAAATCGCGGGAGGCCGCCGAAGCGGCGCTTGCGGGCGCGGAGCGCGATGGCACGGACGTGGCGCAGGCCCGGATTGCGCTCGAGCTCTCTGTCTATTACGAGGCCGCGCGCGACCTCGCGCATCGCCTCACGGAATGGTCGAAGCAACTCGGCGAGAGCGAGCGGCGTTTCCTCGTCTGCACTGGCGGCGGTCCCGGCATCATGGAGGCCGCCAATCGCGGCGCCTCCGAGGCCAAGGGCCTCAACGTCGGGCTCACCATCTCGATCCCCAACGAGGAGTTCGACAATCCCTATGTGAGCCGCGAGCTGCACGTGCACTTCCACTACTTCTTCATGCGTAAGTTCTGGTTCGTCTACCTCGCTAAGGCCGTAGTGCTGTTTCCCGGCGGCTTCGGCACGCTCGACGAGCTCTTCGAGATTTTGACGCTGGTCCAGACGGGGAAGATGCGCAAGCGCATGCCGATCGTCCTCTTCGGAACCAAGTTCTGGGAGGAAATCGTGGACTTCAATGCGCTGGTGCGCTACGGCACCATCAGCCCCGGTGACGTCGACCTCTTCCACCGCACCGACTCCGTGGACGAGGCTTATCGACTCATCACCGAGGGGCTCAGGGATCACGCGATCGGAAGCCCCGGCCCGGTGCTGTAGCGGCTGTTCGGATCGCAGGCGAGGCGACGAGGAAAGGAAGACGAATGCGATTTCTCGCTGGCGCCTGCGGTCTCGCGGTCGCTATCTCCCTCCTCGCGGCGGCGCCGGAGGCGCGGGCGCAATCCGTGCTCGAATATCACGCGAGCTCGGACCGCAGCGGGCGCTACACCATGCCGCATTTCACCTACGATAATGCGGCGAAGATCGCGCTCGATCCCGGCTTCGATGGGCGGATCGCGGGCGACATCTATGCGCAGCCGCTCTTCTTCCACTTCCGCCAGAGCCCGCGCAAGATCCTGATCGTGGTCAGCGAGGACGACACCGTCTACGCCCTCGATGCGCGCAACGGAAAGGTCGCCTGGAGCAAGAATCTCGGCCGGCCGGTGCAGCGCGCGGATCTTCCCTGCGGCAATATCTCGCCGCTCGGCATCACCGGAACGCCCGCGATCGATTGGGTGTCGGCGACGCTTTATCTCGACGCCATGGTCGCGAGCGAGCAGGGGCCGCGGCACGTCGTCTTCGGCCTCGCGCTCGATACCGGCGCGGTCTTGCCGGGCTTCCCCGTCGACGTCGGCAAGGCACTCGCGGGCATCGGCAAGCACTTCGAGCCGCGGCTGCAAAATCAGCGCGGTGCCCTCAGCATCGTCGACGGCAAGCTCTACGTGCCCTATGGCGGCCATTTCGGGGATTGCGGCGACTATCGCGGCTGGGTCGTCGGCATCGACTTGGATCACCCGAGCGACGTTATAGCGTGGTCCGCGCGGGCGGCCGGCGGCGGCGTCTGGGCGCCAGGCGGCCTCGCTTACGACGGCCGCTCGCTCTACGTCGCGACTGGCAACACCAGCGGCGCGAGCGACTGGGCGGACGGCAACGCAGTGATCCGCCTGGGTCTCGACCTCGCGCCTGCGACCTCGCCCCGCGATTATTTCGCGCCCACGAATTGGAAGGCGCTCGACGAAGGCGATCTCGATCTCGGTGGGAGCAATCCGCTGCCGTTCGATCTCTGGACTCCGGAGGGTGACGCCAAGCTCGTTCTGGCGCTCGGCAAGGATGGCAAGGCCTATTTGCTGAACCGGGCCAATCTCGGCGGTATCGGCGGCGCGCTCGCGGTGCAGCCGGTGGCGAAGGGGCCGATCCGGACCTCGCCCGCCGTCTTCACCACCGGAGACGGCGCCTTCGTGGTGTTCGAAGGACAAGGGAGCGCCTGTCCCAAAAGTGCCGCGGGCGGCGGTCTTACCATGCTGAGGATCGAGGCGTCGCCCGCGCCCAAGATCTCGACGGCCTGGTGCGCGGCGGTCAATGGGCGGGGCGCCCCGATCGTCACGATCGACGACGACAACACAAATCCCATCATCTGGATGGCCGGCGCCGAGGGCGACAATCGCCTGCACGGCTTCCGCGGCGACACCGGCGCGCCCGTCTATGGCGGCGGCGGCCCCAACGATGCGATGCAAGGGCTCCGCCACTTCGCGACCGTCCTCGCGGCCGATGGCCGCCTCTTCGTGGCGGGCGACGGTCGCATCTACGCCTTCGTACCGAAGTAGCGCTGCCGGTAAGTCTGTGCCTTCATGCGAGAGACCCTCGCAATCCTGAAAGAGACTGCACGGGGGTGGGTTGCCGATCGCGCGATGAGCATGGGCGCGGCCATAAGCTACTGCGCTGTCGTCTCGCTGGTCCCGATGCTGCTGCTGCTGACCGCAATCGCGGGCATGGCTTTCGGGCAGCATGCGGCGGAGGGCGCGATCGTCGGCGATCTCAGGGACTTCGTGGGGCCGGAGGCGGCGAGGACGATCGAGGCGATCGTGCGCCACGCGGGCGCCGGAAGGACCGGGCCCATTGCCGCAATCTTCGGGGTCGTCATCCTGGCGCTCTCGGCGACGGCAGTCCTCGCGGAGCTGCAGACGGCACTCGACGTCATCTTCAAAGCTGGACCCGCGCGTGAGCGGCCGCTCTGGGCGCTGGTGAAGCACCGTCTGCTCTGCCTCGGCGTTATCCTTGCCTCGGGTCTCGTGCTGACGGCATCGCTCGCGGCGGGCACCGCTATCGGTGTCCTCGCGCAATATCTCAGAGAACAGCACCTGTCGGCGCCGAGAGCGCTGCGCATCCTACACTTTGCGCTCTCGTTTCTCTCGGTAACTTTTCTCTTCGCGGCGGTGCTGCGTCTGCTGCCATCACGGCGGATCGCGTGGCACGACCTCTGGGTCGGCGCAGTGCTGACGGGCGTGCTGGTGACCGCGGGCAAATATGCGGTCGGGCTCTACATCGCCCAGCTTGGGCTGCGCTCATTCTTCGGCGCGGCGGGGGCGCTCTTCATCGTGCTGATCTGGATTTATGGAATGGTCCAGATTGTGCTCTTTGCGGCCGAGCTCACCCGTGCCTACGCCGCGCGTCGCGCCGCCCGGCACGCGGACATCCCAACGCCGCCCAACGCGCTTTGAGAGCCGCTCAGCTCCTGCCACCCCGCTTCAGCCACTCCTGATAGCGCGCGAGAGCGGCATCCTTCGGCGGGTAGACGCCGACGATCGAGGCACCGTTGCGGACCTCGGAGATCACGAACTCCTCGAGCCGCTCTTGCTCGGCGGCGTCGGGTGCGACTTCCTTGACGAGGTGGCGAGGAATCACGATCACACCCTCGCCGTCGCCGACGAGAACGTCGCCCGGAAAGACCGAGACGCCGCCGCAGGCGATCGGCACGTTGAGGTCGACGGCGTGGTGGCGCGCGAGATTGAGCTGCGGCGCGGGGCCGCCGAAATAGACGGGAAAGCCGAGTTGCGCGATCTCCGGGCTGTCGCGCAAGCCGCCGTCGGAGACGAAGCCCGCGACTCCCCGCTTCTTGAGTCGCGTCAGCAGGATCGAGCCGCCGGAGGCCGCGCGTGCGTCGCCGCGGCAATCGCAGACGAGGACCTGGCCCGATGGCACGCTCTCGACAGCCTTGCGCTGGGGATGCTCGGGATCGTTGAAGACGCCGACATGGTCGAGGTCCTCGCGCGCGGGGATGTAGCGCAGCGTGAAGGCCTCGCCGACCATGAGTTCCGGTCCCTGAGCGAGCGGCCGCACGCCCTGGATCACGGTGTTTCGAAGACCGCGCTTGAAAAGCTGGGTGCAGAGCGTCGCCACGCTACAGCGGCGCAACAGGGCGCGCATCTCCTCGGTGATTGGGTCCATGACACCTTCCTCCCGCTCAGGCAATATTGGGGTCGAGCGGCCCTTCGGTAAGCTAGATCGCGCCGCCGTGCAACCCGCGAAAAGGTGTGGCGATGCGCAGGAGGTCCTGGGTCTCGGCCGCAATCGCCGTCGTAGGGCTTGGCCTCATCGGCCCGGCAGGCGCGATGCCTCTCCTGGGTGGGGCGTCGACCGTCGAGGGGCCCATCAACCGCGACCTCTACCTCGCAGGGCCGAGCATCGACGTGCAGGCGGAGGTCGATGGCGACGTAACCGCGGCCGGCGGTCGTATCGCCATCGGTGACGACATCTCCGGGAGCGTGATGGCCGCGGGCGGCTCGATCGAGATCCGGGGCGTCGTGCGGCACGCGGTCCGCGCGGCGGGCGGAGCCCTCGGCTTCGGGGTGCAGGTGGGCCGCGACCTGGTTGCGGCCGGCGGCAGCATTCGGTTGCGCCGCGAGGGTCGCGTCTCCGGCAGCGCTTGGCTCAAGGGCGGCAACATCACGGTTGATGGCGCGATCGACCACGATCTCGACGCTTCCGGCGGCACGGTCGCAATCGCTGGCAAGATCGGCGGCACCGCAACGATCCGTGCGCGCTCTCTCAGGATCCTGCCCGGTGCGAAGATCGACGGCCGGCTCATCTACGAGAGCGGAGCGCCTGCCACAATCGACCCCACCGCCGTCATCTCCGGCGGCATCGAATTTCATCAATGGACGCCGCCGCAGCACATTGGCGCGATCGCTCGCGCGGTCTATTTCGCGGGCAGCGTCCTCTTCGCGCTTGCCCTCCTCGCGGCGGGGCTCCTCTGGGTACTGGTGTTTCCTGGCTATTCCCTGAACGCGGCGCGGCTCGTGGCATCGCGCCCGCTCGCGAGCCTAGGCCTCGGCTTCGCGGTCCTGGTAGCGGCCCCCATCGCCGCAGGGATCGCGATGCTGACGCTGGTGGGCGGGCTGGTCGGCGGAGCCTTGCTCGCGCTCTACGCCGCGACGCTGCTGCTGGCGCTCCTCACCGCCGCGCTCTTTCTGGGCGATGCATTGCTCCGCATCTTCGGCCGCGGCCAGCGCACGGGGCTCGGCCGTCGTCTCGCAGCGCTCGTCTTCGGCGTCATCCTGCTCGCTGCCCTCGCCGCGGTGCCGATCCTGGGCGCGTTCGTCCTCTTTCTCGCCTTCTGCTTCGGCCTCGGTGGATTTTTCCTCGAGGCGGCGGAGCGGTATTAGGGGAGGTCTTCCTTCCGGTCGGCTTCGAGCTTGCTCTTGATGCGTTCGACAGCAGAGAAGAAGCCATCCTCGGTCTCAACCGGCGACAGACGAAATCCCGGCGGCATCAGGTGGCGCGCATAGAGAAGGCGATCCCCGCCGCCGAAGTCGGACTGACTCAGAAGCTGAAAGGCGATCCCCAGTACAGCCAGCGCCGCAACGGCCCCGCCCTTGAGCCGCAGCCGTGCAGGACTGATCTCGCGAAGATGGAAGAAGCAGACCGTGGCGAGAATGCCCCAGGTTCCCACGAATCTATAGACCGGAAGGTAGGGCGAGACGAAGGAGTAGGTCGCGAAATCGACCGCCTCGTCGTAGAGCGAATAGACCAGCAGGCCCGTGAGCGCGATCGTGAGATGCCGCTCGAAACGCGCCTGCGCGGAGAAGATGCGCGAGATCAACGCCCAGATCGTGCTCCAGGCCGCCGCGAAGGCCGCAAGAAAGAGGAGCGGCTCCATGTAGCGTGTGGCGCGCGGCTCCGTCACCTGCCCGAGCCAGAGAGAGAGCGCCTCGATTCCCAATATCGCCGCGCCGAGCGCGAGGGGCACCGGCCAGCGTCGGCGCTGGTCGGCCTCGATCCGCTCCGGCGCCACCGATTGCGAGGCGGCACGCACCCGCACGAGCGTGTGCCCGACGCGCATGGGACGCTCGCCGTCGAGCACAATGCGCTGCAGCCTCGTCTTGCCGCGGTCGAGGTAGAGGCCGTTCGTGCTGCCGAGATCCTCCGCGACGAGCATGCCGTCGGCCTCGCGACGGATCAGCAGATGCCGGGGCGCCACATAGGGGTCGTCGAGGACGAGGTCATTGTCGTAGGCGCGTCCGATCCTGATCTCCGGGCCGGCGAAGCGAAGCCGCGCCGCCACGTCGCGGTGGCGCCCCAGCACCTCGATCCAGATCACCTCTTCCATTGCACCGCCTCGAGGAAGCGCTTGGTAAGGGTGAGCGCGTTGTCGAAGGAGACGCCTTGCATGAGGAGGCGCGACACCAGCGCCTCGTTCGAGCGGTCTTGGGTGAGCGTCAGCACCCAGACGTCGTAGAGTCCCTCGAAGGCGCGATAGGCGCGCGCGCACCACATGACGCGGAGCGTCGGGCGCTCACCCGGCGACGTCGCGCGCACGAAATTCTCCTCGCAACGCTGATCGGTGAGCCATTTCTTTGCGTAGGCCCGCGTCAAGCTCGGCACGTATTGCTGTGAGAGGAAGCTCGCGAACTGGAAATCGTTGAGCGTGAGGCTGCGGAAATAGGAGTGCGTGAGCTGGATGCGGCCCGTACTCAGATCAGAGGCGATGAAGAGCTGAGTGTCGCCGTAGCAGCTCGTGGTCTCGGCGCTGACGCGCGGCTTCGGCACCTGATCGGCGTTGGTCTGCGCCCAGCAGGTGAACCAGGGCGCGGCACTCTCGGGCGCGGCATAGGGACCGAAATTCGAGAGGTTGAACCCCTCGCTAGCGACCTCGCGGTAGAGGCCGGCCTGCCACGCCGTGAGCTGGCGGCCGATCTCCGCGCGGAAGTCCGCAGGCTTCGACGGCTCCGCGCTCTCCGCGCGCTTCAGTAGCGCCCCCGCGAAGCGGACAGGGACCAAGAAGCTGACGAGCTCGCTGCCCTGCTGCTTTGCGACATTGATGCCGGCGATGCGGTCCTCGGCGGTCACGGTCGGACCGCCGCTCATGCCGGGATTGAGTGCGCCGGAGAAGTGGATGCGCTCGCCGTAGCTTCGATCGACGAGGCCGTTATAGGTACCCTCGACAATGGTGAAGCCGAGATCGAGCGGGTTGCCCATGGAGTAGAGTCGCTCGCCCTTCGGCAACTCGCTCGCAATCGCGCGCTCGTCGAACTCGAAGAACGGCAAGTCGTGCCCCTCGAGCCGCACCACCGCGAGGTCGTTCGCGAGGTCGATCGCCAGGAGCTTGAGATCGCCGTGGCTGCCATCGGCGGCGGCGTATTCGAGCCTATAGGTTGCGGGCTCGAGCGCGTATTGCGAGACCACGTGATAATTGGTGATCGCGAGCCCGTCCGCGCTCACAAGGAAACCCGAGCCGATCGAGGATTGCCGTCCGGCCGCCGTCACCAGCGTGCGGACTTGCAACAGCCGCGGCCGCGCCGCGGCGTAGACGCGCTCGGCGGAAGACGACACCAGGGGTTGCGGATCGAGCTGCGCCGTCACCGGCTGCGCCCAGGCGCTCGCTGTCCCGGCCGCGATGGCGACGATTAACCAGAATCGCGCGAGCATCTTCCTGTGAGCGATTTGTCGGAGTCAGTGGAATTGTACGCGCGAGAATAGCCTAAGGCTTGGTCCCTGAACAAGGCGACCGCCGGGCGGCGTCTCAACGCCGCCGCGACGCGCCCGTCATTCCGCAAGGAACAGCTTGATCTCCTCGAAGAAGCGCTCGGCCGCGGGCTCATGCTCCAGGATCAAATGGTTCTTGCCCTGCAGCGCCACGAAATGGGCGCCGCGAATTCCCGCGGCCATCTCGCGCCCTGCCTCGATCGGCACGACCGCGTCGCCGCGCACGTGCATCACCAAGGTCGGCGCCACGACCCTCCCGACTTCGTCGGTGACGTCGATATTGCCGACGGTCTCGTAATACCGCACGGCGCTTTCGGGCGAGGTCGTCCTGCGCTGCAGCTCATTGAACCAATCCGCCTGTTCCTTCGTTCCATCCGGTATGAACTGCGAGGTGAAGAGCTGCCTGAACTCGGAGGTCTCCGCCCCCCATCCCAAGCGCATCAGGGTCGCCATTGCGGCGAATTTCTGCCGCTCGGCCTCGTTCTTCGCGCGCCTCGTTCGGCCCATCGTGAAGCCGCCATAGAGGATCAGGTGCGATACCCGCTCGGGATGGCGTGCGGCATAAGCGATCGAGACCGAGCAGCCCTGCGAGATACCCAACAGCGGGAAGCGCTCGACGCCGGCCGCATCGACCACCGCGCCGAGGTCCTCGACCCATCGATCGAAGGAGATCTCGTCGACGTCCCAATCGGACATGCCATTGCCGCGGGCATCGTACCGAATCAAGGTGTGGTCCGAGGCCAGCGTCCGGAACAGGTGGCGCCAGATCGGACTCTCCCACTCGAATTCCAGGTGATTCATCCAGTTCGCGGTCTTGACCAGCGGTGGACCCTTGCCAACCGTCGCATATGCGAGGCGGACCCCGTCGGAGGCGCGGCAATATTTGATTTCCTGCTGCAGCGGCTTCGCGGTAATGCCGGGGGCGCTGATCGCGCTCGCCGCGCCGAGCGGGGTGACCGCGTAGACATCGACGGGCTTCGCGATGTTCTTGAGCTGCTGCGGCCCGAGATGTCGGTACGAAACCGCAAGCTTGCCATCGATCTGCTCAAAGACCTGGCGCGAGATGCAAATGCCGTTGGGCTCCGCGATCCCCTCGAGGCGTGCGGCGATGTTCACGCCGTCGCCGTAGAGATCGCCACCCTCGACGATGATGTCGCCAAGATTGATTCCGACGCGAAACTCGATGCGCCGCTCCGGGGCGACGCGCGAGTTGCGCTCGGCCATGCCGTGTTGCACCTCCACGGCGCAGCGGGTGGCATCGACGACGCTCGGGAACTCGATAAGGATGCCGTCACCCGTGCTCTTGACGATCCGGCCGCGGTGCTCCGCGATCTTGCCGTCGAGCAACTCGCGTCGGTGCGCCTTGAGGTTCGCGAGCGTCCCCTCCTCGTCGAGACCCATCAAGCGGCTGTAGCCGGCGACATCGGCCGCGAGGATGGCGGCCAGCTTCCGTTCTACGCGCTCGTTGGCCATGCCAAATCCTCCCAGGCAGAGGGATTATATCAGCATCCCTCCCGGGGGTCATGCGACCGATACCGCGCTCAGCTCACCCACCCTTGACGCCGCCCGCAGTGAGGCCGGTAAGGATTTCCCGCTGAACAAAGATCGTGAGGATCAGCACCGGCAGCGTCACTACCAGCGCCGCCGCCGCGAGCGGCCCCCAGGAGATCTGCTCGAAGGTCAAGACGTTGTAGACCGCGACGGGCAGTGTCCGCGTTTCGCGCCCCGCTAGCACCACGCCGAAGATGAAATTGTTCCAGGAGAAGATGAAAGCGAGGATGCCCGCGACCACGATGCCGGGACGCGCAAGCGGCAATGCCACGTGTCGGAAGGCTTGCCAGAGCGTCGCCCCGTCGATGAGCGCCGCCTCCTCGAGATCGGGGTGCAGCGTCTCGAAGAAGCCGATCATCACCCAGACCACGATCGGCACAGTGATGACGAGATGCGTGATCACCAGGGGCCAGAGCGTCCCCGTCAGTCCCAGGAACTGGAAGAGGATGAAAAGCGGGATGAGGTACGAGAGGTTGGGTGTGATCCGCGCGATGAGGACCAGCACGGCAAGCCGGTAAGCCTTGGCCTTGGCGATGCCGTAGCCTGCGGGGACGCCGATCGCGAGCGCGAAGAGCGTGGCGCTGCCGGTGACGATGAGGCTGTTGAGGATGTAGCGCCCGAAGGGACTCGACTCGAAGACGTGGCGGAAATTGTCGAACGTGGGCGTCTCCGGGATGAAGACCGGCGGATAGGCGATGTTCTCAATCTCCGTCTTGAGCGAGAGCGAGAGCATCCACAGGAAGACCATGACCGCCGGCGATATCATCACGATGAGCGCGAAGGCGAAGCCCACGCGGTTCGCGAGGCGCTTCAGCCGGCGCTTCGTCCTCACGTCGACCATTGCGTTCTCTGCCGGAGATAGAGGAGGACGAGCGAGAGGGTCACGATGATCGCGAAGAACACCGCGACCACCGCGGAGGCGTAGCCCACGTCGTAGAATGCGAAGGCCTGGAGATAGAGAAAGAGATTGAGCGTTTCGGACGCCGTGCCCGGCCCGCCCTGGCTGATGACGAAAATGATGTCGAAGGATTTGACGGCGTCGATGGTCCGGATGATGGCGGCCACCATCAGGAACGGCAACACCAGCGGAAAGGTGATGTGGCGGAACATCGCCCAGGCCGAGGCGCCATCGAGTTGGGCGGATTCGTAGGGCTCCGTCGGCAGCGCCGCGAGCCCGCCGAGCACGATGAGCATAACCAACGGCGTCCACTGCCAGGTCTCGACCATGACGAGGCTCGGGATCACCGTGCCGGGATCGTAGACCCAGAGCTGCGGCGGCAGGCCGATCGAGGTCAGGAGATAGTTGAGCACGCCCAGCTGCGGGTGAAACATCATGGTCCAGACGAGGCCCACCGCGACGGGCGTCGCCATCATCGGCAGGATGAAGATGCCGCGGAAGAATCCCCGCAGTGGGAATCGGCGGTGGAATATCAGCGCCGCGATCGTGCCGAGGACGAGCGGCGCCATTACAGCGAGGGCCGCGTAGTAGAGCGTGCGGAGCGCCGCCCACTGAAAACGCTCGTCGCCGAGAAGCCGGGTGTAATTGTCGAGCCCTGCGAAGCTCCGCGTCTGCGAGAGCTTCCAATCGTGCAGGCTCATGAACCCCGTGAAGAGCCAGGGGAAGACGATCACGGCCGCCATGAGCACGAGTGCAGGTGCGACGAAAAGCGAATAGGGCCGCCCACGCGTGGCTGCGCCGCCGGAGAGGCGCCGCCACAGCACGTGGGAGCGGCGAGAGCCCGCGAGCGCCGCTTCGGCGCTCATCGCCGCGCTCTCACGTCTTCTCGGTCTTCGCGAGGACGGGCTTGAAGGCTTCGGTCGCCTTCTTGAGCTCGGTCGCGGGATCGGCGCCACTGATCGTGTTGGTGAGGGCGATGCCGAAGGTGTCGCGGAACTCCGTCACGGCCACGATGTCCGGCAATCCCGCGCGCGCAATCTTGATCGAGCCCGCCATGGCGTCCAGCCATTCCAACTTTGGCCCCGTGAGCTTGCCGGAGGCCCTGACCGCGGCGTAGGCGGAGGCGCGAGCGGGAGCGCCGTAGAGTCCCTCGAGGTGGCGCTGGTTCATCTGCTTGCTCGTCGCCCACTGGATGTAGAGCCAGGCCGCTTCCTTCTTCTTGCTGGAGGCGGAGATGCCGACGCCATCGCCGAACAAAGCTGAATGCTGCGCCTTCGGCCCCGGCGGCATGACGCCGTAGCCGACCTTGCCCACGACCTTCGACTTCGCGGGGTCCTCGAGCGGCAGCGCGAAGCCGATGCCGTCGAGCCACATCGCGGATTTGCCTAGTACGAAGCTGGTCTGGCATTCGTTCCAGTTGAAGCCCGCAACGCCCGGCGGCGCGAATTCCTTGTTGAGGGTCTGGTAGATCTTTCCGGCCTCGATGGCCTCGGTGCCATCGGTGTGCATGGTGAGGTCGGGATCGATGGGATCGACGCCATAGCCAAGAAGGAAGCTCGTCCACACCGGGACGTTCGCGTTCTTGAGGCCGCGCGAGATGAACCCGGAGATGCCGTTCTTGGGATCGTTGATAGTCCGCGCGGCTTCGATGATCTCCGTGAAGGAGCGGGGATAAGCGACGTTCTTCTGTTGGAAGAGCTCCTTATTCCAGTAGAGGATCCAGTAGTCGAGATTGATCGGGATCGTGTCGAGACGCCCGTCCTTCTGCGTCGCGTAGTCGATGGCGCCCTTGGCGAAGTCGCCGAAGTCGAAGTCGGGATTGGTGAGCTTCGGATCCTTGATCAGGTCCCGGAGATCGGCGAGCCATTTCCCGCGCCCGTAAAGCTGCTTCTGCACGTGGAAGGAGACGGTCGCGACGTCGAAGCTGGTGTTGCCGGAAGCGAACTCGATCGCAACCTTCTGTCGGTGCTGCTGCTCCGGCACCTTCTCGGACCCCACGCTGATGCCCGTTAGCTCCTCGAATTCCTTCTCGTATTTCTGCCAGAGCTCGGCGCGCGGGCCGAGAGTGAGGGAGACCTCGAGATGCTCGCCCTTGAGACGCTTCCAATCGAAGCCGCTCTGCCCGAATACGGCCGGGGCGAATATCGAGTTGGCGCCCAGCGCCGCGGCGCCCGCGCCGAGCACGCTGCGACGCGTCAGTCCGGATTTCGAGCTGCGGTAACCGTCCATAGGCTTCTCCCTCTTTTGGATGGTATCGTTATGGGCCCGCGCATGAGCGCATGCGGCTCAAAACGGTATTCACCGTTGGACTCGCGTGTCAACATAGGCCCAGGAGGATTTCCCGATGCAGCCTCAATCCTCGCTGCGCGGTGTCTGGCCCGCGGTTCTCACACCCTTCGATGAGCAACTCGCGATCGACGATGCGCGTCTAGCGCGACACTGCGGCGCGCTGCTCGCGGCGGGCTGCCGCGGCGTCAGCCTCTTCGGGACGACGGGCGAGGGCACCGCACTTTCGGCCGACGAGCGGCAACGGAGTCTCGAGGCGGCGATTGCCACAGGCGTGCCGGCTGCGCGCATCATGCCCTCGACTGGCTGCTGCGACGTGCCGACTTCGGCAGTGCTTGCCGCGCACGCGGTGAGCCTCGGCGTCGAGTGCGTGCTCCTGCTGCCGCCATTCTACCTCAAGGACGTGGGCGAGGCGGGCATTTACGCGCATATCGCCGCGACGATCGAGCGGACGGCCGCTCTCGCTCGGGGACGCTCGCCGAAGATTTGCCTCTACAATTTCCCCTTCCACACGGGGCTCACATTGCGCCCCGCGCTTGTGCGGCGCCTCGCCGACGCTTTCCCCGGCGTCCTCGTCGCGGTCAAGGACAGCAGCGGCGATTGGCCGCTCTCCTCCTCCTATCTTCGCGAGCTGCCGGACCTCGACATCTTCGTGGGCGACGAGCGGACCGTCCTCGCGGCGATCCGCGCCGGTGGCGCCGGCACCGTCAGCGGCATGGCGAACGCAATCGCGGCCGATCTCGTGCAGCTCTGCACGGGCGAGGCCCGCGGCGCCGATATCCTTCAAAATAAAATCTCTGCCGCCGTAGCCGCAGTCACCGCGCATTCCTTCGTTCCCGCGATCAAGTCGGCGCTCGCCGAGCTTTGGCGGGATACGGCCTGGCGCGCCGTGCGCCCGCCGCTCGAAGCCGCAGGTCCGGAAGTCGGCGCATCCGTGCTTGCGTCGCTCCGCGCCGCCGGCGCCAACCTGCTCAAGATTTAATCGGCTCTGCTCGAAAAAACCGCGCTGTCTGGGGCAAGGCTGGATTGCGGCGATCCCGCATCTCTCCCTCGGAATTCCGTGCGACAGTTTCGAATGAATGACGATGTGGACCGCGAGTCTTCCCGCGAGTTTGCCGGGGATCGGACACAACCAGGGACCGCCGCTCGAGGTCGGCGTGACCTGGCATCAGTACTGCTGGCGGAAGGCCCATAAGCGCGCCTGGAAGACTCCGCCGCGGGAGATCGCGCTCGCGCGGCTCGCCCGCGCCGAGGAGCTTGGCATGACCTATCGGGAATACACCGCGATCATTCTCGACACCGGCAAGCACCTCTAACGGAAACGCCGGAAAAACCGGCGTACGTCCTCCGCGAGGAGCTGCGGCTCCTCGAGCGCCGCGAAGTGGCCGCCGCGCGGCATCTCCGTCCATTGCACGACATCGAAGACGCGCTCGACATAATTGCGCGGCGGCATCGGTATCTCCTTCGGGAATTTCGCGAGCGCCGTCGGCACGCTCACGCGCTCGCCCGATTGGAAGCGGAGCGGCTGCGCCCGCGCCTCGTTGTAGAGGCGGAAGGAGGAAGAAATCGTCTCCGTGAACCAGTAGATCGAGATGTCCGTAAGGAGCTCGTCCTTGCTGACGCGCCGCTCGATCTCGCCGCCGCAATCGGTCCAGCTCCGGAACTTCTCGGCGATCCATGCCGCAAGCCCCGCCGGGCTGTCGTTGAGGCCATAGCCGAGCGTCTGGGGTTTCGTCGCCTGGATGCGGTTGTATCCGGCCTCGGCATCGAACCACTGGCTCCGCACGTCGAGGAAAGCCTGCTCCTCCGGAGTCAGCGGCCGCTCGCGCGGATTGAGCGGCGGCAGGAAGGAGCTCGGGATGAAGTTGAGATGGATGCCCAGCAGGTTCGTCGGATGCTTGAAGCCGAGGCAGATCGAGACCGCCGAACCCCAATCTCCGCCCTGCGCTCCGAAGCGCGGATATCCGAGCCCCTGCATGAGCTCCTTCCAGAGCGCAGCGATCGCGAAGGCGCTCATGCCGCGCTGCTTCGGTCGGCTTGAAAAGCCGTAGCCCGGTAAGGACGGCACCACCACGTCGAAGGCGTCGGCGGCATCCCCGCCGTGCGATGCGGGGTCTGCGAGGAGCGGTATGAACTTCACCATCTCCGCAAAGCTTCCGGGCCAGCCATGCGTGACGACGAGCGGCAGAGGCTTCGGTCCGTTGCCGCGGGCGTGAATGAAATGGATGGTCTCGTCGCCGACCACCGCGCGGAACTGTGGGAAGGCGTTGAGCATCCGCTCCTGTGCACGCCAATCGAAGCGTGTCCGCCAATAGTCCGTGAGTTCCCGAAGATAGGCGAGATCGGTGCCGAGCTCCCATCCGCCGGCATCGTCCGGCTGATCGGGCCAGCGCGTTCGCGCGAGGCGTTCCCTGAGGTCCGAGATGGCGGCATCGGGAATGGCGATCTTGAACGGCTCGATCTGCATCGTCGCATCCGCTTTTTCGGAGAGATGCGCGAGCATAGAGCGATTTGCAGGCGCACGAAATCCCTCTATGCTCGCGCATCTCCCGAAGACGTTCTGTCCCGCCAATGTCCGCGACCTTCCGCTTCGATCCCATCACGCTCCCGCCGGAATGCGAGGCGCTGCGCCGCGAGGTGCGGAGCTTTCTGTCGGAGGCGCGGGCGAACGGCTTCTGGCGTCCCGCTGGAGATTTCGCCACGGCGCATTCGCCGGAATTCTCGCGCGAGGTCGGAAAGCGCGGCTGGATCGGAATGACCTGGCCTAAGCGCTACGGCGGGCACGAGCGCAGCTCGCTCGAGCGCTACGTCGTGACGGAGGAGATGCTGATCGCCGGCGCGCCGGTTGCGGCGCATTGGATCGCCGACCGTCAGAGCGGGCCGCTGCTGCTGCGCTTCGGCACGGAGGAGCAGCGCCAGGAATTCCTGCCGAAAATCGCCGCGGGACAATGCTTCTTCTGCATCGGCATGAGCGAGCCCGATTCCGGCTCCGATCTCGCCTCGATCCGCACCCGTGCGGAGAAAGTCGCGGGCGGATGGCGGGTCAATGGGCGCAAGGTCTGGACGAGCCACTCGCATCGCTCGCATTTCGCGATCACGCTCTGCCGGACCTCGCCCGCAGGCGAGGATCGTCACAGGGGGCTCTCGCAGCTCCTCGTCGACGTGCGCGCGCCCGGCGTCAGCATTCGCCCGATCAAGAACCTCGCGGGCGATCTCGATTTCACGGAAGTCACCTTCGACGACGTGCTCGTACCCGAGAGCCGCCTGATCGGCACTGAAGGCGAAGGCTGGAAGCAGGTGACGAGTGAGCTCGCCTTCGAGCGCTCAGGGCCGGAGCGTTTCGTGAGCACCTTCCGTCTCATGGTGGAATTCGCGCGTCGCATCGGTGCCAATCCAGAGCCGCGCGCGGCCGAGGCTCTCGGGCGGATGACCGCGCATCTCTGGACGCTCCGGCGCATGTCGCTCTCGGTCGCGGGGATGCTGCAGGCGGGCGAGATGCCGAACCTCGAGGCTGCCGTCGTCAAGGACCTCGGCACGACCTTCGAGCGCGAAATACCCGAGCTCGTGCGCCTGCTCGCGCCGCGCGGGCGCCGTCCCGGCGGCAACGACCGCTTCGAGGAGGTGCTCGCGGAGGCAGTCCTGCACGCGCCTTCCTTCACGCTCAGAGGCGGCACGCGCGAGATCCTCCGCGGCATCATTGCGCGCGGGCTGGGCCTCCGATGAGCGACACTCTCGTCTACGACAGCGCCGCGCGTCTCTTCGCCGATCTCGCAACGCCGGCGGCGATCAACGCCGCCGAGGGCGGAAGCTGGCCGCACCACCTCTGGGAGGCGGCAGCCGAGGCGGGCTTTCTCGATGCCATGAGCAGCGAGGGCGGCGGCGCGCTCGAAGGGTTGGTCCCTGCCGTCGCGGTTCTACGCGCGGCGGGCCGCTTCGCCGTGCCGCTGCCATTGCCAGAGACCATGCTCGCGCGCTGGCTCGCGCGTCGCGCGGGAGTTGCGCCGCCCGACGGCCCGCTTGCACTCGCGATCGATCGACCGGATGAGCGGTTGGAGCTACGCCGTGCGGGAGCGGGCTGGCGCCTCCAGGGTGTCGCCCGCGCGCTTCCCTGGGGACGCAACGCGAGCGGACTTGTGGTCTCGACCGATGCCGCCGTTGCCGTGATCGCGCCACCTGGCGCTGCCGTGGAGCCCGGTCTCAACATGGCCGGAGAGCCCCGCGACGACATCGCGCTCGATCTCCCGCTCGACGCCCGCTTGGTCGCCGGCGCCCCCATGGGTGCGGATGCCGGCGTGGTCTACCGCCTGGGCGCGCTCTGCCGCGCGGCGCAGATGGCAGGAGCGCTCGAGGAGGCCGTCCGCCTTGCGGTGACCTACGCCAACGACCGCGTGCAATTCGGCCGGCCCATCGGCAAGTTCCAGGCGATCCAGCAACAGCTCGCATTGGCAGCCGAGCAGGTCGCGGCGTCGGACGTCGCGGTCTCCGCCGCCGTCGAGGGCGCGCTTGCAGGCGATCTCGCTTTCACGGCGGCGGCGGCGAAGCTTCGTGTCGGTGAGGCCGCAGGCAAAGTCGCGGATATCGTGCACCAAGTACACGGCGCCATTGGCTTCACGCACGAGCATCGCCTGCACCACCTCACGCGCCGCCTGTGGTGCTGGCGCGACGAGTTCGGCGTCGAGAGCGCCTGGGCCCTCGAGATCGGCCGTCTCGCTGCGTCGCAAGGCGCCGACGGCATCTGGCCCTTCCTCGCGCAGCGGTGAGAAGGGCGAACCCGAGGGCGGGAGGTTGGAGCGGGATCAGATAAGGATATCTGCGCGTCACGAGCTTACGGACGCGCGACATCGCGGATTGCTCGCCGCGAGAAGCGCAGCTTCATCGATCGAAGCGGCGAAACGCAGCCTCGATCTCGGACTCCGATGCGAAGTCTCGACGCCCGGCATCTGCCAGACCCTCGAGTATGGCCGGCAAATCCACGGGCGAAATGGGTTCGAGATCGGTATCGCCCTGGGCCAAGCGAAATAGGGCGCGAGCGATCTCGTCCTGAACCTCCGCCGGCAGTCGGCGGACGGCTTCGAGGGCCTCGTCAAGGAGCTTGGTCATGGCGCCAGCATAGGTCGCATTTGCCTGAAAATGAAGCCCCGCCAATCATCCGATCCCGAGAGAATTCGCTGGACTGCATTCCCCCGATTGCGCCATCCCATTGACGTGATCGATGTCGCCTCACCGCTCCTGACATGACCGCCGCCGCGCGCGACCTCTCGCCGCTCTTTCGCCCTGCTTCGGTCGCGGTGATCGGCGCGTCCGCGGATACGAGCCATATCCGCGGCAGGGTCACGGCCCAGATGTTGAAATGCGGCTTTCCCGGCCGCGTCTTTCCCGTGCATCCCCGCGAGGTCGAGATCATGGGGCTCAAGGCATATCCCGCGATTTCCGCGGTGCCGGAGCCGGTCGATCTCGCGCTGATTGCGATCCCCGCCGAGGCGGTGCCGGGCGTGCTCGAGGAATGCGCAGCAGCGGGTGTGCGCGCGGCTTACGTCTTCAGCTCCGGCTTCGCGGAGGAAGGCGGCGACAAGCGCGCGCAGCAGGAGCGCATCCGCGAGATCTCCCGGCGCACCGGCCTGATCGTCGCGGGACCGAATGCGATCGGGTTCATGAACGTGACGCTCCCGATCGTCGCGAGCTTCACGCCCGCGGTCGATCTGTCGGCGTTGCCGCGACTGCGTGCGCAGCCGGCGGAGCGTCGCATCGCCATCGTCTCGCAGAGCGGCGGACTCGCCTTCGCTTTCTTCAATCGCGGCCTGCAGCGGCGGCTCCCCTTCAGCTATGCCGTCAACACCGGGAACGAGGCCGATCTCGACCTCACGGATGTCGGCGAATTCCTCCTCGACGACCCCGGGACGGGCGTCATCCTGATGTTCGTGGAGCAGGTGCGCCGCGGCGCCGCCTTCATGGCGATGGCGGAGCGGTCGCTCGCGCTCGGCAAGCCGCTCATCGTCGCGAAGATCGGCCGCTCCGCCGCCGCGCAGCGCGCTGCCGTCTCGCACACCGCGAGCCTCGCCGGCGCCGACCGCGCCTATGAGGCCGTCTTCGAGCGCTTCGGCGTGATCCGCGGCGAGGATCAGGACGATATGCTCGATATCGCTGCCGCGGCAGCGCTCGCACCGGAGCCGAGGGGGAAGCGCGTCGGCATCGTCACCATCTCCGGCGGGGTCGGCGGCTGGCTCGCCGACGCACTGGAAAGCCAGGGCCTCGCCGTTCCCGAATTCAGTGCGGAGCTGCAAGGGCAGGTTCGGAATTTCCTTCCGAGCTTCGGCGCCGCCGGCAATCCCATCGACATCACCGCACAGGCGATCGGCACCGACTATCGATTGCGCTCGGTCGAGACGCTGGAAGCGAGCGACGAGATCGACGCGATCGTCGTCGCGAGCTCGCTCACGAACGACACGCGCCTGCCGCTGGAGAAGGCGCGGCTGCGCGAGATCGCGGCCAAGCGCCGCAAGCCTATCCTCTTCTACAGCTATCCGCTTCCCTCCGAGGCCGCGCGGGCGGAGCTCGAGGAGATCGGCGTCCCGCTCTATACGGGGATTCGCGGCGTCGCCCGCGGGCTCTCGCTTCTCGCGGAAAGGGCGGACCGGCGGCGGGCGCTTGCTCCGGCGGCGACCGATGGCCGCTCGCCCGGATACGCGGCGGCGCTCCGCAGGCTCGATGCGGCGAAGCAGACCCTCGCGGAAGTGGAGGCACTTGCGGTGCTTGGGGAATACGGCATCCCGTCACCGCGGCACCGGCTCGTGCGGTCGGCGGCGGAAGCGGCTGCGGCCGCGTCCGAGATCGGGTTTCCCGTCGCCCTCAAGGTTCAGTCGCCGCAGATTCCGCACAAGACCGACGCGGGAGCCGTGGCGCTTGGACTCCTCGACGCGCGGGAGGTCGCGGCTGCATTCGAGCGCGTGCTCGCGGGTGCACACCGTGCCGCGCCCGATGCGGCAATCATGGGCGTGCTGGTGCAAGCAATGGCGAAGCCGGGGTTAGAGCTGATCCTCGGCATGAGCCGCGACGAGACCTTCGGTCCGCTGCTGCTGTTAGGACGCGGCGGCGTTGAGGTCGAGGCTATGGCGGAGGCCATGATGACGCCGCTGCCGGTCGATGCTGGGGAAGCATCCCGGCTCGTCGCGCGTCTCGATCGCGGTCGCCTCTTCGGCGCAGGACGAAGCCGCGCGGCGAGAGATCGCGACGCCCTCGCGCGCCTCATCGTCTCGCTCGCACGCTTCGCGAGCGATTTTGCAGGGCGTGTGCGCGAGATCGATCTCAATCCTGTGATTCTCGGCGCCGAGGGCGAGGGTATTGCGGTCGTGGACGCGCTCATGGTTCAAGAAAGGCCCAGCGGGGAGAGAGCATGAGCGACACCATCAAGCTCGAGATCGACGGCGCGATCGCGACCATAACGCTCAACCGGCCCGACCGCATGAACGCCTTCACCTGGGAGATGATCGACGCCTGGGCCGCGGCGCTCGAGGAGTGCCAGCGCAACGACGCCGTCTCCGCGGTGATCGTGACGGGAGCGGGCAAGGCCTTTTGCAGCGGGGGCGACATCGCGGAGATGCAGAAGCGGAGCGCCAGCGAGCGCACGCCGCTAGACCGCAAGTCGGAACTGCAGGGACATGTGCACAAGATCCCGCTGACGCTCGAGGCGCTCGACAAGCCCGTAATTGCCGCCATCAACGGGGCCGCGACCGGCGCGGGGCTCGATCTCGCCTTGATGACGGATTTGCGCATCGCCGCCGAAAGCGCACGGCTCGGGGAGACCTACGTCAAGGTGGGGCTCGTTCCCGGCGCGGGCGGCGCCTGGTTCCTGCCCCGTCTCGTCGGCACGGCGAAGGCGTTGGAGCTCTTCTGGACCGGCGAGCTCGTTGATGCCCGCGAGGCCGAGCGCATCGGCATGGTGAACAAGGTCGTTCCCGACGCCGAGCTCATGCCGCAGACGCATCTTCTAGCGGAGAAGATCGCTGCGGCACCGCCGCTCTCGGTGCGCTTCATCAAGCGCGCGGTCTATCAGGGTCAGCGCACCGATCTCCGCTCCGCCCTCGACCTCATCTCCTCGCACTACGCTGTGGTCTCCACTTCCGCCGACCACCGCGAAGCCGTCAACGCCTATCTCGAGAAGCGGAAACCGAAGTTTACTGGCCGCTGATCGAATCCCCCTCTCCCCTGCGGGGAGAGGGATTTTGGGCCCTGTTTCTTCGCCCCACTATCGCCCGCCATATGTTCTCCGGGCTTGCGGGCATATCGATACGGGTGATCCCGAGCGGCAACAGGGCGTCGGCGACGGCGTTCATGACGGCGGGGAGCGAGCCCACGGTGCCGGCCTCGCCGCCGCCTTTGACGCCGAGCCGGTTTGTCCTGGTGGGGACGTCGTGCTCGCCGACTTCGAAATGGCAGAAATCGTCGGCGCGGGGCATTGCATAATCCATGAAGGAGCCGGAGACGAGTTGGCCGCTTTCGCGGTCGTAGACGATCCGCTCCATCAGCGCCTGTCCCGCGCCCTGCGCGATCCCGCCATGCACCTGGCCCCCGAGCAGGAGCGGGTTCACGACGCGGCCGACGTCGTCGACGACAGTGTAGCGGCAGAGGCGCGTGACCCCGGTCTCGGGATCGATCTCGACCTCGCACACGTGGCAGCCGTTGGGGAAGGTGGCATCGCCTGGCGTCACCACCGCGCCGCCTGCAAGCCCGATCTCCATCCCCTTCGGCATTTTCGGTAGCAGGAAGGACGCCCGCGCGACCTCCTGCAGCGCGATGCCGCGGTCGGTGCCGGCGACGGCGAAGCGGCCGTCCGCAAATTCGATGTCGACAGGCGCTGCCTCGAGCAGATGGGCCGCGATCTCCTTTCCGCGTGCGATCACCTTCTCCGCGGCTGAGAGGAAAGCCGTGCCGCCGGCCATCATCGTGCGCGAGCCGAATGTGCCGCGACCGTGGAAGACGGCGTCGGTATCGCCGTAGACGACGCGCACCGCGTCGAAGGGCAGGCCGAGAAACTCCTCGGCCATTTGCCGGAAGACGGTCTCGTGCCCTTGGCCGTGATTGTGGCTGCCCATGAGGACAGTGGCGGTACCGCTGGCGTCGAAGCGGATTTCCGCTCCTTCCTCCATCGGCCGTCCCTGGGGGCCGCCGGCAATCTCGATCACGGAGGCGATCCCGATACCGCGGAGCTTGCCCATCCGGCGCGACTCCGCGCGCCGTGCTTCGAAGCCCTTCCAGTCCGCGAGCTCCAGGCACTTCTGCATCACCGCCGCGAAATCGCCGCTGTCGTAGGTATAGGTGAGCGCGGTCTTGTAGGGCATCGCAGTGGGCGGGATCATGTTGCGCCGCCGCAGCTCCGCGCGATCGATACCCGTCTCG
The DNA here is from genome assembly GCA_035581425.1 of Allostellaceae bacterium. Taxonomy (GTDB): domain Bacteria; phylum Pseudomonadota; class Alphaproteobacteria; order ATCC43930; family CGMCC-115725; genus DASZHJ01. The sequence goes on along the minus strand of DATJVP010000027.1, from coordinate 150 downwards.
CGCGCGGCCGCGTCGACGATCCGCTCGATGCAGTAGGAAGCTTCCGGTCGCCCGGCGCCGCGGTAGGGCGAGGTCGAGAGCGTGTTGCTGAAGACGCCCGTCACGGTCACGTCGAAGGCGCCGATGGTGTAGGTGCCCGCGAGGCCGCCG
>DATJVP010000026.1:0-13422 GCA_035581425.1 Allostellaceae bacterium | reverse complement strand
AAAATATCCCCGCTGCGGCTCTCAGCGACCGGTCTTCTCGCCCGCGGGCCTCTCTCGCGTGCCGAGGGCATCCGCGAGTCGGGCGACAGCGGATCCGGGAGCGAGCGGCTTCGGCTGGCTCGCATGCGGCGCCCAGGCCGTGAGGGTCACGATCTCGAAGCTCGCGGGGATGCGGCCGACGGCGCTGCCGTGGCGCTCACGGTAGAGCTCGGCCATCCGCAACAGCGTCGCGCGGCGCGTGAAGCCGCGGCGACGCTCGCGGAGCGCGTTGGTTTCACCCATCGCACGCAAATCCGCCATGAGCGCGAAAGCGTCGGCGTAGGTCACGGTGAGGCGATCGCTGTCGACGACCGGGAGAGCGAAGCCCGCACGCTGCAATAGCCCCGCGAGATCGCGCCCATCCGCCATGGGAGAAACATGCGGGCTTGCGCCTCCCTCGAGCTCGAGCTCGGCCTCCAGGAACGCGTTGCGCAGCTCTCCCAGCGTCTCGCCGCCGAGGAGCGCCGCCAGCAGCAGTCCATCCGGGCGTAGCGTCCGGCGAAGCTGAAGGAGTGCGCCCGGGAGATCGTTCGTCCAGTGGAGGGTGAGCGCGCTCGCCACGAGATCGAAGGAGCCCGGCGCGAAGGGCAAAGCCTCGGCCTCCGCGACCAGCCCGCCGCGCGCGTCAGCCGGTAGCAGGCCCGGTCCTTCCTCCATTTCGATGAGGCACTCGATGCCGCCTCGGTCGGCGAGCGCCCGCGCGAGGACGCCGCCGCGCGCCCCGAGCGCGAGGGCGCGTGGAAAGCGGCGCGTCACGTCCTCGAGGCGCTGCGCGAGCCGCTCGGCCGTCTCCTCCAGCAGGAACTCCGCCCCGCCCTGGCGCACAGCGCGCTCGCGATGGCGGCGGAGCGCGCGCCGGTCGAAGATCAGGATTTCGCCCTCCGCCATGACGCCTTATAGGGCGCGGGCGTTGACAGCGGCAAGCGCCCGCGATCCCCTCTTGCCCATGACCTCCCTCGCCTTGCCCGTCGCGGCGGCGCGGCGCGCGGCCAAGGCGCTCCTCGACCTGCTGCTCCCGCCGCGCTGCCTCGCTTGCGGCGAGGAGGTCTCGGCCGCACCTGCGCTCTGCCCTGCGTGCTGGCGGAAGCTCACCTTCCTCGGGGAGCCCTGCTGCTCCTGCTGCGGCCTTCCCTTCGCCCACGATCTCGGGGGCGAGGCGCTCTGCGGCGGCTGCGCCCGAGCGCGGCCCGCCTATGATCGCGCGCGCTCGGCGCTGCGCTACGACGAGGGAAGCCGGCGGCTCGTGCTTTCCTTCAAGCATGGCGACCGCTTGCATGCTGCGCCCGCCTTTGGCGAATGGATGCGCCGAGCCGGGGCGGCACTCCTCGCGGATGCCGATGTACTCGTTCCGGTACCGCTGCATTGGAGCCGCCTGCTTCGCCGCCGCTATAACCAGGCGGCGCTCCTGGCCTATGCGATCCGCGGCAAATCCGGGGTCGAGGTGCTGCCGGACGCACTCCGGCGCCGCCGCAGGACAGCCTCGCAAGGAAATTTCGGCTCGGACGGCAGACGGCGCAATGTCCGACACGCTTTTGAGCTCCGTCCGGGAACGAAGTTGCGAGGCCTCAAAGTCGTCCTGATCGACGACGTCCTCACGACCGGGGCCACGGTCGAGGAATGCGCGCGCGTGCTGAGGCGCGGCGGAGCCCTCCGGGTCGACGTCCTCACCCTCGCACGGAGCCTCCGCTCCTCTTAAGATTAGTAAATATTAATGCATTCGCCTTGACACCCAGTGGCGAAAATCGAAATCCTAGGCGCGTCCCAACCCTGAAGGGGGTCCGGCACCCACCGGAGTGGCGCCGGCCTTTGCCCGGAGGTCCAATGTCCCGCGTCGAGATCTACAGCACGTTATTCTGCCCCTACTGTGCCCGGGCGAAGAGCCTGCTCGAGCGCAAGGGCGTTCCCTACGTCAACATCGACATCATCGAGGACACCTCAAAGCGCGACGAGATGCTCGAGCGCGCGGGAGGGCGAACCAGCGTGCCGCAGATCTTCATCGACGGCGAGCACATCGGCGGGTTCGACGAGCTCTATGCGCTCGACCGCAAGGGCAAGCTCGACGCGAAGCTCGGGCTCGCCGCGAAATGAGCGGGGTCTTCAAGGCCGCCTGCCTGCAGCTCAATTCCGCACGCGACGTCGGCCCCAACATCGAGAGCTTCCGCATGCTTGCGCGGCGCGCGCGCGAGCAAGGCGCCGATCTCATCATGTCGCCTGAGGTGAGCGACATGATCGAGCCCGACCGCAAGCTCCGCTTCCAGAAGGCGCGCGGCGAGGACGAGCACCCGATGCTGGCGGCAGCGCGCGAGCTCGCGCGCGAGCTCGGGGCCCATCTGCTGTTGGGCTCGATCGTGGTGCGGCTCGAGCCCGAGAAGCTCGCCAACCGTTCCCTCCTGATCCGCCCCGACGGCGAGATCGCGCAGCGCTATGACAAGATCCACATGTTCGACGTGAACCTCCCGAACGGCGAGCAATATCGGGAATCCGCGGTGTTCCACCCGGGCGCTGCCGCCGACGTGACGCCACTTCCCTGGGGCGTCCTCGGCATGACCGTCTGCTACGACCTGCGCTTCCCCTATCTCTACCGTGCGCTCGCGCAGGCGGGCGCAGATTTTCTGACGATACCCGCGGCCTTCACCGTGCCAACAGGACGTGCGCATTGGCACGTGCTCATGCGCGCGCGGGCGATCGAGAACGGCTGTTTCGTTTTCGCGCCGGCGCAATGGGGCGAGCACGCAAACGGCCGCCGGACCTACGGCCACTCGCTCATCGTGGCACCCTGGGGCGAGGTGCTCGCGGAAGCCGAGGACGGCATCGGCCTCATCGTCGCGGAGATCGATCCCGCGAAGGTGCTGGAAGCTCGCCGGCAAGTCCCCTCGCTCTCGCACGACCGCAGTTTCGCAGCCCCGACCCCGCTCAAGAAACCGCTCGCCGCGGAGTGACCGACCGCGGAGACTCGAGCGGTCGAGGTTCTCGCATGCTGATGCCCGTCTAGGCGGGCAGAGGCCCCATCGCGGCCTTAACGGCGGCGATACGCTGGACCGCGGCGGCACGCGGCTGGTCCACGATGCCTTGCTCGAAAGCGATGACCGTGAGCGGGGGCGATGTTGCCTCCAGGAGTTCGCCGGGGCGCAGCAGGAAATCCGGGCTGGCGGGCCGGCCGAAGCGTTCGTTTCCGAGCATGAACGTCTCGTAGAGGAGCGCGCCGCCGGGAGCGAGCGCTTCGATCATGGGGGCGAGCAAGGGGCGGTAGAGGTAGTTCGTGACGACGATGCCCGCAAAGCCCTCGCCGAGCCGCCAGGAACCGCCGTCCTCGAGGTCCATGGCACGTATCTCGACACAAGCGTCGCCCGCAAAGCGCGCCCGGAGGGAAGATGTATCTCGATCGACGGCCAGAACGCAGAGGCCGCGCCCGCGCAGCAGCGCCGTGTGGCGCCCGCCCCCGGCCGCCAGATCCAGGACCCGCCCACCGGGCCGCAAAAGCGGAAGAAACCTTATAATCCAAGGGGATGGCGGAACGTCTAGGGCCGGGCATTGCGGGCTTGGCACTTGACCCTCACGATTGCTAAACCACCTAAGGGTATGCCAGTCTAGCCTTGAACCTTCGAAGTCGAGTGGGTCCGATGATCCTTTTCACCCTTCGCTGCAGCGCCGACCACGAGTTCGAAGCGTGGTTCCGCGACGGCGCCGCCTACGAGAGGCAGGCCGCAGCGCGCGAGATCGCCTGCCCCGAGTGCGGCGATGCCGAGATCGAGAAGGCGCCGATGGCGCCGAGCTTGGCGCGGAGCCGGCCCGAGCCCGGCCCCGCGGAGATGCGGCGGATGCTCCAGCAAGTCCGTCACCACGTCGAGCGCAACTTCGACTACGTCGGCGACAAATTCGCCGAAGAGGCGCGCAGCATCCACGAAGGCAAGACCGAGCGTCGCAGCATTTACGGCGAGGCCACCGACGAGCAGCATCGCGAGCTCTCGGAGGACGGCATCGAGGTGCAGCGCATCCCCTGGGTCCCGCCGAACGACGCCTGACGCAAACGGCAGTGCCGCGCTTCCGCACCATCGACGAGCTCACGCCGGCAGGAAAGCGCGTCCTCGTGCGCGCCGACTTAAACGTGCCCATGAAGGGCGGCCTCGTCACGGATGCGACGCGCATCGAGCGCTTGGCTCCCACGCTTCTCGACCTCTCGAAGAAGGGCGCCAAGGTCGTGGTGCTCTCGCATTTCGGTCGCCCCAATGGGAAGGTCGATCCCGCCTATTCGCTGCGACCGCTGGTCGCGCCGCTGAGTCGTGCGCTCGGCGGAAAGCCCGTTTCCTTCGCCGAGGATTGCGTCGGACCCGCGGCCGAGCGCGTCGTCGCGAGCCTCGCGCCGGGGGAGGTGGCGCTCCTCGAGAACTTGCGCTTCCATCCGGAAGAGGAGGCGAACGACGCAGCCTTCGCGCGACGCCTCGCCTCGCTCGGGGATCTCTACGTCAACGATGCGTTCTCGGCGGCGCATCGCGCGCACGCCTCGACCGAGGCGCTCGCGCACCTGCTACCGGCGGCGGCGGGCCGCCTCATGCAGGCGGAGCTCGAGGCGCTGGGAGCGGCGCTCGAGACACCGGCGCGTCCGGTGCTGGCGCTCGTCGGCGGCGCCAAGGTCTCGACCAAGCTCGATCTCCTGAGCTTCCTGGTGCGCAAGGTCGACACGCTCGCAATCGGCGGCGCGATGGCGAATACGCTGCTCTTCGCGCAGGGCATTACGGTCGGGAAATCTCTCTGCGAGCGCGAGCTCGCCGATACCGCCCGCGACATCATCGCCAAAGCCAAGGCGGCCGGCTGCCGCCTGCTACTGCCGGTCGATGCGGTAGTGGCGCGGAAGTTCGAGGCGAATGCCGCGACCGAGACCGTCCCGATCGACGGCGTGCCCGCGGACGCGATGATCCTCGATATCGGCCCCGCGACGGTGGCGGCGATCGGCGCGGGCCTCGCGGCCGCCAAGACGCTGGTCTGGAACGGCCCGCTCGGCGCCTTCGAGACGCCGCCCTTCGAGCGCGGCACGGTCGCGGTGGCCCGCCGCGCGGCGGAGCTCACGCGCAGCGGCAAGCTCCTCAGTGTCGCCGGCGGTGGCGATACCGTGGCCGCGCTCGTCCAGGCGCAGGTGGCGGACGCGCTGAGCTACGTCTCGACGGCGGGCGGTGCCTTCCTCGAATGGCTCGAAGGCCGAGAACTTCCCGGCGTCGCCTCACTCGCTCCCCGCTAACCCCCGCGGACTTTCATATCGGGGCCATTTCTGTTATAATAAGGCCTTGGAAATTAACCATATTTCCGATGCAAATCCCGCCGGGCCAAGCGGCCCTTCCACCGAGCCCTGCTCCTCCCGTCGCGCCTCAGCCACAGGTCGCGCACTCGCAGATGATTGCGCCTGTGCGCCAGGTGACGCCGAGCCGCGAGGGTGCGGAAGCGGATGGAAAGTCGAAGCAGCGCTCGGGCCCGCAGGATCTACCCCGTGGTGGGCCCCGAACGGCGAGCCGCGGCCAGCTCCTCGACCTCTTCGTCTAGATCGGCCGGCAGCAGGCTGATTTCAGCTTGCCCCCCACGCATCGCTGATTGACGACCGATCCTCCGCTGGAGAGAGTGGGCCTACCTTGCGGCGGGACTCGGCAACCGAAATTCCCGTTACCTTCACCTGGGAAGTCTCGAGCTTCTTCGGGTGGGGCATCTATGGCCTCAACATGCTGCTGCATTGGCCCGGCCCCGCCTTCAGTGCGCGCCTTCCAGGGGAAGTCTGGCTGCACGACCGCCGACAGCAGCGGCGGATCGAGACTGCGCTCGCGCAATCCCGGGCGCTCTGCGAGAAGCTCGAAACCGTCGCCGGTGGTGCCGCAACCCTGCCGATGCCGGTGCTGCACGGGCTCGGCAACGGATTGGCGTTGCGGGCGGTGGAGCACGGAGTGACGCTTCAGGGAACTCCGGACATCGCGGTCGTTTTCCTCGAGGACGCCTTCGTTCCGCCGGCGCAACGGGATCACCTGAAGGCCATGCCGCTGATCGTGGCGGGCTCGCGCTGGAACGCCGATCTCATTTCCGCTGCGGGATTGAGCGCCGTTCGGACCGTGCTGCAGGGGGTCGACGTCGAGCGCTTTCGCCCGCAGCCGAAGGCCCGGCGGGATGGGCTCTTCCGGATATTCTCCGGCGGAAAACTCGAGGTCCGCAAAGGACAGGATCTGGTCCTGCTCGCCTTCCGCGCATTCGCGACGCGCCATCCCGAGGCAAGGTTGGTGACCGCCTGGCATACGCTCTGGCCGCATATATCGGAAAAATTCTCGCTCATCCCCGGCGTCGGCGCGCCACCGCGGCGGCAGGACGGCTTCGCCGACATTCCCGCTTGGGCCGCAAGAATGGGCATCGCCTCGGCGCAACTGCACGACGTCGGCGCGATCCCCAATTCGGAATTCCCGCGCATCCTCGGCGACGTCGACGTCGCCGTCTTCCCCAATCGCTGCGAGGGCGGCACCAATCTCGTCGCGATGGAGTGCCTCGCGGCGGGCGTGCCCACGATCCTTTCCGCCAATTCCGGTCACCTCGACCTGATCGAGCGAACCGAGACCTTCGCGCTGACACGACAGAGGCCGCTCGCGATAAAGGCGCCCGATGTCGTGGATGCCTCGGGTTGGCGCGACAGCGACGTCGAGGAGATCGTGGAGATTCTGGAGCAGGTTTATCGCGAGCGCGACACCGCGCGATTGAGGGCGTTGCGTGCAGCGAAGGCGATGGCATCGCTCTCCTGGAAGCGTCAGATCGACATGCTGCACCGGGAGGTGCGCAGCCGCCTGCAGTAGGCGAGCCGCGGCCGCTTGCCTTAACGGCCGGGCGTCACAAACTGGACGAGCGTGTAGCCGTCCTTGCGCGGGACGTAGTCGAGCCCCGTGCGCATCGCCCAGACGGTGTCGGCGTAGAAGAGCGGCACGATCTGCTCCTCGCCGATCGCGAGCTCGGCTGCCTCGCGCAACAGCGCCTCCCGCGCACCGTCGTCGATGGCGACGACCGCGCGTTGCATGAGCCGGTCCAACTCCGGCAGCGAATGGCGGCCGAAGTTCGCGTAACCCGACCCGGTCGCGGCATCGGGCGTCGCGACGAGCGCGATGAGCCAAGGTGTCGGCTCCGCAGTCTCCGTGTAGTATCCCAGCAGCATGAAGCTCAGCTCGTATTTCGCCGTGCGCGTCTTGTATATCGCCTCGGGCAATGTCTCGACCTTGGTCGCGATCCCCACGCGCGTCAGCATCTGCGCGACCGCGACTGCGGTCTTCTCGTCGAAGGGCGTGCGGGTGCTGGAGGCGTGAAGCGTGACGCCGAATCCCTGAGGATAGCCAGCCTCCGCGAGAAGGCGCCGGGCGGCCTCGGGATCGGGGCGCGGCGGCTCTAGCTTCGTGCTCGCGCCGAAATAGCCCGGCGGCAGCATCTGTCCCGCGGGCGCCCCCGCCCCCGCGAGGACACCTTCGACGAGCGCCTTGCGGTCGATCGCCGCCGAGACCGCCTGCCGCACGCGCAGGTCCTTGAAGGGATTCCTGTCGAGCGGATTCCCATTGCGATCGGTGACGAAGGGCGAGACGTCGCGATAGGTGTCGAAGGTGAGATAGGTCGGCCGCGCCCCCGCGGTACGAACGATATGTATCTCGGGGCGGCGCTGGAGATCGGCGAGCATGCTCGCGGGCATCGAGTTGATCATGTCGACGTCGTGGGCCAGGAGCGCCGCGACGCGCGCGGGATCGCTGGGGATGAAGCGCAGCACCGCGCTCTCGACCGCCGGCTTCTTGCCCCAGTAGTCGCCATTCCGCCGCATCGTTAGCCGCTCCCCCTTGCGCCATTCGACGAAGCAGAAGGGACCGGTTCCCAGCATCGCCTTCCCGCTGTCGAAGGCCGCGGAATCGGCGCCCGCCGCGCGGTGGGAGACGATCCAGATGACACTGAGGCGATTGGGCAAGGTTGGCTCGGGCTTGGCCGTCCGGACCAGCACGCGATGGGGATCGGGCGCCTCGACCGCGACGATCTCGCGCGTGAAGAGTTGGTATCCGCCGGTCGAGTTCGGCACGCTCCGCGGGCGCAGCAGGGAGAAGGCAACGTCCTCCGCAGTCAGTTCCGAGCCGTCGCAGAACTTTACGCCCTGCCGCAGTTCGAATTCCCAAGTGCGGTCGTCGAGCGCGCGCCATGAGAGAGCGAGGCCGGGCCGGAGGCGCTGGTTCTCGTCTTGCAGGATGAGCGCGTCGAAGAATTGCCGCGAGATCGCCTCGTCGGGGACCAGCATCCGCAGATGCGGATCGATGGAAGGCGGCTCGAAATCGAGTCCGACGACGAGCGTCTGCGCGCGCACCGTCGCGCTCCACAGGAGAACCGCCGCCATCGCCACAAGCCCGAGAGAACGACGTGTCATGTTCCTATCCCGCGACCTCCGATATGAAGTCGAAATGCTTGCCACCGGGCGAGCGCGGAATGACGGAGTGATAGGTGAAGGCAATCGCGAAGTGATTCCCGAAAGCCTGGCGCAGCACCGACGCAAGCGTCGTCTCGTTCTCCGCCCCGAAGTTTCCCCGCGTCACCAGCTTTACCTCCAGATCGTACACGGTCTTCTGCACGACCTGAATCTGCTGAAGCGTTCGGAATTCCGCAATCGACTTCATCCCCATATGTGCGAAGCGACGCTCCCCCGACGGCAGCACGATGGTGTCGCGGGTCTTGCCGAGGACGCGCGCGAGGACGGGCAGGCCGCGCCCGCAAGAGCAGGGCGGCCCCAATTCCGCGATGTCACCGATCTCGTACCGCAGCAGCGGCATCGCGAAGTTGTGGAGGGGCGTCACGATCACTTTTCCGGCCTCCCCCGGCCGGCAGGGGCGATCCAGCGCATCCAGCACCTCCAGGTGTATCGTCTCCGCAGGCACGTGATGATGCTCGTGGTCCGGACATTGGATCCCGAGATAGCCGGCATCGATGGAGCTGTAGACATCGGAAATGCCGGCGCCGAAGACCTCGCGGCAGAGCGTGCGAAGGTCGTCGCCCACGGCCTCGCCGAAGGTGCGGATGCGCCGGAGCGGAGGCGGAGGCGTGCCGGTGGCGCGAAACCAGCGCGCGAGCTCCTTGATGATCGAGGGAAAGCTGTGGAGATAGTCGGGCCTCTCGCGCAGCACCCACGCCGCCTGCTCCTCGATCGTGCTCCGAGAGTCGACGAGCGCCGTTGGTCCGCTCGGAAATACCGTGGCGACCGGCGGACCCCAGTTGGGAAGCGCGCGGCCCTCCGGTGCAAAGGCCTGGCTCTCGCGATCGCGGCGAATGATCCCGAGCTTCAGACGGAAATCCCGCCCCTGCCAGAATTCATCGCGGAGCGTGATCGCGAGCCACATCAAATAATAGAGCCGCGACGTCAGCACGCGGACGGGCGTGCCCGTCGAGCCCGAGGTCGAGCTTCGTGTGGTCGTGCCATGCTCCGGCGGGATCGCACGCGCCTCGAGCGCGGCGCCGGCTTCCTGCACCTCGCGGCGGCGCAGGATCGGCAGCGAGCGCCAGAAGGATTCCGAGATCTCCTCTCCCGGCCGATAGCCGACGGCGTTGAGCCGCTCGGCATAGAAAGGGACGGCTCGATAGGCATGATCGACGAGACGGTCCAATTGACGGAATTGGTGACGGCGCAGGCGCTCAGGCGGCCACCACTGCGACTGGCCGAGCTGCTGCATCAACGCCAGAAGCTGCGCGCCGCCCCCGACCGCCACGCCGGGCCAAGCGACGGCCTCGAGGGCAGAGAATGGAACCGGCAATCGATCCAAGAACATCTCCCATCGCCCAGCCTACCCCGGAAGACCGCAAAACTCTGCTACGGGGTATGCGGGGTGACCAGGACAATTCGGATACCGATTTAGCGGCCGCGCCGGTATAGTGACGACGGCGCGGAAGCGCCCAAAATAGAGGGAGGCAATGGGCATGACAGCGAAATCTCAGGCGGACCCCAAGCCCGTAGCCGCGCCGAGCTGAAGCCCGGCGGGAGCAGGCCTAGCGCGTAGGAATCCCATCTGGCCTGCATCGTCCCTCGATGCAAGACGTCTTCGCCGCTTCGATCAGCATCGCCTTCCATGGCGTGGCTCTCGCCATGGTGCTCTATCTCGTCTCCGTGGGCCTCTCCATAACCATGGGGCTCATGGGCTTCGTGAATCTCGCGCATGGCGCCTTCGCGGCTGCCGGCGGCTATGTCGCGCTCACGCTGATGAACGATCTCGGTGTGCCCTTCCCGCTCTCGCTGGCGATCGCCGCGTTCTCGGTCGGAGCGGCGAGCATGGTGCTCGAGCGCCTCCTCTACAGCCGCCTCTACGGCGAGCATGAACTCAGCCAGGTGATGTTCACGATCGGCCTCATCCTCGTGACGACCGGCGGGGCAAAGGCGATCTGGGGACCGCTCTCGCTGCCGATGCATCCGCCCTCCTATTTGCGGGGCGACGTCGATCTCTGGTTCCGCTCCTTCCCGACCTATCGCAGCTTCATCATCGCCGCTGGCGTGGTGCTGGTGACGGCGCTTTGGCTCGGTCTCGAGCGCACGCGCTTCGGCGCCCAGGTGCGCGCTGCCGTCGATAACAGGAGGATGGCGCAGTCGATCGGCATCAACACGAGCCGGCTCTTCACCCTGACCTTCGCGCTCGGGAGCGCGCTCGCGGCGCTCGGCGGCGCCATCGGCTCCGAGATCTGGGCGATCGACACCAGCTACGCGCAGGAGCACCTCGTCTACTTCCTCATAGTCGTCGCGGTTGGCGGGCTCGGCAGCATCCGCGGTCCCTTCTTCGCCTCCCTGCTCCTCGGCGTCTCCGATACCGCGTTCAAATACCTGCTGCCGGAATTCGGCGCCTTCTTCATCTACGCCCTGACGCTGGTGCTGCTGCTGTGGCGGCCGCAGGGCCTCTTCGGGAGGGCGTGATGACCGCGACAGCAGGGGGGGCCGAGCAAGCGATCGGCCGGCTCGCCGGGCGCCATCGCCTGAGGCCGCTCGAGGCCCTCCCCTGGGTCATCGCGATCGCCGCTTATTTCCTTTTCCCGGACTACCTGCCATTGGGCGCGCAGGTCCTTATCATGGTGCTCTTCGCGCTCTCGCTCGATCTCATCCTCGGCTATGGCGGGATCATCACGCTGGGACAGGCGGCGTTCTTCGGCGTCGGCGGCTATACCGCGGGTCTCCTCGGCGCGCATGGCTGGAGCGAGCCGATCACCGGCCTTCTCGCGGCGGGCGCGGTCGCGGGCGCTTTCGGAGTCGTGACCGGCCTCATCGTGCTGCGCACGGAAAAGCTCACGCTCCTGATGCTGACGCTCATGGTCAACGTGATGCTCTACGAGGCAGCCAACAAGGCGAGCACCATCACGGGCGGCTCAGACGGCCTTCAGGGCGTCGTGATATCGCCGGTTCTCGGCCTCTTCCGCTTCGACATATTCGGACGCACCGCCTATCTCTATGCGCTCGCGGTTCTGTTCTTGGCTTGGCTCCTCGTGCGCAGGATCGTCCATTCGCCCTTCGGACGCTCGCTCACGGGCATCCGCGAGAACGTCGCTCGCATGCATGCGATCGGCTCGCCGGTGCTGTTGCGGCGTCTCACGGCCTACACGATCGCAGCCGCGCTCTCGGGCGTCGCGGGCGCGCTCCTCACACAGGCGACGCAGTTCGTGGGGCAGGAAAGCCTGAGCGTCGACCGGTCCGGCGGCGTCCTCATCGTGCTGATCCTCGGGGGATTCGGGCGGCTCTACGGCGCATTCGTAGGTGCGCCGCTCTACATGATCGCGCAGGACCGGCTCTCTGCGCTCGACCCGTCCTATTGGCCGCTCGCGATCGGCGCCCTCCTGATTGCGGTCGTCATGCTCGCGCGCGGCGGCGTGCTCGGGATCTGCGACACGCTCATCGCGTGGCTCCGACGCCGGGGGCGCCCGTGAGCACTTCTGCTGCTGCCCTCGAGACGCGCGGCCTCTGCAAGTCTTTCGGCGCGCTTCCCGTCGCGAGCGACATCGATTTTCGCCTGGAGCAAGGCGCGCGGCACGCCCTCATCGGGCCGAACGGTGCAGGCAAGACAACCTTCGTCAATCTGGTGACGGGCGCGCTCCCGCCGAGCGCGGGGCGCATCTATCTCGGCGGCGAGGACGTGACGGCACTGCCGCAGGCGCGCCGCGTCAAGCGCGGCCTCGCTCGCACTTTCCAGATCAACACGCTTTTCCGCGGCTTGAGCGTGCTCGAGAACGTAGCGCTCGCGATCGGCGAGCGCATGGGGGTGGCGGGCGACCTCATGCGGCCCGCAGGCTCGCGTAGCGGCGTGATCGAGCGCGCCTTCGCGGCGCTCGAGCGGCTCGGGATCGCCGAGGATGCCGGACGGCTCGTGCGCGAGCTCCCCTATGGGCGCCAGCGTCTCGTCGAGATCGCCGTGGCGCTCGGCCTCGAGCCCAAGGTGCTGCTCCTCGACGAGCCTGCGGCGGGCGTCCCCGGCGCCGAGAACGGCACCATCGTCGAGACCATAGAGAGCCTTCCCGCGGAGATCGCGGTGCTCATCATCGAGCACGACATGGACCTGGTCTTCCGCCTCGCGCGCCGCATTACCGTGCTCGTTCAGGGTTCGGTTCTCGTCGAGGGCACGCCCGCCGAGATCGGCGCGGATCCGCGGGTGCGCGAAGTCTATCTGGGCGAGCGGGAGCACCGGTGAGCGCCGATCTCGTCCTCGCGGGGGTGAGCGCCGGCTACGGCGAGACCGTGGTGCTGCAGCGAGTCTCGCTCGGGCTCGACGCCGGTGGCACGCTCGCGGTCCTCGGGCGCAATGGGGTCGGCAAAACCACGCTGCTAGCGACCGTCATGGGCCACACGACGCTCCACGGTGGCACGCTGGCCTTCCGTTCGACGGAGCTCGCGGCGCTGCCGGCCCATCGCCGCTCGCGCCTCGGCATCGGCTACGTGCCGCAGGAGCGCGAGATATTCCGCTCGCTCACGGTCGAGGAGAATCTGGCCGTCGCCGAGCGGCCGGGCCGCTGGTCGATCGCGCGCGTCTATGATTTCTTTCCGAAGCTCGCGGAGCGGCGGCGCCATCACGGCAACCAGCTCTCCGGCGGCGAGCAGCAGATGCTCGCGATCGGCCGCGCGCTGCTCACGAACCCCACGCTGCTCGTGATGGACGAGCCGTCGGAGGGGCTCGCACCGACGATCGTCGAGCAGCTGCTGCCGATGGTGCGCGACATCGCGGCCTCGGGCACCACCGTGATCCTCGTGGAGCAGTCGGTGAACCTCGCGCTCACGATCGCGCAGACCGCTTACTTCATGGAGAAGGGCGAGATCCGATTCCACGGTCCGACCGCGGAACTGCTCGAACGGCCCGACGTCCTGCGTTCGGTGTTCCTCGAGGGCGCGCAGGCGGG
>DATJVP010000025.1:0-83075 GCA_035581425.1 Allostellaceae bacterium | reverse complement strand
TTCGCGGCCAGCTTTAGTTCCTCGGCTTCCTTCGCGAGGCGAAGGGCTCGGAGCCGCTCTACCTTCTCGGCATCCGCTCGCCGCACCTTCTCGCGCTCTTCGAGAACCTTCTCGCTTTGCTTCTTTTGGTCGTTCCACATCGCTTGCGCCCTGCGACGTGCTTCGAAATCGCGCTCCGTGGTCTTCACCGTCGATCAACTCCTCTTGCCGTTCTGATGTCGAATTCGGTAGGCCAGAGAGGACATCGCTCTCTCGCTAATAACCCTCGCGCTCCATCCGCTTGCGCAAGGCCTTGCGATGACGCCGCACGGCCTCCGCCTTCTCGCGCACCCGGCGCTCGGACGGCTTCTCGTAAGAGCGACGACGCTTCATTTCCCGGAACGTACCCTCGCGCTGCATCTTCTTCTTGAGGACACGTAAAGCGCTGTTCACGTCATTGTCGCGTACGAATACCTGCATGAGCTTCGGCCTCAGTGATGGCCGCGCGAACGATCCGATGGCCTCGAGGTTCGCGGCCGTTGGTTTGCCTTGGCGACCCGTTTCAGTGATAGGCCCCTCCACAACAGGCCAATCTGTCGATGAGGGGAGACCGGGTCGGGCGCGCTCAACTGCGCAGCAACGAAGCCGACCCAACAAAATGATTGACGTGCCCAATATGATGAATGGAAGACGCCGAAACAAGGGGCCCGACTCTTCGGCGAATTACTCGGCGGGGCAAAGATGCTCCAAAAAATAATCTGAACATCTGGGCACAAATATGGGCAATGATCCTGTCGTGTTATTTCCAAGCGACTTTATTTCTCCGCGCATCATTTAATCCATTGCACGAAAATATTTCGTCCCCACATACATAACTGCAGCGAATTGTCGCCGCGGGAAATAAAAGGTCATTTCCGATGAACGAGGTCAATGCCACGGCGAAGCCCAGTGCTTCAAATCCAACGACCGGCGCTTCGGATCCCAAGAACAGCACCATCACGCGGCCGGTGGTTCAGCCGGTAGAGCCCGCGAAGATGCCGGACGCTGCTCTGTCCGAGAAAGCGCTGAAGAAGACGGCGTAGTTGCTGGCCCGGACTCGAAAAACAGCCGATGACCAGACGCACGCGCAGCGAATCCGTTACTTTCCACAGGCCCTTCATACTCACTGGGATCGACGGCGTGCAACCGCCCGGTCGCTATACCGTGGAAACCGACGAGGAACTGCTGCCGACAATGACTTCGACGGCCTACCGTCGGCTTGTGACCTGGTTCCGGCTACCGGCCCTCCCGCCCGATGCGCGACCCGCTTCAGGGTCGACTCAAGCCGTGCCCGTCGATCCGATCGAGCTTTCGGCGGCGCTCGCGCGGGATGCTACGCCCGGCTGGGAGGTTGCGGTGGCCGGAAGGCTCGAGGACTTGATGGACGATGCGGTCATGTGCGACGTGCTGAAAAGCGCCGGTCTCACGCCGAGTGAGTTCAAGACGCAGCTGCGTGACCTGGCTCAGCGCATCGACCGGACGGAGCATCTCAAGCCGCATGGTGATTCGCCTTCTGCGGATATCGGTGCTGAGAGCTAGAAGTGCCGAGCAAACGACCGCGCACGCCGGTTCGGCGGAGGTCGCGACCGTCGATTGGCTGGATCGGAACGCGGGCATGCTCGGATGGACGATGCTAGCGATCGGCGGCCTGCTCCTCTTCTGGATACTCGCGGGGGACTATCCGCAAATTTGAGGGAGGTTTGAGTGTCAGCATCCTATTTTCGTCGCATGGCTGAGCGATGCTACCGCCATGCGCGGCTGACGGCCGGTCCGCATAACGGCAGCGACATCATCCAGCGGTTGGGCGATGAGTTCACGGCGAAGGCCGATGCGGCCGTCGCGCGGCTCGCGGATCTACGAGGCATACTGGCAGGAAGATGCGAGATCGAACGTCTGCATGCCTCTCTGGATCGCGGGGATAGCGCGCCCACTACCACGTCATGACATTGGCCCGCCGCGAGCGGCACCATTGTTCAACCGAGGCAAAACCGGAGGACCTTCATGCCGCGAAATGACTCAACAGTATCGAACCCACCGGAAGGCCACCGGCATTTTGGCTTTGCGCGGCGCCGGCTCGTCGATCCCTACAAGAACCCCGGAAAACTGTGGACGCCCAGCGTCTGCCCGCAATGCAATGCCATCTTCTACGGGGGACGCTGGCATTGGGGCCCGCGGCCGGCGGCCGCGCGCGAAACGATCTGTCAGGCGTGTCATCGCAGCAACGACAATTTCCCAGCGGGCGTGGTGACGCTGAGCGGAATGTTCGTGCGCCCGAACCGAGCGATGCTGGTCCGCGCTGCGCGCGAGCAGGGAGAGAGCGAAAAGCGCGAGCGCCCGCTCAACCGTATCATCAACATCGAGCAAGGCGAGGACCGGATCGTCGTGAACACGACCGATGTTCAGCTGCCGGTGCGGATTGGCGAGGCGATCCGGCGGACATTCCACGGCACCCTCAAACGGCATTTCGACGAGGACGGCTACATCGTCCGGGTGGATTGGCATCGCGACGCATGAGTGCGGCTCGGGCGGAGACGCGCGACGGCGTCCTCCAGGAGTTCGCGATGATGTGCGTGGAGCGCGCCCGCGGCGACGATGCCAATGCCGCGAAGCTCGATGGGAATGCCCGCAGCGAGCTCGCGAAGAAATGGGCAGTAGCGACCGCGGCACCCTTCGCCGAACTCGACGTGCGCAGTGCCTGCACGGCGAGGCTCGCGACCTGAAGTGCACCACCCTTGGCGCTCCCCCCTGCATTCAGCCTCCTCCACTCCGAGTTCAATGAGTTTCTTTACGCGCCTGTCGGAGAGGAGGCGAACGGCGTCGCGCTCACCGTCATTTCGGCGCTGACTCGGCTCGACATCGACCCCTGGGAGGAGGCTGCGCGGCTCTCAGAATTGCGCGAGGACGTCGCGATCCGGACGTTGAGCCTGAGGATCGCGGGCTTTCCGGGCGGCGGCTGGACTCAATCCGATGCGTGGGGAATCGCTACTCGATTGGTCGCTCTCCTGCCCTATGCCTCCGTCGCCCGAGCCGCCGAGACAGTTCAGCAGCGCAAATCGGGAGGTCGTTTCCCATTGCGCTGGCTAACCTGGATTGCATTTGGACTCCTCCTCGCGGTCCTGATTTGGTCTCTACTTTACAGCTGGTAGTTAGGCCGAGACGGCGCGAAGCGGCTCGGAACGCCAGAATTCAATTAGGATCGGTCTCTGGCCTCAGACATGCGTCTGCTGCCCGGAGCGCGCGAGCGTGGCGAACCCCCGGCGGCAGTGTCGGACTCAGAAAATCTCTTCTCCGCTTACCAGTGCCGCCCTGACCCGGGCGGGTACGGGGTCACTTGATGAACTTCTGAACTTTGTCGCTGGCCTGCTGGGCCTTGGTTGCCGCGCCGTCGGCACTTGCTGCCTTCGCCGCATCGCCGGCGTCGGTGTAGTCGCCTTTGGCCTTGAGGAACTTTTCTTTTGCTTTCTTGTAGTAGGCGTCCGCCTGGGCAGGATCTTTTGCAGCCTCGGCCGCCTCTCCAAGCTTCATCAGCGCATCGGCGGCCGACATCTCCTCTTGGCCAGCCGCTGCGCTCGCAAGCTTCTTGTCTACGGCGTTCGCGGTGCTGGCCGCCGCTTTACGATGTCGATCGGCCGCCTTCTGCATATTGATCTCGTATTGAACGAGATTGTACGTCTTCCAAAGGTCTGCGAGCTCAACGTAGGCTTTGGCGGCGTCTTCGTAGGCCCCGAATTTTTTGTTCGCTGGCGATTTCTCCGCCGTAGTGTCGGCGGCTGTGCACTTGCCCTCTGCCTTTGCCTTGCTCTCTTCGAAGTCGCTCATAGATCGCCTCCATGATTTCGATCCGCCCTTCTGGGCACTGAGCGCTTGCGAATATACACCTTTTTGTTGTTCTGCTTCTATCACAACTTGGCGTGGGCGTAAGCTGTCCCATCGCCAAGTTCCGTCGGGCTTCATGAGCATCGGGGGATACGAATAATGCAGGCAGCGCGGGGCAGCAGGTATTGGCGTCTCCCAATGGTTCTCGCATGCGCTCTGTCACTTGCGCCGGCAGCGCAAGCGCAGACGGACGATCCACAGGAGGTGATTGCTGCGCACTTCCCGGAAATGAAGGAGCTGCGGCGTGCGCTCATGCCGGAGATCAAGGCGCTCGAGGCGCGCCTCGAACAGGTGGAGACGACCGGCACGGATACCTCCTGCGTGCGGCAGGCGCTCATCGAGATACGCTGGCGGCTGCAGTCCACGGGCGATGCCGACGCGACGCGCGCGGCGATGCAGCGCTTACGCGAGTGGGCGGCGATGCCGAATCCGCCGTCCGCGCACGCGCAGGACGCCGAGGGAAGCTTCGGCATTTGCACTGAGCCATGGTTCCTGAAGCTCGATGCCTCCGCCGATCCCTTCCTCCTGACGATGCCCGATCCGGGTTTGCAGCGGCCGAATTTCCTCGATCGCGTCAACGATCCCGAGCGTCTCCTGGCCTATCTCCGGTCGCTGGTGGTGTCGCGCCCGGCGGCCGATGGGATCGACCGCCGAAAGGAGCTCAACTTTGCGACCGCGGATCTGCTGCGGCTCATCATTCGCAGCCGCCCGCCGGGCTACGCCTGGGTTCCCGGAACCGACGCTGCCGTCCGCGCCTTCATCGCGGAGTGGCAGGACCCGACGACGGGATTCTTCGGCGCGACCTACGAGGTCGAGGGCCGCCGCTACAGCACCACCGATCTGAGCTTCACCTTCCACATGGCGAGCTACCTCGACGGCAAGATCGGACATTGGCAGGAGATCACGGAGACGCTGCTGCGGATCAGGGACGATCAATATCCCAACGGTTGGCTCGATCCTGAGGGGATGACGAGCCACAACAACTACGATGTCGTGACGCTCTTCCGCTTCGCTTGGCCGGAGCTGCGGCCGGAACAGCGCGCGCGCGTCGCCGCGGAAATTGGCCGCATGACGGATTGGTGCCTTACGACGGCGATCGCGCCCGACGGCACCGTCGTCGCGCGCGCGGCCGGCGAATCCCTGCCCAACAGCTATTATTTCACGCTCGCTTTCCTCGACGTCATCGGATACTTCGACCCGCGGGGCCGGTTCTGGACCGGTCGCGCCTTTCCGGATGCCGAGGCGATGACGGCCAAGCTCAGGGCGCGCGTCCTTGCGCTCGACCAGAAGGATCCGATGACGCGGTGGGCGCTCGAACGCATCCCACAGAAGTGACACGCTGTGATCTACCGGACACAGCAGGTAGAAAATCCCGTGCGCCTCAAGACGGAGGACGCGGGCTGAGAAACGAAGAAGGGCCGCATCATTGCCGATGCGGCCTTTTTTCTATTCGCGCGAGGTCGCGCGCGTCAGCGGCAGCCGTAAGCCTGCTGCGCGCCGAGCATCACGGCCGCTCCCTCCGTGCTCATCGGCGCATTGACCCAGCGAGAGCCGGCGAAGGCGCCGTTGAGGCCCGCGCCCGCTGTGCCGGCGGCGCGCGCCTCGGGCGTCGGGACGCAGGGTTTGTTCGCGGTATTTTGCTGCTTCTGCCCGTTCGCGGGTTGCCCGTTCGCCTGCGGCGCGGCGGGTTTCTCGTGCCCGGAGGAGCCGCGCACGACCTGCGGCATCGGGGAATTGCTGGAGCTGTCGTCCGCGAGCGCAGGCGTCAGCGGCAGTGTGCAGACCAACGCGAAGAGCAGGGATCGCAAGCGAGGCCGCGTCATGGTTAATTTCCTTAACGTTCCGTTCGCATCCGATGAGCTCAGTATGTAGTCCGACCTGGCGCGCACGCAACTCCGCGCGCTGCACTCGTGCTCAGCCGCCGACCTTCGGGCCCGCGGCCGAGGAGGTGTAGATCGGACGAGCCTCGATGCTGACCCAGATCGTGAGGCGCTGCTCGTTCTGACGCGAGACCCAGCGATAGGGAAGGCGCGTCCAATCGACGACGGGCGCTAGGCGATTATCGAGCACGAGATCGCCGCCGCTGGTGCGTACGACCAGTACGAGATGGCCTTCGCCGGTCTCGGTGACCGCGGATGCCAGCAGGAGCGCGGTCTTGGGCCAACCGCGCGCGACGAGCTCGCGGCGCTTCTCGAGCGCATAGGTGTTGCAGTCGCCGTAGCCGTCGCTCGCGAAACCCCATTCGTGGCGCGAATTCTCGCGCGGATGCACGCGGGCATTGACGAGGGTCTGCACCTCCTCGAGGTCGAGCCGGCGATCGGGCGAGAGGTCGACAACCGCGGGCATCTCGCCCGCGCGCTGGCACTCCGCGAGATTCTTCACGCAGAAGCCGAGCAGTCCCGCCGGCGGCACGACCAGCGCGCCGGTCGTCATGGGTGCGGCGGAAAACGCGACGGTATCGGACTGGGCCCTGGCATCGAGGCTGCCAAATCCCGCAAAAGCAAGGGCCAGAAACGAAAGAGCAGCAAGTCCACGCGACAGCAAGGAGCACCTCGTTCGGTAGCCCCGCTATCTCGATGAGACCGGAGGCTTTGCGTCCCCGGATCGCTCCGGGTTTGCCGTTTCGTGATGCGCGCCTTTCGGGCTGCATCGGCCGCTCGTTCCCCAGCGGGACCGCTCGCCGCGACCAAGATCGGGTCATTCTCGCTAAGCGCAGCTTAATTCGCGACAGATATCGCGGGAAACTTTGCTACAAACTTCGGCAAAGCTTCGACAAACGCCGCGCCTCCGGCGGCGCGAGAAAACGGACTTTGGGGATGAACGGCGAGAAGACAGAGGAAGGCCCTGACCTCAGGTCGATTGCGGCCTTGCTCTTTCTCGCCCTCATCTGGGGGGCATCGATCCCCGTGACCAAACTGGGATTGCAGGATTTCCCGCCTTTGACCCTGACGGCGCTACGCTACCTGGCAGCGGCACCTTGCTTCCTCGCCTTCGTCCTGATGCGCCGGCGCCCGCCGCTGCGGGCACTCCTGGGCATGTTGGGTCTCGGCATCGTCGGTATTGGCGTGGGTCAGACGCTTCAGGCCCTCGGTGTCCAGCGGACATCGGCCTCGGTTGCTACGGTCATAACCGCGATCATCCCGATCCTGGTGGTGCTGCTGGCGGCTCTCCGGCTCGGGCAGGCGCTGCGCTGGCGGCATGCGCTCGGTCTTGCCGCGGCCTTCCTCGGCATTGCGCTCGTTGCTATAGGCGATCCCCGGAACATCCTTGCCGCGCTCGCCAGAGGGAGCCTCGAGGGCGATGCGCTGATGCTGCTCTCGGCCCTCGCGATCTCCGGCTACTACGGATTCGGCATGGAGCTCGTGAGTCGCTGCTCCGCGACCACGGTCGCATCCTGGACCTCGCTTGCGGGCGCCGCGGCGCTTGCACCCTTCATGCTCTGGGAGCTGCGAACCGAGCCGGCCACGCTTCGGATCGAAGGGATCTGCGCGGTGCTCTACCTCGGCCTGTTGGTGACGGTACTGGGCGTGTGGATCTGGCTCCGCGCGCTCACACGCGTTCCCGCGCGTGTCGCAGCCTCGCTCCAATATCTGCAACCGCTCGTCGGCGTCGCTCTTTCGGCGGCGATCTTCGGGGAGAGTCTGGATTTCTGGTTTGGGCTCGGAACCACGCTCGTCCTCGCGGGCATCGCGATCGGCACGATTTCTTCGCGACGCATGCCCGGCGGAGATACAGGACGTTCCTTGCGCGCTAGCACGCGGGATTGATGCAGTCTTTCAAGTCGCGTGCCATTGGCGCAATAAGCGGTCGAAGCCGTCGCGGCACTTGTTCCCGCCATCGACCGTGCCAAGCTCTCTTCTTCGGGTGGAAGCGCCTCTGGCTCAGGAGGTGCAGAGAATGTTCAGGAATTATGTCGAGCCGGCTCCGCCGGCGAACGATGAAGCACCGCGCAGGTTCTCGCGGCCGATCTATCGAAAACTCTGGCCGGGGGAAGGCGATCTCCTCCGGGGACATCTGACGCGGCTCGACCGAGAGGAGCGGACTTTCCGCTTCGGTTACGCCGTGAGCGACGAGCGCATCGCCGACTATTGCGCGAGCACGGATTGGCTCGGCACGGTAGTCCTCGCTGCCGAGATCGATGGCACCATGCGCGCTGCCGGCGAGCTCAAGGTCATCGAGGGAAGCCGGCCGTCCGCGGCCGAGCTCGCGCTCTCGGTTGAGCGACGCTTCGACGGTCACGGCATCGGCTCGGAGATCTTTCAGCGCCTCCTCGTGATCGCGCGCAATCGCGGCATCCGCCGCATCGTCATCCTCTGCCTTGCCGAGAACGACAGGATGCGGCGGATCGCGAGCAAGGCCATGCCCGCGCTCCGCTTCCTCGGCGACCAGGTCGAAGGCGAGATCGCGTTGGCGCCGCTGACGCCGCTCAGTCTCGGCGACGAACTCTACAACGACTGCTGGGCGGCCCTTCGGCTCCTCGGCGCAGCCGCCTGATGCCTCATGTCTTCGCGATGTGCTCCGGACGTACGCCGAGACCGAGGAGGCGGGCCGTGAGGCGCGAGAGGAAGGGGAGGCGCGTGGCGAGGCGGATTACGAGCGGCGCTTCGACGGGCGCTGCGTTGCCGAGTGCACGCTGCACCAGCCGCCTCTGCAGGAAGAGCTGCACATTCTGGGTGACGCGCGTCGGAAACTCTCGGCGTTGCTGTACGCGGCTCAAGTCGCTCGCCGCGAGGCGGCCGGCGCGCAAAGGCGCAGCCAAAAGGTTTGCCGTCGCAACGGCGTCCTGCACCGCGAGGTTGATGCCGACGCCGCCGATCGGGGACATAGCATGCGCGGCATCGCCGATGCAGATGAGACCGTCGCGCCACCATTTCCGGAGACGATCGACGCGCACTGTCAGCAGTTTCACGTCGTTCCAATCGGCGATCTCGCCGACGCGGTCGCGGGCATAAGGGGCGGCCTCCGCGACGCTCGCGCGAAAGGCCGGGAGGCCCGCCGCACGAACTCTCTCTATCGAGTCCTTGGCGATCACGTAGCCGCACTGCCAGTAGGCGCCCCGGTTGATCGCGATGAAGATGCGGCCTGCATCGAAACGGCCCATGGACTCCGGGGTGTCCGTCGGCGCTCGGGAGAGCTTGAACCAGAGCACGTCCATGGGGGCGCCGAGGTCGAGAACGGGGAGTCCGGCCTTCTCACGGACGACCGATCCACGACCGTCGGCACCGACAACCAGCCCGGCATCGACCTCGATCTGGCCCTTTGGCGTGGTGGCGCGCAGTCCCACGATCGCGCCATCGCGCTCAATCAAGTCCGTCACCTCCGTCTGCATCATGAGCCGGAAGCCCGGATATGCCGCTGCACGCGACGCCAGAAAGTTCAGGAAATCCCATTGCGGCATCATCGCGATGAACTTGCAATGCACCGGCAGCCTGGAGAAATCCGCCATCACGACGCGCTGCGTGCCGAATTGGCCGCTGAGCCGCTCCACCCGCTCGTGCGGCAGTTTGAGGAAATCGTCGAGCACACCCAGCTCGCGCATGAGCTCGAGGGTCGAGGGATGAATGGTGTCGCCGCGAAAATCGCGGAAGAAATCCACGTGCTTCTCGAGAACGGCGACGGTGACGCCGGCGCGTGCGAGCAATAGACCCAGCATGATCCCGGCTGGGCCGCCGCCCGCGATCGCGCATCGGATCGACGGGGCGGCAGCCGCCGCCGCATTCGTCATCGTTGAGCCGCGAGCCAGCCCATCATGATCCGGTTGAATGCGTCCGCTTGCTCGACATTCGGGAAATGCCGGGCATTTGCGATTTCCTCGTAGCGTGCGCCGGGAATGAGGCCCGCGATCCGTTTGTTTTCCGCGGGCGGCGTGCCGGGATCGCCATCGCCGCAGACGACGAGGCTCGGCACTCGGAGCGAGGGAAGCTTCGATACGAAATTGAAATCGAGGATCGCGGCCGCACAGCCGAGGAATCCCGCCGGCGTCGTCGCGGCAACCGTGTCGCGGATTTCCTTCCAGCGCACGGGGCGGCGCGGCCTGAAGGCCTCGGTGAACCAGCGCTCCATCGTACCGTTCGCGACCGGCTCCAGCGAGTTCGCCTTGGTGACGGCCTCGATGCGCGGTGCCCAGGCTGTCTTTGCGTCGGGCAGTGTCCCCGGCAGCGTGTCGCAGAGCATGATCGACTTGGCCTTGGCGGCGTGCTCGATCGCGAAGGCCTGGCCGATCATGCCGCCGATCGAGAGGCCGATGTAGTGCACGCGGTCGAGGCCGAGCGCGTCGATAGCGGTAGCGACATCGCCCGCGAGCTGGCTCATCGTATAGGGGCCGCTCACGGGATCGCTGCCGCCGTGTCCGCGCATGTCGAGGCGCAGCACGCGATAGCCCGCAGCAAGCAACGGCGGGATTTGCTCCGCCCACATGCCGCCGTCGGAAGCGAGCGAATGCGTGAAGCAGACCAGCGGGCCTGCCTCGGGCCCGACGAGATCGTAGTAGAGGGAGCGGCCTTGCAGGGGGATGAGCATGGGGCGGTATCCTCTGCGGGTTCAAGTCAGGAAAAGGACGTAGTAAATAACATAGAGCCAGCTCAGGATGCCGTCGAGGATGGTCCAGAGCACACTGTGCGTCTGCGACCAGCCAATTGCGATGGCGAGTGCGTTTCCGAAGCTCAGGCCGTAACCCAGGCCGCGTTCGTAGCGGATGGTTGTTTGCATCGTAAAGTCCTCTCGGGTTGCAAATCGATCAGAGCGGCAGCGCCAGATGTCGTTCGCCGCGGCGAAGCTCCGCGCGAACTTGCATCATGATTCTGCCGAGATGGTTCTCACCGTCGCCCACGCGGATGCCGCGCTCGGGAACACTGCGCCGCGCGATTCCCCAGTAGATGTCGCCCCAGGTATTGCCTTCCTCGATGAGGCCGTCGCCGGTCGAAAGAAGCGCCTCGCCGAGCGCGCGATTGCGCGCGAATTTGTCTCGGACGAGCGCTAGCATGACCTCACGCTTCAGCGCGTCCCAATCGGGCCGCAGCACCAACCGCTTTCCCCAATGCCTCACTGCCATGCCCGCCTTCTCCGGATCCCGGACCTCCACGCGCTCGAAGACCGCGAGGCCCTGCGCGCGCTCCTCCGGGGAGCGTGTTTTCGCGAGCACGTAGGGAAGCTCATTGCAGGCCCAGAGGCGCGGCGCCGTCACGTCGTCACCCCAAGCGACGGGCGCGCGGAACATGTTCGAGAAAAGTCGATGCGGCCCGCGGAACTTCGTAACGACGGCGACGAGCGCGGGCTGGGGAAGGCGATCGGGGGCGCTGTCGCTCATCTCTCTCGTCGAAGGCGCGGCGTGGGCTGGCGGCGCATAGTACCGGGAAGCCATGCGATGCGGTCAAGCCGCCCAAACCTCGGTCACGGATTGCCGCCTCCGTTCGGCCCGTGCTAAGGCACGCATCTCACACCAGCGAGCCCATCCGGATTTGCACGACATGAAGGACGAGGTGGCGAAAGAGAGCACCGAGCGAATATCGCTGGGTGCGCTCTTCGCCGCTTTCCTCCGTATCACTCTCTCCGGCTTCGGCGGCACGCTGCCATGGGCGCGGCGCACGCTCGTGGGCGAGCGGCGCTGGCTCAGTGACCGGGAGTTCGTGGACGCCTTAAGCCTCTGTCAATTCCTCCCGGGTCCCAACGTCGTCAACCTCTCGATCGTGGTGGGACGACGCTTCCGCGGACCGGCGGGCGCCCTCAGCGCCTTCGCAGGCTTGGTCGTGGCGCCGTTCCTGATCGTGCTGGGCCTCGGCGTCCTCTATGCGCGCTATGGCCGACTACCGGAGATCGACCGCATCCTCGGCGGCATCTCTGCGGCGGCGGCGGGGCTCGTCTGGGCGATGGGATTGCAGATGGCCGGCACCTTCGCGCGCGTCCCTCGCTCCGTCGCCTTCTCGTTGATGGCAGCGCTCGCGACGGGTCTCCTGCGCTGGCCGATCCTTCCGGTCATCGTCGTGCTGGCGCCGCTCAGCATAGCGGTTGCCTGGAGACGCGGATGAAGACAGCCTCGCTCTGGGAGCTCGCGGCGCTCTTTGCCTCGCTCTCGCTCGTCGCGGTGGGGGGTGCCAATACCGTCGTGCCGGAGATGCACCGCCAGGCGGTTGAGGTCGGCGGCTGGATGAGCGATGGCGAATTCGCGAATATTTACGCGATTGTGCGCGCGGCGCCCGGGCCCAACATGCTCATCTCGACCTTGATTGGCTGGGAAGCCGCGGGCCTTCCGGGTGCCTTCGTCGCGACTGCGGCGATGTGCGTGCCATCCTGCCTCCTCGTTTACGCGGTCTCTCATATCTGGGATCGCTATCGCCACGCGCGCTGGCGGCGCGACGTCGAGGCCGGCCTCGCGCCCGTCACCGTCGGGCTCGTCCTTGCCAGCGCCTACGTCCTCACGGGCGCGGCCGATCACAGCTGGCGCGCCTATCTCGTGACGGCGATAACGGCCGCGATCTCGCTTGCGACGCGTGTCAACGCGCTCTGGGTACTGGCACTTGCAGGTGCGCTCGGTGGCGCGGGGTTGCTGTGAGCCCCGCGGATTTCGCTCCCGAGCCGCGAATTGTGCTATAGGCTCCCCCGCAATGCCGCCGCCCTACCCAGCATGAGCGATAGGAAAACCGAGGATCTCTCCGGGTCCGATGCCAAGGCACGACCCGCGCACGAGCTCGGGAATTGGCTCCGGCCCGCAGCCACCATTCAGCCCTCGATGACGAGGCCGAACGTCACTGCATCGCCCGCGCCCGCGGCGCCCCCGCGGCCGGCGGCACCGCTCGCGCGGAAGCCGGTTCGCTCGGTCGAGATTCCGCCGGAGGCCGGAGATACCGCGGAGATGCTCTTTGCACGGCTCCGGCGCCTGAACGAGGAAGGCAAGGTCGCGCTCGACCTCGATCTCAAGCGGCTCATGCACATGGATAGCCCGGTCGCCTTCGAGGCCGAGAGCAACCAATGGGTCTACGGGCTCTTGGTGCTGACCGCGGCACTTTGGTACTGGTTCGGCTACAAGATCGGTTTGGGCGTGGCGGGCGCGAGCGTGCTCTTCTATCTCACCGTGGTGAAGGCGCTGTTGCGCCGGCGCATCGAGCGGCGCGTGCGCGAGCAAGTGCTCGAGGATCTCGCGCGCTGGCGCAAGCTCTGGAATTTCGGCGGCGTCGCGATTCGCGCGACATCGACGGGCGATGACGAGGCCTGCACCGCTCCGAAGGACAACTGGATGGACTTCGTTCGCCGGCGCGCGCCCTGAGCGCCCGCGAGTCGCGATGGCGAGATCACGGCGACTCCGTGTCAAAATTTAGGCCGCGCGCGGGGGATTCACGCGCGCGATTTTTCGTATAAGATCGCGCGCATGATCCTTTGCGCGAGGATAAAAATGAGCAGGAAACTTCAGATGCTGTTTTTCGCGGTCGGCATGCCATTGGCGCTGGCCGCATGCGGAGACACGACCGAGGATCGCGCCTTGAGCGGCGCGGGCATCGGCGCGGCAGGCGGCGCGGTGATCGGCGCCGTCACCGGGATCGGCCCCGTGGGTGGCGCCCTTATCGGGGGCGCAGTCGGCGGGACCGCAGGCGTGCTCACGGACTCGAGTCAGGTCAATCTCGGTAAGCCGGTCTGGCGGGGCAGCTCCTCCTCCTCTGCTGGCGGCCAGACCGCGAGCACGCAGCCCGGCGCTGGCTATGACGGCGCGACCGTGCGCGACATTCAGGCCGGATTGCAGAAGCTCGGTTACGATCCGGGCCCCGCCGACGGGCAATACGGCTCGAAGACGGAAACGGCGATTCGCCAGTTCCAGCAGGACGCGGGCATCCCCGTCGATGGCCAGCCTACGGCTTCGCTGCTGCAGACGATCCGCTCGCGCATTTCCGGCTGAGCGCGCCGCCGCCGCACGAAGGCGGAGCGGGCATCGTGCGAGACAAGCTCTGCGTCATTACCGGCGCCTCGTCCGGCATCGGGCTCGCGGCGGCGGAAGCGCTTGCGCGAAGGGGAGCGCGGCTCGCGCTCGTCGGGCATGACGCGAGCCGGTCCGCGGCGGCGTTGGCGCGGTTGCGCGGGCGCGTCATGGACCTCCGCGCTGCCATGCATCTCGCGGATCTCTCGCGCCTCTCCGAGATGCGCCGGCTCGGACGGGAGCTAGCGGCGGCATATCCGGGGATCGACGTCCTCATTAACAACGCAGGTGCCCTGTTCCAGCGGCGCGTTCTCACCGAGGACGGGATCGAGCGCACCTTCGCGCTCAATCACCTCGCTTATTTCGTGCTGACCCGAGAGCTCCGCCCGTGCCTCTCCCGCGGCTCGCGCATCGTCAACGTCGCATCGGGGGCTCATGTGGGCGCGGTGCTGGATTTCGACGATTTCAATCTCGAGCGCGGCTATAGCGGCTGGAAGGCTTATCGGCGCTCGAAGCTCGCGAACATTCTGTTCACGCGCGAACTCGCGCGCCGCCTTGCCGGGAGCGGCATCACCGCGAATTGCCTACATCCCGGCTTCGTCGCAAGCCGGTTCGGCGACAACAACCGCGGCCTCTTTCGCTTCGGCATCGGCATCGCGAAACTCCTCACGGCCCGGACGCCGGAGAAGGGCGCGGAGACCCTGATTCATCTCGCGAGCGCGCCCGGCCTCGGGGACGTGAGCGGCGAATATTTCTTCGATCTCAAGGCCGCGACGCCTTCGACCGCCGCGCGCGACGACGACGCGGCGCGACGACTTTGGGAGGCGAGCGATCGGCTCGCTTTAGCGTGATTTGACCCATCTCCGCGGAGCGCCATAACGGAAGCCGCATTGCGACGGGGAGAGGCATGACGATCACCCTTTACGATCTCGCGGGCGCGGAGGCAGACCGCCGCTTCAGTCCGTTCTGCTGGCGTACTCGCATGGCGCTCGCGCACAAGGGGCTCGCCGTCGAGACCGTGCCGTGGCGCTTCACGGAGAAGGAGGCGATCGCACCCTCGAAGCAGGGCCGCGTGCCCGTGATCGTCGATGGCGGCAAATGGGTCAGCGATTCCCTCGCGATCGCGGACTACCTGGAGGCTGCATATCCGGATCGTCCCTCGCTTTTCGGCGGGCCCGCCGGGCGGGCGGCGACTCGCTTCGTGCAGGGCTGGGGCGACACGGTGCTGCATCCCATGCTGGTGCGCCTCCTGCTGCTCGACATCTGGAAACACGTCGATGCCCGCGACAAGGATTACTTCCGGAAGTCGCGCGAGGAGCGCTTTGGCGCGAGCCTGGAGGCGGTGCAGGAGGGACGTGAGGAGCGCCTCGCAGGCTTCCGCCAAGCTCTGCAGCCGTTGCGTAGCGTGCTCGAGGCGCAACCCTTCATCGGCGGCGAAAGCCCGCTTTACGGCGACTACATCGTCTTCGGCGGATTCCAGTGGGCGCGCAACATCAGCGACTTCAAGCTGCTGGAACCCGGCGATCCCGTACATGCCTGGCGTGAACGCATGCTCGATCTCTATGACGGCCTCGCCCGCGGGAGCAAGGGCTACCCGGTCTAGCGCGCGAGCCGCCCCTCGAGCCAAGTGCGGAGTTGCGGGGTCAGCGGTTTCGGTTTGCGCGTCCCGTCGTCCATCAGGACCAGGACCGATTCCCCGGTGGCTGCGCAGGCGTCGCCGCTGAAAATGCCTTGGCCCAAGCGGAACGAAGTCCGCCCGATGTGAAGGACGCGTGTCCCGATCTCGACTTCGCCGGGGTAGAAGAGTTCGGCTCGATAGTCGAGTTCCAGCCGCGCGATCACGAAGCTCGCCCCCGGCCCTCGAAGGTCCAGCTTCTCGTCAAAGAGAAAACTCACGCGCCCAGTCTCGCAAAAGGTCGCGAAGACCGCGTTGTTGATGTGTCCCTGGAGGTCCGTGTCGGAAAAGCGCAGCCGGTCGCGCGCCCAGACGGAGTAGGAGGTGCGTTCCGTCGCGGGCGGGAGCGCGCGCTCATCGGCGCCCATCATTCCGCCGCAGCCTTGCGCGGCGTCTCCATGGCGACACCGGAGGCGAAGAGCGAGTCGATCTCGGATTGCGTGAAGCCGGATTCCGCGAGCACCTCGCGCGTTGCGGAGCCGAAGGCGGGCGGCGTCTCGCGGACGCTCATCGGCGTCCGCGAGAGCTTCACGGGATTTCCGACGCCGCGATAGGCACCGCGCTCGATCACCATGCCGCGGTGGCGCGTGTGCGGATGAGAGACGACATCCGGGACGTCGAGCACCGGTCCCGCGGGAACGCCCTTCTCGAGAAGCGTCATCGCGAGTGCCTCGCCGTCGATCGAGGCGAGGATCGCCTCCAACTCCGCCCGGAGCGCGGCGCGGTTGGTGACGCGGTCGGCATTGCTGCGAAATCGGGGATCGTTCACGAGCTCGGGCCGCCCGATTTCCGCGCAGAAACGCTGGAACTGCCTGTCGTTGCCGACGGCGACGAAGATGCGCTTCGTCTTCGTGCGGTACTGGTCGTAGGGGCTTACATTCGGATGCTGGTTTCCAGTACGTGCGGGTGGCTTTCCCGACAGGAACCAGTTCGCGGTATAGGGATGAAGGAGCGCGACCGCGCTGTCGAAGAGTGTCACCTCCACGAGCTGGCCGCGGCCGGAGCGCTGACGCTCCTGGAGCGCGAGCAGGATCGCGATCGAGGCGTTCATGCCCGTCGCGAGATCGACGACGGGGACGCCCACGCGCACCGGCGCGCCCTCGGGTTCTCCATTGAGACTCATGAGGCCAGCCATCCCCTGAACCACCGCGTCATAGCCTGGATATCCGCCGAGCGGCCCGTCCGCGCCGAAACCGGAGACGCGACAGTGAATGAGCCGCGGGAAGCGATCTCTGAGCACGGGCTCATAGCCCATGCCCCAGCGCTCCAGCGTGCCGGTCTTGAAATTCTCGATCAACACGTCCGCGCTCGCGAGCAAGCGGAACAGTACCGCGCGCCCTTCCGGTCGTGAGAGATCGAGCGCAACGCCGCGCTTGTTGCGATTGACTCCAATGAAATAGGAGGCGGCGTCGCCCTGGAAGGGCGGGCCCCAAGTCCGGGTCTCATCGCCCTGCGGCGGCTCGATCTTGATCACCTCGGCGCCGTGATCGCCGAGCATTTGCGTGCAGTAGGGGCCGCCGAGGACGCGGGTGAGGTCGATCACCTTGATGCCCGCGAGCGCGCCGGGATTGGTCGTTTCGGTCATGATCCTTCCGTCATTCTGCAGCGCGCGGCGCGAGGCCAAAGACGCGCTCGGCGAAGTGGGGATAGAGGGCGGAGAGCTCCTGCGCAACGGTCTCGCGCAGCAGATAGAGTGCCTCCAGGGAGGGAAGAGGCGTCACCGGCACCGCGGCCGGTCGGTCGAACTCGAAGCCGGTCACGTCCAATACTTCCTCGACGGTGTGCCCGGGATGCACGCTCTCGAGGCGGAAGCGCGCGCGCGATTTGTCGAAGGCGAAATGGCAGAGCGGCGTCACCAGCGCGACCGGACCACCGCGGCGGTAGACGTTGGGCGGACTCACGCCGGGCGCACTCACGAAATCGACCTGCGGCACCAGCGTGCGGCGCGAGTGCTCCGTCCGGAAGAGAATCACTCGCGGCACAACGAAGTAGAGATAGGCCGAGCCGAAGGAGCCAGGAAAGCGCACCTTCGGCCGCGCGTAGTCTCCGATCGCGACGAGGTTGATGTTGCCGTGGCCGTCGATCTGCGCGCCCGAGAGGAAGAAGACGTCGATCCGCCCCTGGCCCGCGGCGTCGAATAGCTCGCGGCCGCCGTCGGTAAAGAGATTATGCTTTGGGCTTTGCTGTAGCGAGACGTGCGGCCGGCCACCGCCTAGACGCTGAGCAAGGAAGGCTGCGGCGGCAGGCATTGGCGAGTTGGCGCCGATGGCGACGTGCCGCGTGCCCTCGAGCAAGCGCAGCACGACGCCGATCAGGACCTCCTCGGGCTTGATCCCGTCGGCGCTCATCGCTCAGGCGGCGCGGCGCCGAAGGACGTGGAGGTCGAGATACTGGCGGAAGCCCTCCTCGGTCGCCGCGAGGCGCATATATTCGCGGAGGTGCGCGGTGTCCTCGGCGAAACGGTCCCCGAACTTGAGCGGCCAGGTCCCATGCTTTGCAACCGCGACGGCCTCGACGTAAAAGGCCGGGATCGTCGCGCCCGCAAGGATTTCATCCTCGAGGAGATTTCCGTCGCGGATCTCCTCGACGGTGGCGATGGTGCGAACGGAGGCGTGCGCCATGGTGACGAGCTCGCGGCGCCTACCGATCCAGACGTTGCCGTGCCGGTCCGCGAAGGGCGCGTGGAAGAGTGCAACGTCCGGCCTGATCGCGGGCACGAGGAGGATCGGGTCATCTGCGGCGAAGGGATTCTCGATCACCTTCCAATCCGGCCGCACCTTCAGGAGATCGGAGCCGATGACGCCGCGGAGCGGCATGAAGGGAACGCCCTTCTCGGCGGCTTGCACGGCGGCGTGGAGCGCGGGGCAGGTCGCGTCCTTGAGCGCAATCGTTCCCGCCGCCACCGCCGCCGCGAAACGCGGCCCCGCGCCCATCTCGCCGAGCGAGACCGCGGAGGTCTCAATGGAGGCGAGCGCGCCCGCGCCGATCAGCAGGTCTGCTTGCAGCGAGGAGGCCGGCAAGGTGACCAGGTGAAGATTTCGTACGCCGCGCCGGATGAGCGCGCGCGTCGCTTCCATTGCGACCCCGGAATAATCCGGCGGTACCACGACTGTCATGCCGTCCTCGATGACGGCGACAGCGGCCTCTGGAGGGCGCAGGATCTCGGTCATAGAAGCACCCTTGGCTTGGAAGCATCCTCCGCTTCACTGTGTGTGAGCGTAAGGGCAGCAGGCTCCAGCGGCAAGGGTGAGGGCGCAGAGCTCACTGGCTCTTCGGCTTTTCCTCCTGCGTCTCCGAGATCTTGCGCCAGCGCAGGTCGAGCAGGCGCGACTGCACGAGGCTGCCCTCCTCGATTCCGATCTGGACATAGACGAAGTCGTCGGTCGCCTTTCGCTTGGCAATGATTATGTCCTCGACGCCGAGATAGGCGGCGGTCGCTGCGTTGAGGCCGGGCGTTCCGGCGTCGTTTACTTCAAAGCCGTCAGCCTCCAAGCGTGAGCGGTAGAAGCTCCGGACCCCGTCGAGCGAGCCTTCAGCGGTGAGCTCCATCCGGCCGACGCCGCTCGGCGCCTGCTTCGAGACGAGAAAGCTCGATTGCACGACATGCGAGCCCGGATAGATCGGCACGAACTGCGGCGGCGGCATGTTCGGGTCGAAGCGCATGTAGGTGATGCTGCCGTCATGCTCGACGGCGGTCGCATCCCAGGCGCCCATGCTGCTATTGAGGATCAGCGCGGCAACGGGCGTGCCCATGAGAACCGCGACGATGAGCAGCAACCAGTAAAGACGCCTCACACGGACGCTCCCTGCGCAATCCGCATGGCTTAGAGGGCGCCGCGTTAACAAGGAGCTTCGGTTAGCGACAATCCAAGCCAATCCGGTTGCCGCCACGGGGCTCGGGCTCTAGGGTTGCCCGGAGGCAACGGCAATCACGGGCCCGGTCATGCTAAGCGAAACGAGTGGGGAGTTCCTCACCCTTCACGAACTGGTCAAGGCCGCGCGGGAAAAGCTCTCGAAGAACATCTGGGATTATCTCACCGGTGGCACCGAGACGGAGACGACGGTGCGGCGCAACCGGCTGGCGCTCGACTCCCTGGCATTCCGGCCGCGGGTCCTTCGCAACGTCTCGAAGATCGATTGCTCGGGACAATTCCTTCGCGAGCGCATCCGGATACCCGTCGCGCTTGCGCCCGTGGGATCGGTCGAATCCTTCGATCCCGGCGGCGGCGCCACGGTCGCGGCGGCGGCAGGAGAGTTCGGCGTGCCGATGTTCCTGAGCTCCGTCACGCAGCCTGGGCTCGAGGCAACGGCGACGGCGGCGCCGAGCGCGTGCCGGATCTTCCAGCTCTATGTCCGCGGCGGCGACGACTTCGTCGACGATCACGTCCGGCGCGCAATCGACGGTGGCTACCGCGCCTTCTGCATCACCGTCGATACCGCGATCTATAGCCGCCGCGAGCGGGACATCGCGAGCCGCTTCGTGAAGCCCTGGCGCGCGAGGGCCACGGGGTTCGATTTCCAGGCCGGTCTCAACTGGGATCACGTCAAACGCTTCAAGGACAAGTGGGACATTCCGCTGATCCTCAAGGGCATCGCGACGGCCGAGGACGCGGCACTCGCTTGCGAGCACGGCGTTGCGGCGGTCTACGCTTCCAATCACGGGGGTCGTCAGCTCGATCATGGTCGTGGCAGCCTCGATGTCCTGCCGGAGATTGTCGAGGCCGTGGCAGGCCGCGCAAAGGTCTACGTCGATGGCGCCTTCTGCCGCGGAACCGATGTCGTGAAGGCGATCGCGCTCGGCGCCGATCTCGTCTGCGTGGGACGGCTTTATCTCTATGGGCTCGCCGCCGCTGGCCATGCCGGCGTGCTGCGCGTGCTCGAGCTGATGGAGATGGAAATCAGGTCGGTGCTCGGGCTTCTCGGCGTCGATAGCTTTTCGAAGCTGGACAAATCGTATCTACACAAGGCCGAGCCCGTTCGTACGCCGCATGTTCTGAGCGCCTTCCCCTTGATCGAGGAGGGTTACTAGGGAGCGAATGCGGCGCCGCGCCTCCGCTTCGGAGATCGTCATCGGCTTGACAGCGGTCGTCATCGCCGTCACTGCCGGAGAGCCGCGCGTGCTGACCGTGCGTCGGGTGAGCCATTCGCCCGGAGAGCCCGGGGACGCATCTGAGACATTGCCCTTCGGGCCTTTCGACCCCGTCGGTCACCGCACCCTCGACCTCGGCTTGCGCGCCTGGGTCGGCGAGCAGACAAAGCTGAGCCTCGGCTATGTGGAGCAGCTCTACACCTTCGCCGACCGCGACCGCGAGGCCCGCGTCAGCGAGAGCGCTGCGCGCACGGTCTCGATCGGCTATCTCGCGCTCGTGCGCGAGGCAAAGCCCGCGGGTGAGGGCGGTGCGCAGTGGCAGTATTGGTACCGGTATTTTCCCTGGGAGGACGGACGGAAGGGCAGGCCCTCAATCGTTGCGAAGACGATGCAGCCGCGACTTGCAGCTTGGATCAAGTCCGGGGGCACCGCAGAGGAGCGGCGCCGGCGCGACGAGCGCGTTCGCTTGGCCTTCGGCATGGCGCCCGCGCCCTGGGATGAGGAACGCGTGCTCGATCGGTACGAGCTGCTCTACGAGGCGGGTCTCGTCGCGGAGGCGGCACGGGACCGCGGTGCCCGGGTCGACCCCGAAATACTCAGGCTGGGACAGCCGATGGCCTTCGATCACCGTCGCATTCTCGCGACCGCGATGAGCCGTCTGCGCGGCAAGCTCAAATACCGCCCCGTCGTGTTCGAGCTGATGCCGCCGACCTTCACGCTGCTGCAGCTTCAGCAGGCGGTGGAGGCGCTGGCTGGCGTGGCGCTGCACAAGCAGAACTTTCGCCGCCTCGTGGAGCAGGGCGGGCTCGTCGAGCCGCTGGGCGTGCTCGAACGCGGCACCGGCGGCCGTCCCGCCGAGAAATTCCGCTTCCGCCGCGACGTCCTGGTGGAACGACCGGCGCCGGGCGTGCGTCTTCCGCAGGCGCGGAAAGCCTCCGCAAGCTAAGAGGTCTGGGCTAGCCAGGCCTGGTCGCGCGCGCTGGGGCGACGCTCGAGCCGCGCCGAGAGAAGCGAGCGGGCGCGCGCGTGTCTCCCGCTCTGCATGCAAGCCGCAATGAGCGTATCCTCGAAGACCTCGCGCTGGGCGTGGCTGCCGGCAATGCGAGTGAGATCGGGCATGGCCCGATCGAGCTGCGTCGCGGCTTCGTCGTAGTCGCCGCGGCCATAGGAGCCGAGGCCACGACAGAGGCGCGGCACCACCTCGCCCTGCGGCAGTGTGCCATCCTCCGAGCGACGCTGGAGCTCCGCGATGCGGCGCTCCAGCGCAGCCGCATCCGTCGCGGCGGCGGCCATCGCGGCGTGGAGATCTGCGAAGGTGAGTCCGGTCTTCGGAAAGGCGCGCTCGGCCAACGCTGCGACCTCCGCCCATGGTAATGGGCGCGGCCCCACGCCATAGACGTTGCAGCGCCAAAGGAAGGACGCGGCATCCGCGAGAGTCGGCATGGGCGCAGAGCTCGCGGCGGCGGGGCGGATCGCCGCGCCATAGCGCTCGAAGGCGCGCTCGGGTGCGCCGAGTTCGAGCTCGAAGAGGGCGAGGTGCCAGTTGAGATGGGGATGGAGCTGGCTTCGGCGGTCATAGGCCGGGAGCCACGCTCGCAGAAATGCCGCCCCGGCCTCGCTCTCGCCGAGCTCGACATGGGCGTGGACGCGCGAGTGCGCGCCATGGGCGTTTCTGGGATTGGCGGAAAGCGCGCGCTCGAGAAGCGCAGCACCGCTCTGGGGATTGCCGGTCTCTGCATGGGACCAGCCGAGATAGCCGAGGAACCACCAGTCGCCATTCCAGTGCGGCGCGAGCATCTCGAGGAGCGCACGTTGCGCTTCGTGATGATCGGGGCGACCGCTGAAGGAAAGTATGCCGTAGACCCCCAGCAGCAGCGAGAGCGGCAGCGCATCGCGGGGATGATCGCGGAGCTGCGTGAGGATCGTCTCCTGGGCGCGTGCCGCCTCGCCGTTGACGGCGAGCGCGATCGCCTCGATGTGACGCTGCTCGCGCTCGCTGAGGCTGGGCGCGCAATCGCGGGCGCGTGCGGCGGCTGCCTTGGCCTCATCGAACCGCCCCGCAAGCTGCGCCGCACGAGCGAGCGCGATCCAAGCTAGGCCGAAGCTCGGATCGAGCTCGACTGCACGCGTTAGCAGCCCTTCGGCTCCGGCATTGGCCGAGAGCAGCATGTCGATGCCGGCGACATAGGCGTCGAGCGCCTCGGTCGCCGCAGTCGTCACGGACAATCCGAAACGATCCTGCCGCATGCGTTTCCTCAGGCCCTTTTGGCAATTATTCGTCGTTGGCGGGCTCCTGTTCGGCATCATAAAGCACCTGCAGCACCACG
Organism: Allostellaceae bacterium; assembly: GCA_035581425.1. Classification (GTDB taxonomy): domain Bacteria; phylum Pseudomonadota; class Alphaproteobacteria; order ATCC43930; family CGMCC-115725; genus DASZHJ01. Next base: position 60,189 of record DATJVP010000025.1, on the reverse strand, counting down.
AACCAGCGGTGTTGCTGATCGACGAGCACGCCGCCGCTATCCGCGAGCATCCCGTCTTGCGTCACGGGCACATGGGTGAGGGCCACGGCATCGGCGACATTGCCGCCGACGACGGAAATGTTGCCGGGCACGATTTCGACGACGATCGCGCAATGTCCGGGCCACGGGCTCGAGGTCGGCAGGTCGGCGTAGGTCAAGCCCTGCGCCGAGCCGCGCCCGAGGCAGACGAGATCGCCGAGCTTCGGCGCGTAGGCGTCCGGGGGATGCGCCCGAAGGATCGACGATTTCCCGGCTGCCGCCGCGTTCACATAGATCGCGTGAGTGCCGGAGTAGGGAAAGCGGTTGCCGGCGCCGGCGAGGCGCATCACATAGGAGATGAAGGCGGCCGACCAGGCGTAGCGACCGTCCTCGGAGGCGGGGAAGATGGCGCCGCTCGCATCGTGCTTGCCCGTCCAGCGCACGTCTGGCGACTTGGGATCGAGGCCGATCCACCAGTACTCGCCTACGCGTTGCCAAAGGCCTGGCTGGCGCTCCGGTTTATCCGGCGCGGGCGGCTCTGGCCCCTCGGAACTCGCGGCATCCGCGACGACCCCGCCGAAGAGCCGCCATTCCCGAAGCGCGATCGCGACGGCATCGGTCCGATTGAAGGGCTCGAAGGGTTTGAGCGCAAATTCCGGCGCATGCGGCGACGGCGGTGGTGGCCCCGCGCAAGCCATGAGAATGACCGGGAGAATCAGTAGCAGGGCGGAGGCACGCATGCCCGGCAGTGATGACAAGCCCCGGATATTCTCGCAAGCAATGACTTGACAGCGGTAATGCTCATACCCAGCATTATGGGTGGCGGCAGCGCCGTCTTTTTTCGCCGCTCTAATACTCAGGGAGAGTATAAATGGAACCAGGCACCATCCCCAGCGCCGGAGCCCCACTTGGCCGGGAGGCCTTCTCGGGACGGCTCGGGGAACTCTACGGCAAGGTCGAGCGGGTGATCCCGCCGGGAGAGTGGCGGTTTTTTGCGCCCGACATCGACGCGATCCTGGCGCTGAAGCTCGCACGGCACGCGATCGTACTCGCGCACAATTACCAGACGCCGGAGATCTATCATGGGGTTGCGGATATCGTTGGGGATTCGCTGGCGCTAGCGCGCGCTGCCGCAAAGACCTCTGCAGAGGTGATCGTGCTGGCGGGCGTCCATTTCATGGCGGAGACCGCGAAGCTCCTCAATCCCGAGAAGACCGTGCTCATCCCCGACCTCAAAGCGGGCTGCTCGCTCGCTGCCTCGATCACCGGGGCGGATGTGCGCTTGCTGCGCGAGCGCTATCCGGGGCTTCCCGTCGTGACCTACGTCAATACCTCGGCCGAAGTGAAGGCGGAATCGGACATCTGCTGCACTTCGGGGAATGCTGTCGAGGTGGTGGAGAGCCTGGGCGCGCCGAAAGTGATCTTCATTCCCGACGAGTATCTCGCGCGGAACGTCGCAAAGCAGACGGGGGTGGAGATCGTCGCCTGGAAAGGACATTGCGAGGTGCACGAGCGCTTCAGCGCCGCCGACATCAAAAGCTTCCGCGAGAGCCATCCCGACGTGATCGTGCTGGCGCATCCGGAATGTCCGCCGGAGGTGATCGCAGAGGCGGATTTCGCAGGCTCGACAGCGGGTATGTCGGACTACGTCGCGACACACAAGCCCAGGCGCGTCGTGATGGTCACGGAATGCTCCATGAGCGACAACCTCGCGGCCGATCATCCCGAGGTGGAGTTCGTGCGGCCCTGCAATCTTTGCCCGCACATGAAGCGGATCACGCTCGCGAAGATCCGGCGCTCGCTGGAGACGATGACCCATGCCGTTACCGTCGACCCCACGATTGCCGAGCGGGCCCGCCGCGCGGTCGAGCGTATGCTCACGGTTGGAAAACGCTGAGGGAATCGGCCATGGAGCGAGCTGAAATCATCGGACTCTCCCCCATCATCATCGAGCCCATCGTCCGTGCGGCGCTCGCGGAAGACCTCGGACGCGCTGGCGACATCACCAGCGATGCAATCATTCCCGCGGAAGCGCGGGCACGCGGCATCCTTGCGGCGCGCCAACCGGGGATCGTCGCGGGGATCGAGGTGGCTGCGACGGCCTTCCGCCTGCTCGATCCCCAAACGAAGGTCGAGGTGCTGCGGCACGACGGCGACGATGTCACGGCCGGCGCCGCGATCGCCACTGTCGCGGGGAAGGCGAGGGCGCTGCTCTCGGCGGAGCGGGTAGCACTGAACTTCCTGTGCCGGCTTTCGGGCATCGCGACGGCAACTCGTGCCCTTGTGGATGCCGTTCAAGGCACGCGCGCCCGGGTCTGCGATACGCGAAAGACCACGCCCAGCCTGCGCGCGCTCGAGAAATACGCGGTGCGCGTCGGCGGGGGCGTCAATCACCGCTTCGGCCTCGATGACGCTGTCCTCATCAAGGACAACCACATCGCGCTTGCGGGCGGCATCGGCGCGTCGGTGAGCAAAGCGCGAGAGCGTCTCGGTCACATGGTCAAGATCGAGATCGAGGTGGATCGTCTGGAACAGGTTCGAGAGGCCATCGATGCCCGGGCCGACGTGATCATGCTCGACAACATGCCGATCCCGGATATGCGCCGGGCCGCGGGTATGGCGTCAGCGGCGGGCGTGGTCGTCGAGGCCTCCGGCCGCATTACCGCGGAGAGCGCCGCAGCCATCGCAGCGACCGGGGTCGATATGATCTCCGCGGGATGGATCACGCACAGCGCCCCGATCCTCGACATCGGCCTCGATTTCGAGAGCGACTAGAGCCTTAGCCGGCTCGCGCGGCTCCCAGCAGAAGCTCCAGCGCGCGCTGCGTCGAGGCCTCGCGCACGGCCTTACGGTCGCCGGGGAAGATATGGCGCTCCGTCCGCACGGCCCGCCCCTTGCGAAGAATCCCGAGATAAACGAGGCCGACCGGCTTCGTGGGCGTGGCGCCGCCGGGTCCGGCGATCCCCGTGATCGAGACCGCGAGGTCGACGGGCGCATGGCCGACGGCACCCTCGGCCATGGCGGCAGCGACATCCGCACTCACGGTGCCGTGGGAGTCGATGAGTTCCGCCGGCACGCCCAGCAATTCCATCTTGGCCGCGTTGGAATACGTCACGAACCCGCGCTCCACCACGTCCGACGAGCCCGCAATCTCCGTCAATGCCGCGACCACCATGCCACCAGTGCAGGACTCCGCGGTTGCGAGTTTGAGGGAGTGCCGCCGACACACCTCAAGTATCGCTTTGGCAAGGCCAGAAAAATCATGTGACATGAGAGAGTTCCGGATAGATCTTAATGCCGATGAGCAGAACGGCGCCGGCATAAACTGCCGCCGCAAGATCATCGACCATCACGCCGAATCCATTGCGGAATTTGGCTTCAATCTGACGGATCGGCCAGGGCTTGAGGATATCGAAGATCCGGAAGAGCACGAAGCCGAACGCGAAGGCCCAGGGAGAATGCGGAGCGAGGGCGAGCGCGAGGGCCTGGCCGACGACCTCGTCGATGACGATGAAGCCGGGATCGGCGATACCGCTCGTCCGGGCGACGCTATCGGAGGCCCACAAGCCCGCGGCGAGGAGAATCGCGCAGAGAGGAAGAAGCGAGCTCGGCTGCGGGATCGCCCACGCGATCGCGACTCCCACAAGCGAGCCCCAGGTCCCCGGCGCCGCCGGTAGAAGGCCCACCCCGCCGACGCTCGCGAGCAGCATCGCGGGATCACCGAGCGGCGGTCGCGCCATGCGTTCAGGTCCGGAACGGCAGGCGGATCGTCGCCACCGCTTGCGCGGCGATCCCTTCCTCGCGCCCGGTGAAGCCGAGCTTCTCGGTGGTAGTCGCCTTGACGCTCACGCGGTCGCGGGCAAGGCCGAGTATCTCCGCGATCCGTGCGACCATGGCGTCCCGATGCGGCGCGATTTTCGGACGTTCGCAGACGAGGGTCACGTCGACATGCGCGATGCGCCCGCCGCGCGCTGCGACGAGCTCGGCGGCGTGGCTAAGGAATCGGTCGGAGGAGGCGCCGCGCCAGCGCGGGTCGCTCGGCGGGAAGTGCTGGCCGATGTCGCCGGCACCAAGCGCCCCCAGGATCGCGTCGGTGATCGCGTGCAAGCCGACATCCGAGTCCGAGTGTCCGATGAGAGCGTGCGTGTGCGGCACCGCGATCCCGCAAAGCCAGACCCGCTCGCCGGGCCCGAGCGGGTGCACGTCGTAGCCTTGCCCCGTCCTGACATCGCCGAGCCCCGCGGCGAGCGAGCGCTCGGCGCGGGCGAGATCATCGGAGGTCGTCACCTTGAAATTCTCCTCGCTCCCGGGGACGAGCGCCACCGCGAGACCCGCGCGCTCCGCCACCGCCGCGTCGTCCGAGAGCTCGAGCCCCGCGGCGGCGCGGTGTGCCTCCAGGATGGGGCGGTAGTGGAACGCCTGAGGCGTCTGTGCGCGCCAGAGCTGGCTGCGGTCGACGGTCTCGACGATGGTCCCGTCGCGCCCGCGCTTCACCGTGTCGGCGACGGGAAGCGCGGGGATCGCGCCGGGAGCGCGCTCCAATGCAAGGAGCACGCGGTCGACGAGCGCCTCCTCGACGAAGGGGCGCGCGCCATCGTGAATGGCAACTGTCTCGGGTGCGCTCTCGGCGAGACTCTCGAGACCGAGGCGCACGGAATCCTGTCGTTGCGCGCCACCGTCAACCGGCGGAAGCAAACTCAGTCCCCGTGCGCACTCGTCATAGAGCGCTCGGTCGGCGGGATGGATGACCGCGCGCACGGCCGAGAGTCTCGGGTGACGCGCGAGTGCGCGCAGCGTGTGGCGCAGCAGCGGCTCTCCCGCCAACGGCAGATATTGCTTCGGAAGCGGCCCGCCGATGCGAGTGCCGCGACCCGCCGCTACCACCAGCGCGATGCAGGAACTCATCCGGCGCACCCTAATGCACGCGCAGGTCCGTTGCAAAGCAAGGTCGAACGGAAACGCAGGAGGTCGATCTAGCGCGATGCGTGCGCGGGGTCCGCACGATGCCGCGAGTGAAACCGGCGCTGCTTCGCGCGATTGCCGCAGACCTCCATCTCGCACCAGCGGCGGCTCTTGTTCTTCGTGGTGTCGAAGAAGAGCCAGCCGCAGGAATCTCCGGCGCATTGCTTGATCCGCGAGAGATCGGCCTGGGTCAGAAGGGTGAGCGCAGAGAGGGTGATCGGCCCCAGGATCGCCTCGGCGGGCGTTTCCATGGGGTTCCAAGCCCAGACGAAGGTTCCCGCCATGGGGATCAGCCGCGCGCCGGAGACGCATTGGCCGTGGATACGCGTGAGCTGCTGCACGAATCTTTCCTCGGGAGCGCGTTTAGCCGCCACCGCCGCGGCGATTGCGTAAATGAGGTCGCGGAGCGCGAGCGCGCCCGCGAGAAGCTTCGCCGCCGAGCGCCGGTGGCGGGCGAGCGCCCGACGGGCCCTCTCGCCGTCGGCCGCCGTCAGCACATTCGCATGACAGGCCCATGCGATGACGTGCTCCGGCCGCACGAGATGGTCCCGGTGAGTCGCCGTGCCTCGGCCCGAGGCGGTGTTCGCGAAGTCGAGGGCGAGCTCCTTGCCGACCAGCGGCAAGCTTCCGGCGCGGGATGTATCGGCAGTCAATGGCACTTCCATCTAACTATCTAAATAGAATTTACACGTTATCGTCAAGGGACTAGCGTTGCCATGTGACCGGCAAAACGGTGAATGCCGGTTAACACATCCAGGGAGGATCGCAATGCTCAGGAAGCAGTTTCTCGTGGGTCCGCTCGCACTGCTGGCGGTGGCGGCATTGGGGGCAAGCGCCCTTGCGGCGGAGTTGCTCGCGGGCAAGGAAATCCACATCGGGATAGGCGGGCCGCTTACGACGCCATCCGCCACCTTCGGGATCGAGATGCGCCAAGCGGTCGATCTCGCGATCGCGGAGGCGAACGCCAAGGGCGGCATTCTCGGAGCGAAGGTCGTCGGCATCGCCGGTGATGACGCCGCCAACAATGCGACCGGCGAGACCGTCGCGAAGGGCTTCTGCAGCGATCCCGCCGTGCTCGGCGTCATCGGGCACGTCAACAGCGGCGTCACGATCGACGTCTCCACGATCTATGCGGGCTGCGGGCTGTCGATGATCACGCCGATGTCCTCGAACCCCGCGGTTACGGATCGCGGCCTCTCGGGCATCTTCCGTCTCACGAACCGCGACGACCGCAAGGGCCCGGGGCTCGCGAATTACCTCGTGACGACCATGAAGAAGCATCGTGCCGTCGTGTTCGATGACGGGACGCCCTACGGCACTGGCCTCGCCGATCTCTTCTCGAAGGGTTTCGAGGCAAAGGGCGGCGTCATCGTCAAGCGCCAGAGCGTCAAGGCCGGTGAGACCCAATTCGATCAGCTCGTGAAGTCGCTTCCGCCCGACTTCGACGTGGTCGTGTTCGCGGGCATCCGCGAGGGCGCGCTGATCCTCAAGGAGATGCGTACGCAGGGGCGCAATCAGCTCTTCGCCTGCGGCGACGGCTGCTGGGACGTGAAGGGCTTCATCCTTGCCTCGGAGGGCGCGGCGGCGAAAGGCGAGGGGGTGCGCGTCCTTTCCGCGGCACCGGCGCTCGGCAAAGTCCCGGGCTCCGCCGACTTCGCCAAGCGATACGAGGCGAAATTCGGGCCGATCAACAACTATGCCGCGAACTCCTATGACTCCGCGCGGGTGCTCTTGGCGGCGATCACGGCTGCGGCAAAAAAGGATCACGGGCTCCCATCCCGCGCGGATGTGCTCGCGGCGCTCAAGGCAATCAAGTTTCAAGGCATCGCCTACGCTCGCCCGGTCGAATGGACACCCAATGGGGACAACACGGCAGCGGTGATCTTCGTGAATATCGTTGCTGGCGACGCCTTCAAGGAGATTGCGGAAATCCGCCAGTGAGCCGATCCCGCGAGGCTCGATCTCCGACTTAGCAGGAGAGAGCGGGAATGCGTATAGTCCCGCCATGTCCGGCGGCGCACTCTACGGCGTTCTCGCTCTTCTCGCGCTCATTCCGATGGCCGCGTTACGCCTGCGCGCGACGGAACGGCGCGATTTCCTCTTTTGGCTTTGTCTCGGGATCGCGATCGCGGGGCCCGCGATTTCGGCGGCGGCCCAGCTCGGCGGTGTCTGGCGCACGGGCTTTGCGATGTCGCTCTGGCTCACGATCGCGGTGACGCTCGCGCTCTTCGCCTGCCTCTCGGCATTGCAGCGTCAGGCATGGCGCCTCGCGCCGATTCTGCTGCCCTATCTTCTTCTCCTCGGCGCGATCGCGCTGGTCTGGCAGCGCGCACCGGAACGGCCGCTCGTCGAGGGCGTGCCCGTGGGTTGGTTCGGCGCCCACATCCTCTTTGCGCTGATGACCTATGGGCTCCTGACGCTCGCCGCCGTCGCTGGTGCGGCGGTGGTGCTGCAGGAGCGCGCGCTCAAGGCCAAACGCCCGACCGAGCTCACCCGGAGCCTGCCGGCCGTCTTCGAGGGGGAGCGGCTGCAACTCGGCCTGCTTGTCGCGAGCGAGGCCGTTCTTGCGCTCGGCCTTGCGAGCGGCATGGCCGCCGAGCATTTTCTGAACGGCCGACTCCTCGTGTTCGATCACAAGACGACTCTCTCGCTCGCGGCGTTCATAGCGATTGCGCTCCTACTTGTTGCGCATCGCTTCACGGGTGTGCGCGGGCAACGCGTGGCGAGAGGCGTGCTCATGGCCTATCTGCTGCTCACGCTGGCGTATCCGGGGGTAAAATTCGTAACCGATGTCCTCATGGGTTGATCTGTTGTCTGGAGTCGCTTCATGTTGCATTGCAAAAGATTTTGGATATGATGATTGAACAAGAATTAAGCAAATCGCCTCGTAGCACAAAAAATGAGCATCGAGATAGGTCCCGTCCGCCTGGATGACCCCGTCATTTTGGCCCCCATGTCGGGGGTCACGGACCTGCCATTTCGCCGCTTGGTGAAGCGGCACGGCGCGGCACTCGTGGTCTCCGAGATGATCGCGAGCCAGGCGATGATCAGGGCCTCCCGGCAATCCCTGAAGATGGCCGAGAACTGCCCGGAAGAGCAGCCGATGGCGGTGCAACTCGCGGGCTGCGAGCCCGAGGTGATGGCAGAGGCCGCGAAGCTCAACGAGGACCGCGGCGCCGCCATCATCGATATCAATTTCGGCTGTCCCGTGAAAAAGGTGGTGAACGGCCATGCGGGCTCGGCGCTGATGCGCGACGAGGCACATGCCGCGCGCATTCTCGAGGCGACAGTCAAGGCAGTGAAGCTCCCGGTCACGCTCAAGATGCGCACGGGCTGGGATGAGGCCAACCGCAATGCCCCGCGCCTCGCGAGGATCGCGGAGGAGGCGGGGATCCGCATGGTGACGGTACACGGCCGAACGCGCTGCCAGTTTTACGAAGGCTGCGCGGATTGGCGCTTCGTGCGCGACGTCAAGGAGGCCGTGCGCATTCCCGTCGTGGTCAATGGCGATATCGTCACCCTCGACGACGTCGATGCCGCGCGCGAGCAATCCCGCGCGGACGGCGTGATGATCGGGCGCGGCGCTTATGGGAAGCCGTGGTTTCCGGCGCAGGCCATCCATTATCTCCGAACCGGCGAACGCTTGCCGGAGCCGCCGCTCCATCGCCAGCTCGCGACCGTGCTCGAGCATTACGATGCGATGCTCGTCCATTATGGGCGCGAGACGGGGCTGCGCATGGCGCGCAAGCATCTCGGCTGGTACTCGAAGGGGCTGCATGGCTCCTCGGAATTCCGCAGCGAGATCAACCGCGTCGCCGATCCCGAGACCGTAAAGCGAATGCTCCGCGCCTTCTACGAGCCGCAAATCGATCGGCAGGCCGCCTGAAATGCCCGCAAAGCCGAGGGCAGCACCTGCAACGCCGATCCCGCGGCGGCTTTCGGTCGATCCGGGTGCCATCCTGGCGGCACTACCCGATCCCGTGCTGGTGGCTGACGGAGCCGGCATCATCCAGTTCGCGAATGGTGCGACCGAGCAATTTTTCGACACGAGCGCCGCGACCTTGTTGGGTACGCGGCTTGCTGATTTCCTGCCCGCCGACAGCCCGCTCTTCGCGCTGATGGCGAGCGTAAGGCGGAGCGGACACAGCGTTTCCGAATACGGCGTGACGCTCGAGACCCCGCGGCTCGGCTCGCACGTCGTAACCATCCAGGTGACACCGATCGGCGAGGGAAGCGAGTGGCTCGTCGTGATGCTGCAAGAGCGCTCGATCGCGCACAAGATCGACCGTCAGCTCACACATCGTGGGGCCGCTCGCTCTGTGACGGGGATGGCGGCGATGCTCGCGCATGAGGTGAAGAACCCGCTATCGGGCATTCGCGGCGCGGCGCAGCTTCTCGAGGAGAGTCTCGCGCCGAGCGACCGCGAGCTCACCCGCCTCATCTGCGACGAGGCCGACCGGATCGTGGCGCTGGTCGATCGCATGGAGGTGTTCTCCGACCGCCGACCGCTCGAGCGCCGGCCCGTCAATATCCACGAGGTGCTCGACCGCGTGCGTTTGGTGGCCCAGTCGGGCTTCGCGCGGCACGTTCGCTTCGTCGAGGAATACGATCCCTCGCTGCCGCCGGTGCTCGGCAACCGCGACGCACTCATCCAGATCTTCATGAACCTCATAAAGAACGCCGCCGAGGCGGTGCCGGGCGAGGGCGGGGAAATCCAGATTTCGACGGCGTTTCAGCACGGTGTGCGCCTCGCGGTCGCGGGAAGCTCAGATCGGCTCGAGCTGCCTCTCGTCGTCTCGATCACCGATAATGGCGAGGGGATTCCAGAGGACCTGAGACCGCATCTCTTCGATCCCTTCGTCACCAGCAAGCGCAATGGAACTGGCCTCGGTCTTGCATTGGTCGCGAAGGTGATCGACGACCACGGCGGGGTGATCGAGTTCGATAGCCAGCCGCGGCGGACGGTCTTCCGAGTCTGCCTGCCGATGGCGAGTGAGCCAAAGGCCGGCAAGGAGGACGTGGGATGAGCACCGGCGCGACCATTCTGGTCGCCGACGATGATCGCGCGATTCGTACCGTGCTCGGTCAGGCCCTGGGCCGGTTGGGCTATGAGGTCAAGAGCACGGGGAATGCCGCTACGCTCTGGCGGTGGGTCGAGGACGGCGAGGGCGATCTCGTCATCACCGACGTGGTGATGCCCGACGAGAACGGGCTCGATCTTATCCCTCGCATCAAGCGGCTCCGCCCGGAGCTGCGGATCGTTGTGATGAGCGCGCAGAACACGCTCCTGACGGCGGTGAAGGCAACGGAGCGCGGCGCCTTCGAGTATCTGCCGAAGCCCTTCGACCTGCGTGAGCTCGTGAGCACGGTGCAGCGCGCTCTCACCGCGCACGTCGCCGCCAACGGCAACGCCCCCGGCGAGCCCGATGCGGAGGAAGCGGGGTTGCCCCTCATCGGCCGCTCGCCGGCGATGCAGGAGATCTATCGCGTCCTCGCGCGTCTCATGGGAACCGACCTCACGGTGATGATCTCCGGCGAAAGCGGCACCGGGAAGGAGCTGGTCGCGCGCGCGCTGCACGATTATGGCAAGCGCCGCTCCGGGCCTTTCGTCGCCATCAACATGGCCGCGATTCCACGCGAGCTCATTGAGAGCGAGCTCTTCGGCCACGAGCGCGGCGCCTTCACCGGCGCCACTCAAAGGAGCGCCGGCCGCTTCGAGCAGGCGCAGGGCGGCACGCTCTTCCTCGACGAGATCGGTGACATGCCGCCCGACGCGCAGACGCGCCTCCTGCGCGTCCTGCAGCAGGGCGAATACACGACCGTCGGTGGCCGCACGCCGATCCGCGCAGACGTGCGCATCGTCGCGGCGACGCACCGGGATCTTCGCCAGCTCATCCGTCAGGGCCTCTTCCGCGAGGATCTCTTCTATCGCCTCAACGTCGTGCCGATCCGCCTGCCGCCGCTGCGCGAGCGCGCGGAGGACATTCCGGCGCTCACGCGGCATTTCCTCGCGCAGGCGCATTCGCAGGGCCTGCCGATGAAAAGCCTCGATGCCGCCGCAATGGACCGGCTCAAAGCCTATCGCTGGCCGGGCAACGTGCGTGAGCTCGAGAACGTCGTTCGGCGCCTCGCCGCGCTCTACACACAGGAGGTGATCGGCGTCGAGGCGGTCGAATCCCAACTCCTGGAGGCGACGCCGGCGGCACAGTCGGGCGACCTCCCGGTGAATGAGGGCTTGAGCGCCGCGGCCGAGCGTCACCTCCGCGATTATTTCGAGGCGCACAAGGGCGGGCTTCCGCCGGCAGGCCTGCACGAGCGCGTCTTGCGCGAGGTGGAGCGGCCGCTGATCGCGCTCTCGCTCGGTGCCACGCGCGGAAATCAGGTGAAGGCAGCGCAGCTCCTCGGCCTCAATCGCAACACCTTGCGTAAGAAAATCCGGGAGTTGGACATCGAAGTGACCCGTGGCCTAAAATAACCGTCCACGCCGACTGCGGCCGTCGGCATTGCTCGAGGACGGAATGAGCCTGTCGCGGCAGGTTCTCACATGGGCCAGTCGGGTCGGGCTCGGTCGCAAGTTCGCGCTGTTGATGGCGCTAGTTGCGGTCGCCTGCGGCGTCGGTACCTATTTCGCCTTGGCGGGCTGGCCGCCCTTCCACGACAATCCCGGCGCGGTCCTTCTCTTCCTCAATCTCGATCTCGTGGTGATGCTGGGCCTCGCGGTGATGATCGCGCGCCGGCTGGTCGAGGTCTGGATGGAGCGCCGGCGCGGTCATGCAGGATCACGGCTGCATGTGCGGCTCGTCGCCTATTTCGGCCTCATCGCGGTGCTGCCGACCATCACCATCGCGCTCGCCTCCTATTTCTTCTTCAGCTTCGGTGTCGAATCCTGGTTCAGCCAGCGCGTGCGCACGGCGCTCTCGGAATCGATGGCGGTGGCGGAAGCCTATCTCCACGAGCACCAGGACACGCTGCGCGGCGACATCGCGCACATGGCGGGCGACCTCAATCGCCAGGCGCCGATCCTCGTCACGGACCCAGAGAATCTCCAGCAGGTGCTCGACCTCGAGACGGGGCTGCGTTCGATCGACGGCGCGGTAATTCTCGACGCCCAGGGCCACGTGATCGTGCAGAGCGGCATCGCCTACACGCTCGCGATCGACGTGCCGCCGGAATGGGTGTTCAAGCAGGCGAATGAAGGCGACGTGGTGCTGCTGCCGAGCGCCAATGAGGACCGCGTGCGCGCGCTCATGCGGCTCGACCGCTTCGGCGACCTTTATCTCTACGTGAGCCGCAGCGCCGACGCGGTGATCCTGAACCGCGTCGAGCAGACGCAACGCGCCGTGAGCGAATATCAGGAGCTGGAGGGGCGGCGCTCGGATTATCAGATCACCTTCGCGCTGGTGTTCCTGGTGTTGGCGCTGCTGATCGTGCTGGCGGCGATCGGAGCCGGTCTCACCTTTGCGACACGGCTCGCGCGTCCCATCAGCGCGCTCGCGGGCGCTGCCGAGCGAGTCGGCGGCGGCGACCTGACCGCGCGCGTCTCCGAGGGCGGCGACGACGAGGAGTTCAGCAACCTCTCGCGCGCCTTCAACCGGATGACCAAGCGGATCGAGACGCAACAGCGCGAGCTTATCGAGGCAAACCGCCAAGTCGACGAACGCCGGCGCTTCACCGAGGCAGTGCTCTCAGGCGTCTCCGCGGGTGTAATCGGTCTCGACCGCGAGGGCCGGATCAATCTACCGAACCGCTCCGCGTCCTTCCTGCTGGGCGTCGATCTCGACGCACGCGTCGGCGAGAGCCTCGCCACTGCGGTGCCGGAGATGGCGCGGCTCCTCGAGGAGGCGACGCGCCGCCCAGACCGCCTCGCGCAGGCGCAGATCGAGATTCCCCGCGGCGCCCGCTCGGACACGCTCCATGTGCGCATCGCGGCGGAGCGGCTCGGCGGCGAGACCCAGGGCTACGTCGTCACCTTCGACGACGTGACCGAGCTGCTCTCGGCGCAGCGCAAAGCCGCTTGGGCAGACGTAGCGCGGCGCATCGCGCACGAGATCAAGAACCCGCTGACGCCGATCCAGCTCTCGGCCGAGCGCCTCAAGCGCAAATACATGCGCGAGATCCAGAACGATCCCGACACCTTCAAGATCTGCACCGACACGATCATCCGCCACGTCGGCGACATCGGGCGCATGGTCGACGAGTTCTCCTCCTTCGCGCGGATGCCGGCGGCGATCATCAAGACCGAGGATCTCCTGGAGATCACGCGCCAGGCGGTGTTCCTGCAGCGCACCGGCGCCTCCGACATCGTGTTCGAAACCGAGCTCCCCTCGCATCCCGTGCCGATCGCCTGCGACGGCCGGCAGGTGACCCAGGCGCTTGTCAACATTCTCAAGAACGCGGTCGAATCGATCCAAGGCCGTGACGGCGACGTTCCGCAGGGACGGATCAAGGTCCGGCTTACGGAGACCGGCGAGACGGTCGTTGTCTCCGTTGAGGATAACGGCAAGGGCCTGCCGGTCGAGGGTAGGGACCGGCTCACCGAACCCTACGTGACGACCCGCGCGAAGGGTACCGGCCTCGGGCTTGCGATCGTGAAGAAAGTCATGGAAGAACACAGGGGCGAGCTCGTCCTCGAGGATCGGGAAGGCGGCGGCGCACGGGTGAAGCTGATCTTCCCGGCGGGACAGGCTCTTGGCGGGCGAGAGCGGACGGTGGCGGAGTCGGTCGAGGCATAGAGGGTTTTAAATGGCGCATGACATTCTCGTCGTCGATGACGAGGCCGACATTCGAATGCTCATCTCCGGCGTGCTGCAGGACGAGGGTTACGAGACCCGGCAAGCCGGCAACAGCGCCGAGGCGCTCGCGGCGATCCGGGCGCGGATGCCGACGCTGCTCGTCCTCGACATCTGGCTGCAAGGGAGCGAGCTTGACGGAATCGAGATCCTGAAGATCGCGCGCCGCGAGGCGCCTAACCTTCCGGTCGTGATGATCAGCGGACACGGCACCATCGAGACGGCCGTCGCCGCGATCAAGATTGGCGCCTACGACTTCATCGAGAAGCCCTTTAAGGCCGACCGCCTGCTGCTGGTGCTGGAGCGCGCGATCGAGGCGGCTCGCTTGAAGCGCGAAAACGAGGAGCTTCGCCTGCGCGCCGGCGCCGAGGAAGAGCTCCTGGGCAGCTCGCACTCGATTGGCCAGCTTCGCCAGCAGGTCGAGAAGGTCGCGCCGACCGGGAGCCGCGTGCTGATCGCGGGCGCACCCGGTTCCGGCAAGGAGGTTGTGGCGCGGCTCCTCCACCGCCGCTCGCGCCGCTCGCGCGGCCCCTTCGTGGTCCTCAATTGCGCCACACTCCGGCCGGAGCGGCTGGAGATCGAGCTCTTCGGCGCCGAGACCGGAGCCGAGGGGCCCGACAGCCCACGCAAGATCGGCACCTTCGAGGAGGCGCATGGCGGCACGCTCTTCCTCGACGAGGTCGGGGACATGCCGCTCGAGACCCAGGGCAAGATCGTACGTGGCCTGCAGGACCACGTCTTCGAGCGGATCGGCGGCGGGCGCGTCGAAGTGGACGTGCGCGTCATCGCGGCAACCAACCGCGATCTCCAGGGAGAGATCGGCGCGGGACGCTTCCGCGAGGATCTCTACTATCGGCTGGCCGTGGTGCCGATCCGCGTGCCGCCGCTCGCAGAGCGCCGCGAGGACATCCCGATGCTCGCGCGCCACTTCATGCAGCGTGCCGCAGGGGTTGCACGCCTCGCGGCGCGCGAGATCGCCGACGACGCCATGGCGACGCTGCAGGCCTATGACTGGCCCGGCAACGTGCGGCAGCTTCGGAACGTGATCGACTGGCTTCTCATCATGGCGCCGGGCGACACCCGCGAGTCCATCCGCGCGGAGATGCTGCCCTCGGAAATCGGCTCCGACGCGCCCGCGGTGCTGCGCTGGGACCGGGGCGGCGAGATCATGACGCTGCCGCTCCGAGACGCGCGCGAGGTCTTCGAGCGCGAGTATCTGCTGGCGCAGGTGACGCGCTTTGGCGGCAACATCTCCCGCACCGCGACCTTCATCGGCATGGAGCGCTCGGCGCTTCACCGCAAGCTCAAGTCGCTCGGCCTCTTCAACGGCGAGCGCGCGGTCAAGGCGGATACCTGAACCGATGTCGCGCGTCGCCTACGTCAACGGACGCTATCTCCCGCATCGCGCGGCGAGCGTGCACATCGAGGACCGAGGGTATCAATTCGCGGACGGCGTCTACGAGGTGATCGCCGTACAGCATGGCGCGCTCGTCGACGAGGACCTGCACCTGCAACGCCTCGAGCGCTCGCTGCACGAGCTTCGCATCGCCGAACCCATGACGGAGGGCGCGCTCAAGACCGTGATGCGCGAGGTGATTCGGCGCAATCGCGTGCGCGACGGCATCATCTATCTGCAGATGACCCGTGGCGCCTCGCCACGCGACCACGCCTTTCCGAAGAGCCCCGTGACGCAGGTCGTGATGACCGCGCGGCGCGGCAAGCCGCCGAGCCCGGAGACAATCGCCGCCGGCGTGCGCGTGATCTCGATTCCGGATCTCCGCTGGGCACGCTGCGACATCAAATCCGTGTCGCTCCTGCCGAACGTGCTGGGCAAGCAGCAAGCGCGCGAGGCCGGCGCATACGAGGCCTGGCAGATCGATCGCGACGGCAACGTCACCGAGGGCACCTCGACCAATGCCTGGATCGTGACGGAGGCGGGCGAGGTCGTGACGCGGCAAGCGAGCGATGCGATCCTCAACGGCATCACCCGGCTCGCCGTGATCAAGGTGCTCGAGGAGCATCAGCTTCGCTTGGTAGAGCGGCCCTTCAGCCTTACCGAGGCAAAACGCGCGCGCGAGGCGTTCCTCACAAGTACCACTGCCTTCGTGCTGCCGGTGGTGCGGATCGATGATGCCGATGTCGGCGGCGGCAAGCCGGGCCCGCTCACGCGGAGGCTCCGCGATCTCTACGCCGAGCATGTCGAGGCGGAGGGGCGGCGGGGGTGACGCGCGAGCCCAAGGCGCTACTCTTCGATTGGGACAATACCCTCGTCGATAGCTGGCCGGTGATCCACGACGCCCTCGTGGTCACTTTCGAGGCGATGGGGCACGAGCCCTGGACCCTCGAGGAGACGAAGGGACGGGTGCGGCGCTCGCTTCGTGATGCATTCCCGGCGCTCTTCGGCGCACGTTGGGAAGAGGCGCGACAGCTTTATCTCGACACCTTCACCTCGATCCATCTGGAGCGCCTGGCGGCGATCTCCGGCGCGGAGACGCTGTTACGCTCGCTGGCCGAGGACGGCTACTACCTCGGTGTCGTCAGCAACAAGACCGGGAGGGTGTTGCGCCGGGAGGCGGAGCATTTGGGGTGGTCCCGCTATTTCCGCCGGCTCGTTGGCGCCGGCGATGCGCCCGCGGACAAGCCCGACCCTGCGCCGGTGCATGCAGCTCTCGCGGGCAGCGAGATAGTGCCGGAGGCGGTATGGTTCGTCGGAGATACCGCCCTCGACCTCGAATGCGCGCTCAGATCTGGTTGTGTCCCGGTGCTGCTCGGCAACGGCGACTCCGCAGAGGGCGAGTTCGCTAAGGTCAAGCCCGTGTTACAATTTTCGGACTGTCACCAACTCTTGACCGGGGTTCGCGACTTGCGCCGCCCCAGGGACTTGTGATTTAGCTTCTGCGCCCAATCTTTTTTAGGGTTGCCGGGGTGCGGGGCGATGCCCGCTACGCTCCCGACGGTACTGTTGGGCCGCCGAACGACGCGAGGGCGCGGCCCCAAGAATAAGGGTTTTCCCATGTCCGTAGAAAAGTCGCAAAACGTTCAGGACGTGTTTCTCAACAACGTGAGGAAGAACAAGACCCCGGTCACGGTCTTCCTAGTGAACGGCGTGAAACTGCAGGGCATCATCACCTGGTTCGATAACTTCTGCGTGCTGCTGCGCCGAGACGCCCACTCGCAGCTCGTCTACAAGCACGCGATCTCCACGGTCATGCCGGCCCAGCCGGTGCAACTCTTCGAGCCGGACAAAGAGACGGCCGAAGAACAATAAGGCGATGGCGACGACGCACTCTGAAACGCCATCGACCGGCCGCGCACTCGTCCTCCACCCAGCGCCGAAGCGCCCGCCACAGGAGCGGCGGGACGAGGCGCGCACGCCTGAGGCGCGCCTCGAGGAGGCGGTGGCGCTGGCGCGCGCGATAGATCTGCGTATCGCGCATGCGGCCGTGGTGCCGCTCGCGAAGCCGCGTCCCTCGACCCTCATCGGCAGCGGCGCGGTCGAGAAATTCGCGACACTCGTCAAGGAGGGCGAGATCGCAGTCGCGGTCGTCGACGCGACCGTGAGCCCGGTCCAACAGCGCAACCTCGAGAGGGCCTGGGGCTGCAAGGTCATCGATCGCACCGGACTCATCCTTGAGATCTTCGGTGCTCGCGCGCGCACGCATGAGGGCCGGCTCCAGGTCGAATTGGCGGCGCTCACCTACCAGCGCTCGCGCCTGGTGCGATCTTGGACCCATCTCGAGCGGCAACGCGGCGGCTTTGGCTTCCTCGGTGGGCCCGGCGAGAGCCAGCTCGAGATCGACCGACGCCTCATCGGCGAGCGCATCATGCGCATCAAGAAGGAGCTCGAGGACGCCAAGCGAACGCGAGGGCTCCATCGCGGTGCGAGGAAGCGAGTGCCCTATCCTGTAGTGGCGCTGGTGGGATACACAAACGCCGGCAAATCGACGCTCTTCAATCGGCTGACGCGAGCGCAGGTCCGCGCCGAGGATCTGCTCTTCGCAACGCTCGATCCGACGCTCCGGCGCCTCGAGCTTCCATCTGGCAGATCCGCCATCCTCTCGGACACCGTCGGATTCATCTCCGACCTCCCGCACCAGCTCGTCGCCGCCTTCCACGCAACGCTTGAGGAGGTAACCGAGGCGGATCTCATCGTGCACGTCCGCGACATCCACCATCCCGACACCGAGGCGCAGCGCTCGGACGTCCACGGGGTCCTTGCGGAGCTCGGCCTCGGCGCAGCGGTCGAGCACGGGCTCATCGAGGCCCTCAACAAGATCGACTTATTGGAGCCCGCGGCGCGCACGCGGCTCCTGACGCAAGCGCGGCGCAACCGCGACGTGCTGCCGATCTCCGCGGCGACAGGGGAGGGCTGCGACAGGCTCCTCGCGCTCTTCGACGAGCGGCTCGACGGCGGGCGCCAGCTCGTGGACCTCGCGGTCCCGCTCACCGACGGCGCCGGAATAGCCTGGCTCTATCGTCACGGCGAGGTCGTGGACCGCCGCGACGACGAGGAGAGCGCGCATATCTCGGTCCGCCTCGCGGAAGCGGATATCGGCCGGTTCCGCAGCCGCCAGCTCCCGCACTGACTCGATGCGTCCGCAATTGGAGCGTGTGGCCGCGCGCATCCGCGAGGTCGCCGCAATCGAGATTCTCCCGCGCTTCAAGAAACTCGCGCCCGGCGAGATGCACGAGAAGCAACCGGGCCAGCTCGTGACCGTCGCCGATATCGAGGCCGAGCGGCGCCTGACGCCTCTCCTTCAGGATATCATCCCAGGCTCGGCCGTAGTGGGCGAGGAGGGGGTCGCGGACGACGCGTCGCGACTTGCCGCCCTCGGCGGCGAGGCGCCGGTCTGGCTCGTCGATCCCGTCGACGGCACGCAGAATTTCGCCGAAGGCAATCCGACTTTCGTCACGATGGTTGCTCTAGTCGACGGTGGGCGTGCCGTCGCTTCCTGGATCTACGAGCCGATCGAGGATCGGATGAACCTCGCCGAGACGGGCTCGGGCGCATTTTGCGAGGGTGTGCGGCTCAGGGCTGCGGCGGCGGTGCCGCTCGCGGAAATGGACGGGAGAACCGGCGCCCGCACCGCGCGCAAGCTGCAAGGCAGAGTCCGGAGCGCGACCTTTCGGCGTTGCGCGGGCAAGGAATATCTCGCGGTCGCCGGCGGCGTCGCGCATTTCGCTCTCTTCCGCCGACTGTTCCCTTGGGATCACGCGCCCGGAGAGCTTCTAGTGCGCGAGGCCGGCGCTTTCGCGCAGCGGCTTGACCGCACGCTCTATAGACCCGAGGAGATCGACGCGACTTTGCTCGTGGCGCCGGATGAGAAAACTTGGGAAGACCTTCGTGCGCTGATCCTCGAACTCGCGCCTTGAGCATGCGGACTCAATCGGGGCCGAGCATAAAGGCGTTGGCATCGGGGTAGGGAAGCGCGTCCCTCAAGAAGCCGAATGTGCCAGAAGTCTGGATTTCTCGGGCAGCTTTGACGAGTGCTCCAAGCGCCGCTCGCGATAGCGCGGAGCCGAGGCTGATCCGGCGGACGCCGGCAGCCGCGAGCTCGGGCACAGTGAGGCCTGGTACGGAAATCACGTTCACAGGCTTGGTTACGGCCGACATCACCGCGCGCACCGTCGCCATGTCCCTCAAGCCCGGCGCGTAGAGCACGTCTGCGCCAGCGGCCTCGAAGGCTCGGAGACGGCGGATCGTGTCGTCCAGGTCGGGGCGACCATGCAGGAAGTTCTCGGCGCGCGCCGTGAGAGTGAAGGGGATCGGCAGCGCGCGTACGGCCTCGACCGCAGCCGTCACGCGCTCGACGGCGTGGGAGAAATCGTAGATGGGCTTCTGCGGATCGCCCGTGGCGTCCTCCACGGAGCCGCCGGCAAGGCCCGTGGCCGCCGCCATACGCAGTGTTTCCGCGACCGTCTCCGGCGCGTCGCCGAAGCAGTTTTCCAGATCCGCCGAGACCGGCAAATCCGTCGCGGCCACGGTGTCGCGGGTGTGCGCCAAAGCTCCATCGCGAGTGATCGCGCCGTCCTTTCGGCCGATTGTGTAGGCATAGCCGGCGCTCGTCGTCGCGAGCGCCTTGAAGCCAAGCTGCGTCAGGATGCGCGCGGTTCCGATGTCCCAGGGATTGGGAATGACGAAAGTGCCTTGCGCTTGGTGGAGCGCGCGGAAGGTCTCGGCCTTCTCGCGATGGGTTGCTGGCATGCGGCTCTCCCATGAGATCGGCGTGCGATGGCGAGGGTGGACACGCGCGGCCAAGCCGTTAGCATAGCGCGCAATTCGCAGGGAGGCATTCCATGAAACTCGCGTTCCTCGGTCTCGGCGTGATGGGATATCCGATGGCAGGCCACCTCAAGAAGGCCGGTCACGACGTCACCGTCTACAACCGCACCTCTGCCAAGGCGAAAGCCTGGGCCGCGGAACACGGCGGAAGCTTCAAAGAGACTGCGGCCGATGCTGCGCAGGGCGCGGAGATCGTCTTCATGTGCGTCGGCAACGACGACGACGTGCGCGCGGTCGCGACCGGCCCCAAAGGTGCTTTCGAGGGAATGCGCAAGGGCGCGATCCTCGCGGATCATACGACGGCCTCCGCCGAGGTCGCGCGCGAGTTGCACGCCATCGGCAGGGGCAAAGGCATCGGCGTCCTCGACGCTCCGGTCTCGGGCGGGCAGGCGGGTGCAGTCAATGGGAAGCTCACGATCATGGTCGGCGGCGATGCCGAGCCCTTCAAGGTCGCAGAGCCCGTGATGGCGCATTACGGGCGTGCGGTCACGCTGATGGGGCCTTCCGGAAGCGGGCAGCTCACGAAGATGGTGAACCAGATCTGCATAGCCGGGCTGGTGCAGGCGCTTTCGGAGGGGCTGAATTTCGCGGTGCGCGCAGGGCTCGACGGCAAGCGCGTGATCGACGTCATCTCCAAGGGCGCGGCGCAGTCCTGGCAGATGGAGAACCGCGGCACCACGATGCTCGAGGGCAAGTTCGATTTCGGCTTCGCCATCGACTGGATGCGCAAGGACCTCGCGATCTGCATGGCGGAGGCGCGGCGGAACGGCGCCTCGCTGCCGGTGACTGCCGTGGTCGATCAGTTCTACGCGCGCGTCCAAGAGCGTGGCGGGCGGCGCTGGGACACTTCCGCGCTCATCCACCTCCTGCAGAAGGCCTGAGCGGCGGCTATTCCTCCGCTTTCGCGCGCTGCCATTCCGCCTCCATCTCCTCGAGGGTGGAGCTTCCCGGTGCCTTGCCCGCGGCAGCGAGCGCGGTCTCGATGCGGCGGAAGCGCCGCTCGAATTTCCGGCTGGCGCCACGGAGCGCTTGCTCCGGATCGATCGCGAGGCGCCGGGCGAGGTTGACGGCGGCGAAGAGCAGATCGCCGAGCTCGTCCTCGAGCCGATCCGGCCCGCCTCCCTTGATGATCTCGCGGCGGAGCTCGCCAATCTCCTCCTCGATCTTGTCGAAGATCGGCGGCACGGCTGGCCAATCGAACCCCACGCGCGCCGCGCGCTTCTGCAGCTTCTCCGCGCGGGTGAGGGCGGGGAGGGCGATGCCCACGCCGTCGAGGGCGCTCTCGGGCCGACCCTCTGCTGCCGCCATGGCGCGCCGCTCCTCGGCCTTCTGCTCCTCCCAGGCCACGGTCTGGGTCGCGGAATCCGCGACTTCCGCCGTTCCGAAGACGTGCGGGTGGCGCCGGATCATCTTGTCCGCGATCCCTGCGGCGACGTCATCGAAGACGAAGGAGCCAGCTTCCTCCGCCATTCGCGCGTGGAAGACGACCTGCAGCAGGAGATCGCCGAGCTCGTCCTTGAGCGCCGAGGGATCGCCACGCTCCGCCGCTTCCGCGACTTCATAGGCTTCCTCGATCGTATAGGGCGCGATGGTACGGAAGGTCTGCTCGAGGTCCCAGGGGCAGCCGCGCTCGGGGTCGCGAAGCTGCGCCATGATGCCGAGGAGGCGAGAAAGTCCGTTGGGTTCACTCATTGCAGTTCTTTCCGTCAGATGGTTGCGGCGCATCGTCGCGCGGGCGGATCGCACGATCTCGTGTCCCCATTCCCGCCATGATTCTCGGCATGCTGGGGTCGAGCGCTAACGAACCAAGGGTAGGATCCGATGGCAAGAACATTGCGCCAGTATGGTGGCGTGGCAAAATTTCTGCATTGGGCGGTGGCGGTGCTGCTACTGGCGGCGCTGATCTACGCCTGGAACCTCCCAGACAGCCGAAAAGTGTACGGCTATTCAGACGTGCTCCTCTGGCACAAATCCTTCGGGATCTCGGTGCTGGTGCTGATCGTCCTTCGCCTGATTTGGCGGGTCGCCCATCCCGTGGCACCCGCCCTGACCTTGACGCCGTTCGAGGCCGTGGTCTCGCGGGTGACCCATGCGCTCCTCTACGTGACCGTGCTCGCGATGCCGCTGACCGGATATCTCTTCAGTTCGCTCGCGGGGCAGCATCTCGAGCTCTTCGGCCTGATCGACCTCGACACACCCTTCGAACGAGACTTTGCGCTCAGTCGGCCGATCCGAGCGGCGCACGAGCTCGGGCAGTGGGCGATCTATGTCCTCGTGGGTTTGCATGCGGCCGCAGCGCTCTATCATCAATTCATCAAGCGCGACGGCATGCTCGCGCGGATGCTGCCGATGGCGCGATCGCCCGAAGGCGGCTGAACCCGCAGACGAAGAGGGAGGGAGCCTATGGCGAGCGAAGGTCGGCATGACGGCGGCTGTCTCTGCGGCACCGTCCGTTACCGTCTAAGCGGCGATCCCATCGGCGGCAACATCTGCTACTGCACGCAGTGCCGGCGTCAGACCGGGAGCCCGATGGCCGCCTTCGTGACCTATCCACGGGCTCGCTTCGAGCTGCTATCGGGGAAGCTTGGTTCGTTCCGAGCCTCGACCTTCGCCACCCGCGAGTTCTGTCCGGGCTGCGGTTCGCCGCTCACCTGGAAACGGGACGGGCGTGACGACATGGACGTGTTTCTGGGCACCCTCGACGAACCCGAGCGGATGCCCAAGCCGCCGAGACAGCTTTGGACCCAGCATCGGCTGCCTTGGGTTCCACCCATGGCGGAAATTCAGGCCTTCCCGAAAGGCCCGTCCGAGGGGTGAGGGCGCGGCCGCGGGCGAGCGCGACGGCGAGACACGGGATACAAAAGTCGCATAATGTATATTATGAGATTTATCAGGGAATATCGATGACGAGCCCATCATAAGCGGGTTCGACGCCTGACGGGAGCTCGCGCCGCAGCGTCTCGTAGTCGAGGTCGCGGTCCATATGCGTGAGGATCGCGCGCTTCGGCCGGATGCGGTCGATCCACTCCAATGTCTGGGCCAGATGCGTGTGCGTCGGGTGCGGCGTCCGGCGGTAGCAGTCGACGATCCAGACCTCGACCCCCTCCAGCGCCGCGAAGGCGTTCTGGTCCAGCGCAACGACGTCGGTCGAGTACGCGATCGCTCCGAACCGAAAGCCCAGCGTCTTGCCATAGCCGTGCTCCTGGGTGAACGGCGTGACCGCGATGCCTGCGACCTCGAATGGACCGTCGATCGTCTGCGGGATCAAGGCGGGCTTGTAGAAGATGGCGCCTGCGGCCGGATCCTGCGGCCGAAAGATATAGGCGAAGCGTTGACGCAGCTCCGCGAGCGTCGCGGGGCTGGCATAGATGGGCATGGGCTCGCCCATGGAGCGGTTCAACGCCCGCACTTCGTCAATTCCATGGGTGTGGTCGGCGTGCGCGTGGGTAAAGAGAATCGCGTCGAGGCGGCTGATGCCGGCGTCGAGGAGCTGGAGCCGCATGTCCGGCGAGGTATCCACCAGAATCGTCGTCCTATGCTCCTGCACTAGGATCGAGGCGCGCCGGCGCCGGTTGCGGGGATTGTTGGGATCGCAGTCGCCCCAGTCGTTCCCGATCATCGGCATGCCTGCGGAGGGACCGCAGCCGAGAATGGTGATCTTCATGGCCTCGCGGCCGCGGGCATGGCCTTGCGGAATAGCCGATAGAAATTGGCCGTCGTAATATCCGATAATTCCTCGACAGAGATACCCTTTAGCTTCGCGACCTCAACTGCCGTGTGAACAATGAAGGCAGGCTCATTCTGCTTCCCCCGCATCGGCACCGGTGCGAGATAAGGGGCGTCGGTCTCGACCAAAACTCGATCCAGCGGCAGGTCTCGCGCGATGGCACGGAGCGGTTCCGCATTCTTGAAGGTCACGATGCCGGATAGTGAAATGTAGAATCCGATTTCGACCGCTTTTTCAGCAAGTTCCCGCCCTGTGCTAAAGCAATGGATGACGCCCGTCAGCGGCCCTTTGGCAGCTTCCGTCACGAGGAGTGCGGCAGTCTCGGGGTCGGCGTCTCTGGTGTGGACGATAAGCGGGAGGCCTGTCGCGCGCGCTGCAGCGGCATGGGCTCGGAAGACCTCTACCTGACGATCTCGCGGGCTGTGCTCGTAGTAGAAGTCGAGCCCGGTCTCGCCGATGCCCACGACCCTGGGATGACCAGCGAGGCTTGCGAGTTGCTCGGCGGATGTATCGGGCTCCGCCGCGGCCTCGTGTGGGTGGATGCCGACGGAGCACCAGACCTCGGGGTTCTCCTCGGCGATCGCGCGTACCGCGGGGAATTCCGAGATCTTCGTGCCGATTGTGAGCATGGCCCCTACCCCCGCCCGCCGCGCGCGGGCGATCGCCTCAGCGCGGGCGGCGCCCGCCGGCAGGTAGTCGAGATGACAGTGGCTATCGACGAGCATCAGCCGCTTTTCCGCTTATCGAACTCCGTTCGCCAATCCTTCGCACGCTGCTCCGCCGTATCGAGCTCGTCCTGGCTGATCTCCTTCTGGAACTGGAGCCGATACTGCTGGGCGTCGGAGTAGCCGCCGGCGAGCGCTATAGCGAACCACATATAGGCCTCGACGATATCCTTCTTGACGCCCTGGCCCTGCGCGTATTGGAAGCCGAGCCGTGTCTGGGCGAAACCGTCGCCCTGCTCCGCCGCCTTGCGGAACCACTCGGCCGCTTGCTTGTAATCCTGCGGGACGCCTTTCCCGGCGGCGTAGGCCATGCCCAGCATGATCTGCGACTGGAGATCCCCGCCCTCGCCCGCCTTGCGCGCCCACGCAGCCGCCTCTGCAGGATCGGCCGCAACACCGTCGCCGTTGGCGTAATCTGCGGCGAGCGCTCGCTGAGCGTAGAGATCCCCCTGCTCCGCCGCCTTCCGGTACCAGAAGACCGACTGCGCGGCGTCGCGCGCAACGCCCTCGCCGTGATCGTAGGCGTAGCCGAGGCTCGTTTGCGCGCGGGCGTATCCCTGATCGGCTGCCTTGCGGAACCACTTGAGCGCTTCGGCATAGTCCTGCGTCACGCCGGTGCCTTCGGAATAGGCGTTGCCCAGCTTGAACTGTGCCGCAGCCGAGCCCGCATCCGCGGCCTTGCGATACCAGGTCATCGCGGTCTCGAATTGCCCCGTGTTGAAGGCCTCCTCGCCGCGCTTGAAGTCCTCGGTGGCATCGGCCCAGGCATCGGCCGCGCCGATTGCAATCAGGCCCGCCACCAAGAGCGGAATAAGCCGGCGCCCGCGCATCAGCCCGTTCCCGCTTCCTGCTCGACATAGCGCGGGAAGACACCCTCGGGCTTCGGCAGCATCGTGCCCGGCCGGAGCGCAGTAGCAAGTGCGGCAAAGCTCCGAGCATCCGCGGGCACTGCGAGCTGGTCGAGGAGACGCCCGGCGGAAGTCGGCACCACCGGCTGCACGAGGATTGCGAGATGGCGGATTGTCTCCGAGAGCACATAAAGCACCGTCCGCATGCGCGCGGGATCGGTCTTACGCAGCGCCCAAGGCGCCATTTCGTCGATGTAGCGGTCGGCCGCCGCTACAATTTCCCAGAGCGCCTCGAGCGCGCGGTGGAAGGCTTGCTCCCCATAGTCCGCACGCTCGCGTGCGAGGAGCCCGCGCGCGGCCGCGAGCAAGGTCTCGTCGGCGGGCGAGAGCGCGCCTGGCTCCGGCACTGCGCCCTCGCAGTTGCGCGCGACCAGCGAGAGCACGCGTTGCGCGAGATTGCCGAGCCCGTTGGCGAGATCGGCGTTGATGCGTGTCACCACGCCTCGGTGCGAGAAATCGCCGTCGCTGCCGAAGGGCAGCTCCCGCAACATGAAATAGCGCACGGCATCGACGCCGTATTGCTCCACGAGATGCTGCGGCGGGATGAAGTTGCCGAGCGACTTCGACATCTTCTGGCCCTCGACCGTCCACCAGCCATGCGCAAAGACGCGCTTGGGCGGCGCCAAGCCCGCCGCCGCCAGGAAGGCCGGCCAGTAGACGCAGTGGAAGCGCACGATGTCCTTGCCCACGACGTGCAGATCCGCGGGCCAGAAGGCGCGATATTCCTCGCTATCGACGTTCGGATAGCCCACCGCGGTGATGTAGTTCGTGAGCGCGTCGAGCCAGACATACATGACGTGCTTGGGATCGCCCGGCACCGGCACGCCCCAACTGAAACTCGTGCGCGAGATCGAGAGATCGCGCAGGCCGCTCCTGACGAAGCTCACGACCTCGTTCCGGCGCGCCTGCGGCGCGACGCATCCGGGATAGCGCTCGTAGAGCTCGAGTAGCCAGTCCTGCCAATCCGACAAGCGGAAGAAGTAGCTCGGCTCCTCCACCCATTCGACCTCGGCGCCGGAGGGTGCGCGCTTCTTGCCGTCGGCGCCGGTCGTGAGTTCCTCCTCGCCATAGAAGGCCTCGTCGCGTACGGCATACCAACCGTCGTATTTTCCGAGATAGATGTTGTCGCGCCCCTTCGGCGATTTATTGCCGGCGATCGCGCGCCAGATTGCCTGCGAGGCCAGGATGTGCCGCGGCTCCGTCGTGCGGATGAAATCATCGTTGCTGATGTTCATGAGCGCGGTCATCTCGCGGAAATTCTGCGAGACCTTGTCGCAGAAAGCCTGCGGGTCGAGGCCGGCCGCGCGCGCGGATTTGTCGACCTTCTGCCCGTGCTCGTCGGTGCCCGTCAGGAACTTCACCCGGCGCCCGTCGAGCCGCATGAAACGCGCAAGCGCGTCGCAGGCCACGGTCGTGTAGGCGTGGCCGATATGCGGGGCGTCGTTCACGTAATAGATCGGCGTCGTGACGTAATAGGGCTCGCCGGACATCGGGGTTCCTCGTGCAGCGCCCGCGCAGCCTGGGCCTATGGCCCTCAGCGCGCGGCCTCTTCGAGCGCGAAAAAGGCGTTCAACACGACCTGCTTGCGGTCGAGGTTAATGGCGTCCGCCTGGGCGAAGAGGTGGGTGATCTTTTCCCACACCTCCACCCAGCGATCAAGGCCGCGCCGCCGCAACAGCGCCGAGAGCCCCGCACCTTCCCCAGTCGCCGCCGCCCGGGCGATGGCGCGGGCGACGGTCGCAGGCAACAGCTCCGAGACCACGCGAAAGCCACGATCGTTCCCCCAGCGCGCGGTTTTCTCCGCAAAGCGATAGAGCGCTGTCGTGTCGATCTCGGGGAGGGCCGAGATCAACGCAAGGATTTCGCGCTGGAGTGCCACCCCGCCCTCCTCCGCGAGCTCGAGCGCGCGGCCGATGCTGCCCTCGGCGATCTCGACGAGCGCCTCACCGTCGCGCGGCGGGATGTCCGGTCGGTAGCGCTGCAGGAGCTCCGTCACCGTCGCGTCCTCGAGCGGCCGCAGTGCAAGCCTGCGGCAGCGCGAGCGGATCGTCGGCAGCAGGCGTCCGGGATTGTCGCTGAGGAGGATCAGGATCGCTCGTTTCGGCGGCTCCTCCAAAATCTTCAGGATGGAATTGGCGGCGTTGCGGTTCATCTCGTCCGCGGTATCGACGATGACGATCCGCCAGCCGCCCTCGGCGGGCGTGAGTCGGAGAAAGCCCGCGACCGCGCGCGCGTCCTCGACGACGATCTCCGTGCGCTCACGCTTGCGCTTGGGATCGACGCCGCGCTCGACGGTGAGAAGGTCCGCATGCCCTGCGCTCGCAACGCGACGGAAGACCGGATGCGTCTCCGGAATGGCGAGGGAAGTCGGCGACGCCGGCTCGAAGAGCGCCTTCCCGCCTCGCTCCGCTCCCTGCGCCAGAAGAAAGCGCGCGAAACGAAAGGCGAGCGTTGCCTTGCCGATCCCATGCGGCCCCGTCAGGAGAAGCCCCTGAGGTAGCCGCCCCGCGGCGAAGGCCCCGAGCAGCGCCGCCTCCGCAGCGCCGTGGCCGAGCAGCATCGCGTTCTCGCGCGGTGCCGCAACCTCAACTGCCTCAGCGGAGTCGGATTCGTCGTCTGGTCTGTCGTCGTCAGTCATTGCTCGCTAGTCTGCCGCGGGCCGGCTCAGAGCGCGACTCCAAGACGCTCATGAATGGCCGCTCGGACTGCATGCTGGACCGCCTCGACGCTGACGGTCGCGTCGATCACGAGACAACGCTTTGGCTCCTGCCGTGCGATGTTGAGGAACCCCTGCCGCAGCCGCTCGTGGAATTCGCGATCCATGCTCTCGAATCGAGTCTCGGCCCCATGCCGATGCGCTGCCCTCGAAAGACCAATATTCACAGGTAGATCAAGGATAATCGTCAGATCTGGCTTGAAGTCGCCGGCAATGAACTCGTGAAGGCTTTGGAGCATCTGCTGAGGTAAACCCCGGCCATAGCCCTGATAGGCCATGGTCGAGTCCGCGAAGCGATCGGAGATCACCCATTCCCCGCGATTGAGTGCCGGCCAGATCGTCTCCACGAGATGCGTGCGGCGGGCCGCGACCATGAGAAGCGCCTCTGCCTCCGCGTCCCAACGCTCGGGTGCGCCCTCGACGAGAAGGCGCCGGATTTCCTCCGCGCCGCGTGCGCCACCGGGCTCGCGCGTGCGGAGGACTGCGAGCCCCGCCTGCCGCAGCGCGTCCGCGAGCATCGCGGTCTGGCTCGACTTTCCCGCGCCCTCTCCGCCTTCGAGCGTAATGAAGCGCCCGCGACTCAGCGCCGGCCCCAGACGAGATAGCCAGCAGCGACGGCGACGCGTCCGAACGTTCCGAGCCGGTCCACCGGCTGCGCCGCGACCAGCGGGAACTCAACGGGATCGACACCGTCGGCCGTGACAATGAGCTTGCCCACGACCTGCCCCTTCTGAACCGGCGCGCGGGCGGGTCCGTCGTAATGCGCGGTCACCTTCATGCTGCGCCGCGCCGCGCGCGGCAGCGTCACGATCACATCGCGCTGCGTCGTCACCGGCACTTTCGCCTGTTCGCCGAGCCACACATCGCCCTGGTCCACGGTATCGCCGGCTTTGGCGAGGCGGAAGTCGTTGAACTCGCGGAAAGCCCATTCGAGGAGGCGCTCGCTCTCCTGTGCGCGCGCTTTCCCTGTCGGCAGGCCGCCTATCACCATGATGATGCGCCGCCCGTCGCGGATCGCAGACCCCGTCAAGCTATAGCCGGCTTCATCGGTGTGGCCGGTCTTCATGCCGTCGGCCCCGAGATCTTTGTAAAGCAGCGGGTTCCGGTTGCCCTGCTTGATACCGTTGTAGGTGAATTCCTTCTCGGAGTCGTAGTGATAATACTCCGGGAAGTCCGTGATGAGCCGGCGCGCGAGAAGCGCGAGGTCGCGCGCGGTCACGTACTCGTCGGGGTCGGGAAGGCCGGACACGTTGGAGAAGTGGCTGTGCTCGAGCCCGAGCTCCTTCGCCTTGTCGTTCATGAGCTGCACGAAGGCGGTCTCGCTGCCGGCGATACCCTCCGCAAGCACGATGCAGGCGTCGTTGCCGGACTGTACGATCATCCCGCGCACGAGGTCCTCGACCTTCACGCGGCCGGGATAGGGCACGAAGGTCTTGGAACCGCCGGTCCGCCAGGCCCTCTCGCTCACGGGCAGCATGTCCTCGAGCGAGAGCTTGCCCTTCTTGAGCGCGTCGTAGACGACATAGGCCGTCATGATCTTGCTCATGGATGCCGGCGGCATGCGTTGATCCGCGCCTTTGTCGAGCAAGGTCGCGCCGGTCTCGAAATCCACGATGATGGCGTTCCGGGCCTGGGTGTCGATGCCGGTAGCGGCGCAGGCGGCACTCCACAACAGCGCCGAGAGCGCAATGCCCAGCGGGATCGAGCGGAATGACGGGCGCATGGTTTCTACCTCGGTCTTGGCGGACGCTTCGATAGCGGGCGATTATGCCGGAATTGCGGCTCGCCCGCCGCTCAATCCACAACGATCTGTGCGTCGACGAGCCCTGCCCCGAGTACCTTCGACAGCAGCTTGTCGGCGGCCTCGACGTTTGCGACCGGCCCGATCCGCACGCGGAACAGGTCCTGGCCGTTCACGCGGATGCCGCTGATGTTGACGCTGCCGAGCGAGGCGACACGTTCTTGCGCGCGGCGGGCATTCACCATCTGCGCGAAGGCGCCGGCTTGGACGTAAATCTTGGCGTTGGGCAGCGCGGCCATCTGCGTGACTTGGCCGCTGAGCGGCCGTTCGGGCGGCGAGGTGAACACGTCGGAGGAAACCGGGCGCGGTGAGCGCGGCGTCTCCGCCGACTGCTGCGTCGGGCCTCGGGTTCCCGGGAGCGGCGCCAGCGATTGAGAGTCGACGCCCGTGCGCGGTGCCGCCTGCGCGACCTGCACGCGCGGCTGCGCGCCCTCTTCGACGCCGTTGCGCCGCGCTACCGCCTGCGCCTCCAGCGTCTCCGATTCCAACACCCGCACGTGGACCTTGGCCGTGCCCTGCTGCTCGAAGCCCAGCAGCTTTGCCGCCTGGCGTGAGACATCGATGATGCGCCCGCGCGCGAATGGCCCGCGGTCGTTGACGCGCAGTGTGAGAGAGCGCCCATTCTCGAGATTGGTGACCTGCACGACGCTCGGGAGCGGCAGCGTATGATGCGCGGCGGTGAGGCCGTTCAGGTCAAAGACCTCGCCGTTCGCGGTGTAGCGGCCGTGGAAGGCCTCTCCGTACCAGGAGGCGATCCCGGTCTCGTCATAGGTCAGGTCCTCGCGCGGGTAATACCAGGTGCCGTCAACTTGATAGGGCTTCCCGACCTTGTAGATGCCGTTCCCGGCTCCGGGGGCATGCGAGGTCGTCTGCGGCGTCGGGTTGCACGCCACCAGCACCGCCAGCAGCAGCAGCGCCAGCGGGGTGAAGGAGTTACCCAGCGACTTCACGATCTTGTGGCTCCGCACCGGGAAATATCTATTAGTGCGAAACCTTATCGTCATTCGACGCCGTCGGCAAGATAGCCGACGGCTGTCGCGAAATAGTTGGAATTGTTCCACCGCAAAAGCGCGCGGTAGTTGTCGTAGACGAGAAACGCCGGCCCATCGGACCCGCCGGGCAGGACGATTGAGGCCGTGAGATCGCGTTTCGGAAGGCTCCCGCCATCGCTGCGCCGGACGCCGAGATGCGTCCAATCCGCCAAAGTCTTGCGCGTCGCGAGGCCCACGAGGCTCGTGTCGAACTTCTGCGGCAGTTGAACCCGGCGCCCCCAAGTCTCGGTCGCGCGCCAACCGAAGCTCGCGAGATAGTTCGCGATCGACGCGAAGACGTCCTCGCGCCTCTGCCAGATGTCGCGGCGACCGTCGCCGCTGTAGCTCACTGCGAGCTTGAGGTAGCTCGAGGGCATGAACTGGCACTGCCCCATGGCGCCGGCCCAGGAGCCCTTCATCCGCTCGGGATCCATGTAGCCGCGATCGACGATCTCGATTGCGGCCATCAGCTCCTTGCGGAAGAAGGTGCTGCGCCTTCCGTCAAAGGCGAGGGTCGCGAGCGCAGAGATGACGGGATAGTCGCCGGTGGCGTTCCCATAATTCGACTCGATCGCCCAGAGCGCCACGATGAAGCGCGGTTGGACCCCGTAGCGGTGCGAGACTGCGGCGAGAAGTGCCGCATTCTCAGCCATTTTCTGCCGGCCCGCGGCGATCCGCTGCGGCGTTACGATGCGGTCGATGTATTGCGTGAAGGTAATCGTCGTTTCCGGCTGGTTCCGGTCGAGCTCGATCACCCGTGGTATCTCATGCGCGTCCTGGAGCGCGCGATCGACGGCATCCGGCCGCATTCCCTGCGCAACCGCGTCCTTGCGGACGCCCTGTAGCCAGGTGCCGAAATCCGTCTCGGCGGCCTTTGCGGCGGATGCCGTCAGGAGAATTCCGAATAGCGCGGCGAGCAAACGCGCCCACGCCTGCCCTCGCCGCCGCTCGTTGCCCGCCATGACTCGCCGTCCTCGCCGAATGCGCAGGCGAATTCATGCCACGCGCGGCGGATTCGTCGCAACAGGCAGGCCGTCGCATTGGGTGCCCGGCGTCGTGGCTCAGACCGCGAGAAGCGCGAGACAGACGGCGCCGAGGAGCGGCGCGGCAACCCAGGCCGCGATCACGTCGCGGCTTGAAATGGAGGTGCCCTGCTCCACCGGCCGCTCATCCCGCGCGGCCTCGGAAGCGAAGGAGCGCGCGGTGGCTTCCGAACCGATCCCGTGCGTCCGGAAGGGGATTGCGTCGTAGGGTGCGGTCATCACGGTCACTGGACTTCTCCGCTGTCATTGCGGCTGACCTGTTCAGCCGCTGGGGTGAAGAGTAAGCACCGCGTGCCGGGATACGTGTGATGACCTTCACAGAGGCCGTGACCTCGCTTGCACGGATGTGACGGGAGTCACAGGGTAATTCGCTTCTTCCGGGCATTGCCTGCGGCTACCGCGCGTTCCCGTGTCCATCGGGGCGAAGATCGGCTAGAAATGAGGCGCGCCCGCGGTGGCGCGACAGACCCTACCGAGGCCTGCACGACCATGCCCCGCTACCCGTCCGAGGCTCTTCGCGCGCTCCTGGCGCAGCACATGCTGTTCCGAGGCGTCTCGGCCAGCGTCCTCGACGGCCTCGTCAAATTCGCGACGGTGAAGCACTTCAAGCCCAGCGAGGAGATGTTCGCGAAGGGCGACAGCGGCAGCGCGCTCTATGGCGTGCTGGCGGGTCGCGTCTGCATCTACACGGTCTCCTCCGTCGGTGAGGAGATCTTCCTAAATATTCTCGAGCCCGGCGAGATCTTCGGAGAGATCGCGCTCCTCGATGGCGGCCCCCGCACCGCGAGCGCGCGCGCGATGACCGCAGTCGATCTCCTGCAGATCCAACGCGAGCACCTCCTGCCTTTCCTGCGCGCCAATCCCGAGCTCAGCGTCTCCATGCTCTCCGTGCTCTGCGGCCGTATCAGGATGAACGTGGAATTCATCGAGGATGCGATCTTCCTGCATCTGCCTGCACGGCTCGCGAAGCGCCTGCAGACCCTAAGCGAGCAGCACGGCAAGCCCGATCCCCGCGGAGTGCGGATCGACCTCAAGCTCTCGCAGCAGGACCTCGCACATATGGTGGGTGCCACGCGCGAACGGGTGAACCGCGAGCTCAGCCTCCTGCGCGAGGCCGGCGTCATCGCCACCGAGGAGGGCATGATCGTGATCTGCAAACCCGAGCGGCTCAAGGAGTTGCAGACGGAGGCCTAAGCCTTCGCCACCGCCCGGGTTCGCCGACCCCGAGATAACGCTGCCGGAACGACCGCCCCGCTATTGGCCTCCAGCCGGCGGCTGTGCGAGAGTTCGCCCGGGCAAAACGAGGCGGAAAGCGGGGCATTTCTTGAAGACGCAGGAGCCAATCAGGATCCAGAGCACCGCCGAGGCGCGGAAGCTCGTGGAGAGCATGGACATCCCCTATGTGAAGCTGGGGGTGGCGGATGTCGACGGCATACTCCGCGGCAAATATCTCTCGCGCGCGAAGTTCCTCTCGGCGCTCGAGAAGGGGCTCGGCTTCTGCGACGTGATCGTGGGCTGGGACAGCAACGATCAGCTCTACGACAACGTCCGCTATACCGGCTGGCACACCGCCTATCCCGATGCGCCCGTGCGCGTGGTGCCGGAGACGGGGCGGCTCATTCCCTTCGAGGATGACCTCCCCTTCTTCCTCTGCGAGCTTGCGCCGCCGGCCGAGGCGATCTGCCCCCGAGGCACGCTCCGGCGCGTGCTGAAGCGCGCGGCCGAGATGGGCTTCTCGGCCTTCTCCGCCCTCGAATACGAGTTCTTCCTCTTCGAGGAGACGCCGCACAGCGTGCGCGAGAAGGGTTACCGCAATCTGAAGAGCATCACACCGGGCTATTTCGGCTATTCGGTGCTGCGCAGCTCGGTGTTGGCGGAGCTCTATCACGAGCTCCTCGATGTCTGCCAGAAGATGGACATGGGACTCGAGGGCCTACACACGGAGACGGGCGCCGGCGTGCTCGAGGCGGCAATCACCGTCGACGAGGCGCTCCGCGCCGCCGACAAAGCCGTGCTCTTCAAGACCTTCGCGAAGGTGATGGCGCAGCGTCGCGGCCTCATGGCGACCTTCATGGCGAAGTGGTCGCGGGATTGGCCGGGCCAGAGCGGCCACATCCACGTCTCGCTTCGTCGCGCCGACGGCAGCAGCGCCTTCCACGATCCCAAGGCCGAGCACGGCATGAGCGAGACCATGCGGCATTTCCTCGGCGGGCAGCAGAAGCTGATGCCGGAGCTCCTGGGGATGATCGCCTGCACCGTCAATTCCTATTCGCGGCTCATCCCCGGCTATTGGGCGCCGACCACGGCGACCTGGGGCGTCGAGAACCGCACCACGGCGCTCCGGGTGATCCCGGGCTCGCCGGCCTCGCAGCGCGTCGAGTACCGGATCGCCGCCGCCGACGCGAACCCCTATATCGCGCTCGCAGCGGCGCTCGGCAGCGGGCTCTGGGGGATCGAGCACAAGATCGAGCCGACTGCGCGCGTCACGGGCAACGCCTACGAGCTGCCGCCCTCGCCGGACCTTGGGCTCCCCGCGACGCTTTGGGAAGCGGCACAGCGGCTCAAGGCCTCGAAGCCCGCGCGCGCGCTCTTCGGCGACGAGTTCGTGGAACACTATGCCGCGACGCGCGAATGGGAGGAGCGCGAGTTTCGCAAGCACGTCACGGATTGGGAGCTCGCGCGCTACTTCGAGATCATCTGATGGCCGCCACGCTGAAAACCATTTCCCCGATCGACGGCTCGCTCGTGGTCGAGCGTCCGCTCGCGAGCGACGCCGAGATCGCCGCAGCGGTATCCCGCGCCCGCTTGGCGCAGCGCGGCTGGGCTTCGCTCGACGTGGACGCCCGCGCCGCGGCGGTCTCCCGCTTCGTCGACGAGTTCGTCGCGATGAAGACCGATATCGCGCGCGAGATCACTCGGCAGATGGGAAGGCCGATCCGCTACACACCGAGTGAAGTCGGCGGCTTCGAAGAGCGCGCACGCTACATGATCGCGGCAGCGCCGCAGGCGCTCGCCGATCTCGATGTGGGGCCGAAGCCCGGCTTCCGCCGTTTCATCCGGCGTGTGCCGCTGGGTGTCGCTCTGGTGGTGGCGCCCTGGAACTACCCCCTGTTGACGGCCGTGAACGCAGTGGTGCCGGCGCTGATGGCGGGAAATGCGGTTCTCCTGAAGCACTCGCATCAGACGCCGCTCTGCGCCGAACGCATGGCGGAAGCGAACCGGCGCGCAGGCCTGCCCGTGGGGCTCCTGCAATACCTACACATTGGCCACGAAGCGACGGCGCGCCTCATCAAGAGCCCGGAGATCGACTACGTCGCCTTCACGGGCTCGGTCCCGGGCGGCGATGCGGTCGAGCACGCCGCTGCGGGCCGCTTCATCGGCGTGGGCTTGGAACTCGGCGGCAAGGATCCCGGCTACGTCCGCGCGGACGCCAACCTCGATCACGCGATCGAGAATCTCGTGGATGGCGCGTTCTTCAATTCCGGCCAATCCTGCTGCGGCATCGAGCGCATCTACGTGGACGAACGCGTCTTTGACCGCTTCGTCGAGGGGGCGACGGCGCTCACGCGCAAATACGTCCTGGGCGACCCAATGCAGCCCGAGACAACGCTGGGCCCTCTCGTGCGCACCGGCGCGGCGGATCACGTCCGTGGCCAGATCGCGGAAGCCGTGACGAAGGGCGCCCGTGCCCTGATCGACCCCAAGGATTTTTCCGCGAGCCGCGAGCGCACGCCCTATCTTGCGCCGCAGATCCTGGTGAGCGTCGATCACGGCATGCGCGTCATGACCGAGGAAAGCTTCGGTCCTGTCGTCGGCATCATGAAGGTCCGCTCGGACGATGAGGCCGTGTCGCTCATGAACGACAGCCCATACGGCCTCACCGCTGCGATCTGGACGAACGATCCCGAGGCGGCAATCCGTATCGGCGACCGCATCGCCACCGGTACCTGTTTCATGAACCGCTGCGACTACCTCGACCCAGCGCTTGCCTGGACCGGCGTCAAGCATTCCGGGCGCGGCGTCTCCTTGTCGGTGCTGGGATACCAGCATCTGACGCGGCCCAAATCCTTCCACCTGCGCATCGTCACCTGAAGGCCTCATCCATGCTGCAAGGCAACTGGAACTATCCGACCGCGATCAAATTCGGCGCGGGCCGTATCCGCGAGCTACCCGCGATCGCCAAGGCCGCGGGCATCGGGCGGCCCCTGCTGGTGACGGATCCCGGTCTCGCGAAGCTCCCGATGATTGCGGACGCCCTTCGCGCGAACGAGGCCGCGGGCTTGCCGACCGCGGTCTTCAGCGACATCAAGCCAAACCCCGTCGAGAAAAACATCGCCGATGGGATCGCCGTCTTCCGGAGCGGCAAGCACGACGGCGTCATCGCCTTCGGCGGCGGCAGCGCGCTCGACGCCGGGAAGGCCATCGCGTTCCTCTCGGGGCAAAAGCGGCCGATCTGGGATTTCGAGGATGTCGGCGACAACTGGATGCGCGCGGACCTCGCGGGGATCGCGCCGACCGTCGCAATCCCCACCACTTCCGGGACCGGCTCGGAAGTGGGTCGGGTCTCGGTCGTCGGCGACGAGAAGCTGCAGAAGAAGCGGCTCATCTTCCATCCCCGCATCATGCCGGTTGCGGTGATCGAGGACCCCGCGCTCACACTCGGTCTTCCTCCGCACATCACCGCGGCGACAGGAATGGACGCCCTTGCCCATGCTTTCGAAGCCTATTGCGTCGACGTCTATCACCCCATGGCCGACGGCGTGGCGCTCGAGGCCATGCGGCTCATCAAGGAATGGCTGCCCGTCGCAACCAACGACGGCAAAAACATCGAGGCGCGCGGCCACATGATGGCGGCGGCCACCATGGGCGCGACGGCGTTCCAGAAGGGCCTCGGCGCCATCCACTCGCTCTCGCACACCGTCGGCGCACTCTACGATCTGCACCACGGCCTCCTCAATGCGGTCTTCATGCCCTACGTGCTGCTGTTCAATCGCAAGGAGATCGAGCCGAAGATGATCCTGCTCGCGCGCTATCTCGGTCTCCCCAAGCCTGGTTTCGAGGGCGTGCTCGACTGGACGCTAGGGCTCCGCCGCGCGATCGGCATCCCGCACAAACTCTCGGAGCTCAAGGTCGACGCGAGCAAGCTCGAGAAGATGGTCGCGGATTGCGTCGCCGATCCCACCGCACCCACGAACCCGCGCCCGATCGATGCTGCTTCCTCCCGGAGGCTCTACGAGCAAGCGCTCGAGGGCAGGCTCTCCTAGCGAGAGGAGTTCGATCATGCTCGACATCGCGAAGCGGTTTCCGCGCTACAAGCTGACCTTCGGTCCCTCGCCGATCGAGAAGCTCGAGCGCCTTTCCGCGCATATCGGGAAGCGCGTGGAGTTCTATGCCAAGCGCGACGACTGCAACAGCGGGCTCGCCTTCGGTGGCAACAAGATACGCAAGCTCGAATATCTAATTCCCGAGGCGATCGCGCAGAACTGCGACACGCTCGTAACCATCGGCGGCGTCCAATCCAATCACACGCGGCAAGTGGCGGCGGTCGCGGCGAAGCTCGGCATGAAATGCCGGCTCGTGCAGGAGAGCTGGGTTCCCTTCAACGACGCAGTCTATGACCGCGTGGGCAACATCCTGATGTCGCGCCTCATGGGCGCGGAGATCGAGCTCGTGGACGAAGGCTTCGACATCGGCATCCGCGCGAGCTGGGAGCGTGCGCTCGAAGACGTGAAGGCGAATGGCGGCAAGCCCTACGCGATCCCCGCCGGCGCTTCCGATCATCCCCTGGGCGGCCTCGGCTTCGCGGGCTTTGCCGACGAAGTGCGCGAGCAAGAGGCGGCGCTCGGCTTCACATTCGACTACATCGTCGTCTGCTCCGTCACGGGATCGACCCAGGCCGGGATGGTCGTGGGCTTCGCGCATGACGGGCGGGCGCGTCGGGTCGTCGGCATCGACGCCTCGGGAACGCCCCGGCAAACCCACGCGCAGGTCCTGCGCATCGCGCGCAACACCGCCGAGATGGTCGGACTCGGCACGGCGATCGATTCCGAGGATGTCGTCCTCGTCGAGGACTACGCCTATCCCGCCTACGGCGTGCCCTCGGAGGAGACGAACGGCGCGATCCGCCTGTGCGCGCGGCTAGAGGGAATGATGACCGATCCCGTCTATGAGGGAAAATCGATGCAGGGGATGGTCGATCTCGCGCGCAAGGGCTACTTCCCTCCGGGCTCGCGCGTGCTTTACGCGCATTTGGGCGGCGTCCCCGCGATCAACGCCTACAGCTACCTCTACCGCAACGGCTGACCTGCCGAGGGCCACTTCCCGCGCCGCTCGAAGACGCCGCCGGGTCCGAGATGGAGGTGGCTCAGCGTACGATCCTCGCTCTGCATGCGCCAGGACAGGAGCTTCTGCGCGTAGGCGAGTACCAGCTCGCGATAGGCAGGGTCCTCGGCGCGGTTGTCGAACTCGTGCGGATCGCGCTCGAGATCGAAGAAGAGCGGCGGCAGCGCTGCGAAGTGGACGTATTTGTAGCGCGCGTCGCGGATCACGGTGAGGCCGCACTCCTCGGGGCCGAGGCCCAAGGCCGCCTCCGTTCCCGGCTCGCGGAGATCTCGGAAGTCGTAGGCCCAGTGTGCCTCGCGCCGCCAATCCACGGGTGTTTCCCCGCGCAGCCACGGCGCCAACGACCGCCCGTTGCAGGCATGGGGCACCGACAGCTCCGCCCATTCGAGGATCGTGGGCATCAGGTCGATGGTCTCGGTGAAAGCCTCGACCACGCGACCGCGCACCGCACCGGCGTCCCGGACGATCAGCGGGATGTGGAACGCGCCGTCGAAATATCCGTCCTTCCCGAAGAGCCAATGATCACCGAGCTGGTCGGCGTGGTCGGAGGTCACGACGATGAGTGTCCGGTCGTAGCTGCCATCGGCTTTGAGCGCTGACAGGATGCGGCCGATGTTGTCGTCGAGCTCGGCGAGCATGCCGTAATAAGTCGCGCGCATCTGGCGGATGCCCCGCGCGTCGAGCTCCGACATCGGCCGGGGCTCCTGGATTGGCATCTGCCCTGTCCAGAGACGTCGCAGATGCTGTCGCAACCACGGATGCTGCTCGCCCTCGAGCGAGCGATCGGTTCGGCAATTCGGCGCGGGCACCTCGTCGGCGGAGTAGCGGGAGTTGTAGGGTTCCGGCGCGATATAGGGCGGATGCGGTCGATAGTAGGAGAGATGCGCGCACCAGGGCTCGTCTCGGCGCTCCGCGATATAGGCGAGCGCGGCCTCGGTGAGGAAGCTCGTCTCGCTGTCCTTCGCGAGATAGCGCGTGGGAGCGAAGCTCGGACCCTGTCCTTCGTCCTCGGCCCCGCGGCGGAGCGGCAGGAACATGTCCTTGCCCGGAGCGGGCGGGGCCGGCACAGAGTAGCCGCGGCGTGCGAGCTCCCCCACCCAGGCCGCGAAACTCTCGTCGAGCGGCACCACCGGCGTAAAGCCCGGCATCGGGTTCTCGTAGGTCGCCAGACGCGGATCGTTCGGCGGGAGCGTCCGCGGATCGAGCGACGTGTCGGTATAGCCGAAGAGCGCGGGGTCGTAGCCGCCCCCGCGCAGCTCGCGCGGCAGCGTCGCGTGACGATCGTCGAGCGGCGTGCCGTTTCGGAGGGACCTGTGATTGTGCAGGTAAAGACCCGTGAAGAGGGAGGCCCGGGCTGGGCCACAGGGCGAGGCCTGCGTGTAGTGCCGGCGAAACAGCACCCCGTCCGCCGCAAGGGCGTCGAGGTGCGGTGTCTTGAGGCAGGGATGCCCGACGGCCGAAAGACAATCCGCCCGCCACTGGTCGAAGGTGATCAAGAGGATGTTGCGCACCGGCTGCCTATCCCTGGCCCAGATTGATCGCGATAATTCCGCCGGCACATAAGGAT
The DNA here is from genome assembly GCA_035581425.1 of Allostellaceae bacterium. Classification (GTDB taxonomy): domain Bacteria; phylum Pseudomonadota; class Alphaproteobacteria; order ATCC43930; family CGMCC-115725; genus DASZHJ01. The sequence goes on along the minus strand of DATJVP010000025.1, from coordinate 20,277 downwards.
GCAGCAAGGATCCGCCAACGGCCGAAGGGCTCGTGCAGGATCAGCGCGCCGATCGCCGCTGCCATGACGACGCTCGTTTCCCGCAGCGCGGCGATGGGAGCAATGGCGCCGAGGCTGTAGCACCAGATGACGATGCCGTAGGCGAGCATGGCGAGCACGCCGCAGAGCGCTGCCGGCGCCCAACTCGCTCGCAGCGCCGGCACGAAATTTTTGCCGCGTACATATGCCGCGATCGCCGCCATGGCCATCCCGTCGACGATGAAGAGCCAGGCGATATAGCCTGCGGGTGCGCCGGAGTGGCGCACTCCCAGGCCATCGGCCATCGTGTAGGCCGCGATGGTGACGCCCGTTCCGAGTGCCATAGTCACTGGCTTCCACTCGAAGAGCCCCCGCAGTTCCAGCCGGTTGAAGGCGAGGCTCAGGATCCCCACGCAGAGCAGCACGACGCCCGCGAGCTGCACAGGCTCGAGCCGCTCGCCCACGAGCCAGGGCGAGAGGAAAGCGACGATCAGAGGCGCTGCCCCGCGCGCGAGCGGGTAAACCTGGCTGAGATCCCCGAAGCGGTAGGAGCCCAGCAGAAAGGCGTAATAGCCGAAATGAATCGTCGCCGAGAGAAACAGAAAAATCCAACTCGCGCGCGCAGGCGATGCAACGAAAGGCAACAGCGCCAGGCCCACAAGGAGCCCCGTCAGGTTCATCACACCCGTGGTCGTGAGCCTGTCGGTCGAAGCCTTGAGGATCGCGTTCCAGGAGGCATGCAGGAGCGCCGCCAAGAGCACCAGCGCGATTACCATCGGCGCCAATCCCAGGGAGAGGGTCACCGCGGTCCCCTATTCCAAGCCTGCCGCGCGTCCGGCTTCAGCAACGGCCGTCTCCAGGATGGTCAGAGCCGCCTCCATCTGCGCCCGGGTGGTGATGAGCGGCGGGGTGAGGGTCAGCACGTTCCCCATCGTGGTCTTGAAACTGAGGCCGGCGTCGAGCGAGCGGTAGAGCACCTCCTCCGCCGCGTCGTTCGCTGGCTCCTTCGTCGCGCGGTCCCGAACCAGCTCGACGCCGATGAGGCACCCGCGGCCACGGACGTCGCCGATGAGCGGATGACGCGCTTTCATCTCCTGCAGACGCGCGAGCGCGAAGTCGCCGACAGCGCGGGCGTTCTCGACGAGCCCCTCTTCCTCGATGATCTCGATCGTCGTGAGTGCTGCGCGCGCAGTGACGGGATTCTTCTCGTGGGTGTAATGGCCGAAGGCCCAGTCGCCGGCGACGTCGAGGTCCGCGCGACAGAGCACAGCCGCGATCGGCAGGATGCCGCCGCCGAGGGATTTGCCGAGCACGAGGATGTCGGGCGTCACCCCCTCATGCTCGCAGGCGAACATTCGGCCGGTCTTGCCGAGGCCAGTAGGGATCTCGTCGAAGATCAGGAGCGCGCCGTGGCGGTCGCAGGCCGCGCGCACCGCCTGCCAGTACCCCGGCGGCGCGAGGTGCGGCACCGCGCGCGCGGGCTCCGCAATCACCGCCGCCACGTCACCCTCGCGCTCCAGCACGTAAGAGACGTAACTCGCGCAAGCCATGTGGCAGAGCGCGAGATCGGGCTTGCCCTCGCGCTCGGGATAGCCGTAGGGGCAGCGGTAGCAGGCGAAGGGTGCCGCGTGCTCGGTGCCGCTCAGCAGCGGGCCGATGGGCCCGGAGCGGAAGAGCTGCTCGCCGCCCACGCTTGCGGCGCCGAAGCCTGCGCCATGGAAAGAATCCCAGAACGATACCGTCTTGTGCCGGCCGGTCTTGGCGCGGGCGAGCTTGAGCGCCACCTCGACCGCATCGGAGCCGCCCGTGGTGAAGAGCACCTTCTCGAGAGAGCGCGGCGAGATCGTGGTGAGCTTGCGCGCGAGCGAGATCGCGGGCTCGCTGGTGAAGCGGCGCGGAGTAAACGGGAGATCGTCGAGCTGGCGTTTGATCGCGGCAATGAGCCTGGGGTGGCCGTAGCCGACGTGATGGACGTTGTTCCCGTGGAAATCCATGTAGCGCCGGCCCGCAAGGTCCTCGATCCAGATCCCTTCGGCTTTGCGGATCGCCGAGAGGCAGGGGGTCGAGACCGACTGATGCAAGAAAAGCCGCGCATCCTCCTCGAGCATCGCATCGAGCTTTTGATCGCGGTTGCGCGCCGCCCACTCCTCGCGCCGGCGCGAGCGGTTGACGTCCCCTTCGGATTGCCTCGGCCGACGGCCGTGCCCTATAGCCACGGCAGCGAGTAGGTCTTGAGATTGGTGAAGCTCTTCATCGCCTCGAGCACGCCTTCCTTGTAGCCGAGGCCGCTGTCCTTGACGCCGCCGAAGGGCGACATCTCGATGCGATAGCCCGGCACCTCGCGGACATTCACGGTCCCGACCTTGAGCTCGCCGACGAAGCGCGTGATGTAGTCGAGGCGGTTGGTGCAGACGCCCGAAGAGAGTCCGTAGGCCGTGGAGTTCGAGAGCCGGATCGCTTCGTCGATATTTCCGAAGGTGAGGACCGGCGAGACCGGGCCGAAGGTCTCCTCGCGCACGAGCTCGCAGTCCTCGGGAATGCGGTCGAGCACGGTGGGGGCGTAGAGCGCGCCGCTGCGCTCGTGTCCGCAGAGGAGCCGCGCACCCCGCGAGATCGCGTCGTCGACGCGGCGCTCGATTCGGATCGCCGCGGCCTCGTCGATCACCGTCCCCATGTCGGTCTTGGGATCGGTGGGATCGCCGTAGCGCACGGCCTTCGTCTTCGCGACGAGCCGATCCGTGAACTCCGCGGCGACGTCGGTGTGGACCAGGATGCGCTTCACGGCCGTGCAGCGCTGGCCCGAATTCTTGTAGGAGCCCGATGCCGCGAGCGTCGCCGCCTCCTCGAGATCCGCGTCCTCCATGACGATCAGGGGATCGTTGCCGCCGAGCTCGAGAACGCAGCGGCGATAGCCCAGATGCTCGGCAATGTATTTCCCTGCACCCACGCCACCCGTAAAGGTCACGAGCTCGATGTTCTCGTTGGTGATGAGCTCGTCCGCGATCTCCCGGGGATCGCCGGTGACGACCTGGAACATCTGCGGCGGCAAACCTGCCTCGTAGAGCACATCCGCGAGCAGGAGCGCCGTGAGCGGCGTCTTCTCCGAGGGCTTCAGGACCATCTTGTTGTTGGTGGCGATTGCGGGCGCCACCTTGTGCGCGACCTGGTTCAAGGGATGATTGAAGGGCGTGATTGCACTGATCGCGCGCAGCGGCTCGCGCAGCGTGTGAATGCGCCGGCGCTTTCCGTGCGGGGTGATGTCGCAGGAGAATGTCTGTGCATCGTCGATGAGCGTCAGCTGAGCCGAGAGCAGGAATACGTCGTAGGCGCGGCCGACCTCGTAGAGCGTGTCCTTCTTGCAGAGGCCGGATTCCGCGGTGATGAGATCCGAGATCTCCTCTTTGCGAGAGACGAGGATGTCGGCGGTGCGGCGCAGGATTTCCGCGCGCTCGTTGCGCGTGAGGGTTGCGCGGTAGTCGCCCGCGATCGCGAAGGCTCGGCGGATGTCCTCGACACTTGCCTTCGGTACCGTGCCGACGAGATTCCCCGTATAGGGATCGTGGACCTCGACGAGGCGGGGACGGCGAACGCGCTCGCCGCCGATACGCATGCCTTCCTCGCGGAGAACTGCGCCGGGACGGAGGCGAGATACGCTGGTGCTCATGGGCTCGGTCCTCACTGTACGCGATTGAGCGCGAGGTCGAAGGCGTCGAAATTGCGCAGACGCCGGCTCGCGGGCACCTCGCTCAAGGGCCGATTGAGGAGCATCGGCACGCGCTGCTCGGAGACGCCACCATGCGATCGCAGCGGCGCGTCGAGGCCCGAGAGATCGTGGCGCGCGAGGCTCGTGCCGATCACCGTGTGCCGCCCGGAGACCGCGACGATGTCGCCCACGCGGTCCTCCGGCAGCTCGAAAGTCTTGCAGGCGGAGGCACGGTCCAGCACCTGCTCCATCCCGGAGACGGTGCCGATGCGGGCGATGAGCGCGGCTGCGTCGATGCTTGGGTCGAGATAGATGGTGCCGAAAGAGCCGAGCGCGCCGTGATGGACGACGTAGGGATCGGTGATCGGCAGGATGACGCGCGTCTTCCCGGCTCCGACCCAGCCGTCGAGCAAGTCTTGCAGATAGATTACATTGGGGCGGCCCTGGGCATCGGTCTTGCCATTCATCCCGTGATCGGCGGTGATCGCGATCACCGCGCCCATCGCGTCCATCTCGCCGAGGTAGCGGTCCATCATGGCGTAGAAGGCATTCGCGACAGGCGTACCCGGTGCGTGCTTGTGCTGGATGTAGTCGGTGGTGGAGAGGTAGAGGACGTCCGGCCGCCGCGTCGCCATGAGCTTGACGCCAGCGGCGAAGACGAACTCGCTGAGCTCCGCGCTGTAGACCGAGGGGACCGGCTTTCCCACGAGCTCGACCACGCCGGAGATGCCGTTCTCGGCCTGGTTCGCCTTGTCGGCCTTTTCCGCGGAGAAGCAGATGCCCTCCAGGCGATGCCCGAGAAGAGCCCGCAGCTTGTCCTTCGCGGTTACCGCCGCGACCTTGGCTCCCGCCTGGCCGAAAGCCGCGAGGATAGTGCCGCAGCGCAGATACCGCGGGTCGTTCATCATGACTTCCGCGTTGGCCTCGCGATCGAAGAAGTAATTGCCGGCGATCCCATGCACCGAGGGCGGCACGCCCGTGACGATCGAGAGATTGTTGGGATTGGTGAAGCTCGGGACGACGCACTCCGCGATGCGCTTGCTGCCGCGTTCGAGCGCCCCCTTGAGCCAGGGCATCGCGCCCGCGGCCATCGCGCGCTCGGTGTAGTCGGGCTCGCTGCCATCGACGCAGACCACGACCGTCGGCGCCTTGGGCCAGGCGTAGCCGCGGCCGTTGACCGTCAGAGTTCTTTGCATGGGCTGGCTCCTAGGCGTTCACGGCGCGTGCGAGTGGCCCGCGCTCGGTCACCTTGAATTCCTCGAGCGTAGCGCGGATCGCCACGAGCGCGCCACGTATCTCCACCTCGCCCAAGGCGCCGATGCAGCCGATGCGGAATGTGTCGGCGACGGTAAGCTTGCCGGGATAGATCACATAGCCCTTATCGCGCAACCGGTCGTAGAAGCGCTCGAACTCAAAGCGGGGATCGGCGGGTGTCCGCACCGTCACGATGATCGGCGCCTGCAGCCGGTCCGGCAGCAGCGTCTCGAATCCGAGCGCACGCAGCCCCTCGACGAGCACGCGGCAATTGCGGCTGTAGCGCGCGCCGCGGCCGGCGACGCCGCCCTCCGCCTCATGCTGCTCCATCGCGCGCGCGAAGGCCGCAAGCACATGCGTCGGCGGCGTGAAGCGCCATTGGCCGTTGCGCTCCATGGCGCGCCATTGGTCGTGGAGGTCGAGGCTGAGCGAGCCGGCATTGCCCTCGCAGGCCTCGAGCGCGGTCTTCCGCGCGACGACGAAGCCCACGCCGGGCACGCCTTCGAGGCATTTGTTGGCAGAAGCCGCAACCGCGTCGAACTGAACCGTGCGCGCGTCGAGCGGCAGCGCGCCGAATGCGCTCATGGCATCGATGAGCATACGCCGTCCGCGCCGCGCGACGACTGCGGCGATCTCCGCAACGGGGTTGAGGATGCCCGAGGTCGTCTCGCAGTGGACGACGGCGACATGAGTGATGGCGGAGTCCGCGGCGAGGCGCGCGTCGACTTGCGCGGGATCCGGGGTCTTATCCTCGGAGGTCTCGTAGACCGCGTGCGCGCGTCCGTAGTACCGGCACATCTGCGCCATCCGGCGGCCGTAGGCACCATTGACGAGGATCAGCAGCTTACCGTCGCGCGGCACGAAGGTCCCGAGCATGGCCTCGACCGCGAAGGTGCCGCTGCCCTGCATGGGCACGGCCACATGCGTCCCCTGCCCCTCGACGAGTGCCACCAGGCGCTCGCGAATCCATTTATTGAGCGCGATGAAATCCGTGTCGCGCGAGCCCCAATCGCGCAGCATCGCGCGCTTGGTCTCGTCGGTCGTGGTGAGCGGGCCCGGTGTCAGAAGCAGCGGCGTCGCCGAGGCCATGCGAGGTCTCCATCAATTGGCTGGATTGGCATTGTCGTTCCCGGCGTGGTATACGTCAAATCCATAGTGTCAATATATCTCATTGGCCTGCTCTATGGATTACATCCAGCTCCGAGCCTTCCATGCGGTTGCCAGCGAGGGCGGGTTCACCCGCGCGGCCGAGCGGATGCACGTGACGCAGCCCACGCTCTCCGCGCAGGTGAAATCGCTCGAGGAGCGGTACGGCGTCGCGCTCTTCGACCGTCTCGGACGCGGCGTCGCTTTGACCGCGCTTGGCCGCCAGCTCCTCGAGCTCACCCGGCGCCTGTTCCTGATGGAGGAGGAGGCTCAGGAGTTGCTTGCGCGTGCGCACGACCTCTCGACGGGGCAGCTTCGCGTGAGCGCGGATGGCCCCTATCACGCGCTACCCCTCCTCGCGGCCTTTGCCGCTCGCTACCCTGCCGTCCACATCTCCCTCGCGATCGGTAATTCCGGCGAGGTCGTCGATGCGCTCAAGCACTATCGCGCGGACGTCGCCGTCGTCGCGGACATCGAGGCGGACGATCGGATCGAGGCCGTGCTTTGCGCGGAAAGCCGCCTCGTGATCTTTGTGCCGCGCGGGCATCCCTGGGCGGCGCGGCGCGAGATGCGGTTGGCGGAGCTGGAGGCGGAGCCCATGATCTTGCGCGAGCGCGGCTCGATGACGCGCGAGCTCTTCGAGCGTGCAACGCGCAAGGCCAAGGTTCAGCCGAGGGTCGTCATGGAGATCGAGAGCCGCGAGGCCGTGCGCGAAGCGGTCGCGGCAGGACTCGGCGTCGGCGTCGTCTCCGAGGCGGAGTTCGGGCATGACGAGCGCCTCGTCGCGATACCCGTCGCGGGCGGCATTCTCGTCACCCGCGAGTACGCGGCCTGGCTCCGGGAGCGGCGCAACCTCCGGATCGTCGCGGCCTTCGCGGCAGTGGTGCGCGCGGCCCTCAAGCGAGATCGATCGCGTAGCGCTTGAGATCGGCGAGCCCGCAGTGCTCGAGCGCGCCCTCATGCGTCGCGCGCAGCACCACCCGCGGTGCCCGGCGTGCTTCCAGCGCCTCTTGCCAGCGCGGTGCGCAGAGGCACCAGCGGTCGCCGGGCTTCAATCCCGCGAAGCCATATTGCGGCATCGGCGTTGAGAGGTCGTTGCCGCTCGCCTTCGAGAATTCCAGGAACTCCGCCGTCATCACCGCGCAGACGGTATGGCTGCCAAAATCTTCCTCACTGGTGTCGCAGCACCCGTTGCGGAAGAACCCCGTCATCGGCTTGATCGAGCAGGGCTCGAGCGTGCCGCCCAGGACGTTCCGCGAGGGTCGCGGTCCTCGCCCGTTTCCTCCCGCATCCGGCATGTGAGCCTCCTCCTCGATCGGTGTTGCGCGATCATATCGCAGAGAATGCTAGGTCTCCTGCGATGAATGCTAGGTCTCCTGCGATCGCGGATGCTATGGTATCCCCAAAGGGGGCTGGATGGGTGCCGCGGATGGGAAACGCCGATTTTCCCTGATTCTGATCAAGCCGTCGCACTACGACGACGACGGCTATGTGATTCAATGGCTGCGCTCGCCAATTCCCTCGACGACGCTCGCGAACCTCTTCGGCCTTGCACGCGATTGCGCGGAGCGCCGCGTGCTCGGCGACGACGTCGATATTGAAATCACCCTCATCGACGAGACCAACACCCGCGTTCGGCCGGAGCGGATGATCCGTTCATTTGGAAGCGGCCGCGGGCTCGTCTGCTTGGTGGGGGTGCAGTCGAACGAGTTTCCGCGCGCGATGGACATCGCGCGCCCGCTCAGGGCGCGAGGTATTCCCGTCTGCGTCGGCGGCTTCCACGTTTCCGGCACCATCGCCATGCTTCCGGAGCTGCCGCCCGAGCTCAAAGAGGCCATCGCCTCCGGCGTCTCGCTCTTTGCGGGCGAGGCAGAGGGGCGCTTCGATCAGGTCCTGCGCGACGCCTGGGCCGGGACCATGCAGCCGCTCTATAACTACATGTCCGATTTGCCGAGCATCGCGGGCATGCCTCCGCCCGTGCTGCCCGCGAGCCGCATTCGCCGGATCGCAGGAAGGACGGCGAGCTTCGATGCCGGGCGCGGCTGTCCCTTTCAGTGCTCCTTCTGCACGATCATCAACGTGCAGGGGCGCCAGTCGCGGCGGCGCTCGGCTGACGACGTCGAGACGATCGTGCGGCTGAACCTCGCGCAGGGTATTACGCATTTCTTCATCACCGACGACAACTTCGCTCGCAACAAGGACTGGGAGAGCATCTTCGACAGGCTGATCGAGCTTCGCGAGCGCGAAGGCCTCAAGATGAAGTTCATCATCCAGGTGGATACTCTCTGCCACCTCATCCCCGGTTTCATCGCGAAAGCCAAGCGCGCGGGGGTGTCGCGCGTCTTCATCGGCCTCGAGAACATCAATCCCGAGAGCCTGATCGGCGCGAAGAAGCGACAGAACCGGATCACGGAATATCGCCGGATGCTCCTCGAATGGAAGCATCAGGGCGTAACCACCTATGGCGGCTATATAGTGGGGTTTCCCGGAGACACGCCCGAGACGATCGAGCGCGATATCAAGATCATCCAGCGGGAACTGCCGATCGACATGATCGAGTTCTTCTCGCTGACCCCGCTGCCGGGCTCGGAGGATCACCAGAAGCTTCATGCCGCGGGCGTGCCGCTCGACCCGGATCTGAACCGATACGATCTCGAGCATGTGACGACCGCCCATCCTCTGATGTCCAAGGAAAGCTGGGAGCAGACTTATCAGCGGGCCTGGCAGCTCTACTATTCGCCGGAGCATCTGGAGACGATGATGCGTCGCGCGGCGACGACGCGGCGCGGCCTCGGCAATATCGCCTTCCTGATACTGTGGTTCTACGGCTCAATCACTATCGAGCGTGTGCATCCCCTCCAGGGCGGCTATTTTCGCCGCAAATGCCGCAGGGACCGTCGGCCGACGCTGCCGCGAGAGAGCCTCATGCGCTTTTACCCGCGCTATCTCGGCGAAATCCTGTGGAAGCATCTGCGGTTCCTTTGGCTTGCCTGGCGTATCGACCGGCTCCGCCGCCGCGTCCTCGCCGACCCCGCGCTCCGCTCCTATCGCGACCAGGCCTTGGAGCCCGTCGCCGACGCCGAACTCGACGCGCTCGACCTCTTCACGGTGAGCGCCGGCGCGAAAACCGCCGTCACGAAGGCGCGCAAAGAGGAAGCCGCCCGCACCCGCGCCTCCACGCTCCGCACCTCGGCGCTACCGTCCGGAATAGTATAAGCAGCCGGGCTCATAGGATGCATTGTGAGCGGTAGCCGGGTGGGCTTCCGATCCTGACCCACCACGGGAGTTCGGCTGAGGCACCACGAATAGACGATCGCTAGCGGGGCTCTCGACGCGATGCTCGCTCCGCCCGACGACGAGCGATTTCACGCCTATCTGCGGAATGTCGGCTGATTGGCGTCAAATATTTCGTCGAAGCGGGGTGCTATAAGACCGTGCCATGGAGCGGCATCAGACCATCGACGTCACATCCGGCTCATTCTGGCAGATTTCTCTTTCTGAGCTCAAAGGTCGAATCGGCGCCAGTGAGGTCGGTCTCGACTCCGTTGAAGCGACGGCGCGGCTCGCGCGCTTTGGACCTAACACCCTAGAAGCCAGACGGCGTTATTCGCTTTTGCTCAAAGTCCTGAGCCGCTTCCGCAATCCGCTCGTCCTGGTGCTGCTCTTCGCCGCTTCGATCTCTGCAGTCACGGGCGACATTGTCAGCTTCGGCATCGTCTCTACCTTGGTAGCGCTCAGCGTCCTGCTCGACAGCGTACAGGAATATCGAGCGGAGCAGGCGGCGGAGGGACTCCGTGTGTCGGTCGCACTGCACGAGCGAGTGCTGCGTGATGGGTGCGAGGTCACGATCCGGGCCGATGAGGTTGTTCCCGGCGATATCGTACTGCTGGCTGCGGGCGATCTAGTACCGTCTGACGGCCGCATACTTGAGGCCAGGGACTTCTTCGTCAATGAGGCATTGCTAACCGGCGAATCCTATCCGACCGAGAAGCGCGCCGCAGCCGACGGAATCCAAAGTCCCGAAGTGGCGGAAGCAACCAATGCCGCCTTCATGGGAACCTCAGTGATCAGCGGCTCGGCCAAGCTGCTCACATGCGCCACCGGCAAGGCAACCCAGCTCGGCGAGATAAGCGGCACCTTGCGCCACACTCCACCGCCGGCCGCTCTCGAGAAGGGAATCTACGAATTCGGCATGCTAATCGTCAGGCTGACCGTGCTTCTCGTTCTCTTCGTGCTGCTGATTAACGTTTTATTTCATCGGCCGTTGCTCCAAAGCTTTCTCTTCTCGCTCGCACTCGCCGTCGGCCTGACTCCCGAGCTCCTGCCGATGATCGTGTCGGTCACGCTTGCGCGCGGCGCGCTACGCATGGCGAAGGAGCGCGCAATCGTGAAGCGTCTTGCTGCGATCCATGACCTCGGCAGTATGGATGTGCTGTGCACGGATAAGACCGGCACTCTGACCGAGGCCAAGATCAAGCTCATTCGTCAGATTTCGCTCTCGGGCGAAGACAGCGAGCACGTGCTGGAGCTCGCTTGGCTCAACAGCCATTTCGAGAGCGGGCTGCGAAGCCCGTTGGACACAGCCATTCTCGAACATGGGAAGCGAGAGGTCGGCGGCTGGTTGAAGGTAGATGAGGTGCCCTTCGACTTCGAGCGACGCCGGGTCTCGGTATTGCTCGAGCAAGGAGGGCGCCGCATTCTCGTCGTCAAAGGCGCACCCGAGGACGTGCTGAAACTATCCAGCCATTACGAGGGGCCGGGGCAATCTGAGCCTTTGCTTCTCGATGCGGCTGCAATGGCCCGGGCTCTCACACTCTTCGAATCGCTGGGCGCAGAGGGGTTTCGCGCGCTCGGCATCGCGTTCCGCGAGGTGCCGCTCAGCCAGGACCACGCGATCATATCGGACGAGCAGGATCTGGTCTTCGTCGGCTTTGCTGCTTTCCTGGATCCGCCCAAGGCCTCCGCTGCCAGCACCATCGCAGCACTTGCGCAACGTGGTATCGGCATCAAGGTTCTCACCGGCGACAATGAGCTGGTAACCCAATTTGTCTGCTCTCAGCTGGGCATTTCAATCGATGGCGTCATCACGGGAGCGGAACTCTCGAAATTGAGCGAGGAAGCGCTCGACGCGCGCATTGAGGAAGCGAATCTATTCTGCCGGGTCAACCCATCGCAGAAGAACCGAATTATCCTGGCCCTGAAACGCCGCGGCCACGTCGTCGGATTTCTTGGCGACGGCATCAATGATGCACCGTCGTTGCACACCTCGGACGTCGGCATTTCCGTCGAGGGTGCCGCGGACGTAGCCAAAGATGCCGCGGACATCATCCTACTGGATCGCGATCTCGCGGTCCTCGAACGCGGCGTGCGCGAAGGCCGGCGCACCTTCGGCAACATCATGAAATACATCATGATGGGAACGAGCTCCAATTTCGGCAACATGTTCTCCATGGCCGGCGCATCGCTCGTATTGCCGTTCCTGCCCATGCTGCCGGTTCAGGTGCTGCTCAATAACATGCTCTACGATTTGTCTGAGGTGCCGATTCCGTTGGACGAGGTCGACGAAGAGATGGTCGCCGCGCCGCATCACTGGGACATCCGATTCGTCCGGAATTTCATGCTCGCGTTAGGACCGGTGAGCTCGATTTTCGACTTCCTAACCTTTGGCATTCTGCTCCTGGTGTTTCATGCGGGCGAGACTTTGTTCCAGACCGGTTGGTTTTTGGAATCGCTCGCCACGCAAGTCCTGGTCATCTTCGTTATCCGAACCCGTCGCAATCCCCTACTGAGTCGACCTAGTCCGCTTCTCGCGGCGACCTCACTTGCGGTTGTAGCGATTGGCAGCCTCATGCCTTATACCGCGCTCGGGCGTTGGTTCGGCTTCGTGCCCCTACCGCCGGCATTTCTCTTGGCGCTCGGTGCGATGGTCGTTTGCTATTTGCTCTTGGCCGAGGGTGTGAAGCGCTGGTTCTATCGCCACCAGCCGCCGCGGGGAATGATCCGGGCTCCGGTCATCCGACCTCAGTTGCCGATGATGGGGCACTGAAGACGGAAGCGGATCAGATACGACCTGGCCGCCGCGCTCCGCGATCACTGGAGTCGAATCTCAACCCCAGTGACGAATTCGACCGATGTCGACGTGGACGAAGTCCGATGCGGGGTAGTACCCAACCCCGCCACTTGCGAGATCGAGTGCAGCGGTGCGGACGTCGTCCAATTTGCATCCGGGCACGCGGATATCAATCGCCATCCCCTCCATGTGCAAGCTGCGGCCGGCAACACCCTCGGAATGCGATCTCAGCATGGCGTTGGTGCGCGGCGATCGGTATCCGGAGATGACGTGTACGGGCTCATTCGTGCCGAGCTTCTGCCGCAACCGCACCAGCAAATCGAGCAGCCGCGGGTCGATCGGGTGGACATCGCCGGTGCGAAAATCCCGCAGGACCGTGTCGATGCGCTTCAGCGCATCCCGTACATAGGCGCCATCGACCCAATAGACCGCGTCGAGTGACTCGCCGGTATGGAGATTATGGAATGATAGACGACGGCGATCGTCTCCACGCGGCACCGCAATTGCCGGTCGAGCCAGAACCGAGGCAAGCGCAGAAATGCCCAACAGCATTACCTCGCGACGCGCGCGCCTCAGTTTCCACACCATTCCGCCGTAACCCGCTGTTCGAGTGTTCGCATCGATATCATTGCCGAGCATAAAGAAGCAATGATTTCGCAGGCGTTAAGGCGTTAACCTTCGGGACAGCCGGTTTCCAGCTTCGGTCTCGATCCGGTCGCAACGGTCCCTGTTCGGTCCAAGTCCGATAACGCCGCGATCAACCGTCCATCGCGGCCGTAGACATCGTCACGAAACTCGACCGTCCCATCATCGGCAACGAACGCGGTGAGATAGACGACGAAGACAGGTACGCTCTCGCGCAGATCGGCCCGGCGCGTTGTACCAGCGGCGATCGCCTCGTCAATCTCGGCGCTCGACCAGCCTTCGCCGAGGAGCGCGAGCGCGAGCGGCTTCACCGCCGCGACGCGAATGCAGCCATGACTCAGCGTCCGCTTAGATCGGGCGAAGAGCGCGCGCGCGGGCGTGTCGTGGAGGTAAACGTCGAAGGGATTGGGCAACTCGAACTTTATCCGGCCGAGGGCGTTCCACGGGCCGGGTTCTTGCTGGAGCCGCCCGCCGCCGAGCTCGAGATAGTGGTTGTGCGCGAGATACTCTGGGTCCCGGCGCACCTTCGGCATGATCTCTTTGCGCACGATCGATGTAGGAACGTTCCAGGGTGGGTTGAACAGCACCGACTGCAGACGCGCGGTGAGAATCGGCGTCGGATGATTGGGCGCGCCGACAATGACCCGGCTCACGATCTCCCGAGTGTCGTTGCGATAGAAGGTCAAAGTTGCCGAGGCGACATTTACGACAATTCGCGTGGCCGGCCGGTCTCTCGGCATCTCGCGCCAACGCTCCAGCGTCGCCCGGATCTGCGCGATGCGATCGGCGGTGCTTACGTCGAGTGCTGCGAGAGTGACGGCGCCGACGCGACCGTCGATACCGAGCCCGTGGCGGGACTGGAACCGGTTCACCGCTTCCTTCGTGGAATTGTCGTAAGCCTCGCCATCGGCAAGTGCGGTCGGAAGATCGCCCTCCGCCGCCAGGCGCGCGCGTAACGCGAGGACCTGCCGTCCATTCTCGCCGGGCTCGATCTTCGATGCGCCGAGAGCGCTCCACCCGCCGTCCCTCGCTATCGCCCGATACCGCGCGAGTGCAGTTCTGAGGCGCGAATATTCGCTGTCGTCAGGCCGCAAGCCTGCTGTCGACGCGGCAATGTCGAGGGTTTGCGCTAGCCGTTCAAGCATCGCCGCCGGCTCGAAACCCGGCCGAGGCAACGCCCAATCGTTCTCGAGCTGCCTCGGATCCACTTGACCCTGTGCGAGCGCACGGGCGTAAGCCAGGAAGCGGTCGCTCAGGAGCAACTCGCGATCAACCCTTGCGCTAGCGGGATCGCCAAGCGCCAGCGCTAGAAGCCCTGAACCCAGGCTTTCGGGCTCGATGCCGTCGGACGCGGCGTCCGCAAATGCCGTAGCAAGTGCCTTCGCCAACTCGGGTTTCCCCGTCCAGATCGGCTGAAACGCCAGATCGCGATAGCCGGACCAGAGTGCCCCACGATCAAGCGGCTGCCCCGCCACGACCAGCGGCGCGGGATCCTCGAGCCGCGCTCGAATATCCGCCGCCAGGTCGGCATGCGCCGAGCCGACTGCAATCATCATCGCAAGCGGAAGAATGAACGCGCGGAAGATGCGAGTGTTATGGGACCACATTCCGGAAGAGATTGCTGCCAGTTCGCCGGGATTTCCACGTTGATTTGAATCAAGCGGCCGAAAGGCCTCTAGAAATTCCACATCGAGCTCGGTGAAAAAGTTCCGCTTGGCGGTTGAGTTAGATCAAGGGATGGCCCGCGGCGCAGGTGTAAAATGGTGCTTCCATCAAGAATCGATAACAGTCGAGATCGAGCGATAGAGTTGCTGGCACATGAGTGAGTCTTCCTTTCGCGTCGTTTCCCTGTCGGAAGATGAGGCAGCGCAATGCCTGCCCCTCATACGGATAACTTGGCCCGACGTTGACCTCGAGCACTGGAGGAGGTTCGTGCGGTCCTACACGGCGCAAAGACGAGAGTCTCGATCCGGTGCTTTGGCACTGCGAGATGCTGCCGATTATTTTAGCGCAATGTTCGCTTATCGGGTCGAACCGGATATTCAGCGCGGGTTAGTATTGGCGGTACAGCTCTTCACGGCCGTCGACCTCACGAACTCACCGGACTTCGTGCGGATACTAGTCTCCGCGGCGGAGGCAAAAGCCCGTGAACTCGGTTGTTCCGGCATTGAAATCCGGCTCTATCGAGCGCAATCCACACTAGCTCTTCGTCTACAATCCCTTAGGCTCGTGGATTCCGCTGCCATCATGTCGAAATCCGTCAGGTAGCCGCCCTCAGCGACCTTCGTGGCCGCGAATACTTGCTATAGTAGTGCATAGGCGTCCTGAGGGTGCCACGCCGAACAGTGAAGCTGACACGATGAAACAAAAGAACAGATCGACCGACAGCCGGCCCAAGACGCGTACAACGCCGAAGCGATCGAAAGTCGGCAACGGGACCACTGTGGCGCGGGCGAAGGGGCACGAACACAAAAAACCGCGGGCAGTCCGCAACAGGGCGGCCAGGACTCCTAGAGCAGTTGATATGCTAGCTACGAATGATCAAGTCACCGGTGTGGATGCGCGCGTACTCGCTGCCATCGTTGAGTCCTCGGACGCCGCCATCATCGGCAAGACGCTCGACGGTATCGTTACGAGCTGGAACCGAAGCGCGGAGCGAATCTTCGGGTATTCCCCGGCCGAGATGATCGGGCGCCCCATCGACGTGATTGCGGCTCCGAACCGGTCGCAAGAGATGAAACAGATCCTGCGACGTATCCGCCGAGGCGAGCGCGTCGGGCGGTTCGAGACGGAAAGGATGCGGAAGGACGGCCGCATCATCCAAGTCGCATTGGTCGTCTCGCCGATCCGCAATCATCGCGGGCGGATCGTCGGCGCCTCTAAGATCGTCCATGACATCAGCGAACAAAAGTCGGCGGCGGCACAGTTGCGTGCGGAGACCGAGCGGACTGAAGTGCTGTCGCATGCACTCAATCTCGCTCCCGTCATCCTGTGTGGGCTCGACGGTAAGGTTCTGTTTTGGGGACAGGGGCTTCGATCGCTCTTCGGGTGGTCGGCAGAGGAAGCAGTGGGGCAAATCGCCGATGAACTGCTCGCAACGAAGTTCCCGGCGCCGCGTTCGGAGATTACGGCGGAAATGCTCCGCGCGGGCGAGTGGCAGGGTGAGCTCGTCCATCGGCATCGAGACGGCCATTGGCTCGACGTCGCAACCCATTGGGCGCTGCATCGAGACAACAGAGGCAAGCCGGTGTCGGTGCTCATGGTCAGCCTGGATGTGACCGCGGCGAAACGCGCGCAATCCCTGCTGGTGGAGCGCGAGGCGCGGCTACGCTCAATCCTGGAGACGGCGCCGGACGCGATAATCACGATCGATGCCCTCGGCGTCGTGCAATCCTTCAGCAGCGCGGCCGAGAAGCTCTTCGGCTACTCTCCCGGCGAAGTGATCGGGCGAAACATCAGCACGCTCATGCCGTCGCCATATCGGGAGCAGCATGACGGTTATCTCATTCGTTATTTACGCACCGAAGAGAAGCGGATCATTGGTATCGGGCGCGAAGTCAAAGCGCAGCACAAAGATGGAACCATTTTCCCAATCGACCTTGCCGTAGGAGAAGTCAAGCTCGAGGGCACGCGGCTCTTCACAGGTTTGATCCGCGATCTTACTGCCCGCAATAAGCTGGAGGAGGATCTTCGGCAAGCGCAGAAGATGGAGGCCATCGGTCAACTCACCGGCGGCCTCGCGCATGACTTCAACAACCTGCTGACGGTCATCTCGGGCAATCTCGAAATGCTCGAGGGACGTGTCGACGAGCTGGAGCAACGTGAGCTGATAAAGGAAGCGCGAGGCGCCGCCGACCTAGGCGCGCAGCTTTCCAGCCGCCTGCTTGCTTTCGGCCGCCGCCAACCCCTTGCCCCCAAACCGACCGATCTCAATGCGCTCGTGCGCGGAATAAGCAATCTCTTGCGCCGGACCTTGGGTGAGCAGATTCAGCTCGAGACGCGTCTCGCGGCGAACCTGCAGGCCACCATCGTCGATCCTGGTCAGGTCGAGAACGCTCTGCTCAACCTCACGGTCAACGCGCGTGACGCAATGCCGAAGGGCGGTCGACTTATCATCGAGACGGGGTGCGCCGAAATTGATGCCGACTACGTCGAGGTACACTCAGACGCCTTGGTCGGCCCGTATATCACGTTATCGGTTACCGATACCGGAGTTGGCATGCCCCCTGAAGTACGCCGCCGAGCCTTCGAGCCCTTCTTCACGACGAAGGGCCCTAGAGCCGGCACCGGGCTTGGCCTCAGCATGGTCCACGGCTTCGTGAAGCAATCCGGTGGACACGTTCAGCTATATAGCGAAGTCGAGCTCGGCACCACTGTCCGTTTGTATTTGCCAATTGGCGAAGCTGAAGCGGCCGCGCCCGAGCGGCGCCAGACGGTTCCGTCGACGCCTTTGAACACTGGAGGGACCATTCTCGTCGTCGAGGACGACCCTCGCGTACGGCGAGTTTCGCTTCGTCGTTTACGGGAAATGGGATACGCCGTCATCGAGGCAGATAGCGGTCCTGCCGCGTTAAAGGTTCTGGATCGGGGCGACAAAATCGACCTGCTTTTCACCGACGTCATTATGGCCGGCGGGATGACGGGCATAGACCTTGCGCGCGAGGCTGGCCGTCGTCGTCCGGGACTTAAAGTTCTCTTCACTTCCGGCTATGCGGAACCGGGCGTGGTCGATCATGACATCGGCGCGTCCCAGTCTGATTGGCTTGGCAAACCGCACAGTGCCCTCGAGCTTCACGCCAAAATTCGAAATCTACTCGCCGGTCGAGCCGACTGACTAACCTTTGCTCACGGTCGTCGCGAACACGTAGCCGGCTCCGCGCACGGTTTTGATCAGTGCGGGATTAGTGGGATCCGCCTCGATCTTTCGGCGAAGACGCACGACCTGCGCGTCCACCGCGCGATCATAGGCAGCCCAATCCTGGCCCTTAACCAAGTTCATTAAATGATCGCGAGCCAGCACCCGATTGGGATGGCGCGCGAACGCTCGCAACAGGTCGAATTCGCCAGTGGTGAGCGCCACGAGATCCCCGTCAGGTCGCCGAAGCTCGCGGCTCACCAGGTCCAGGCGCCAACCTTGGAACGCCAGGGTGTCTTCCGCAACCGACGAGACCGCGCCACCAATCGCCGCGGGATTGGTCGAACTACGACCGCGGCGCAAGACGGTCCGAATCCTCGCGAGAACTTCGCGAAGATGAAATGGCTTGGCGATATAGTCGTCAGCACCGGCCTCGAGCCCGGCGACCCGGTCGATAAGATCGCCCTTTCCGGTCAGCATGATAATTGGAATATCCGAGCGCTGGCGCACTTGACGGGCAAGCGAGAGCCCGTCTTCTCCTGGCATTACGAGATCGAGCAACACGAGGTCGATCTGCCCTTTATCGAGTGCGGCACGCATGACACTGCCATCGCCCGCCTCGCTGACCTGGAAACCCTCATCGGTCAAATAGCGCCGCAACATCGTACGGATGCGCTGGTCGTCATCGACGACCAGAATGTGAAGGGGAGCACTCATCGGGGACTCCGGGAATAGGCCCGGCCGAGGATAGATATTCGCATTCCGGCGCTCTCACAGACCATCACACCGCGTCTCCAAACATAACAAAATCGCGATGGCTCGGCATTCGGCCGTGACACGGGCCCATTACACCCCCTATCGGGCCAGCACGGGAGAACCAGCCATGCTAACGCAAATTGCTTACAACGTCGTTCCGAAACTCGATTTCGCTGCGCTTGCCGTTTGCCGCGGCTTGGGGCGCGAGGCAACCGCCGATGTTATGGCGATCAGTTCGCGAGAGAAGAAAGCCGCAAGTGAGACGATCTTCTGGGAGGGCGACGCCGCCGACAGTGTATTTGAAGTCGTGAGCGGCGCGCTCAGGCTGCATAAGCTGCTGTCAGATGGTCGTCGGCAGGTGATCGGCTTTCTCTGTGCCGGCCACCTCATAGGACTCGCTCCAGAAGGCACCTGGGTCTATACGGCGGAAGCTATCACGGACGTAACGCTTTGCCGCTACCGGCGTACAGCCTTCGAGCGCCTCATCGATACCGTGCCGGGGTTTGCGCGCCGAGTATTGTCGGCAACCGCTCACGAGCTCAGCGCTGCCCAGGATCAGATGCTGCTTCTTGGCCGCAAGACGGCGATGGAACGCGTTGCAAGCTTCCTGATGTTGATGGCCGCCCAGCAAGAAAGCGAAGTGATCAGCGTTCCGATGAGCAGGAACGACATCGCCGACTATCTCGGGCTCACGGTCGAGACTGTCTGCCGCACCCTGAGTCGGCTGAAGCGGCAGAAATCGATCGAGATTCCGACGCATGCTCGCATCACAATTTGCGATCGGGACGAGCTCGAAATGCTGGCCTCTGGCAACACGAAAAAGGACCTCTGAGGGATTTCAGAGATCGAGGTCGAGGGGTCTCTATGCCAACGACGCACGCTCGCTCGCACATGCCGATCACCCGCTCAAGAAAAAAGCCGGCCGTCATGCAGAAAAATCCGGCCGCTCGCAAACGACGTGCGGTGATGGCAGATACCGACTCTGTGTCGTCGCATTTATGTCGGGAAACTCTCGAGCGGCTTGGATTTGACATCGAGCGCGTCGACAGTGGTATCGCTGCGCTCGTTGCGGCGAGAGGATGCCTGCCGGACCTGATTCTGATGGATTTCCAACTCCGCGACGTATCGGCTGGCGAGGCGATCGGTTGGTTGAGGTCGCATCGAGAGTTGAAGGTTGTCCCGGTCGTTGTGGTCGGCGTTACGGAAGAATCAAAATTATCGATGAAGGAGTTGCCTGCGATTGTGGGGCTCGGGAAACCGCTCTCACAAGCCGCCCTCGAGAAGGCGGTGCGGGGCCTATGCGGATGAGCTATCCCCCAGCCGTTACTGCTGGGGTGTCAAGCTCTGCAAATAGGCGACGATATCGTCTATCTGCTGCCGGGAAAGATTGATGCCCTGCATTGGAGGATGCGGATTGGTAAGCCATGCTCGGACCCAACCGGGATCTTTGCCTTTCTGTACGCGCAGCGACGCGAAGGATGGGGCCACATCTTTGGTGGGAGCGCCGGGATCGACTTGATGGCAGCTGGAGCACCATTGCTGGGCCAAGCGCTTTCCGGCGTCAGCACTGCCTTGCGCCAGTGAAGTTGAGTTCGGGGTAACAAGGAAAGCGAGGATTGCGGCGACCAAGGCAAGATTGGAATTCACGAGCTGCTCCAAATGAGGGTTGAGGCCATTGGGCCGAGCACATTCCGACGGCCGAAGCCGCGGACTCTTGAGTCAAATCAATCCACCGGTGCCAACCTCTCGCATATCATCGCGCGGACATGAGAGTTGAGCCTATCATGCTTTTCGGTGGTCCCTCGCATCGGAAGCGAAGCCTGAGTACCC
>DATJVP010000024.1:0-86773 GCA_035581425.1 Allostellaceae bacterium | reverse complement strand
AGCCGCATGATCAGATTGCCGAACGGATCGACTTCGACCGTGGCGCTGGGCCCGATGACGCCGGTGGATTCCGCTTCCTCGATGAGCGCCGGTCCCTTGAAGACCTCGCCGGCGCGGAGCCGCGACCGCGCGTAGACCGGCGTTTCGACGAAGCCGCGGGCCTCCTCGAAGTAGGCGGGACGGCGCTCGATCAGCGCGTCGCCGCTGCTCTCGTCGCCGCGGGCGAAGCGGATTTCCGTGACCGCCGGTGCTGCGATCGATCGCACGCGCCAGGAGACGACCTCCACCGGCACCGCGTCGAGCGTGCGGCCGAAGCGGCGCTCGTATTGCGCATCGAAGGCGCGGCGAAGCGCCGCCTCGTCATGACGCTCGACGAGTGCCCGCTCAAGGGGCACCGTCACCTCGAAGCCCTGCCCGACGTAGCGCATGTCCGCGGAGAGTTCGAGGGCGATCTCGTCGTCGCGAAGATCGGCCTCGCGTAGTACTGCGCGGCCGCGCTCCGCGAGCTCGGCGATGACCGCGGCGACCTCCGCCCAGTCGAGCCCATTCACGATCGCGATCAGGCTGCGCGTGTATTCGACGCTGCGGGGTGCGACCAGCATACCGATCGCGGAGGCGACGCCAGCGCCGCGCGGGAAGATCACCTCGCTCACATTGAGGAGCCGCGCGATCTCGTAGGCGTGCACCGGTCCGGCGCCGCCGAAGGCTACCATCTTGTAGCGCAGCGGATCGGTGCCCGATTCCGCGATGTGCACGCGCGCGGCCGTCGCCATGTTGTTGTCGACGACGCGCGCGATCCCATTCGCGCTCTCGGTGACGCCGAGGCCGAGCCGGGCGCCGAGCCGCGCGAGCGCCGCGCTCGCGCGGACGGTGTCGAGCCGCATGCGTCCACCGAGAAAGCGGTCGGCCGCGATGTAGCCGCGGACAAGATCCGCGTCCGTTACGGTCGCTTCCTCGCCGCCGCGGCCATAGCAGGCGGGGCCGGGAACCGCGCCGGAGCTTCGGGGGCCGACGCGCAACAAGCCCAGACCATCGACGTCGGCGATGCTGCCGCCGCCCGCGCCGATCTCGATGAGCTCGATCACGGGAAGCCGCAGCGGCAGTCCGCTCCCCTTTTTGAAGCGCTGAAGGCGCGCCGCCTCGAGCTCGTGGCTCCGGTGCGGGAGGCCCTCGTGGATCAGGCTCACCTTCGCGGTGGTGCCGCCCATGTCGAAGGCGATCACGTCCTCCCAGCCGGCTTGCCGCGCGAGGAAGGCTGCGCCCATCGCGCCGGCCGCCGGCCCCGATTCAACGAGCGCGATCGGCTGCTCGCTCGCCGCGCGTGCCGTCGCGATGCCGCCGTCCGAGAGCATGATGAAGAGCGGCACGCCCAGCGATCTCGCGAGCTCCAGCAGGTATTGCTGCGCTATCGGCGCGACGTAGGCGTTGGCGGCGCAAGTGGAGAAGCGCTCGAATTCCCGCACTTCCGGCGCGATCTCCGCCGAGGTGCAGACGGCGAGCTCCGGGCACGCCTCCCGCACGAGATCGCGCGCCCGCACCTCGTGAGCGGGATTTCGATAGCTGTTGAAAAAGGCGATCGCGATCGAACGGGCGCCCGCGTCACGAAGCCGGCGCGCGGCCGCCCGCACACCCTCCTCGTTGAGCGCCAGGGCGATCGTGCCGTCGGCGCCGATGCGCTCCGCGACCGGCACGCGAAGATGGCGAGGCACCAGCGGCTCCGGCCGCTCGAGCTGCAGGTCGAAGGTGTCGTAGCGGAGCTCGTTCCCGATCTCGAGGACGTCGCGATAGCCCTCGGTCGTGATGAGCCCGACCGCCGCGCCGCGCCGCTCGATGAGCGCGTTGGTGACGAGCGTGGTGCCATGCACGACGGTTTGAGCCTTGGCCGGCAGCGCCGCGAGCCCATCGATGATCGCGCGGCGCGGATCGTCGGGCGTGGTGAGCAGCTTGTTGAGGCTGAGGGTCCGCGTCTTGGAGTCGTATAGGGCGATGTCGGTGAAGGTGCCGCCCACATCGGCGCCCGCGAGGAAGCGCGTCATAGACCGTAGATCTCGCGCGCTGCCTTCTCGGAAATGCGGCCTGCCTGCAGATCTTCGCGCACGGCTTCGCGGTCGCGGGAGTGGGGATCGCCGAACCCGCCCCCGCCGGGATAGCGCACGCGGAGACGGTCGCCGGCGGCGATCGTGCTCTTGCCCTTGAGCGGAAAGCCGCTGTCCCGGCCGTTCCAGACCACGGAGGAGGGCGATCCGGCGCCACCGCCGAGCACGCCCCGCGGGGGATGGTATTTCCGCTCGACCAGGAGCGAGAGCGTGCCGCCGCGCGTCCCCGTGAGCTCGATCTCCACGTCCTGCCCGAGGCCGCCGCGGTAGCGGCCTGGGCCGCCGGAATCCTGCGCAAGCTCCTTCCGCCAGATGCGCAGCGGCGATGTCGCCTCGATGATCTCCATCGAGCCGCAGACGACATTCGAGGGGAAGCAGGTCGCGGAGAGTCCGTCCTGGCCCGCACGCGCGCCCATGCCGCCGTTGATGAAGAGTATCGAGGTGTAGCGGCGCCGGTTCTCGCGGTAGCCGGAGACGAGGACGCGAAGCGTGGGCGCACTCCCAGATTCCGCGACGATCCGATCGCCGAGCACCGGTGCGAGCGCCTCGTAGATCGCGGCGGCGAGGCAATGGCCCACGAGCTGGCGCGCATGCACTGGCGCGGGAAAGCGCGGATTGAGGATCGAGCCTTCCGGGGCCGTCACATGGATCATCTTGTAAGTGCCTTCGTTGCGCGGCGTTCCGGGATCGAGGGCACACTTCACGGGATAGCAGGAATAGGCCTCGGTGTAGTTCATGACGGTGTTGAGCGCGCGGCCGACCTCGGCCGAAGTTCCGGCATAGTCGATGAAGAGCTCCTCGCCGCGCTTGGTGATCGTGGTTGCGATGTGCACGGGCTCCTCGCCGGTGCCGTCGAGATCAAGCTCGCTCTTGTAGGTACCGTCGGGAATCTCCGCGATGAGCGCGCGCATCGCGCGCTCGGTGCGCGCACAGATCTCCCGCGAGATCGGCGCGAGATCGTCGATGCCCTCGCGCGCGATCAAATCGCGTAGACCTCGCGCCGCCGTCTCCCCGGCCGCGATCTGCGCGGCGATGTCGCCGAGCACCTGCTCCGGCAGCCGCACGTTCGCGCGGATCATGGTCTGGAGGTCCGCATTGATCCGCCCTTCGCGGAAATAGAGCAGCGGCGGGATGCGAATACCCTCCTCGTAGACCTCCCGCGTGTCCGCGGACCAGAGCGTGCCACCGATGTCTGCCATATGGGCGATGCTGCCGGTCCATGCGACGAGCCTTTCCTCCGCGAAGACCGGCGCCAGGATTGTGATGTCCGGCAGGTGCCCGGAGGTGAGCCAGGGATCGTTGCAGATACCGACGTCGCCGGGACGCCAGTCTCCGGCCGGCCGGACCCCGAGAAAATGCGCGAGGGTGCGCGAGAGCGTCATGTTGAAGGAGGGGATGCCGATGGTGTTCTCGGCGATGGCATTCCCCGCCGCGTCAAAAAGCACGCAGGCGAAGTCGTTGGACTCCCTTACTGTCGGGGAAAAGGACGTGCGCCTGAGCGTCGCTGCCGCCTCGTCGGCGATCGCAATGAGCCGCGTCCAGACGACCTGCAAGGCCACGGGATCTTCGATGATGGCGCGGTTGCGCGAGGGCGCCGGGACGGTCCTCATCGGTGTCTGGCGGCTCCCAAAACTGCGCCCTTTTTTCGCTTTCAAACGAGTGTCAGAATTGTTAACAGCGTGGTCGGGAGTGTCAAGAAAGGCAGGGCGGCGGCATGGCGAGCAAAGACGAGGCGAAGCCGAACACGCGGGGCTGGCACGAGATCGTGCAGGATACCTTGAAGCGGAACCAGATAAAGCTCGCGCCCTACGTTCCCGATCGCGTTCTGACGCCGCTCATTCGCTCCCTCCACGAGGATCCCTTCTTCACGACCTTCGCGACCGCTCGCGAGGAGGAGGCGCTCGGCGTCGTCACCGGCGGCTGGATGGCCGGGATGCGCGGGATCGTGCTGATGCAGACCAGCGGCTTCGCAACGCTCCCGAACGTGCTGGCGTCCTTGGCACTACCCTATCAAATCCCACTGATCATGCTTATTTCGGAGCGCGGCACGCTCGGCGAGTTCAACATCGGCCAAGTTATGGTCTGCCGGACCATGCGGCCGATCCTCGAGAGTCTCGCGATCGAGCACCACACGATCGCGCGCCACGACGAGCTCGAATTCATCGCGGACCGCTCGATCAAGCAAGCGATCGCGACGCAATCGCCGGTGGCGCTCATCCTCTCGCCGCTCCTCACGGGCGGCAAAACCTTCACGCATTGAGGGCGGCGCCATGACTTCTGCAAGACCCAACGCCCCCAAGGTCATGAGCCGCCTCGAGCTCACGAAGCGGCTCGTTGCCAAGCTCAAGCACGACGAAGCCGTGATCGGTGGCATCGGCAACACCAATTTCGATCTCTGGGCGACGGGCCGCCGCCCGCAGAACTTCTACATGTTCGGCAGCATGGGCCTCGCGGTACCGATCGCGCTCGGCGTGGCGCTCGCGCAGCCGCAGCGGCGCGTGATCGCGCTCGAGGGCGACGGCTCCTTGCTGATGCAGCTCGGCTGTCTCACGACCGTGGGAATGCTGAAGCCGAAGAACCTCATGATCGTCGTCATGGACAACGGCATGTACCAGATCACCGGCGCGCAGCCGACCGCGAGCGCGCAGGTCGCGGATTTCGTCGGAATCGCACGTGGCTGCGGTATCGCGAATGCGGATTGGGCACTCGAAGAGGCCTCATTCGAAGGGCTCGTCGAGCGCGCGCTTGCGACGGAAGGGCCGAGCCTCATCGCGGCACGCATCGATGCCAAGCCCTCCGATGCGACGACCGAGCGCGATCCCGCGCAGATCCGCGACCGCTTCATGCGAGGCATCGGTGCAAAGCAATAGGGAGAGCGCCGCCATGTCTGTCGATACCGCCGCGATCAAGCGCATGGAGCCGCCGCAGGGGCTGCCCTTCCGCATCGGCAAGATCGGGCACGTCGTGCTCAACGTCACGGATTTGCAGCGCTCCGTCCGCTTCTACACGGAGGTCCTGGGATTCAAGGTCTCCGACGTCTACGCCGAGGACATGATGCCCGGTGGCATGGTCTTCATGCGCTGCAATTCCGATCACCACGGCGTGGCGCTCGTGGGCTCGATGACCGAGCGCTCGCCCAATATCGAGCTCAATCACATGGCCTTCGAGGTCGCGACGCTCGACGAGGTGCTGCGCGCGCGCGACCACCTGCGCAAGCACGGCGTGCAGATCGATTTCGACGGCCGCCGCCGTGCGGGAGTGCAAATCGCGGTCGAGTTCCGGGACCCCGACGGGCATCGCCTGGAGATCTATTGGGGGCTCGACCAGGTCGGAAGCGACGGCACCGTCCGCCCGTCCTCGGAATGGAAGGGCGCGCGCAGCCTCGAGGCCGCGATTGCCGACCCCGTGCGGGGTCAGGACACGACGCTGCAGGACCCATCGCTCCTGAAGCGCAGCGGATGATGGGCCGAGAGATCATCCTCCGCCTGCTCGCGGGGATGCTCCTCGCCCTTGCCGCCGCGCCAGCACTTGCGGCCCAGGCATCGACGCCCAAATACGAAGCGATGGTGCAGCGTCTCCGGGCAGGGAACCTCGACGTCGATTTCGAGGCGCTGCGAATGGCATATACGCGCAGCGATTATTATGCCGCCACCGACGATACCGATCTCGCGGAGCTCCGGGGGCAGATGTTTCAGGCGCTGGCGGCGGGCAATGCCGGCGAGGCGGGCGAGCGCGCGCAGCGGATCCTCGATCTCGTCTATGTCGACATCGACGCGCATCTGATCTCGGCGATCGCCTACCGCCGCGCCAACGACGACGCCAAGGCGGAATTCCATCGCGCGGTCGCCATGGGTCTGCTGCAATCGATCCGGGACTCCGGGAGCGGCGGCAGCATCGACTCCGCCTTCGTCGTGATCTCTACCGACGAGGAATTCGCGCTGCTGCGAAGCCAGGGGCTGAAGCCGATGTCGCGGTCCATGGTGCGTGGCGACGGCCGGGCCTTCGACGTCGTCGATGTTTCCGACGACGCCGGCCACAAGGGGCGGCTTTATTTCAACGTCGGCATTCCCCTGGGCCAGGCGGAGCCGGAGATCAAGTAAGGCCCGGTGAGCGCGAGGCTCTCAGGCCTCGCGGTGCCAGTTCGCGCGCACGAAGTATGCGTTCTCGTCGAAGTGTATTTGCAGCGTGCCGCGGAAGGCGCGCTTGATCGCCTTGCCGATCCGGCTCGGGAGATGGGTATCGGTGGTGCTGATCACGAGTTCATCCGGCGCCTCGGAGACCGACATGATGCGGTTGAAGGGATGGTCGCGCCGGGCCTCCTGCTCCTGATTGCGCGCGATCCGCAGCATTTCGGCTTTGTGCTGTGCCACGAACGGCCCCGCGAGTGTGACGATCCCCGCGGGAAAGCGATCCTTGGTCCGGTGGCAGGCGGAACAAAGCACGTTCTGCGCGCCCTCGGCGCGCTTGCCCCATTGCCAGCGGCCCTCGTGAAGGACGGCCCCGCATTGTGGGCAAGCGGCGGGCTCCGCGGATTTGCGGACGGGTTTGTAGGGGTCGAGCTGGTGGTCCCACTGCGCCCGGCCGAAGCGCCGCTTGCGGGAGAATTTCTTGGTTCGGGACGCTCTCGCAGTTTTCATCCGACCCTCCTCGCCGAAAACCGCCCAAGGCTCGCGTATCGGGCGGCCCATCGCCTTGACATGGGTCATGGTCGACGGGACTCAAGGGTGGATCGTGATCGGTGTCCCGTCCGGTACGGCCGAGGCGATCTCCTCGATCTCCTCGTCGTTGACGGCAATGCAGCCGTCCGTCCAATCGACGCCCAAGAAGAGCAGGGCGCGCGACTCCATGCCGTTGGGCAGCCCGTGGATCATGATGTCGCCGCCAGGCGATACGTGACGGGCGGCGGCCTGCTTGCGGTCCTGGGCATTCGGATAGGAGATGTGCAAGGAGAGATGAAAGGCGCTGGCGCGGTTATGAAAGTCGATGACGTATCGACCCTCCGGAGTGCGGTGGTCGCCTTGCTGTTCCTTCGCGCCCACCGGGTTGATGCCGAGCGAGACCTTGTAGGTCTTGACGGGTTGGCCCTGGCGCATCAGCACCAGCTCGTGCCGCGCCTTGAACACCTCAATCGAGTCGACCGTGGGCAGCGGCTCCTTGGCATGAGCGCCCAACGCGAGAGTGACGCCGAGCGCCACTGAAATGGCCGTGAATGTGCGCATGCTCCCCCTCAGCGAAAATAGCGGTAGTGGCCGATGATCTTCCAATTGAGCAGGACGTCCTCGAGCCGTGCGCCGGCGCCGATGTTGTGCACGATCGCGTAACCTTCGCCGTCGGGCGCGGGAACGTCGGTCACGAGCCCGACATGCAAAAGGCCGCCGCCGAGATCCCAGGCGACGACGTCACCGGGCGCGTAATCCTCGCGCCGCGCCGTGACGGATAGGGAATTGCCGTGACGCGCGAAGAAGGTCATCAGATTCGGCACGCGTCGGTGATCGATGTTCGCGTCCGGCGCCGCGAGGCCCCAGCGATGCGGATAGGTTGCGAAGCTCCGCAGCATGTCCTCGTGGATTTCCTTCTGGAGGTCGACACCGGCCGCGCGAAAGGCACGGACGATCACGTCGGAGCAGACGCCACGATCGCGCGGGAGATCGCCGTTGGGATAGGCGATACGGACGTAGGCGGGATCGTAGCTCAGCGTGTAGGCGGTCTGCTGGAGCGCGGCATGCGCGACCGCGAGGGACGGACGCTCACTCTCCGCATGCGCCGCGCCGGCGATAACGAGCAGGCTTAGGAGCCCGGCCCCGAGTAATGTGCGCAGCTTCCCGCCTCCGAGCTCGATCCGAGGAGAAGCCTAGCCTCACACCCTAATGAGGCGAATTCATGGCACGGAGGCCAGGCCTGCGGCGAGGAAACCGCCGTCGACGGCGAGCACGTGGCCGGTGATATAGGAGGCCTCGTCGCTCGCGAGATAGACCGCAGCCGCTGCGACCTCTTCGACGCTGCCATAGCGCCGAAGCGGCACCTGCGCGGTCCAAGCGATGCGCTCGGCGGCCGAATGCATGGACGCCACGAGCGGGGTCTCGATCGGGCCCGGCGAGATCGCGTTGACGCGGATCTTGTACCGCGCGAGCTCGACCGCCATGACCTCGCTCAGCGTGACGATTCCGCCCTTGGAGGCGCCGTAGGCGGCGCGGCCGAGATTGCCGCGATGCGCGGAGACCGAGGCGAGATTGACGATGGCGCCGCCGCCCGCCGCCGCCATCTCCTTGGTAACGGCCTGGCTCATCAGGAAAGTGCCGCGCAGATTGACCGCGAGGATGCGGTCGAAGACGTCGATGGGCGTCTCGAGGAACGGAAGATTGCGCCCGATGCCGGCGTTGTTGACGAGCACGTGGATGCGCGGAAACTCCGCGCGCACGTCGGAGACGAGCCGTGTCACGGAGTCCGCGTCGGTGAGGTCGAGCGCATGTTTCAGGAGCCGCGGTGTCTCGGACTGGACCAGTGTCTTCTCCGGGATCGCGACATCGGCGGCGATGACGGTGGCGCCCTCCGCGACGAAACGCTCGGCGATAGCGGCTCCGATGCCGCCGGCAGCGCCAGTCACGATTGCAACCTTGTCCGGGAGCCGCATGATCGCCTCGCATCGCTGGGATTGCGCCTGAGCCTAGCAGAGGCCGCGCGCTCTCCCAATCCTGCCGGTGCGCACCACGGCGGATAAGGCGCTACATCCGGCTCGGCAGGTAGAGGGCGATCTCCGGAATGGCAATCAAGATCACGAGGCGGAGGATGTCCGTCGCGACGAAAGGCAGCACGCCCAGAAAGATCGTCGCGAAGCTCACGTCCCGCACGACGCTCTTGATTACGAAGACGTTCATGCCGACGGGCGGGTGAATAAGGCCGAGCTCGACGGTCATCACGATGATGACACCGAACCAGACGGGATCGAAGCCGAGCTGCGTCACCACCGGAAAGATGATCGGCACGGTCAGAATGATCATGGCCATCGCGTCCATGAGGCAGCCCAGCGCCAGATACATCACCATGATGAGCGCGAGGACGCCGTAGCGGCCAAGGCCGAGGCCCGTGAGGAAAAGCGTCACCTTCTGCGGGACTTCCGTTACGGTGAGAAAATAGCCGAACAGCAGCGCGCCGATGAGGACCGTGAAGACCGCAGCGGCGGTCCGGGTCGCCTGCAGCAGGGAACCGCGAATATCTGCGCGCGAGAGGCGGCCCCGGAGCACGCCCAGGACGAAGGCGCCGCCCGCACCCACGCCGCCGGCCTCGGTCGGCGTGAAGAGCCCGCCATAGAGCCCGCCGATCACGAAGATGAAGAGCACAAGCGGCGCCCAGACGTCGCGCAGCCCGAGGAGCATCTCCCGCCACCCGCTGGCCTCGCCGCGCGGCAGGAAGCTCGGCCGCAGCACGCCGATCAGCGCGACTGTCGCCACGTACATCGCCATAGCGAGAATGCCCGGCAGCACCCCCGCGATGAAGAGCCTGCCAATGTCCTGCTGCGTTATGAGGCCGTAGACCGCAAGCACGGTCGAGGGCGGGAGCATCGCGCCCAGCGTGCCGCCCGCGGCGATCACGCCGGTCGCGAAGGATTGCGGGTAGCCATAGCGTCGCATCTCCGGATAGGCGACGCTGGAGAAGGTAGCAGCGGTGGCGACGGAGGAGCCGGAGATAGCGGCGAAGCCGCCGCAGGCGACGACGGTCGCGATGCCGAGGCCGCCGCGCAGATGTCCCACCACCGTGTTCGCGGCGCGGAACAATTCGCGGCTCACGCCCGAGGCCGAGACGAACGCCCCCATCAGCAGGAACATCGGGATGACGCCGAAATTGTAGTCTGTCACCGTCCGCATGGAGGTGAGTCCGACCTGCTTCAGAGCGGGCCCGCCGCCCACGAGATAGCTGTAGCCGACGACGCCCACCAGGCCCATCGCCATCCCCACGGGAACTCGCAGCAGCATCAATGCGAAGAGCGCGACGAAGCCGAGGATCGCGACCGTATCGGGGCTCATTCCACGGGCTTGACCACGACGGCCCGGCCGAGGCTCTCGGGGTGGAAAATGAGTCGGTAGGTCCGGATCGCGATCAGCAGAACCGCCGAGACGTCTCCCGCCCAGGCGACCGCGAAGAAGGGCCAATTCGGAAGGTTGAGATCGAAAGTTCCGACATGCGCCTCGTAGGTGTCGCGCACCTTGTCAAAGAGCGTGTAGGTCTGCACCGTCACCACGAAGAGCAGCACCGAGGTCGCGAAGACGTCGATCGCGCGCTGAAGCCGCGGGCCGACCGCGCTCCAGACGAGGTCGACGGTGATGTGAGTGCCACGATAGCTCGTCGCGGCGATCCCCCAGAAAATCAGGATACCCAGCAGGAGCCGCCCGAAATCGTATCCGTCGGGGATTGCGAGACTGAAGAAATAGCGCAGCAGCACCGAGACGAAGATGTCCGCGGCGACTATGCCCACGAAGATCGCCGCCACCATCTCGATCGCGTCGATGAAGCGATCCATGCGGCTGCGACGCGCGTGCGCCTCCGAAGGCTCAGGCCGCGTTGCGGTCACGGGGATCCGCTCAATAGAGTGCGTCGTATTTCTTGAGGCTCGCCTTGAGCTCTGCCATCGCTGTGTCGGGATCGACACCGACCTTTTTCACGCCCTCCGCCCATTTCGCCTGCAGCGGCTCGGCGGCCTTGCGCCATTCCGCGAGTTGCTCCGCAGTGAGCGGGTATACCTCTTGGCCCTCCATCGCCTTGATCTTGCCCCGTCCCGCCGCCTCGAAATCGGCCCAGGGCGCCGCGACCTTTTCGGCCCATTCGGTGGTGCAGTGATCGTCGATCACTTTCTTCTGCGCCGCGGACATCCCGTCATAGGTCTTCTGGTTCATGACCCAGACGAAATTCGAGACGTAGAGCGGGACGTCCATGTGGTAGTTGACGGCCTTGTCGATGCCGAAGAGGAGGACGGAGCCCCAAGGAAAAGTGATCGCATCCGCGACGCCGCGGGCGAGAACGTCGCGCGCCTCGGGCGCCGAAGCCTGGACGTTCGTGCCGCCGAGCTGCGTGACAAAGGCCGCAATCGTCGCATCCGCAGGCCGTACCTTGAGCCCCTTCATCTCCGCGGGCAGCAGGATCTTCTTGTGGCTGTGCAGCGCGCCGGGATCGCTTATGAAGGCGAAGCAGAAATGCACGTCCTTCATCTCGGTCGCCGCATACTTCCGGTACCAGGCGTCGAATGCCGCCGAGCCGCTCTTGCCGTTCGTCGCAAGAAAGGGCAGCTCGCCGCCGGCGATGACGGGAAAGCGTCCGGGCTGGTAGCCGGGATTGACGTAGGTGAAATCGGCGATGCCGTCTCGCGCCATGTCGTAGTGGTCGAATGCCTTGCCGAGTTGCTCGGAGGGAAAGATCGTCGACTTGATGGTCCCGCCCGAGGCCTTCTCGATGTCTGCGGCCCAAGCCTGAAAAGCCGGATGCAGCGGGTGCGCCGGCGGCAGCCAATGCGCAAGCTTGAGCTGAACGGTCTTATCCTGCGCGAATGCCGGCGCCGAGGCGGCGAGCAGGCCAGCGAGACAGAGCCCGAGGATGCGCCGAACCATCAGATCCCTCCCTCTGGGCCGCGCACGCGGCCTCTATTGTTTGTACACCAAACAATTCTAAGGGGTGGAGAGCGTCGGCACAATTATCTCGTGCAGGCCGCGCGCATGGGCAGAGGTCAGGCGCCGGCGGGGGCGGTCTCGAGCGGACGGCCGGGCGCTGCGCGCCTGCCGACTTGCAGGACCAGCGCCGAGGCGACGAAGCAGAGGAGGCCGGAGATGATGAAGGAGCTGGTGTAGCTGCCGAGCTGGTCGCGGAGGATGCCGGCACCCGCCGCTGCGACCGAGGAGCCGACCTGATGCACGGCGGTGATCCAGCCGAACATCATCCCCGCCCGCGCCGTCCCGAAGGCGTTCGCGGCGAGCCGCACCGTTGGCGGCACGGTCGCGATCCAATCGAGCCCGTAGAAAACTCCGAAGAGGGTCAAGCCGAAGACGGAGAAGTCGAAGACATAGGGGAGGAAGAGCAGCGAGAGGCCGCGCAGCCCGTAATACCAGAAGAGGAGATAGCGGCTGTCATAGCGATCCGTGAGCCAGCCCGAGCCGGTCGTGCCAATGAGATTGAAGATCCCCATGAAGGCGAGCATCCCTGCGGCCGTAACCTCCGCGATGCCGTTCTCTATGCAGAAGGGGATGAGGTGCGTTCCGATCAGGCCGTTGGTGCTGGCGCCGCAGACGAAGAAGCTCAGGGAGAGCAGCCAGAAATCGCGCGAGCTGAGCCCCATTCCGAGCGCCGAGAGCGCGACCATGAAGGGATTCTGCGGCGGCGTTGCCTTCGGCGCCTCGCTTGCGGCGTCGGCGCCGAAGGGCCTGAGGCCGATGTCCTCGGGCCGCTCGCGCATCAGCAGCCATACAACGGGGATCGCCAGCGCGACGATCACCGCTACCATCGCGACGGCGGAGCGCCATCCCGATCGCCCCGCGATCGAGGCGAGCGAGGGCAGGAAAATGAGTTGGCCCGCGGCCACGCTCGAGGTGAGAGCGCCCATGATGAGTCCGCGACGTTGGCTGAACCAGCGCGCGGCGACTACCGCACCGAGCACCAGCGCGGCAAGACCGCTACCGCTGCCGATCACGACGCCCCAGAGCAGCACGAGCTGCCAGGCCGTCTCCATGACGAGCGTGAGCGCCAGCCCCGCCGCCATGATCGCAAGCGCAAGGGTCGTGGTGACGCGGATGCCGATCCGGTCCATGAAGGCGGCCGAAAACGGCCCGAGCAGCCCATAGAGAAGCAAGTTGAGCGCCACCGCGAAGGAAAGCGTCGAGCGCGACCAGTGAAACTCGTTCTCGATGGGCACGATGAAGACCGTCGGCGCGGAACGCACGCCCGCCGCTGCCAGCAGTACCAGGAACGTCACCGTCGCGACGATCCAGGCGTAATGAATGCGTCCCTGCGCGAGCCGAGTAACGAATCCCATCGGTCTGCTCCGCACCCCTTTCGACCCGTATGGATACAAGTCAGCCGATTGCCGCCTTGCGGTGTGACATCCCCAGATATACTGCGATCCCCGTGCAACCAAGCCTCAAACGCGCATGGAAGGATTGCGCGGACCTATCGCCTCGTCGCCGCCAGCTGCTTTTCCAGCGCCGCGAGGGGGCGAGAATTGAGCACGTCGGGCTTTTCGAGCCAGCCGCGCCGAGCTCGGTCGATGCCATAGGAGAGATCGTCGAGCTCCTCCGCGCGAGTGGCATCCGAGGCGATCGAGACGAGGACGCCCGCTTCCTTCGCCATCCGGCATTGCACCTCCGTGAGCTCGAGACGATCGGGATGCGCATTGAGCTCGACGAAGACGCCGCGCTCGCGCGCCGCCCGCATCACGCGGTCCATCTCGACGTCATAGGGCGGCCGCCCCTCGACGAGCCGTCCGCTTGGATGCGCGAGGATGGCGAAGCGGGGGTGCCGCATGCCTCGAAGGATGCGCTCGGTTTGCCGCTGGCGTGAGAGTGCGAGCTTCGTCTGGATCGAGCCGATCACGAAGTCGAGCCCTGCGAGCACCTCGTCTGCGAGGCCGAGCGAGCCGTCCTCGCGAATGTCTACTTCGACGCCCTTGAGCAGGCGCGGAGCCGCGCCTTTCGCGTTCCAGCGATCCATCGCCGCGATCTGCTGGGCGAGGCGGCGCGGATCGAGGCCTTCTGCGCGCTCGGCGATTCCCAGGTAGTCGAGACCCCGCTCGCGCGCGGCTTTCGCCATCGCCGCGATCTCGTCAGCCGTCGCGGCATGCGCGTGAAGATCGCCGCGGAGGTCCCGTCGCTCCACCAGTTTCGGTAGCGTCCCCGCGCGCGCGGCCTCGATCTCACCGCGGTTCTCGCGCAGCTCCGGGTCGATATAGGTGAGGCCCAGGGCCTCGTAGACCGACTGCTCGGTCTTGCCGGCCGTGCGGCGCTTTCCCTTGAAGACGCCATATTCATTGAGCTTGAGCGCGCGCTTCTGCGCCAATTGGCGGAGCGCGATGCTGTGCGCCTTGCTGCCCGTAAAATAGTTGAGCGCGGACCCGTAGCTCTCGTCGGGCACGATGCGGATGTCGACCTGGATGCCCGAGCGCAGCACCACCGTCGAGCGCGTGGGCCCCTCGGCCAGCACCTTCGCCACCTCTCCATAGCCGACGAAGCGGTCCATGATCGGCTTCGTCATCTCCGCGGTGGCGAGGACGTCGATGTCGCCGACTGTCTCCTGACGCCGCCTGTAGCTCCCGGCGACGATCACGCGCTCGACACCGGGCGCGGCCTCGAGATGGGCGACGAGGTGCTCGACGGTGCCGCGCACCGCCGCGCGCGGGAAGCGGCGCGACGGCGCGGAGCCGGCGGCGATGGACTCCTTTAGCGAGGCCACGAGCTTCGGTCCGAAGCCCGGAAGCTCGCCCACGCGCCCGTCCAGGAGCGCGCGCCGCAACTGCTCCAGGCTGTGGATGTCGAGGTCCTCGTAAAGCGCACGTACGCGCTTTGGGCCGAGGCCGGTGAGGTGCAGGAGTTCCGTCGCGATCGGCGGCACCGCGCGGCGGAGCTCGTCGAGGAGTGTCACTTTTCCGGTCTCGGCGAGCGTCACGAGCTTCACCGCGAGATCCTTTCCGATCCCCGGCAGCTCGGAGAGGTCGCGGCCCTGGGCGATCAGCTCGGAGATCTCGACACCGAGGCCGCGCACCGTGCGCGCCCCATTGCGGTAGGCGCGGATGCGGAAGGGGTTTGCGGATTGGAGGTCCAGGAGATCGGCGATCTCGTCGAGCGCGTCCGCGATCTCGCCGTTGCGAAGCTTGGCTTTCGCCGGCTTTCGCGGCTGGGCTCGCGCTCGCGCCATGGCCGACTTCTCCTCTCCCGCGCCCTTCGGTTACCTCTCCAAACAAATCGAGATGGTAGGGCGTTCCATCAGGCAGCGCGCTCGGTCTTGGGCACGCTGAGGGCCAGCAAGTTCGCGACCAGCACCGACGCGCCGAGGAAATAGAAGACGGCGACCAGCCCGTAGGCGTCGGCGAGCGCGCCGCCGATCAACGGCATGACCGCCGAGAAGGCCGCCTGGACGCCGAACATAGCGCTGGTCATGGAGGCCGCGAGCTCGGGTGGCGAGCGGTCCATGAGCCAGGAGTGGATCACCGGGCGCATCGCGTACATCACGAAACCCAGCACCGCGACGCCGAAGACATAGAGCGGCCCGCTGCCG
Source organism: Allostellaceae bacterium (assembly GCA_035581425.1). Classification (GTDB taxonomy): domain Bacteria; phylum Pseudomonadota; class Alphaproteobacteria; order ATCC43930; family CGMCC-115725; genus DASZHJ01. Next base: position 71,432 of record DATJVP010000024.1, on the reverse strand, counting down.
AGGAAGGTGAGGCCGATCACCAGCACGGTGGTGCTGCTCATGCCCGCGAGCACGATCGGCCGACGCCCGATCCGGTCGGAGAGCGTTCCCGCGATCGGCGCCGCGATCATTCCGCCGACCTGCAGCATCATCAGCGTGAGCCCCATGTTGAAGGGGCTCATGTGCAGCGAATCCGAGAGGTAAAGCGGCAGGAAGGCGAGCAGTCCCGATTGCATCATCGTGCGGAAGCCCGCCATCAGGCAAAGGCTCCACATCGCGCGCGTCCTGATCGCGCGCGCCATGCCCGCGAGGTAGCTTCGCAGCGACGTACCGGCACCGCGCGCGGCCGCCGCGGCATCGCCGCGGCCGAGGACGGAGATGAGCGCGACTGCCGGGAGCACGCCGATCGCGGCATTGATGGTCGCGGTCGTCTGCCAGGTGAAGCTCGCGAGCAGGAGACCCGTTGCGAGGGGCGCCATGGCGTCGCCGATATTCGCGCCGAGCGCGTGGATCGCCAGCGCGTAGCCGCGATTGCGCGGCAGGTGGCCTGAAAGATAGGAGATCGCCGCGGGATGCCAGAGCATGTTTGAGGCGCCGAGCACACCGAGCGCGATCGCCAGCGCACCGTAATTGCCGAAGATGCCGATCGCCGCAAGCGCCGCGGCGCCGACGACGAGCGAGGCCACTTGGAACAGGACGCGTCGTCCCGTCAAATCCACGAGGGTTCCGCTGGGTATGTTGATCGCCGTCGAACCGATGTGGAAGCACGTGACCAGGAGGCCTGCCGCGACGTAGTCGAGGCCCAAGCTCTCGCGCAGCATCGGCAGCAGGAAGTAGAAAGTCCCGACCGTCCAATGCGTGGCAGCATGACCGATCCCCGTGAGGATAACGGGGACCTGAACCTTCGCGGAACGAAGGGGAAGTGCGGCCTCAACGGTCACGGATGTGCCTGCCGCTTCAGTGTGGCTTCTCGCCGAGGCCGAGGTTCACATAGAAGCCACCCTGGAAGCGCGTCGCGGGATCGGCGGGGTCGCGGGGATCGCCATGCGAAAGGATTTGCGGGGCGTAGCGGTCTGCGCTGTCGCGAGGACGATAGTCGACGCCGGACTTGGAATTGTCCCAGTAGGTGCGCGAGTTGTCGGAAGCGCCGTAGACGATCGTGTAGTGCAGCTTCGGCGCGTCGAGGCAGGCCTCGACGAGGCGCAGTGTATCGGGATAGCTGAGCCAGGTGGAGAGGTGCCGCGCTTCGCGCGGTTCCGGCAATGCCGAGCCGATGCGCAGGCAAGCGACCTCGAAGCCGAATTTGTCCGCGAAGAAGCTGCCGAGATTCTCGCCGAAGGCCTTGCTCACGCCGTACATCGTGTCCGGACGCTGGCGCGAGAAGGCGTCGAGCCGCTCGGTCACGGGGTGATAGCCGATTGCGTGATTGGAGCTCGCGAAGACGATGCGCTTGACGCCGTGGCGCAGCGCAGATTCGAAGATGTGATAGGTGCCGTGGAAATTCGCGGCGAAGATCTTGTCGACCGCATCCTCGGTCGAGACGGCGCCGAGATGGACGATCGCGGAGGTTCCCGCGACGAGGCGGTCGATCGCGGCGGCATCTGCGAGGTCGGCGACCACGACCTCCTCGCCCGGATGCGGCGCGCCGGGATCGCGAAGATCCGAGCTGCGCAGCCCGCCGGGACGCCTGGCGAGATGCGGACGCAGGAACTGGCCGAGCGCACCGGCCGCGCCGGTGAGGAGCAATGGTGCGGGCTTCGTCATGGGTTTCCTCCTCGCGGTCTTTTCTCGTGAAGTTGCGCGAGCCTAGGGGCCGCATTCGCGCGCCGTCAAGGAGGTGCGGCCGGCGGCCGATCCCGCGGCCTCCTCATCCCAATGGGTAACTATTTCGGATTTTCCTTAATCTCTCGACGATAGTTTTGGATCGGCCGCGGCGGCAGCGGGGCTTCCCGGGTCGACCGGTTTCCTGCGAATTCAGCGGCTTCGATGGTTAGCAAATCCCTAAGCGGCGCTGGCTTCCGCTCGGAGGTCGGCGCGGATTGCCTCGCATTCAGCCGAAACTTTATGAGCGGTTAACCGTCGGAACGCCACCGTAAGCGCGCGCACTCGCGGGTCCTGCGCCTTGGCCTCTGGCCAGCGCGGCCGTCCGCGAGACGCCCGGGTGAACTCGGCGAGGCGGCGGCTCGATACCTCTTGGAGGTCGAGCTCCACGCCCTACTGAGAGGGGGTCGCGGTGGTCGGCAAGAACATTCGAAGCAAGCACATTCTCGGCAAGCACCTTCTCAGCAAGCACCTTCGGGGACTCCTGGTGTCCCTGGCGCTCGTAGTGAGCACGCTCGCCCCGGCGGCGGCGGAGGGGCTGCAGGTCGCTTATGCGCCCGCAGCCCTGCCGCCGCCGGCGCGCGGCGCCGAAGGGCTCTTCGGCACCGCCGAATACTTCTCGAGCGACATCACGCCCTTCTACAAATGGACGGAGGCGCTGAGCCGGTCACAGACGGAGATCGCGAGCGCGCTCGGCCCCTGTCCGGTCGGCGCAACCGAGGCCTGCGCGCCACGACCTTGGGTGGCCCTGCTTGCCACGCTTCAGGGCCTCGACCTCCGCGCGAAGGCTGTGCGCGTCAACGCCGAGATCAATCGCTATCCCTACGTGCCATCCCAGGTCAATTGGGGAACGGCCAATCACTGGGAGACGCCCTTCGAGTTCTTCCGCAGGAGCGGCCAGTGCCAGGACTACGCGATCGCGAAGTTCATGGCGCTGCGCGCGGCCGGAGTTCCGAACGAGCTGATGCGGATCGTGGTGGTCCGCGATCTCGCGCAAGCCGTCGATCATGCCGTGCTCGCGGTCTATGTCGACGGCGAGGCGCTCGTCCTCGACAATCAGACCGATGCGATCCTGCCGGCGTCGGAGATCGTCCGCTACCGGCCCTACTACTCGATCAACGAGGCCGGCTGGTGGCGCCACATGCCGCGGCGCTCGGATTTCGTCGCCGACGCGGGTCGCAGCCGCGCGCCGCGCTGAGCTCTCGCGCTCAGTCAAAGGGCAGCGTGACCAGCAGGAAGTAGCCGTTCGCCGTCAGCAGGGTCGCGAGGCCCGCAAGGCCGCAGCCGAGCCAGAGGAGCCAGCGCGCGAGGCTCACGATCGCGACCGAGCCCAGCACGAGCGCGATCTGAAAAAGAACTCGCGCGTAGTCGTAGCTCCCGTCCCGCGCCTGCGCCTGATCCCGCCTGCTCTCGTAGTACTTCGCCTTCTGCAGGAGATCCTGCTTGCCATCGCCGCGCTTGGGATCGCTCTCGTAAATCTGCACGGTCGCCTGATAATCGGCGATGCGCTTGGCAATCCGGTCGCGCACGGGTTGCGGCCACTCCGGATGCGCAGCAGCGATGATCTCGAGCTGCTCGGCGGCGAGCCGCGTCGCGGTCTGCCGCTCGTTCTTTGCTTGGTAGAAGGCATAGGTGTCGGAGACGAGAATGTTGAAGTTGATCGTCTCCTTCATCGCGGCTTCGCCGAAGAGGCTCGCTATCGCCAGCAGCATCGCGATGACGCCCAGAGCGACCGCCGTGCCGCGCCGGAACCGCTCGCTCGAATTATGCTGCTCCGCGCTCTCGGCGATCCTGTCGCCGAGATCGTGTGCCTCATGCGCCTCCATGGAATCCCCCGTTCGAATGTGCTGTGTCCGGGCGAGAGAGGAGCGCATGCCGAGGGGAGCGTCAAGGCGGGCCCGCCGGGACACAACTCTCTGCTCGACCGCCGCCTCCTCTAAAGCATAGGATCGGCGGCCCTCGCCGGCCCCCCGGCTCCGAGGGTGGGAATGGAAGCGCTGGATGGACCTGCAGGAGCTGCTAAAAGAGCACGGGTTCTGGTCCTACGCCGTCACTTTCGTCTGGACCTTCTTCGAGGGCGAGACCTTCGTCCTCTTCGCGGCGTTTGCGGCGGCGCAGGGCTTCCTGAGCGCGCCGATGCTGCTCGCCTCCGCTTGGCTCGGGAGCTTCTGCGGCGACCAGTTCTACTTCTGGGTCGGGCGACGCTTCGGGCTGAAGCTGCTGGAGCGCCGGCCGGGCTGGCGCGCGCGCGTCGACCGGGCGCTCGGGTGGCTGCGCCGCTTCGACGTCGGATTCATCCTGACCTTTCGCTTCATCTATGGGGTCCGCAACGTCTCGTCCTTCGCTCTCGGGATCAGCGGCATCGCCTGGCGGCGCTTCCTCTTCTTTAACTTCATCGCCGCCGGCATCTGGGCTTGCACCTTCGTCGGTGCGGGCTACGCCGCAGGGCACGCTTCGGAGGCGATGCTCGGCGACCTCGCCTCGAAGTTCCGCTTCGTCATGTTGGGGATCTTCGTGGCGATCGTCGGCGGGGTCGCGACCGTGATCTATTTCCGCCGGCGCCGGGCGAAGGGCAGAGAATAGCTCTACCAGCGCAGGACGAGCTCGTCTCCCCTGGTCTCGAAGCCCTGCAGGCGCGATAGGAAGCTCATGCCGAGGAGCGAGGCCTGCATCGGCTGTTCCACGACGATCGCGGGCACCTCGCTCGCGGTGAATTGGCCAAGGCCCACCGCCCGGAGCGTCACGGGCGCGACCCGCGCGACGCCGTTTGCGGTGTTGGCGCGCAAGGTGAAATCCTGCGACAGCACCTGCAGGCCCGCTGCCCGCGCATCCTCCGGCGAGAGCGCGATGACGCTCGCCCCGGTATCGACGACGAAGCGGATCGAAGCGCCGTTCACGTCCGCGTCGACGTAGAAGTGGCCGTCTCTCGCGCGACGATAGACGGTCTCGTTGGGCACGGAGGCGCCCGCGCTCGATGCCGATGCGTGCGTCGCCTGCTTTTCCCGATGCGGCATGAGGAGCGCCATGCCGGTGGGCGAAAGCGCCCAAGCCGCCGCGCCCGTCAGCGCAATCAGGACCACCATCACGCGCAGCGTCCAGCCGAGCATTGCCAAACCTTCCGCTCCGAGGCCGGAGGCACTGGCGCCGCCGGCTCCCTCCATAGTGGTCGGGTGCGGCTTAACGAACCGTAAAGCCTCGCGCAGCGCGCGCAAGCCGCTCGGCCGGCGTCGCTTCCGCCGGCAGTGCCACAAAGTTTTGAGTTGTTCCCAGGGCCGAGTTGGATTACCCAGGACCAGCTTGGGTCGCGTTCGGGGAGCGAAGGCCGATGCGTCGCGCGGTGCTGCTGGGGGCGGTGGTGAGCATGGTCGCAATGGCGACCTTGGCCGCGGCCGCCGCTCGCGATTGCTACTCGAACGCCGATTTGGAGGCGGAGCTCGCGATCCAGTTCCAGGCGAAGCTCATGGTGCTGAGCGACGTTTGCCGCGACACGACCTACGGCCTTTTCACGCAGCGCAACAAGGATGCGATCATCAAGTACCAGAAGCAGTTGATCGACCACTTCCGGCGCCAGGGCAAAGGACGCGCCGATGTCGAGTTCGAGAACTACATGACCCATCTCGCGAACGAGGAGGCGCTCGCCTCCGGACAACGCACGATGGCCGAGAACTGCCAGACCAGCGCGCTCATCCCGCTCGCAAATAGCTTCCTCACCAGCTCGGACATGCGCGCCTACTTCGCCTCCCAAGCCACCGCAAACCGCGCCCAATACGTCGCCTGCAAGGAATGAGGCGGGCCGCGGCCTGCGGCTTGCCAAGGCGCTCTCGGCTCCGCATGCTCGCGCGGAACGAAAAAGTCATGGGGAGGCGAGGATGAGACGGGGGTGGATCGCGGCCCTGCTGGTCGCGGCGGTGGTGCTCTCTACGCCGGGAGCCCGAGCCGCGGAGAGGCTGCGGATCGGCGTGCTGCGCCTCGCTTCCTCGGGTCCGGTCTTCGTCGCGGAGGACAAGGGCTATTTTGCGGCCGAGGGACTCGAGATCGAGCTCCGGTTCTTCGACGCGGCGCAGCCGGTGGCACTCGCGACCGTTTCGGGCGACATCGACATCGGCGTCACCGGCCTCACCGCGGGCTTCTTCAACCTCGCGGGCAAGGCCGCGCTCCGGATCGTCGCGGCGCAAAGCCGTGAGGAGCCCGGCTACCATCTCAACGCCTATGTCGTCACGAAGCAGGCCTATGAGGCCGGTCTCAAGAGCCTCACGGATTTACCGGGACACTCGATCGCCATCACCCAGGCGGGCTCGACCTTCCACTACAGCCTCGGCCTCATCGCGGACAAGCTGCACTTCCAACTCGCGAGCTTGCGACTCGTCGCGGTGCAATCGCTCGCGAACATGGCGAGCGCGCTCAAGGGCGGCCAGGTCGATGCGGCCGTGATGCCCGCGACCGCGGCGCAACCGCTGATCGACGCCGGCGACGTCAAGGTGATCGGCTGGGTCGGCGACGAGACGCCTTGGCAGCTCGGCGCGATCTTCACGATGCAGGCAACGATCGATGCTCGCCGTGCCGCCGTCGCCGGGGCGATCCGCGCCTACCGCAAAGGTGCGCGCGACTTCTACGACGCCTTTCTCAAGAAGGGGCCGGACGGCAAGCCCGCGCTGGGCCCGGAGGCACCAGCGCTCCTCGCAATCGTCAGCAAATATACGGGCCTTTCCCCCGAGCGGATCACCGCGGGCATTCCCTACGTCGATCCCGACGCGCGCCTCTTGGTTCGCGACGTCTACAACCAAGTCGCCTGGTATCAGGCGCAAGGCCTCGTCGACAAGGACGTCGACGCCAAGACCATCCTCGATCTCACCTTCGTCGAGGGACACCTGGACATGCCGAAGTGACGGCGCCGCCGTGGAGCTCGTCGTCGACAAGGTCGGTCACGCCTACGGGGATCTGGAGGTGCTCGACGGCATCGACCTCACGGTCGGTGCTGGCGAAATCGTCGCGCTGATCGGTCCATCCGGCTGCGGCAAGTCGACCCTGCTCTCGATCGTCGGCGGGCTCCTGCGGCCGAGCCGCGGCACGGTCTCGATCGCGGGCGTGGTGCCGCCGGAGAGTCTCAACCCCTTCACCTTCGTCTTTCAGGATTTCGCACTGCTGCCCTGGCGCACGGTCGAGGGCAACGTGGCGCTCGCGCTCGAGCATCATCCGCTCTCCGCGCGCGAGCGGCAGGAGCGGGTGGGCGCGGCGCTCGCGCGGATCGGGCTTGCGGAGTTTCGCGATGCCTTTCCGCGCCAGCTCTCGGGCGGCATGCGCCAGCGCGTGGGGATTGCCCGCGCGCTCGTGGTGCGCCCGGCAATGCTCTTGCTGGACGAGCCGCTCTCAGCCCTCGACGCCCAGACACGCGAGTTGCTGATGGAGGAGTTCCTAGCGCTCTGGCTCGGCGAGCGCGTGGCCGCGCTCTATGTCACGCATAATCTCTGGGAAGCGCTCCGCCTTGCGGACCGCATCGTCGTACTCTCGCGTCGTCCGGGCCGGGTGAAGCTCATGGTGCCCGTGCCGATCCCGCAGCGCGAGCGCGGGCAGCCGGCGGCGCAACCGGTGCTGACGGCGCTCCACGAAGGGCTCTGGGACTCTATCAAGACGGAGGCGCGGCTTGCCGACCGCGAGATGAGCGATGCCTAGCGACCGGCGCGCGATTGCCTTCCGCGGCGGCGGCTTCTCGCTGCAGCGCAAGCGCTGGGCCTCCGTCATCGCCTTCGCTTTGCTATTGCTGGTATGGCAGGGCGCGGTCTCGTTCGGCATCATCACGCCGGTCTTCCTGCCGAGCCCCTGGAGCATCGCGCGGGCGCTCGCGCATCTCGCGACGACCGCGTCGTTCTGGCGCGATCTCGGAGCTTCGTCGAGCCGCATTCTCGCGGGCTGGGCGATCGGCACTCTCGCGGGGCTCGCAACGGGCCTCGCGATGGGGCTCTTCTCGATCGCGCGTGCGGTGGGAGTACCGGTGATCTCCGCGCTCTTTCCCATTCCGAAAATCGCGCTGCTGCCGCTGCTCATTCTCTGGCTCGGCATCGGCGAACCCTCGAAATGGGCGACGATCGCGCTCGGCGTCTTCTTCCCGACCGCGATTGCGACCTACAGCGGGATCGATGGCGTCCCGCTGAGTCTCGTGCGCATGGCGCAGAGCTTCGGCCTCCCTTTCGGGGCCATCCTGCGCAAGGTCGTGCTGCCGGGCGCGCTTCCAAGCATCCTCGCGGGCTTCCGCATCTCCGCGGCGACGGCGCTGCTACTGGTGGTGGCGGCGGAGATGATCGGCGCGCAGCAGGGGATCGGCGCCTTCGTCCTCACGACTGGCAACCTCATGCAGACGGATCAATTGATGGCGGGCGTCGTGGTGCTCGCCATCCTCGGCCTCCTCATCGGATGGGGCCTCTCCGCGCTGGAACGGAGGCTATTGCGATGGCGGTAGGGGCTTAGGCCGCCGGCGCCTGCCAGCGTGCAGCCTCGAGCGCGCCCGAAAGCAGGCGTCGCGCGAGGATCTCCGGACTGAGCGGTCGAAGACCATAGGCGAAATTGGGAGTGACGCTGACGCCAGCGAGCGGCACGCCCGCAAGGCTCGCGCCGAGTGTGCCGCCGACGCGGCGTACCATGTCGAAGCGGGTGAGGACCGCGTAGCCCCCGCCGAGCGCACGGAAGTGGGTCGCCATGGCGAGCGCCTCCTCGGCCGGAACATTGGCGGGAAGCACGAGGACCGGCATCGCGGAGACGACATGGAGCCAGGGACGAAGCGCTTGCCAGGCCTTGGCGTCAGCGGGATCGACGCCGGGCATGTCGAGAATGAGCGGCTCGGTGGAATGGCCCGCAGCGATTGCCGCGAGCGCAGCCGGTGTCTCCGCCTCGAGGAGCGGATTGCCGAGCGCCGCCGCAAACTCGCGCAATTGCGCCAGCGCGCCCGCGCGCTCGCCGTCGGCCGCGACAAGACGAGCCGTGCCACGCTCGCGCCGGGCCGCGAGCTTCGCCGCGAGCGTGGTCTTGCCAGCGCCGGGCGGTCCTGCCAGCAGCAGGGCAGGTGCATTGAGGAGCGTCTCGATCGGGGTGAAGTCCAGGACGGCATCGAGCGCCTGTGACAGGCGGTCGACCATCGTTGCGTCGCTGGGGCCGCGCTCGGGGATCGCCGCGGCGATCTCGCGCGCGAGCGCTTCGGGCACACGCTGTGCGCGGAGCACCGCAGAGAGGAAACCACCATCGGCGCTGGGCCAGTTCGGCTCGGGCATGCCAGGCTCTGTCGGCTCGCGTGCGGCGACGGCCATGAGGTCGAAGACGGCGTCGGTGATCGGCCGCTTGATGCGCAGCCTTCCGCGCCCGCGCCGGATCACGACCGGTGCCTGCGGCGCTGCACTCGAGAGAGGACGTGATTTCCGAGATGGCATGTGGGGCTCCCGGCCGAGTGTCGGCGGAAAGCCTTAAGATTTCGTCGCCAATCGCCCCAGGAGGAGTGCCGCCGCTGCTCCCGCGCCCGACATCGTAGCCATCGCATAGAAGGCACTCCCGCCGACGGCGTCGTAGAGCGCGCCCGCAAAAAACGCCACCAGCCCGAAACCCAAGCCCAGCGTTGCGGAGTAGAGGGATTGCGCGGTGCCGGCGTGGCTCGCGGGCGCATTGCGCAGCAGGTAGTACATGGCGCCCAAATGCGCGGCTGCGAAGGTGAAGCAATGCATGAAGTTGACGGCCGCAAGCGCCCAAAGCGACGTCGCGCTGGCGAGTACCGTCCAGCGCAGCACGCCAGCGGCGCCACCGAGAAGCAGCAAATGAGCGGGATTGGCACCCCTGAAGAGACGGCTCGCCCAGTAGAAGAGCATGATCTCCGCGACGACGCCCTCTGCCCAGAGCCAGCCGATGACGTCGGTGCCGTATCCAAGCCCTTTCCAATAGAGGGAGCTGTAGCCGTAGTAGACGAGATGGCTCGCCTGGATGAGCGCGGCCGCCGCGAGGAAGAGGAGGTGTCGGCCGCGGATCAGGCTCCGCCAGGCGCCGGGATCCGAGCGCCGCGCCGCCGGCCCGTCGCCGCGGGGCATCGCGCAGACGCTGAGCCCCATGAGTGCGCTCCCGATCAGCAGCAGCACCACAAGGCTGTCGGGCGGCGCGCGCTTCAAGAGCTCGCCGATCGCGAGGGTCACCACCAGGAAGGTGAGCGAGGCCCAGATGCGGAACCGCCCGTAGTCGACGCCCGATTGCAGCACGGCATTGTCCGCGAGCGGCAGCGCGGTCGCGAAGGCAATGCCGGAAACGGTGCCGATCAAAAGCATCGGCCAGAACCCGTGAGCGGGGACGTAGAGGCCGAAGCTCAGGAAGGCGAAGACCGAGAGGATGAGCATGACCCGCCTGCGGTCGCCGCTGAGATCGGCGAAGAATCCCACAAGCGGATGCGCGGCAACACGCGCCCAAAGCCCGATACCGGTGACGATCCCCATCTCCGTGGCATCGAGCCCGCGCGCCGCAAGGAAGAGCGGCCAGAACGCGAGCTGCACGGCGATGATGACGTGGCTCGCAGAAGCGAAGAGCGCGAAGCGCGCGAGGATTGGAATGCGCATGGGGAGGGCGTCGAGGCGCGCGAGTGTGGTGCGGGCGGCGCCCGCTTGCAATGCCCTCGCGTGTCGCTCCGAGTAGCTTCTTGAATCGTAACGCCCGGCGCTTCAGGCTCCGCCTGCGTCGGGATCGGAAGGATGGGCGATGGGCGGGTTCGGCTTGCAGGAGCTCTGGGCGCTCGTCTCGGTCATTCTGATCGACCTCGCGCTCGCCGGAGACAATGCGGTCGTCGTGGGGATGGCGGCGGCGGGCCTCACTCCCGATGACCGGCGGCGCGCGATCTTCTGGGGCGTCGTCGCCGCGACGGTGCTGCGCATCGTCTTCGCGGGCGTCGCGCTGCAGCTCCTGGCGATCGTCGGCCTGACGCTCGCGGGTGGAATTCTGCTGCTTTGGGTCGCCTGGAAGTTCTTCCGCGAGCTCCGGCGAGGTCACGGGAAATTCGGAGCCGGCAATACGGCTGGCCCGCAGAAGACCTTCTGGCAGGCGAGCGTGCAAATCGCTATCGCCGACATCTCGATGTCACTCGACAACGTTCTCGCGGTCGCCGGCGCCGCGCACCAGCACACGATAATCCTGGTGATCGGCCTCGTCTTTTCGGTGGCGCTTATGGGCATCGCCTCGCATCTCGTGGCGCGGCTCCTGGGTCGGCACCGATGGATCGCCTGGCTCGGCCTTGCCGTGGTCGCCTTCGTCGCCGTTCGCATGATCTACGAGGGCTCGTTGGAGGTTCTCACCCATACGGCGGGCTGAGACCCGGGAAAGCCAAGACTCCCCAGCGATTTAAGATTGTTGCCCCGCTGCAACAGCGGGCGGGAATTCGCGCGCCTTCGGTGCGGCGACGCACGATCCGCAATTGCCATCAGTGCCGATGATGCTAAAAGGTATTATGAGCTGGCCCATAATAGGTATGTGCTAGCGCTTTTTGATGCCCTGGAGGGGAGAATTATGAAGGCACTGAGCGCATTGCTATTGGCCGGGACGGCCATCGGGTTGGTCGCGACGAGCGCAGCGGCGCAGCAGACCCAGGGCTGGTATCTCGGGCCGCAGGCTGGTTGGACACATCTCAACGATCCCGACAGCGACATTCCCTGCACGGCTCTCACCAGCCCAGAGTTCTGCCGTCGGCTACAGATCAAGGGCGACGTCTTCCGCGCGAACATGAACGAAGGCGTCGGCGCGGGCCTCGCGGTCGGCTACCAGGGCGTGGGCTGGGCAGGGCTGCGCCTCGAGGGCGAGATCACCGTCCGGAACAACGGGATCGGCAGCGTCACCGACACCTCGGGGCCGCTGGTCGCTCCGGGCACAACCTTTCCCGCCAAGGGCAGCATCACCAGCGTCGCGTTCATGACGAACGCGATCTACGACTTCATGCCGGAGAGTGTGTGGACGCCCTATCTCGGCGTCGGCGTCGGCGCCGCGCGGATCTCGGTTGGGGATGCGGGTCCGGCCGGTTCCGGCATCAACGTCGACGTGAAGGATTGGCAATTCGCCTATCAGGGCATCGCCGGGCTCAAATACGCGTTCAATGCACGCTGGTCCGCGAGCGTCGATTACCGCTATTTCGCCACGACGGATCCCAAGTTCTCGACGAACGTCACCGGCAGCACGATCAGCGCGAAGACGCAGTACAGCACGCATAACGTCTTCCTCGGCGTTGCCTACCATTTCGGCGCGCCGCCGGCGCCGCCGCCGCCGGTGCAGCCGGCAATGCAACCGCCCGCGCCGCCGCCAGTCGCGCCGGTGCGCCTCTTCGTCGTCTATTTCGAGTTCGACAAGTCGGTCCTGACGGCGGTGGGCGCGAAGACGGTGCATGAGGCCGCGATGACCTTCAAGAGCGCAGGCTCGGCCAAGATCATGGTCACCGGCTACACCGATCTCGCGGGCACCCAGCAGTACAATCTGGGTCTCTCGAAGAGGCGTGCCGACACCGTGACTGGCGCTCTCATAAAAGAGGGCGTGCCGCGGCCGGCGATCGTCGAGGCTTGGCGCGGGAAGGAGAACCCAGCCGTCCCGACGGCCGATGGCGTCAAGGAACCGCGCAACCGCCGCGTGGAGATCGTACTTCCGTAAGCTTCAGGCGAGCCCAAGCACAAGCGGCCGGAGGGCAGCCCCCGGCCGCTCTTGCTTTGGGTGATTCGGCTGCGTCGAGCCGCATCATACCGTGGGGCATACGAAAGGGCTTGCGATCATACCTCCAAATGGTAAAAACGCCGACTCGGGGGCGACTCGATTGCCCTTTCGTGCGATAGGCGCGGGGAGGGGAGGATGGCACGTCCGGGCATTTTTGCCGGCGCGCTCGGGGCCTGTGTATTCGCGGCGGCAGCGGCACACGGGCAGGGCGCGATCGAGTACTCCGGCCAGACCCGCGGGTGGTACGTCGGCTTCGAGGTCGGTTGGTCGGATCTTCAATCCTTCGACAGCGCCGGCGGCCCCGGTCACATCCAATTTCATGCGGCGCCGGACACGGGTTTCGGCGGTGGCGGCGTCGGCGGTTACAATTTCGGGCGCGTGCGTTTCGAGGGCGAGCTCGTCTTCCGCCGGCAGGGCGTCAAATCCCTGAACGTGAACGCCGGCAGCGTCAGCTTCCCGGGGCTCTCCGGTGGCGTGAGCCCCGAGGGCAACATCACCTCGCTTGCGATCATGGCGAACACGATCGTCGATATCCTGCCCAACCATAACTGGACGCCCTATGTCGGCGCGGGCGTAGGCGGCGCGCGCATCGCGCTCGACGATCTCCAGGTGAGCCACACGAACTTCGTCAACAAATCGGACAAGGAATTTGCCTATCAGGGCATTGTCGGCGTGCGCTACCAGGTGGCGGAACGGCTGTCGCTCGATCTCGACTATCGCTACTTCGCCACGAGCGATCCGAGTTTCAAGGACCTCGGCGGTTTCAGGTTCAAGACGACCTATGCGACCCACAATGCCATGCTAGGGCTGACCTATCATTTCCCCTCGCGCCGGCCCTCGCCGGTCGTGCCGGCGGTGGCGCCGCCGCCCACTCCCGCCGCCGCAGCGCCCCCGCAGGCGCCGCCGCCGCCGGAAGTGCGCATGTATCTCGTGTTCTTCGATTTCGATCGGTCGGCACTGACCCCGGCCGGGCAACGCGTCGTCGAGGAGGCCGCCACCACGTTCAAGCAGGCCAGTGCCGTGCGCATCGCGGTCACGGGCTACACCGACCTCGCGGGCTCCGCGCAATACAACCTCGGCCTCTCCAAGCGTCGCGCGGACACGGTGCATCTCGCGCTCGTCAAGCTCGGCGTCCCGAACGCCGCCATCGTCGAGGCGTGGCATGGCAAGGAGAATCCGCGCGTTCCCACCCCCGATGGCGTCCGCGAAGCGCAGAACCGCCGCGTCGAGATCGTCATCCCCTGATCGCCCTCAGCCATCCCGGCGGTAGGGGACCCCGAGAGCGCTCGGCGCGCGCGCGGCGCCGCCGAAGCCCGCGAGCAGCAGCAGTGTGAGCACATAGGGAATCGCGCTCACGAGCTCCACCGGCATCGCGCCGACGACCGGCAGTGCGACGCCCTGCAGGCGTGCCTGCGTGGCGTCTGCGAAGGCGAAGAGGAGACAGGCAAGTGCCGCGGGCACCGGGCGCCAGCGGCCGAAGATGAGAGCTGCAAGGGCGAGGTAGCCGCGCCCGGCGGTCATCATCCGCGTGAAGCCAGCGCCTGCCGCGAGCGAGAGATACGCTCCCGCAAGGCCACAAAGAAGTCCGGTCAGCAGAAGCGCGCGATAGCGGATCGCGGAGACGGAGACGCCGGCTGTCTCGACCGCCTGCGGATTCTCGCCGGCCGCGCGAAGCCTGAGACCGAATCGGGTTCTCGCAAGCAAGAGCGCCGCCGCGGGAACCGCGAGTGCTGCCGCGTAGACGAACCCGTTATGGCCGCTGATGACCTGTCGGTAGAAGACACCCAAGCTTGCGAAGCCTGGGAGGGTGAGGGCGCCGAAGCGTGCGGCAGAGGGCAGCATCGGCGTGGTCCCGTCGAGGTGAAACCACGCGGTCGCCAGGACCGGTGCGAGCCCAGCCACGAGGACGTTGATCGCCATCCCCGTCACGACTTGATTGCCGCCTTGGCTCACGGCCGCATAGGCATGCAGGAGCGCCAGCAGCATCGCCGCTGCGACCCCTGCCAAAAGGCCCATCCAGGCGGAGCCGGTCGCCGCCGCTGCGGCTGCAGCCGCGAAGGCGCTGCCGAGCATCTTCCCCTCGAGCCCGATGTCGATGACGCCGGAGCGCTCGGAGAAGAGTCCGCCGAGCGCCGCGAGCACCAGCGGCGTCGCCAGGCGGAGCGTCGCCGCAAGGATCGAGAGAAACTCGGTCCCGGCCTCGCTCACGTTCGCGCCTCCTTTCCGAGCCAGGTCGCGATCCGCCGGCGGAAGAGGTTCTCGAGCGCGCCGCAGAAGAGGATCGCTAGCCCCTCGATCACCACGACGAGATCGCGCGTCACCTGCGGGAGATCGAACGAGAGCTCGGTGCCGCCCTGATAAAGCGCACCGAAGAAGATGGCTGCGAGGACGATGCCCAAGGGATGGTTTCGGCCCACCAGCGCGACCGCGATTCCCATGAAGCCGTATCCCGCAGGGAACTCAAGCAAGAGGCGATGCTGTGCGCCCATGAGCTCGTTGACTGCGATCAACCCCGCAAGCGCCCCGCCTAGGCCCAACGCGAGCACGGTCGCGCGTGCGACGGAGATGCCGGCAGCGCGCGCGGCTTCGGGATTGGCTCCTACGGCGCGCAGCTCGAATCCCGCGCGCATCCGCCGGAGGAACACCCACACTGCCGTCGCGAGCAGGAGCGCCAGAGGAAAGGAGAGATTGAGGGGAGAAGGTCCGAGTAGGTGCCCGAGGCTCGGCATCCACGCGCTCTCGACGAAGGGAACGGATTCCGGCGCGCTCTGGCCGGGCGCGATCAAGACCTTGACGATAAGGAAGGTCATCAGCGCGGAGGCGATGAAGTTGAACATGATCGTGGTGATGACGACATGGCTCCCGCGAGCGACGCGCAGCCAGGCAGGGCCGAGGGCCCAAAGCGCGCCGCCCGCCGCCGCCGCCAGCACCGCAAGTGGTACCGCGAGCCAACCGAACACAGGTCCAAGGAAGAGGCATACCAGCGACGCAAAAAGACCGCCGACGTAAGCCTGCCCCTCGCCGCCGATGTTGAAGAGCCCGGCATGGAAGGGAAGCGCCACAGCGAGGCCAGTGAAGATGAAGTTCGTCGCGTAGTAGAGCGTGTAGCCAAGGCTCGCGGGATCGCCGAGCGAGCCTCGCAACAGCACCGCCATCGCCGCGAACGGGTCCGCCCCTGCCGCGAGCACGACGAGGCCCGAAAGCAAGAGCGCCGCCGCCATATTGGCCAGCGGGACCAGCAGCGGTTCCGCCCAGCGCAGGAGCGTGGCGCCCACCCTCATGCTGATGCCGCGCCTGCCATCAGGAGCCCGAGCTGCCGCTCGTCCGCGGTCTCCGGTGTGAGCTCCCCCGCGATCCGTCCGCCGCAAAGCACGAGAATGCGGTCAGCGAGGAGCCGTATCTCCTCGAGATCGGCGGATATCAGAAGGATCGCACTCCCGGCGTCGCGTAGCTCCAGTAGGCGGTTGTGAATGAGCTCGGCCGCGCCGACATCGACGCCACGGGTCGGCTGTCCCGCGACCAGCAGTGCCGGCGTGCGTCCGAGCTCGCGCGCGACGACGAGCTTCTGCTGGTTGCCGCCGGAAAAGCGCGCGAAGTGGCGCTCGGGCTCCGCCGGCCGCACGTCATAGGCAGCCATAGCGGCCTCGAGAGCGCCCGCGTTTGCGGCGCGGCGGAGGAATTGCGGCACTTGCTCGCACCCGAGGAGCGCATTCTCGACCGCCGAGAAATCCGCGACGGCGCCGAGGCGGAGGCGATCCTCGGCGACGTGGCCGAGGCCGCGCAGGCGGCGCTCTCTGACGGTGAGGCCGATGAGCTCGACGTCGTCGAGGCGGATGCTACCGCTCTCAGGCGCGGTCAATCCCACGAGCGACTCGATCAGCTCGGATTGGCCGTTGCCGGCAACGCCAGCGATGGCGACGATCTCGCCGCCGCGCACCGCGAGGCTCGCGCGGTCGAGGCGAAGGATGCCCGCGCCGTCGCGCACCGTGAGCTCGCGGATTTCGAGCCGCAGCGGACCGAGGCGTGCCGGCCGGCGCTGCGGCGGCGACGGCGACCGGCCAATCATCAGCGCCGCAAGCTCAGCGGCGTCAGTGTCGCGAGTCTGCCGTTCGGCCACGACTTCGCCCTGGCGCAGCACCGTCACCGCGTCGGTGACCTCGATCACCTCGCGGAGCCTATGCGTCACCAGCAAGATCGTCTTGCCGTGCTCCGCTAGCGCTCGCAGCTCGCCGAAGAGCGCGGTCGCCTCGAGCGGCGTCAGCACAGCCGTCGGCTCGTCGAGGATCAGGATTTCAGCCCCGCGGTGCAGCGCCTTCAGGATCTCGACGCGCTGCTTCGATCCGACCGGAAGATTCTCGACCTTCGCCTCGGGGTCGAGGGCCGTGCCACCCCCGCGATCTAGCCGGGCGAGTGTAGCGAGCGCAGACGCGCGGCCCTCTGCAAGACCGAGCCCTGCCTCACGGCCGAGCATCAGGTTCTCCAGCACAGTCATCGGCTCGACCAGCATGAAATGCTGATGGACCATGCCGACCCCGGCGGCGATCGCATCGCGCGGCGAGCCGAAGGCCACCGGCCGGCCACCGATGCGGATCTCGCCGGCATCGGGTCGAAGGTAGCCGTAGAGGATCTGAGCGAGCGTCGATTTTCCCGCACCGTTCTCCCCGACGAGGCCGTGGATGCTGCCGCGCGCGAGGGTGAGCGAGATCGAGCGATTGGCGCGGACGGGTCCGAAGCGCTTCTCGATGCCGCGGAGTTCGGCGGCAGGGGTGCGCCGCTCGCTCACGGCGGAAGCTGGTCCGGCACCTTGATGGCGCCGGCGACGATCTCCGCGCGTGCGGCTTCGACCTTCTGCCGCATCTCCGGTGTGACCAGCGCCTCGTTATATTGGTCGAGCGAATATCCCACCGCATCCTCGGCGAGGCCGAGCGAGCGGATGCCCGGCTTCCAGCTTCCATCGCGCGCACTCCGAAACGCCTCGTAGACCGCGAGATCGACGCGCTTCACCATCGATGTCAGCATGGTGCCGGGATGGAGCGAGTCCTGGTTGGAATCGACGCCAATCGCGAGCCGCCTCGCATCGGCCGCCGCCTGCAGCACGCCGAGCCCCGTCGTCCCGGCCGCGGCGTAGACCACGTCGGCGCCGCGGTCGAATTGGCTCCGCGCGAGTTCGGCGCCGCGCGCGGGATCCTGCCAAGCCGCCGGCGTGGTGCCGGTCATGTTGACGAGCACGGCGATACCGGGATCGGCGTAGCGCGCGCCCGCCCCATAGCCAGCAGCGAAGCGGCGGATGAGCGGGATATCCATTCCGCCGACGAAGCCGACCTTGCGGCTCCGCGAGGCGAGTGCCGCCAGCATTCCCACGAGGAAGCTTCCCTCCTGCTCGCGGAACACGATCGACTGCACGTTCGGGAGATCGCTGGTCGCATCGATCAGCGTGAATTTGCGCTCGGGATAGTCCTTCGCCACGCTCTCCAGCGCGACGCGCTGAGTGAATCCGACACCGACGAGGATGGTGGCGCCGCGCCGGGCCATGTTCGCGAAAGCTTGCGCGCGTTGAGTCTCGTTGCTGATTTCGAACTCGCGGATTGCAATGCCGGTCTCTTCGCTGAAACGCTTGGCGCCGCGATAGGCCGCCTCGTTGAAGGACTTGTCGGCCTTGCCGCCGACGTCGTAGACGATCGCGGGCTCGAACGGCTCCGCCGCCTGGAGGGCTCCGGCGCCCGCGAGCGCGCCGCCCAATGCCAAGCCGATCAAGCTCAGGCGCATCGAATCCGTCCTTCGCGACATCCCCTGTGGTGTCAAGTCTAGCCCAAGGCGTCCGCGGGAGCAGGGGCTTTTGCGCCGGGCGCCGCGGCTTGTATGATCCGGCCCCTCAGCATCGAACCGAGAGCTTCCCTCATGACCGGCGCCGCATCCAATACCCGCGTGGTCCTCGCCGAGCGCCCGCTCAACCGAAGCGTCCGCGAGAGCGATTTCAAGATCGAGACTGCCGCCCCGCCGGAGCCGCGCGAGGGCGAAGTCCTGCTGCGCACGCTCTGGCTCTCGCTCGATCCCTACATGCGTGGGCGGATGAGCGCCGTGCGCTCCTATGCGAAGCCAGTCGAGATTGGCGAGGTGATGACGGGCGAGACGGTCTCGGAGGTCGTGGCTTCCCGCTCGCCCGCGCTCAAGCCCGGCGACAGGGTTCTCGCGCATTCGGGCTGGCAGGAATGGGCGACGCTCCCGGCGGCGGGGCTCGAGCGCATCGATCCGCAGGGGATGCCGCTCTCCTATTTCCTGGGTGTCCTCGGCATGCCCGGCCAGACCGCCTATTGCGCGCTCCTGGGCGTGGGCCAGCCGAAGCCCGGCGAGACCGTGCTGATCTCCGCGGCGGCAGGCGCCGTGGGTCAGGTCGCGGGGCAGATCGCGAAGCTCAAGGGATGCCGCGTCATCGGCACAGCAGGCGCTCCCGACAAGGTCGCTTATGTCGAGGAACTCGGCTTCGACCGCTGCATCGACTACAAGGGCAAGGACGCGGAGGCGCTCGGCTCCGAGCTTGCGGCGCTGGCGCCCAAAGGCATCGACGTCTTTTACGACAATGTCGGCGGCGCGGTGCACGACGCCGCGATGGCGAACTTGGCGCTGCACGGCCGCGTCATCATCGTGGGCTCGATTTCGATCTATGACCGGCTCGAGACGCCGGACACCGGTATCCGCTGGAACCGACAGCTCCTGGTGAAGCGCGCGCGGATGGAGGGTTTTCTCGTCTGGGATTGGCGGCACCAGACGCAGCAGTTCCGCCGCGACGTTTCGGAGTGGCTCCGCGAGGGTAAGCTCCGCTACCGCGAGGATGTGGCGGAAGGCATCGCCGCCGCGCCGCGTGCCTTCATCGGGATGCTCGCGGGCAAGAACCGCGGCAAGCAGCTCGTCCGCGTCGCCGCCGTCACGGGCTGAAGCGAGCGAGAGAGGGCCATCACGTGGCCGTCACCGAGGCCGTAACGCGACCGAAGCGGGACCTGCGGCTCGACTTCTTCCGCGGGCTTGCGCTGTTCCTGATCTTCATCGACCACATCCCCGGCAATTTCATCTCCTACTTCACCCTCCGCTCCATCGGCTTCTCGGATGCGGCGGAGGCCTTCATCTTCATCTCCGGTTATGCCGCCTCGATGGTCTATGGAGCCCTCAATCGGCAGCACGGCTTTCTTCTGGCGCTCGCGCAAATCTACCGCAGGGTCTGGCAGCTCTACGTCGCGCACGTTTTCCTCTTCGTCATCTACCTCGCAGAGGTCTCCTACACGCTCGATGTCGCGGACAATCCCCTCTTCGCGGAGGAGATGGGCGTGGGCGATTTCCTGAAGACGCCGCACATCGCGGTGATGCAAGCGCTGCTGCTGCGGTTCCAGCCGACCTTCCTCGATATTCTCCCGCTCTACATCGTGCTTCTGGCTGGGTTCCCGCTGGTCCTGCTGCTACTGCGCCGCCACGTGCTCCTGGCGCTCGTTCCGTCCTTCGCACTCTACGTCTGCACGCAGGCCTTCGGCTGGGCGCTGCACGCCTATCCCGGCGAGCACCGCTGGTTCTTCAATCCCTTCGCCTGGCAATTTCTATTCACGCTCGGTGCGGTTTGCTCGGAGCTCGGCGCGAACCGGGGGCGCCCGTTGCCGACGCTTCCGTGGCTGCAGTTCCTGGCCTTCGCGATCGCGGGCACCGGGGCCATCGTCAGCCTCTCCTGGCTCATTCACTCCTTCTACGATGGCTTCCCCGCGCTCCTCGTGCAGGCTTTCTGGCGCGGCTCCATCGACAAGACCAATCTCTCGCCGGTGCGGCTCGTCGATTTTCTGGCGCTTGCACTCGTCGCGACGACGATCATCCCGCGCGAGTCCGCGTTCTTCTCCGGCAAGATCGCGCGGCCCATCGTGATCTGCGGGCAGAACTCGCTCTACATCTTCTGCCTCGGCATCCTCCTCGCCGTGCTCGGACACTTCGTGCTGGCGGTGGTCAGCGATCGACCGGCGGCGCAGATCGCGGTCAATCTCGCAGGTGCAGCAGTGATGATCGCGGTCGGCGCGATGATAACGTGGTACAAGAAGGCGGGCCGGAATCGCGCCAAGGCGACGGCGCCCGGCCCAGCGGGTTGATCGTGACGGCAATGACGCTCCTTCGCTTCCGCTTTCGGGCAATCTCAGCGGCATTTTTCCTCGTCCTCTCACTCGGGGCTCCGGTCTCCGCGCCGCGCGCGGCCGAGACCGTCGGCGCGGAATGCGCGGCAACCCCCGAGCTCATAGAGGACGACCCGAAATTTCCGAAACTGGCACAGAGGCTTAAGGACAAGGAGCCCATCACCATCGTGGCGATCGGCGGCTCCTCCACGGTGGGGACCGCCGCGGGTAGCCTCGATGCCGCCTATCCCCACCAGCTAGAGCTGATATTGCGCAGCCGCCATCCCGACGAGAGCATCACCGTCCTTAATCGCGGCGCGGTGCGCGAGACCGCCCAGCAGATGGAGGCGCGGCTCGAGCGAGACGTTATCGCAGAGAAACCAAATCTCGTCATTTGGGAGGTCGGCATCACCGATGCCGTTCGCGGCAGCGAGCTAGACGCATTCGCGGCGGCTCTGCAATCGGGCATCGCCCGGTTGCAAGCGGCGGGCATCGAGGTCATGTTAGTGGACATGCAGTATTCCCCTGACACCGAGACGGTGACGAACTTCGCTCCCTATCTCGACGCCGTGCATCAGGCCGGCGATATCGCGGACGCCTATGTCTTCCAGCGCTACGCGATCATGAAACACTGGAGCGAGGTCGGGAGCTTCAAGCTCTCGGGCGTGCCGCAGGAAGAGCGGCCGAAACTCGCCACGCGGGTCTATGCGTGTCTCGGGGAGCGCATCGCCGACGCGATCGCCTACGCCACCCGATGAGGCCTCCCCCATTGCCCGGACTGGTCCGGCGGCACCGCCTCGCGAGCGTTGCGGCTGCGGCACTGGTGGCGGTGGCGCTCGCGGTCCCGCTGACGAGCGAGCGTAGCGGCGCCGCCATCGATACCTGCCGCGCGCCCACCGGCGCCGAGCGCCTCAACGCGACGCTTCCGCACGTGGCGCAGCGGATCGCGGCGGGCGAGCCCGTCACCATCGTGGCGCTGGGTTCCTCCTCGACCGAGGGCCACGGCGCGAGCCGTCCGGAGAACAGCTATCCGAGCCGCCTCGCTGAGGAGCTGCGCAGCCGCTATCCCGGGACAGAGGTCCGCGTCCTCAACAAGGGCGTGGGCGGCGATACCGCGGAGAAGATGGCGGCGCGCATCGAGGGCGACGCCCTCGCCGAGAGCCCCGATCTCGTGATCTGGCAAGTCGGCACCAACGACACCATGCACGACGTCGATCCCGCCACCGATGCAGCGATCATCCGCGACGGCGTCGCACGGATGAAGGCCGCGGGCATCGACGTGATCCTCATGGATATGCAGTACGCGCCGGGCGTCACGTCGCATCCCGTTTATCGCGACATGCTGCACGCGATCTCCGCCGCCGGCTACGCGCAGGGCGCGCCGGTCTTCCATCGCTTCCAGATCATGCAGGCCTGGGACGAGACACAGGTGTTGCCGCAGAGCCTCGCGCTCTCCGAGGACCGCCTGCATATGAACGACCGCAGCTACGCCTGCCTCGCGCGCCTCCTCGCGGACGGTATCGTGGCGGCGTCGCGCTGACGCATAGCCTGCCGATGGACGTATCCGTCGACTACGACCCGCGGCAGCCCCAGCATATCGCCGATCCCTTCCCGATCTTCGCGCGGCTCCGCGCGGAGGATCCCGTGCATTGGAGTGAGATCCTCGGCGGCTGGGTGTTGACGCGCTACCGCGATGTCCGCCTCGTACTGAACGATCCCCGCTTCAGCGCCGACCGCATCACGCCGTTCCGCGACCATCTGGCGCCGGACGCTCGCGCGGGTGTTGCGGAGCTGCTGAAGACGCTCGGCCTCTGGGCTGTTTTCAACGATCCGCCGGAGCACACCCGCCGCCGAGCGCTCCTCAACAAGGCCTTCACCTCCCGCGCGGTTGCAGCACTCGCGCCGATGATCGAGCGCATCGTCGATCATCTGATCTCGCGCTCAGCCTCGCGCGGCGGGATGGACCTGATTGCCGACTTCGCCTATCCGCTCCCGGCTAGCGTCATCGCGGGGATGATCGGCGTCCCCATCGAAGACCTCGACCGCTTCAAGACCTGGTCTGACGACATCGCGACCTTCGTCGGCAGCGCGCTCGCGACCCCCGACAAGCGCGAGCGCGGCGAGCGCGGCGCCCGCGAGATATCCGCCTATTTCCGCGCGATGGTCGCGGATCACCGCAAGAACCCCCGCGACGACATCCTCAGCGGCCTCATCGCCGCCACCGATTCCGGCCAGATGCTGAGCGAGGACGAGCTCGTCGCGAGCTGCATCCTTCTGCTTTTCGCGGGTCACGAGACCACCACGAACCTCATCGGGAACGGCATGCTGGCGCTCCTGCGCCATCCCATGGAGCTCGCCGCCTTCCACGGGGATCGTTCGCTCGCGGTCTCCGCCGTCGAGGAGATGCTGCGCTACGACGGCCCCACGCAGGCGATGACGCGGATCGCGCTAGAGGATGTGCGGCTCGATGAGGGCGCTCCGGCTTTCCGCCGCGGCGACCGCATCTTCGCGCTCCTCAACGCCGCCAACCGCGATCCCGCCGTCTTCCCCGATCCCGACCGCTTCGACGTCAAGCGCGACGACAGCCGCCATCTCTCTTTCGGCTTCGGGATCCACTTCTGCTTGGGAGCCCCGCTCGCGCGGCTCGAGGGCCGCATCGCCGTAGCGGCGCTCGTCCAGCGTCTTCCAGGCCTGACCCTCGCGCTCGAGAGCCCCGAATGGACCGACAGCTTCGTGCTCCGGGGCGTCAAGTCGCTGCCGGTGCGGTTTCGGAGGCCGTAGGATTCTCGGCGCATCCTCTGCGCCCTCAGCGCGATCCTTCTTAAGGCACCAACACCGCGCGCCCGATCACCCGACCCGCCTTCAATTGCTCCAACGCGGCGCTCGCCTCGTGGAGCGAATGGCGCGTTAGCGGTACAGGCGGGACGCGGCCAGTGGCCGCCAGTGCCATCAGCTCCTTGAGCTCGCGCAAGTTCCCCGTGTAGGAGCCTTGCACTGACAGTGCGCGCCAGGGGATCATCGGCAGCGAGAGCGTGAGGTCGCCGCCGAAGAGGCCGACGATCACGTATTTACCGCCCTTGGCGAGCGCGTCGGTCCCGAGGCGCGCAGTCGCGCTGGAGCCCACGAAATCGATGACGGCATGGGCGCCGCCCGCGGTTGCGGACTGAATTTGCTTCAGCGCGTCGGGTGCGGCGGAATCGACGGCAGCGAGCGCGCCCGCTTGCTTCGCGGCCTCGCGCTTTTTGGGATCGATGTCCGCGACGACGGCGCCGGCGCCGCCCATCGCCTTCAAGATGGAGAGCGCCATCAAGCCGAGGCCGCCCGCGCCGATCACGACGACGGGCTCGCTCTTGAGGAGGCCCGGCGCAAATTTATTGAGAGCGCTATAGGCGGTGACGCCGGAGCAGGCGAAGGGTGCCGCTTGCTCGGGCGATAGGGTCCCGTATTCCACGAGGTAGCGAGCATGCGGTACAAGCACGTGGTCGCTGTAGCCGCCGGGTTTCTGGACGCCGAGAAAGCGCGGGCTCGCGCAGAGATGCTCGTCGCCGCCGCGGCAGACGGCGCAGGTGCCGCAGCCGATCCAGGGATGAATGAGCCGGCGGTCGCCGGCCCTCGCGCCTTCGGCCTCGGGGCCGAGAGCGACCACCTCGCCGACGATCTCGTGCCCCATGGTGAAGGGCGGGGTGATGCCTCGGTCCTTCACGTGAAGCTTCTTCCCGCCGCCGAGATCGTACTCGCCTTCCCAGAGATGAAGGTCGCTGTGGCAGACGCCGGCGGCGAGGGTACGTACCAGCACCTCGGTCCCCGCGGGCTTCGGCGTCGGACGCTCGAAGAGCTGGAGAGGTGCGCCGAACCGCGCGACATCGTAGCTTCTCATGGGCTTTCTGCCTTTCTCGGCTGCTTCCGCCGCAGCTTAGGTGAGGGGGCGGGGCTTGCCAACCGCTGCGGATGACTTCAGGCGCGGCACCCGCTATAAGCGGCCAGTAGTGGCTGATCGCGGAAGCAAATGACCGTTCTCGTCACCGGCGCTGCCGGGTTCATCGGGTATCACGTCGCAGCGGCGCTCGTGCGCGCGGGCGAGACGGTAATCGGGGTCGATAACCTTAACGAATACTACGATGTCCGCCTGAAGGAAGCTCGGCTAGCCGAGCTTGGAAAGCTCGCGGGATTTTCGTTCGAGCGGCTGGAACTCGCGGAAGAGGGGGCGCTCGTCCGCCTTGTCGAGCGTCGGCCCGGGATCGACCGCATCGTTCACCTGGCGGCGCAAGCGGGCGTGCGCCACTCCATCAAGCACCCGCGCACCTATGTCAGCGCCAACCTCGTGGGCATGATCGAGTTGCTGGAGGCGTGCCGGCACGTTGCCGGACTGAAACACCTGGTCTTCGCAAGCACCTCGTCGGTCTACGGCGGCAACTCCAAACTACCGTTCGCCGTCGGCGATTCCGTGGATGAGCCGCAGTCGCTTTATGCCGCGACCAAGCGCGCCGACGAGCTTCTGGCCTATTCCTACGCTCATCTCTATCGGCTCCCAGCGACGGGGCTTCGCTATTTCACGGTCTATGGGCCCTGGGGCCGGCCGGACATGGCCGCGTGGGTCTTCACGCAGGCGATCATTGAGGGTCGGCCGATCCGACTTTTCAATGGCGGCAAGATGCAGCGCGACTTCACCTACATCGACGACATCGTCTCGGGAACGCTTGCCTGTCTCGCGAAGCCGCCCACGGATGGTGGCGCCACGCCGCCCTTTCGCCTCTACAATCTCGGCAATCACCGCAGCGAGGAGCTCGAGCGCTTCGTCGCAGTGCTGGAGCGCGCGATCGGCCGGAAGGCGCAACGCGAGCTCCTTCCGATGCAGCCCGGCGACGTCGCCGCGACCTATGCCGACATCGAGTCCTCACGCCGCGACTTCGGCTTCGAACCCAAGACCCCCATCGACGATGGCCTCCCACGCTTCGTGGCGTGGTACCGGGCTTATCGGGGGATTTGATCGAGACGGCCGCGCACGGGCTGGGCGTGTCCCGGCCATCTGCGCGCGGAAAAGAAGAAAATTCGAACTACCAAGGCGCCCAGGGGCTCACGTCTTCGCCTCGTACAGTTTCAGCAGCGCTTCGCCATAGGCTTGGCGGATGGCGTGGCGTTTGATTTTGAGCGTCGGCGTCATCTGGCCGTTTGCGGTGGAGAAGGGCTCGCGGGCGAGGATGAATCGGCGCACGCGCTCGATCGGAGAGAGCTCGGCGTTGACACGGGCGACGCCCTCGCCGACCTGCTTCAGCAGCTCCGGATTCTCATGGAACGCCGCGAGATCGGGCGCGGCGCCGGCGGCTCGGGCGATGCGCTCCAGCAGTTCCGCGTGCGGCACCAGCACCGCGACGAGGTGCGGGCGTCGATCGCCGAAGACCATGGCCTGCGCGATCTCCGGCTGCAGCGTCAGATACCCTTCGACCCGCGCGGGAGAAACCATGTCGCCGCCGGAGTTCTTGATGAAGTCGCGTTTGCGGTCGGTGATGCGGATGTAGCCGTCGGGGTCCTGCATGCCGACGTCACCCGTGTGGAGCCAACCGTCCTGCACCGCGCGCTGCGTCGCTTCGGGATCGTTCCAGTAGCCTTTCATGACGAGCTCGCCGTGCACGAGGATCTCGCCGTCCTCGGCGATGCGAATCTCGACCCCCTCGAGCGGCGGACCCACGGTGTCGATGCGGATGCGATTCGGCGGATTGGCGCTCACGACGGGCGAGGCCTCGGTCTGGCCGTAGCCCTGGAGCAGAGGCACGCCGAGGGCGAGGAAGAACCTCCCGATCTCCGGGTTGAGTGGCGCGCCGCCCGAGACCATCGCCTTGAGGCGGCCGCCGAAGCGCTTTCGCACCTTGCTGCGGACGAGCCGATCGAGGAGCAGGTTCAAGAGGCGCTCGATCAGGCCCAGGCTCCGGGGATCGTCGTAGCGCTTGCGCCCGAGGGCCAAGGTCTTGTGGAAGAGCTTGGCCTTGAGCCCGCCCTCGCGCTCGACGCCGCGGAGGATGCGCTGGTGCATGGTCTCGTAGAGACGCGGCACCGCCGTCATGATGGTGGGGCGCGCTTCCTGTAGGTTCGCTCCGAGCGTCTCCGCGCCCTCCGCGAAGTAGATCTCCGCTCCCAGCGAGATCGGGAACATCATCCCCGCAGTGTGTTCGTAGGAATGCGAGAGCGGCAGGAAGCAAAGGAAGACCTCTGCGCCGAAGCCGATCGATTCCAGCAGCACATATGCGCCGCGACAGTTCGCGAGGATGTTGGCGTGGCTCAGCATCACGCCCTTGGGAACGCCGCCGGTGCCGGAGGTGTAGATGAGGCAGGCGACGTCGTCGCGAGCGATGCGAGCGAGCGTCGCCGCGACCCCGTCGGGCGCGGCCTTGCCGAGCGCGATAACTTCCTCCCAGTTCTTGATCTCCACATGCGAGACCTGGCCCTGGGTCAGGGGATCGATGGTGATGACGCTCTCGACAGTCGTGACCTGGTCGGCGGCCGGGATCGCGCGCTGAGCCAGCGCATTGGTCGAGACGATGACCGCGCGCGAGCCGCTGTTGGCGAGGATGTGGCGGTGATCGTCGACGGTGTTGGTGACGTAGGCGGGGACGGTGATCGCGCCCGCGGCCATGATGCCGAGATCGGCGATCATCCATTTCGGTCGGTTCTCGGAGACGAGCGTCACGCGGTCGCCGGGCTTGATCCCGATCGCGCCGAGCCCGCGCGCGAGCGCATTGACCTCTTCGGCCGCGGCCCTCCAGGAGATCGACTCGTAGCGCCCGCCGCGCTTCGTCCACAGGAACGGCCGGTCGCCCTTCGCAGTCGCCTGTTCCAAGAACATGGCCGCGAGATTCCGATGCCTGCGGTAATCCATGGCTTCCCCCTGCCGCCGCTGTCGCCGCGGCTTCACGACGGCATTTCTAAGGCCTTTGAGGGATCATAGGAATATGCAACCTGCGCTTGGCGCTGGGCCCCGCGGCGCCTATATCGTGGGGGCGCCTCAGTAGGGCGCAGGGACGGAGAAGTATGACGAGCATGCCGGCGACCGAAGAGGCTGCCTTGGGGACGCTTCCGGAATGGGACTTGCGCGATCTCTATCCCGGCCGTGACAGCCCCGAGCTCGCGCGCGACCTCGAGAGGGCGGCCAAGGATGCCTCTGCCTTCGCCGCGAGCTACCAGGGCAAGCTCAAGTTGCTCTCGGGGGCGGAGCTCGGCGCCGCGGTCGCCGCCTATGAGCGGCTCCAGGATCTGCTCGAGCGGATCATGAGTTACGCCTCGCTCATCTATTCCGGTGACGTCAGCGATCCAGAGATCGGCCGCTTCTACCAGCTCATGCAGGAGAAGACGAACGACATTGCCTCGACCCTGCTCTTCTTCACGCTAGAGCTCAACAAGCTCGAGGATGCCGAGCTCGAGACGAAACTCAGGGAGCCCGCGCTCGCGCATTACCGCCCCTGGCTCCGCGATGTCCGCGTTTTCCGGCCGCATCAGCTAAGCGACGAGGTCGAGAAGCTCCTGCACGAGAAATACGTCGCGGGTCGCGCTGCCTGGGTGCGTCTCTTCGAGGAAACGATGGCGGCGCTGCGCTTCCCGGTCGACGGTAAGGACCTCACCAGCGCCGAGGCCCTCCATCTTCTCGCTGAGCCCGATCCTCGGCTCCGTCGCGAAGCCGCGAAGTCCGTCGGCGCGGTCCTCGGCCGAAACGTACGGCTCTTCGCGCTCATCACCAACACTCTAGCCAAGGACAAGGAGATCGAGGATCGCTGGCGGGGTTACAAGCGGCCGATTTCCTCGCGCAATCTCGGGAATTTCGTCGAGGACGAGGTGGTGGATGCGCTGATCTCGGCGGTGCGCGCGGCCTTCCCGCGTCTCTCGCACCGCTATTACCGCCTCAAGGCCAAATGGTTCGGCGTCGAGCGTCTCCCCTATTGGGACCGGAATGCGCCGCTGCCGGACGAGGAGAGCCGGACCATCCCCTGGCAGGAGGCGGAGACGACGGTGCTCCGCGCCTATGGCGCCTTCTCCCCGGAGATGGCGGCGGTGGGTCGGAGGTTCTTCGAGCACCGCTGGATCGATGCGCCGGTGCGTCCGGGGAAGTCGCCGGGCGCCTTCGCGCATCCGACGGTGCCGAGTGCGCACCCCTATCTGCTGCTCAACTACCAGGGCAAGGCGCGGGATGTGATGACGCTCGCGCACGAGCTCGGACACGGCGTGCACCAGGTGCTCGCGGGCGGCCAGGGTCTCCTGATGTCGCAGACGCCGCTCACACTCGCAGAGACCGCCTCGGTCTTCGGGGAGATGCTGACCTTCCGCGCGCTCCTCGGCGCCGAGCGCGATCCCAAGCGCCGCAAGGTCATGCTCGCGAGCAAGGTCGAGGACATGCTCAACACCGTCGTTCGCCAGATCGCCTTCGTCGAGTACGAGCGGCGCGTCCATGACGAGCGGCGCCAGGGCGAGCTCACGCCCGACCGCATCGGCCAGGTCTGGCTCGACGTCCAGGCCGAGAGCCTCGGCCCGGCGCTCGCCTTCGAGGACGAGTACCGGCACTACTGGAGCTACATCCCGCACTTCATCCATACGCCCTTCTACGTTTACGCCTACGCCTTCGGCGACTGTCTCGTGAACTCGCTATACGCGGTCTATCAGGAGGCGGAGCGGGGCTTCGCGGAGAAGTATCTGGACATGCTGCGGGCGGGCGGCACGCGGCATCATCGAGAGCTCTTGGCACCCTTCGGCCTCGATGCCGGCGATCCCAAATTCTGGGACAAGGGGCTCGCGGTGATCGCGGGCTTCATCGACGAGCTCGAGGCGATGGGCTAGCGACGGGCATGGCTGAGCGGAACTCTTTCGCCGGCAGGGTCCGGCGCTACGCGCAGGTCTCGAGCACCGTCGGCGGGCTTGCGGCGCGGCTTGCGGGCGAGCGCTATCTCGGATTCAGCGTCGACCGCGCGCGCCACGCCGCCGACCTTAAGGCGGCGCTTGGCGGGATCAAGGGGCCGCTGATGAAGGTGGCGCAGCTCCTCGCGACCATCCCGGATGCGCTGCCGCGGGAATATGCGGGCGAGCTCGCGCAGCTTCAGGCGAACGCGCCGCCCATGGGCTGGGCCTTCGTCAAGCGCCGCATGGCCGGCGAGCTCGGGCCCGACTGGCAGAAGAAATTCCGCCGCTTCGAGCACGAAGCCGCGCGCGCGGCTTCACTTGGACAAGTTCATCGTGCCGAGGGGCTCGACGGTCGTCTTCTTGCCTGCAAGCTGCAGTATCCGGACATGGATTCGGCGGTGGAGGCCGATCTGAACCAGTTCCGCCTCATCCTCTCGATCTACGAGCGATACGACCGCGCGGTGTCGCTCTCGGAGATCCGCGAGGAGATCGGCGCGCGTCTGCGCGAGGAGCTCGACTACGCGCGCGAGGCCGCGCATTTGCGCTTCTACGGCTCTGCCCTCAAGGAGGAGCCGCAGGTGCATGTCCCGGAGGTCGTGCCCGCGATCTCGACACGGCGGCTCCTCACCATGACCTGGCTCGAAGGGACGCCGCTTCTCGATGCGGCCAAAGCGCCCCTCGAGGGGCGTAATGCGATCGCGCGGAATCTCTTCCGCGCGTGGTACGTGCCCTTTTACGATTACGGCACCATCCACGGCGATCCCCATCTCGGGAACTACACCGTGCGCCCGGATCGCGGGGTGAACCTGCTCGATTTCGGCTGTGTCCGCATTTTTCCCGCAAGCTTCGTCAAGGGCGTGATCGATCTCTATCACGCGCTCGACCGCAACGACGAGGCGCTCGCCGTCGCGGCCTACGAGAGCTGGGGCTTCAAGCTCAAGAACAGGGAGATGATCGAGGTCCTCAATCGCTGGGCGCGGTTTCTATATGCGCCCCTGATGGACGACCGCAAGCGGCGCATCCAGGAGGCGGAGAGCGGCTCCTATGGCCGCGAGGTCGCGGAGGAGGTGCATGTGGAGCTGCGCCGCCTCGGCGGGGTACGCCCGCCGCGTGAGTTCGTGTTCATGGACCGCGCGGCGATCGGCCTCGGCTCGGTCTTCATGCACTTGAAGGCCGAGATCAATTGGCATCGCCTGTTCCACGATTTGATCCGCGACTTCGATTCCGCTGCACTCGCACGGCGGCAGAAGAAGGCGCTCAAGGCCGCGGGTGTTCCCTCGCGCGTGGACGAGGCGGCATGAGCGCCGCGGACGCCGGCCGGCTCGCGCTTTGGGATTGGCGTCGCCGCATCGTGGCGCTCTACGCGGAGATCCGCGGCGAGTCCGATCCCGCGCGCGCTTGGCGGCACTGGCGAGAAACCCGAGACGCGCTCTTCCGCACGCACCCGCAGACCCCGCTGGAGACATCGGGTCGAGATTCGTTCAAAGGGCTTGCCTACGGCAACTACGATCCCCGGCTACGCTTTGCGGTGGCGCTTGTCCCGATCGACGAGATGTCGGCCGCTCGCTATGACGGCGGTGGCGACGGCGCGCTGCTCCTCACCGCGTTCGCCCGCACCGAGGGGCTGGCATCGAGCCTCGGAAGGGAACTCACGCTTTATTGGATCGAGGGTTATGCCGGAAGCATCTTCCTGCCGTTCCGCGACACCACCTCCGGTGTTTCGAGCTATGCCGGCGGCCGCTATCTCCTCGATAGCGCCAAAGGCGCCGATCTCGGCCAGGATGATCGGGGTCGCACGATCCTAGACTTCAATTTCGCCTACAACCCCTCCTGCGCCTATTCCCCCCGCTGGCTCTGCCCGCTGTCTCCCCGCGAGAACACGCTGGAAGTGGCGGTCGAGGGCGGAGAACAGGTCTAGGGGATAGCAGGGCCAAGCCGTTTCGGGATGAATCGCGCCCTCGAGGGGCGAGGGGATGTGCTAGCTGCGGCTACAAGAGCTGCCGCCGAAGACACAGAATTTTGCGCAGTGTGGGTGATTGAGGGGAATTGCCCCCATGGCGTCTTGCAGACTTGTGCCCAGCTCAAAAGCGGGCTCGTAGGGAATGAGTGTGCATGCGAGCACTGCCGGACGATCGGCGCCCCTGCGCTTCACGACCATCCGCGAGGTCGCGCACATCGGGCGCTCGGGTGCGACGCCCGGCAGCTCCCAGCAGCGTTCGCCGAGCTCGGGCACATCGAGCCGCGCGTCCATCTCCGGGAAGAGCACCAGGCGGTTGGGATTGTCGGCATCGATTGCGATGCCCTCGGCCTCGAAGAGCGCGGCATAGCCCTGACGCGCCGCGGTCTCGCTCTCGCCCCACATGAGGCGGCCTGCAACCGTGATCTCGAATCCGTTGCGGGCGAGCCAAAGGAGCCCGCCCAAACTCGGCTGCCAAGTGTCCTCGCCGCGCTCCTCCTCATGCAGATCGCGCGTGTAGTGGTCGAGTGAGACCCGCAGATGGAGGCGCGATCCGAACCGCGCGCGCAGACCCAGAAGCGACGGCTGCAAGCGCTGCATCGGCCGCATCGCATTCGTGAGAACGAGCGCCTCGAAGCCACCGGCGAGGCAATCCTCGAGCATCCCAATGATCTCCGGGTTCATGAAGGGCTCGCCGCCAGTGAAGGCGATCTGACGCGTCGGCAAACGGTCGCGCGAAATCTCCTGGAGATATGTGCGCAGCTCGGCGCGGCTCAGATATGCGAGGCGATCGTTGCGCGGGCTCGATTCGATGTAGCAGTTCCTGCAGGCGATGTTGCAGAGACTGCCGGTGTTGACCCAAAGCGTGCGCAGGGCGTCGAGCGCAACGGTCGCCCGCCTTTCGCCCGTCGCCATGAGGAGGGGGTCGCGGAATTTCTCCGAGGCGAGCGCGGGCGGATCCGGCTTGGGATTGGGCTCCGCGGGCCAGCGCGGCGAGCGGGCGTGACCGTTGCCCGCAGGCCATAGGAGGGCGCCCGGCTCGATCGGCTTGCCTGTGGCGGCCATCTCCGCCGCAGGCAGCACGTCCACACTGGGCCAGAGGCCAGTCTCCAGCGCGTCCGCATAGCCCGCGGGCAATCCCGCCACGCGCATTTTCGTGGCGGCCGCGCGGTGATCGTAGGCGAGGGTGCGGTGCTCGATGCGCAGGCCATCTTCCGTCGGAATGAGCAGGCTGAACCAGACGCGGGAAGTGCCGTCATTGGCGGGCATTCCGATGGCGCCGGCGTTGTGCCAGAGCTTGCCGCCGACGATCTCGGAGAAGGGAATGCCGGAATGTCCGGCAATGACGCCGTCCTCGGCGCAGCTCGCGAGCTGATCTCGGAGCACCGGCGCCGGAGAGGAGGCAAAGACGAAACGGTTGATCCGCCGCGTCCCCCCGTGGATCACGGCGAGGCGCCGTCGCCCGATCTCGATTACGAGCCGGCGCGGAAGCGCCCCCATCCAGCGGCGGCTCTCAAGGTCGAGGGTCCTGTCGGCATGCGCGTACCACTCGCTCGCGAGCCGGTCGCAGGCGCTCCCCTCGGCATAGCCACAGCCACAATTCTCGGAATTGGCGGCGAGGGACTCCTCGCAATTCCCCATGATCGCGTGGATACCCGAGGCGCGCACTGCGGCGACGGTCGCGAGCGCATCGGCGCCATAGGCGACGATGTCGCCGGTGCAGAGTATGCGCGCGGGCGGGATCGCGAGGCGGCGCGCTTCCGCCAGCATCGCTTCTGTCGCCTCGAGATTGCTGTAGGGTCCGCCGAAGACGAGCACCGGCCCGTCCATCCGCACGACCCCTTCCGCCATCATGCCATCAGCTCCCGCGCCAAGTCACGCGCGGGACGTTAGCATGATTGCGCTCTCACCGGCGTTCGCAACTGCGAGAGCTAGAGGAGGCGTGTCGGTCGGAGCTGGCTTAGGCCCTGAGGCGCAGCACCGCGCCGTCCTTCGAGCCCGAGAGCAGCCGCTCGAAATACGCGATGGTGCGTTCGAGACCGGTGGCGAGCGGGACGCGGGGCTCCCAGCCCAGAAGGTTGCGCGCGCGGCTGATGTCCGGGCAGCGCTGCACGGGATCGTCGACCGGGAGCGGCCGGCTCTCGATCTTGGATTTGGAGCCAATGAGCTCGATGATCTTCTCCGCGAGCGTGATCACAGGCGTCTCCACGGGATTGCCGAGATTGATCGGCCCCGTGATCTCGTCCGCGGTCGCCATCAGCCGCAGGAAGCCCTCGACGAGATCGTCGACGTAGCAGAAGGCGCGGGTCTGTTTGCCATCGCCATAGACGGTAATGGGCTCGCCCTTCAGGGCCTGGACGATGAAGTTCGAGACCACGCGGCCGTCATTGGGATGCATCCGCGGCCCGTAGGTGTTGAAGATGCGCGCTACCTTGATACGGAGATTGTGTTGGCGATGGTAGTCGAAGAAGAGCGTCTCGGCGCAGCGTTTTCCCTCGTCGTAGCAGGCGCGGGGGCCGATCGGGTTGACGTTGCCGCGATACTCCTCCGTTTGCGGATGGACGACGGGGTCGCCATAGACCTCGGAGGTCGAGGCTTGGAACACCTTGGCGCGGACGCGTTTGGCGAGCCCGAGCATGTTGATCGCGCCGGAGACGCTGGTCTTCGTCGTCTGCACGGGGTCGAATTGGTAGTGCACGGGCGAGGCGGGGCAAGCGAGGTTGTAGATCTCGTCGACCTCTACGTAGAGCGGGAAGCAGACGTCGTGGCGCATCGCCTCGAAGTTCGCCTCCGGCATGATATGGGCGATGTTCTCCTTGCGCCCCGTGAAGTAGTTGTCGACGCAGAGCACGTCGTGGCCCTGGGCCACGAGACGCTCGCAGAGGTGCGAGCCGAGGAAACCGGCGCCGCCGGTGACGAGAATGCGTTTCTTGCCGAGGCTCATGTCAGGTCCTGTTGGCGACGGCGCGCAAGCCCGCGCGCCCGGGCTCTACCGGCCGGCGGCCGATACTGAAATAGAAGAAGCCCGCCGCCGCCATCTCCGCGGGCTTGTAGACGTTGCGGAGATCGATGAGCGTCGGCGTCTTGAGCAGGCTCTTCACGCGCTCGAGATCGAGGGCGCGGAACTCGTTCCACTCCGTGAGCAGCACCGCGGCGTCCGCGCCGCGCATCGCGTCGTAGGCGTCGGCCGCGAAGGCGATGCCCGGAAGCAGCTTCTTCGCCTCGGTCATGCCCTCGGGGTCGAAGGCGCGGATCTCCGCGCCCAGCTCCTGCAGCGCCGGCACGATGGTGAGGCTCGGGGCCTCGCGCATGTCGTCGGTGTTGGGCTTGAAGGCGAGGCCGAGGATCGCAAGTGTCTTCCCCGCGACGCTGCCGCCGCAGGCTTTGACGACCTTCTCAGCCATCTTGCGCTTGCGCGCGTCGTTGACGCGAACGACCTGCTCGACGATGGAGATCGGCGCATCCGCCTCCTGTGCAGTGCGCACGAGGGCGAGGCAGTCCTTGGGGAAGCAGGAGCCGCCATAACCCGGCCCCGCATGCAGGAACTTGCCGCCGATGCGCCCGTCGAGGCCGATGCCCTTGGCGACGTCCTGCACGTCCGCGCCCACCCGCTCGCAGAGGTCGGCGATCTCGTTGATGAAGGAGATCTTGGTCGCGAGGAAGCTGTTGGCGGCGTACTTGATGAGCTCCGCGGTCTCGATGGTGGTGAAGACGATCGGCGTCTCGATCAAGTAGAGCGGCCGATAGAGCGCCCGCATCACCTCTCGTGCCCGCTCGGTTTCGGCGCCGATTACCACGCGGTCGGGCCGCATGAAATCGCCGATTGCGGAGCCCTCGCGCAGGAATTCGGGATTGGAGACGACATCGAATGCTGCGTCTGGGCGAACCCGGCGCAGGATCTGCTCGACCTGCCGGCCGGTGCCCACAGGCACCGTCGATTTCGTGACCACCACCGCATAGCCCGTGAGCGCCTGCGCGATCTCCTCGGCGGCGCCGTATACGTAGGAGAGGTCGGCGTGGCCGTCGCCCCGGCGCGAGGGGGTGCCCACGGCAATGAAGACGGCATCCGCGCCTGCAACCGCAGCGGGAAGGTCAGTCGTAAAGGTGAGGCGTCCGGCGCGCGCATTGCTCGCCACCAGCCCCTCGAGGCCGGGCTCGTAAATCGGGATCTCGCCCGCCTTGAGCCGCTCGATCTTGCCGGCGTCCTTGTCGACGCAGGTGACGGAAACACCGAATTCGGAGAAGCAGGCGCCGGAGACGATACCCACATATCCGGTGCCGATGACGGCAATTCGCATGAGAGCTCCCGCAGAATGCTCGTGACAACGCGCTCCCCCACCGAAAATTCCGCCCGGAAGCGGCATGGCGGGTCGGGTGGGCGAGCCCGCCGTTCATCTCACCAAGCCGACGCCCCGTCAAGAAACCTCAATGGGACCATTCGTTAACCGAGGTTTGCGGCCTTGCCGACCCCTTGTTCGGCGCGCGCGCCCGCGGTAGAGACGGACGCGGCCAAAAAAGTGAGGCCGCAGGGGAAGAAGGGGGCGCTGGCGGCCGTTCTCAGGGGCGAATTTCGGGTCCCTTTTCCGAACGGCTGTCAGACACGCGACAATGAGCCACACGATCCTCGTGACCGGCGGCGCCGGCTACATCGGCAGTCACGCCTGCAAGGCGTTGGCCCGGGCGGGATTTCGGCCTGTCGCCTACGACAGCCTCGTGAACGGCCACCGGGAGGCCGTGAAGTGGGGGCCGCTGATCGAGGCCGACCTCACGGACACCGCCCGCCTCGCGGATACCCTTCGCCGTTTCGACGTGGCGGCGGTCATGCATTTCGCGGCCTTCGCCTACGTCGGGGAGTCGGTGGCGAAGCCCGACCTCTATTTCCGCAACAATGTCGTCAATAGCCTCGGCCTTCTCGAGGCGATGCGGGAGCGGGGCCTCAAACGGATCGTTTTCTCCTCGACCTGCGCAACCTACGGGCATCCCGAGCGGATGCCGATTGCCGAGAGCACCCACCAACGCCCGATCAACCCCTACGGGGAGACCAAGCTCATGGTGGAGCGCATGCTCCACTGGTACGGCGCCGCCCACGGCTTCACCTATGCGAGCCTGCGGTATTTCAACGCAGCCGGGGCCGACCTCGCCGGCGAGATCGGTGAGGACCACCATCCCGAGACGCATCTGATCCCGCTGGTCTTGGAGGCGGCGCTCGGGCGCCGCGCGCAGATCGACATCTTCGGCACCGACTACCCGACCCCCGACGGCACCGCGATCCGCGACTACATCCACGTCGAGGACCTCGTCGAGGCCCACATCCTGGCGCTACAGCATCTATTGAAGGGTGGGCTCAGCCAGAGCCTCAACCTCGGCACCGGCGCCGGCCATTCCGTTCGCGAGGTGATCGCCGCCGCCGAGCGCGTCACCGGACGCCGCATCGCCCGCCGCGAGACCGCGCGCCGAGCTGGCGATCCGCCGGTGCTGGTCGCCGACGCCCGCCGCGCCCGCGAGGTGCTGGGCTGGGCGCCGCGGCATTCCGATCTCGACACCATCATCAAGACCGCCTGGGCCTGGCACGGCCGGGATCCCAATGAGCGGCAGAGGGCTGCCGGCGCCTGACGCGCCGACGGCACGACGGAGGCAAGGACTATGAACGAGACCGCAGTCATACTGCCGGCATTGCCGCGCGCCGGTGAGGGGGTCACCGCCGCAACGCTCGAGCCCATCCGCGTCTACGGAAAGTTCTTCTTCGCGGGCGAGCGGAAATTCCACGTGAAGGGCGTGACCTACGGCCCCTTCCCGGTGGGCTCGCACGGCGATCAGTTCCCGGAGCGCGATGTCGTCGCCAAGGATTTCGCGATGATGGCGGGGATGGGGGCGACCGTTCTTCGCGTCTTCACGGTGCCTCCGATCTGGCTCCTCGACACGGCCGCCGAGGCGGGGATGCGCGTGCTGGTGGGACTGCCGTGGTCGCAACACGTGGCCTTCCTCGAGAGCCGCAAGCTTCGCAACGAGATCGTGAAGGGAGTGGGCGACGCCGTTCGCGGCTTGAAGCGCCACCCCGCGATCTTCGCCTACCTCATCGGCAACGAAATTCCGCCGGATATGGTGCGCTGGCACGGGCCGAAGCGCGTCCGCGCCTTCCTGATGCGCCTCATGCAGGCAGTCAAGGCCGAGCACCCCACGGGCCTCGTGAGCTACGCGAATTTCCCCTCGACCGAATACCTCACCGTCGATTTCACGGATTTCCTCTGCTTCAACGTCTACCTTCACGACGAGGACGCGTTCCGCCGCTATCTCTCGAAGCTGCAGAATCTCTCGGTCGATCGGCCGCTGGTGCTGACGGAATTCGGCATCGATTCCATCCGCGAGGGGCGCGAGGAGCAGGCGCGTATCCTCTCCTGGCAGATCCGCGCGGCCTTCGATATGGGCGTCGCCGGCACTTTCGTCTTCGCCTGGACCGACGAGTGGTTCACGGGCGGGCATCTCATCGAGAACTGGGCCTTCGGCCTCGTCGATCGCGACCGCGTGCCGAAACCCGCTTTCTCCGTGGTCGCGCGTCGCTTCCAGGAGCCCATCCCGCCGCAGCTGGCGCTGCCGCCGCGCGTCTCGGTCGTCGTCTGCGCCTACAACGCCGAGCGCACCATGGAGGCCTGCCTCGCCTCGCTCGAGGTGCTGCGATACCCGAACTACGAGGTGATCGTCGTCAACGACGGCTCGACCGATCGCACGCTCGAGATCTCTGAGCGCTTTCCCTATTGCCGCATCATCAGCCAGTCCAACAAGGGGCTGAGCGTCGCGCGGAACGTCGGCGCGGAGGCCGCAACAGGCGAGATCGTCGCCTATACCGACAGCGATTGCGTCGCCGATCCCGATTGGCTCACCTACCTCGTTTCGACGATGGAGCGCCGCGGCCTTGTCGCCTGCGGCGGACCGAACTTCCCGCCGCCAGAGGATAGCCTTGTGCCCTCCGCGGTCGCGGTTTCGCCGGGCGGTCCCACACATGTGCTCCTCACCGACGACACCGCCGAGCACATCGCCGGCTGCAACATGGCCTTCCGCCGCGATGCGCTCTTGGCGCTCGGCGGCTTCGATCCGCTCTATCGCGCGGCAGGCGACGATGTCGACATCTGCTGGCGCTTCCAGGACGCGGGCCACACGATCGGATTCAGCCCGGCCGCGACTGTCTGGCACTTCCGTCGCAACACGGTTCGCGCCTACATCGGCCAGCAGCGCGGTTACGGCAAGGCCGAGGCGCTGGTCTATGCGAAGCACCCCTTCCGCTTCAATCTCTTCGGCCAGGCGAAATGGCTCGGACGTATCTACGGCGATCTCTCGGCGTCGCTGCTGCTCTCGCGCCAGCCGCTGATCTATTCCGGCGTCTTCGGGCGCGGCCTCTTCCAGACGATGTACGAGCCGCCGGGCTCGCTTGCGACCGCCTTGCCGCTGAGCTTCGAGTGGAACGTCGCCGCGCTTCTCCTCGCGATCCTCGGGGGCGCGCTCGGCGGCTGGTATTGGCTCCTGCTGGCGCCGCTGCTGCTCAGCCTCTCGCTCGCGGTGAATGGCGGCCTCAAGGCGCCGATCGACAAGCGGTTCCGCGGCATCAAGGCGCGGGTGCTGGTATCGCTCCTGATCTATCTCGGCCCGTTCCTCAGGGGCTGGGAGCGGCTGAAGTGGCGCTTCAAGGGCTTGAGCACGGAGGAGCGGCTCGAAACCATCGGCGGCATCGAGCAGAAGGCCCGTGTCTCCTGGAGAAACCGCGCGCTCTTCCTCTCCTATTGGAGCGAGCGCGGCGATGAGAAGGAGACCATACTCGGCGGCCTCATGCGCGTGCTCTCGCCGCTCAAGTATTTCGTCGTCATGGACGCCGGCTGGAGCGACTGGGACCTCAAGATCTGCCGGGGGCTTTGGAGCCGGGCGCTGGTGCTCTGCTGCGTCGAGAACCACGGCGGCAATAAGCGGCTGCTGCGCGTGCGCTGCACCTTCACCTTCTCCCGTCTCGCGAAGCTGGTGCTCCGCGGTTATATCGGGATCTCCGTGCTCGCGCTCGTGCTGGGGGCGCCGGTGGTGGCGACGGCGATCGGGCTTGCGGGCCTCGTCCACAGCTTGCTGATTGTGCACCACACGGTCGAGCTCGGGCGCATCATGCACGAGATCACCGACGGCGTGGCGCGGCAGGCGGGGCTCACGCCGGTAGCTCCGCTGCGCAAGGAGCGCGTCGAGCCGGAGCTCGCGCCGAGCGCGGCCTGAGGACGGGGCGGCGCCGATGCTGCGCCGGCTGTTGCCGTTTCTCAGGCCTTATCGCTGGCGGCTCCTCTTCGCCTTCGTCCAGATCTTCGCGATCGCAGGCTTCGAGCTCCTGAAGCCCTGGCCGCTCCAGGTCGTGATCGACCACGTGCTCGGCGCCAAGCCCGTGGCACTGACCTGGCTGCAGGGCTTCACTCCTTCCGTGCTCCTCGCCGGCGCTTGCGCAGCCCTGGTGCTCGTCAATGCCGGGAGCGGGCTCCTCACGCTTCTCCACAACATGACTACCATCGGCGTCGGGCAGCGGATGGTGAACGACCTCCGCGGCGCGCTCATGGCGCAACTGCAACGCCTCTCGCTCGCCTTCCACGGCCGGCAGAAGGTGGGTGACCTCATGTACCGCGTGACGGCCGACAGCTTCGCCGTCCAGACCATGATCATGAATGGTGCGCTGCCGATCCTCTCGGCGCTGATCCTGCTCGCGGGGATGCTCGCGGTACTGTTCCCGCTGGATTGGCTGCTGACGGTGATCGCTCTCACGGTGGTGCCCGCGCTCTTCGTGCTGATCGCGCTCTTCAACCGCAAGATCACGACGGTCGCGACCGAGGTGCGCGAGCGCGAGAGCCTGGTCTACAGCCTCGTCCAGTGGGCGATGAGCTCGATCAAGGTCGTGCAGGCTTTCACCAAAGAGGAGGAGGAGCACCGCCGCTTCATGGGCGCGAGCCGCGCCAGCCTGACCGCGACGTTGCGCCTCTACGGTTGGCAGACGCTCTATTCGGCGGCGGTGAACGGCGTGATCGCCGTCGGCACTGCGCTCGTCCTCTATGTCGGCGCGAGCGCCGTCCTGAGCGGCAGGCTCACCATCGGCCAGCTCGTGGTCTTCATCTCGTACCTCGCGCAGCTCTATGCGCCCGTCAACCAGATCACCCAGAGCTGGGGCTTGATCGCGGGCGCGCGCGTCGGCGCGCGGCGCTGCTTCGAGGTGCTCGACATCGAGTCAGATCTCAAGGACGGCACGCGGTTGTTTCCCGCAGAGGGCGCGCGAGGTGCGGTCGCTTGGCGCGGTGTCTCCTTCAGCTACCGGCCGGAGATGGCGGTGCTGAAGCGGATCGATCTCGAGATCGCCCCCGGCACCAAGGTGGCGATCGTGGGTCCGACCGGTGCCGGCAAGTCGACGCTGCTGAGCCTCCTGCCGCGCTTCTTCGATCCCAGCAGCGGCGCGGTCGAGATCGACGACGTCGATCTCAGGGAGTATCGCCTCGCGGCGCTCCGCGGCCAAATCTCGATGGTGCTGCAGCCGCCCTTGGTCTTCCCGCTCTCGATCAAGGACAATATCGCCTATGGCAGGCCGGGCGCGAGTGACGCCGAGATCGAGGCCGCGGCGCGCCTCGCGCGCATCGACGATCACATCCGGAAATTGCCGCAGGGCTACGACACCGTGATCGGCGAGGGTGCGGGCACGCTCTCGGAAGGCGAGAAGCAGCGCCTCACGATCGCGCGCGCGATTCTACGGAATGCCCCGATCCTGATTCTCGACGAGCCCACCTCCGCGCTTGACGTCGAGACCGAGGCGGCAGTGATGGAGGGCATCCGTCGTCTCACCGAGGGACGAACCACCTTCATCATCGCCCACCGGCTCTCGACTGTGCGGGATGCCGATCTGATCCTGGTGTTGCGCGACGGCACGATCGTCGAGCATGGCCCCTTCCAGGACTTGCTGAACCGCGGCGGTCCCTTCGCCGAACTTTACGCAACGCAGTTTCGTGGGGCTGCGTGAGTTGCCGGCTGTCAGCTGACAGCGCGCTTCTCAGATCGCGTCGAACTGCCAGGCGAGGTCGTTGTGGATGTTCCAGAGGTAGCCGATGTCGGGCGTGCCGAGGATCGCGTACATGTGGCCGCCGTGGCGCCAATACAGCACGTTGAGATCGCCGCGACGGTCGAAGGTGGGCGCGAGATCCGGTGATGTGGTGCTGGCCACCACGACCGTGATCGGCCCCAGCGCCTTGTTGTCGGTCGTGTAGAAAAGCTGCGCACCCGCGCGCCCCTCGATGAAGAGAAGCCGAGCGCCGACGAAGACGAGCCCCCAGGGCTGCAGGTTTGGCGTGCGGAAGTCGGGCGGCAGTTGCGTTGCCAGCTTTCGCTCGGCGTCGCTCTGCGGATTGGCGGGTATGTCGACGAGGCGCCGGTCGTTCGGGCCCGAGGTCACGAACATCTTGTGGAAGCCCGCGACGTTATCGAGCCAGTTCGAGGCTGCGGCCGAGAGGTTCGGCGTCGGAGGCGGCGTGGTGTTGGCGACCTGAGGCGCGGGCTGCTGCGGCGCGAGGAAGTAGCCGAGCGTCCCGCCGAGAACGAAGCCCACGATCGCCGCGGCCGCCGCGATCGAGGCCCATTTGCGCCAAGTAGGTGTTGCACGCATGTGCTGCGCGGGGCGTATCTCGGGGAAGCGGATTACCTTCTCCGGGACGCGGCAGGCGGCGACGAGCCGCTCCGGCACCGGCTCGTGCAGGACATCGTCGAAGGCCGCGCGAAGCGCCGATGCGCTCAGACGCAATGCCTCGGCCTGGCGCGCGAGTGCGGGGTCGCGAGCAATCGCGGCCGCCACCTCGCTCGAGGTCGCGGCATCGGTCTCGCCGTCGAGATAGGCGATCAGCAGCTCGTCAGTCGGCCTCTGCATCGTCCCTACTCCCGGAGGAGCCGCCGCGCGCGAGCCGTGCCTGCAGCGCGACCCGCGCCCGTGCAAGACGGCTCATGATGGTGCCTACCGGCACCTCGGCGACCGCGGCCGCCTCCTTGTAGCTCAACCCGTCAACCGTCACGAGGAGCAGCGCCATGCGCTGCTCCGGCGGCAAATGCTCGAGCGCCTCCGAGACCTCGGCGAGCCCCAGCCTTGCCTCTACGCGGCGCATCGGCTCGTTGGTGCCGACACGCTCCCCTTCCGCCTCAGGCTCTTCCTTCCGGACGTCCCGCGCGCGGATCTGGTCGATCCAGATCGTCTGCACGATGCGGAACATCCAGCTGTCGAAGCGGGTGCCTTCCTGGAACTGGTGCTCGCGGGTGAGTGCCCGCTCGCAAGCCGCTTGAACCAGGTCATCCGCTTCGAAGGCGGAGCCGGTCAGGCCGCGAGCAAAGCGCCGGAGTCGTGGCAACGCTGCCACCAGCTGGTCGCTGAAGCGGGCGCTCGCCGGGATAAAGCCCGACGGCGCCGGCCCGCCCGGGTCGGCCTGACGGGGTGATAACGCATCGGGAAACGGTTTATTCCGCGAGGGCAACCGGCGCGGCCCTCCCTGGCCGCCAAAGGGCGAGTTACGAAGGGGTTGATTTCACGAGGAAAATTCTCGGGCACCCCCGGGGCCCGATTGCTTGCATTCTAT
Organism: Allostellaceae bacterium; assembly: GCA_035581425.1. Lineage (GTDB taxonomy): Bacteria > Pseudomonadota > Alphaproteobacteria > ATCC43930 > CGMCC-115725 > DASZHJ01. The sequence continues at coordinate 28,350 of DATJVP010000024.1, read as the reverse complement.
GCAATGCAGCCATGGAATGGAAAGGTCAGCTTTGGCACTTGTCCGGACCCTGGCATCGCCGCCCTCGGCGACAAGTCTTTGAAATGACGTGTTCGGCGGTGCACCATGAACCTCAGGGCGGGCTTCACAAATAAGGTCCCGCCGGGCATTGTGTCGGCCCCCGCTCCGTCCCGGTTTTCCCTCGCCGCAGCAGAGACGCCCCATGAAGATCAGCATTCCGAAGGAGCGCCGCGCCCACGAGCGTCGAGTGGCGGCGACCCCGGATACGGTGAAACGGCTGGTCGGTCAGGGGCTCGAAGTGGTGGTGGAGAGCGGCGCCGGAGAAGGAACGGCATTTCCCGACGACGCCTATCGTGCGGCCGGAGCCACTATTGCGGCAACCGCCGCCGACGCGCTGGGTGCGGGCGACATCGTCCTCAAGGTGCAGCGCCCGCTACGCGAGGGCGGCACTGACGAGCTCGCGGCGATGAAGCGCGGCGCGGTGCTGATCGCGCTGCTGCAGCCGCTGCAGCAGCCCGAGGACGTGAAGGCCTACGCCGCGGCGGGCGTCACGAGCTTCGCGATGGAGCTCATTCCCCGCATTACCCGCGCGCAAGCGATGGATGTGCTCTCCTCGCAGTCGAATCTCGCGGGCTACAAGGCCGTGATCGACGCTGCCGACGAATTCGGGCGCGCCATGCCCATGATGATGACGGCAGCCGGCACCGTGGCGCCCGCGCGCGTCCTCGTGATGGGTGCGGGCGTGGCGGGGCTCCAGGCGATCGCGACCGCGCGCCGCCTCGGCGCCGTCGTCTCCGCGACCGACGTGCGGCTTGCCGCGAAGGAGCAGGTCGAGAGCCTCGGCGCGAGCTTCCTCGTGGTCGATATCGAGGCGATGAAGGCGATGGAGACCGCCGGCGGCTACGCCAAGGAGATGGGCGAGGATTTCGCGCGCCGCCAGCGCGAGCACGTGACCGAGGCGCTCAAGAAGACCGACATCGTCATCTGCACCGCGCTCATCCCCGGGCGGAAAGCGCCGATCCTCATCACGCGCGATATGGTCGCCGCGATGCGTCCGGGCTCGATCATCATCGATCTCGCGGTGGAGCAGGGCGGCAATTGCGAGGGCGCGCGCTTCGGCGAGACCGTCGTCACGGAAAACGGCGTCCGCATCGTCGGCCACGCGAACGTGCCCTCGCGTATCGCGGTCGACGCAAGTCAGCTCTATTCCCGAAACCTCCTGAGCTTCCTCGCACTCATCGTCGACAAGGAGAAGCAGCTCAAGATCGACACCACCGACGAAATCGTGAAGGCGACGCTCATCACCAAGGACGGCGCGGTGGTGCATCCCCAACTGGCGCCCGCGGCGCCCTCTGCTGCAGGAGCCTGAGACATGGCTGACACGCCCGTTGCCACCAATGCCCAGGACCTTGCAAGCCAGGCGCATCAGCTCGCGAACGGCCTCGATACGCTTGCGCAGCAGGTCGCGGCGCAGGCGGCGCAGGTCGCGCAAGGCAGCGGCCACGGCGATCTCCTGGTCTACTTCCTCACGATCTTCGTGCTCGCGGTCTTCGTGGGCTATTACGTGGTGTGGCGAGTGACCCCAGCGCTGCACTCGCCGCTGATGAGCGTCACCAATGCGATCTCCAGCGTCATTGTCGTGGGCGCCCTCATCGCCGCGGGGCCAATCGGATTCAGTTTCTCCAAGGCCATGGGGACGCTCGGTGTGCTACTCGCCTCGATCAACATATTCGGCGGCTTCATCGTGACGCAGCGCATGCTGCAGATGTTCAAGAAGAAGATGAAATAGCGAGGCGCGATCCATGACCGAGAACCTCGCGCTCCTGCTCTACCTCGTCGCAGCGGTCTGCTTCATCATGGCGCTGCGCGGCCTCTCCTCGCCGACTTCGTCTCGGGGCGGCAATCTCTTCGGCATCATCGGCATGGTGATCGCCGTCGGCACCACGCTTTGGGGCGTCTCCGGCTACGTCGCCATCGTCGTCGCGATCCTGATCGGTGCGGGGATCGGCGCCTTCATCGCGCTTCGCATCCAGATGACGGCGCTGCCCCAGCTCGTCGCGGCCTTCCACAGCCTCGTCGGCCTCGCCGCGGTCTGCGTCGCCGCCGCCGCCTTCTACGCGCCCGATTCCTACGGCATCGGCAGCGTGGGGGCCATCCATCGCTCGAGCCTCATCGAGATGAGCCTCGGAACCGCGATCGGCGCCATAACTTTCACCGGCTCGATCGTGGCCTTCGGCAAGCTGCAGGCACTCATCTCCGGCAAGCCCCTCATGTTCCCGGGCCAGCACTTCCTCAACGCCGCGCTCGGCGTGCTCATGGTGGTGCTCATCGTGCTCTTCGTCATTGATCAGTCCTGGGCCTATTTCTGGCTCATCGTGCTGGTCTCGCTGGCGCTGGGCCTGTTGCTGATCCTGCCGATCGGCGGGGCTGACATGCCCGTCGTTATCTCGATGCTGAACTCCTACTCCGGTTGGGCCGCCTGCGGCATCGGCTTCACGCTTGCGAACCCGCTCCTGATCGTAACGGGGGCGTTGGTCGGCTCCTCCGGTGCGATCCTCAGCTACATCATGTGCAAGGGGATGAACCGCTCGATCTTCAACGTGATCCTCGGCGGCTTCGGCACCGAGGGCGGCACGGTGGCGGCGGCAGCGACCGGCGACAAGACCGTCAAATCCGGCAGCGCCGAGGACGCGGCCTTCATCCTCAAGAACGCGGCCTCCGTCATCATCGTGCCCGGCTACGGCATGGCGGTGGCGCAGGCGCAACACGCGCTGCGAGAGATGGCGGATATCCTCAAGAAAGAGGGCGTCACCGTCCGCTACGCGATCCATCCCGTCGCCGGCCGCATGCCCGGCCACATGAACGTGCTGCTTGCTGAGGCGAACGTGCCCTACGACGAGGTGCTGGAGCTCGAGGAGATCAACCGCGACTTCGCCACCACGGACGTGGCCTTCGTGATCGGCGCCAACGACGTCACCAATCCCGCCGCCAAGACCGATCCGCACTCGCCGATTTACGGCATGCCGATCCTCGACGTCGAGAAGGCGAAGACTGTGCTTTTCGTCAAGCGCTCGATGGCCTCGGGCTACGCCGGGGTCGAGAACGAGCTCTTCTACCGCGACAACACCATGATGCTCTTCGGCGATGCCAAGAAGATGTGCGAGGAGATTGTCAAGGCGCTCGGCGCCTGAGAGGAGGCTGCGATGAAGACGCGCGCGGCAGTGGCGCACAAGGCGGGTGCGCCCCTTACCATCGAGACCGTCGAACTCGAGGGACCGAAGCAGGGCGAGGTGTTGGTCGAGGTCAAGGCGACCGGCATCTGCCACACCGACGCCTACACGCTCTCCGGCGCCGATCCCGAGGGGCTTTTCCCCGCGGTCCTCGGGCATGAGGGCGCAGGTGTCGTCGTCGAGGTCGGCCCAGGGGTCACCAGCCTCAAGCGCGGCGACCATGTGATCCCCCTCTACACGCCGGAATGCCGGCAGTGCGAGTATTGCCTCAGCCGGAAGACGAATCTCTGCCAGGCGATCCGCGCGACGCAGGGGCAGGGGTTGATGCCGGACGGCTCCAGCCGCTTCTCCCTCGGCGGCAGCCGGCTCCTGCACTACATGGGGACCTCGACCTTCGCGAACCACACGGTGGTGCCGGAGATCGCGCTCGCGAAGATTCGCGAGGATGCGCCCTTCGACAAGGTCTGCTACATCGGCTGCGGCGTCACGACCGGCATTGGCGCGGTCATCAACACCGCGAAGGTCGAGCCCGGCGCCAGGGTGGTGGTGTTCGGCCTCGGCGGCATCGGCCTCAACGTCGTCCAGGGCGCGCGCATGGCCGGCGCCGAGATGATCGTCGGTGTCGACATCAATCCCGCGCGCCGCGCCCTCGCGGAGCGCTTCGGCATGACGCATTTCGTCAATCCGAAGGAGGTCGGCGCGGAGATCGTTCCCTATCTCGTCAATCTCACCAAAGGCGGTGCCGATTACAGCTTCGAGTGCATCGGCAATGTCGACGTGATGCGCCAGGCGCTCGAGTGCTGTCATAAGGGCTGGGGCGTCAGCATCATCATCGGCGTCGCCGGGGCAGGCCAGGAGATCCGCACGCGTCCCTTCCAACTCGTCACGGGCCGCGTCTGGAAGGGCACGGCCTTCGGCGGCGCGCGCGGCCGCACCGATGTCCCGAGGATCGTCGATTGGTATATGGACGGGAAGATCCAGATCGACCCGCTGATCACGCACACCCTGAAGCTCGAGCAGATCAACCACGGCTTCGACCTCATGCACGAGGGAAAATCGATCCGCAGCGTCGTTGTCTATTGAGCGGGGTGAGTCCCGCGGCAGCGCCAGGAAAATCGGAACTTGCGAGGAGCGGAGCGATGGCTCTCAGGGGGCGAGCGTTCATGGCGATCTGGCACGATATCACCGCCGCCGGCGAGGCTGAGTACAGCACCTGGCACACGCGCCAGCATATGCCGGAGCGCCTGGGTGTACCGGGCTTTCTTGTGGGGCGGCGGTACGTGGATTGGGGCCTCGACCATCAGCGCTGGTTCACGCTCTACGAGACCGTGAAATTGGAGACGCTGAGCTCGGAGGATTACCGCGCGCGGCTCAACAATCCCACGCACTGGGCAAAACGCACTCTTCCGAGCTTTCGGAACTTCGCCCGCTGCGCCTGCATCCTTTCCGCGAGTGTCGGACGGGGAATCGGCGGCGCGCTCGCCACGATCAGGTTGAGCGTTCCGGACGGTGCCTTGGCCGATTTCGAGGCGGCGGCGGAGCGGCTCGCCTATCGCATCGCCGTGGTCGATGGCATCGCCGGCGCTCACTTTGGCGTGGCCTCGCCGGACACATCGCGGGTCAAGACCCGCGAGACCGAGCTGCGGACGGCAACCGGCGAGGACGTCTTCGATGCGGTGGTGATGGTGGAGGGCACCGGCCGGCCGGAAGTGCAGGCGGCGATGCCCGCGGTCCTTGCCCTCTTGCGCGAGGCGGTCGCGATCACCGCGGAGCAGTCGGCCGTTTATGACCTGGCCTATCTTCTCACTGCGGAGGATGTCGCCTGATGCAAAAGATCGTCGACGGCGCGACACAGCTCCTGCCCATCGTCGGCGATCCCATTCGCCAGGTCCGCTCGCCGGAGGTCCTGAGCGCGCTCTTCCGAGCCAACGGTTTCAATGCGGTCTGCGTGCCGGTGCACGTTACGCCGGCGCACCTTCCTTCCTTCGTCGCCGGACTGCGTAGCGTGCGGAACGCCCTGGGATTGATCGCGACCATCCCTCACAAGCAATCGATGATCTCGTTGGTGGATCGCCTGACGCCCCGCTCCCGCCGCGTCGGGTCTGCCAACGTCGTGCGGCGCGAGGCCGACGGAAGCTGGACGGGCGATATCGTCGACGGCCTCGGCTTCGTGAAGGGACTGGCCCGAACCGGGCAGCGGATCGAGGGGCGCCGCGCGCTCGTCGTGGGTTCCGGCGGCGTCGGTAACGCCATCGCCTTCGCGATCGCGGAGGCAGGCGCCGCCAGCGTGCATGTCGCGGATATCGTGGCGGAGCGCGCGGCCGATCTCGCGCGCCGCCTGGAAGCCGCCGGCACGCCTTCGGGCGTCTCGCCTGCGGCGGCAAAGGGGTTCGACCTCATCGTGAACGCGAGCCCTCTGGGCATGAAGGCGGAGGATCCGATCCCGATCGACTGTACCGGTCTCTCCGGCGCCGCGATCGTCGCCGACGTCGTCGTCCACCCGCAGATCACGCCGCTGCTTGCCGTGGCGCGGGAGCGAGGCTGCCACGTGCAACCCGGCACGGTGATGATGGACAATCAACTCGATGCCATGCGCGAGTTCTTCCCCTTTCCCGACGGCGATTACAGCCCGGAGGCGATCGCCCGCGTGATCGGCGCCTAAATTCAATGCAAGAGGACGGCGAGTCCGGCGTCGAGGTCGATGCGCTTGTGGTAGGCGCCGGGGCGGCAGGCATGACCGCGGCGCTGGTCTGCGCGCTCGAGGGGCTCGATGTCCTGCTCTGCGAGAAATCCGCGGAAATCGGCGGCACCAGTGCCACCTCCGCCGGCACGATCTGGGTGCCCGGTACCCGGCAGAGTCGAGAGGCCGGCTTCGCGCACGGGATCGACGATGCGCGGCGCTATCTCGATGCGGTGATCGGCGTGGCCTCCGACGATCGCCGCGAGACCTATCTCGAGACTGCCGCCGAGGCCGTCGATTATCTCGACCGGCTGAGTGAGGTAAAATTCGCGGCCTATGCTCGTCACCCCGACTATCTCGCCAACCGTCCCGGCGGGACGTTGGGTGGCCGCGCGCTCTCGCCGCTGCCCTTCGACGGCCGCCTGCTCGGCAAGGACTTCGCCCTGGTGCGCCCGCCCATCGGCGAATTCATGGCGCTCGGCGGCATGATGATCGGCCGCGCCGATATCGAGCCGCTCGCTCGGCCCTTCGCCTCGCTCGCTGCGGCCCGGTCTGCCGCTTCCCTGCTGTGGCGGCAGGCGCGGGATCGCCTGCGCCACCGGCGCGGGACCAGGCTTTTGATGGGGAACGCTCTCGTCGCGAGGCTCCTTTACAGCTTGCGGCGGCACAATGTCCGCATCCTGCTGAACACTTCGCTAAGGCGCCTGGCCGCCGCGGAGGGCCGCGTATTCGCGGCCGAACTCTCCGTCGAAGGAAAGCCTCTTCGCGTGTCCGCGCGTCGCGGTATCGTGCTCGCGACCGGAGGTTTCGGCGGCAGCGTCGAGCGGCTCAACGAGCACGTTCGGCCGCCGCTAGCGCATGCGCTTGCCTTCTCCGGTGCCGCGGGCGACGGAATCGGGCTCGCGCGGGCGGTGGGTGCGGTTGTCGAGGAGGACCACGCTTCGCCAGCATTCTGGGCGCCGGTTTCCGAGACGAGTTGGCTTCGGGGCGGGCGCGGCGCCTTTCCGCATCTGATGCTCGACCGCTCCAAGCCCGGCCTCGTCGCGGTCAACGCTTCGGGCCGGCGCTTCGTCGACGAGGCGGTCTCGTACCACGATTTCGTGACGGCGATGCTCGCCTCGCATGCGACGGTGCCGACCATCCCCACTTGGCTCGTCTGCGACCGCGACTTCGTCAGGAATTACGGGCTCGGCCGCATTCCGCCGGGACGGCGCCGCTGGCGGCAGTTCGTCAAGAAGGGCTATCTCGTCGAGGCGGCCTCGCTGGACCGGCTCGCGCGCGAGATAGGCATCGACGCCGCCGGTCTCAGTGTGACCGTGAAGCGCCACAATCGCTTCGCCGAGACCGGCGTCGACGAGGATTTTGGCAAGGGCTCGACCGACTTCGACCGCCACAATGGCGATCCCCACCATGCGCCGAACCCATGTCTAGGCCCCATCGCAAAAGCGCCCTTCTACGCGATGGCGGTCTATCCGAGCGTGCTCGGGACTAGCGTCGGATTGAAGACCGACGCGGATGGGCGCGTGCTCTCCTCGACGGGCGCGCCGATCCCGGGCCTTTTCGCCTGCGGTAACGACATGGCCTCGATCATGCGTGGCCACTACCCCGGGCCCGGCATCACCCTTGGGCCGGCGATGGTCTTCGCCTATCGCGCTGCAATGGCGCTCGCCGCGGCCGGACCGCAGATCTCGCGCGGCAGCGCGTCGTAAGCGCGCCTACGGGGCGCGCGTCATTCTGGCAGCGGCATCTTTCAGACGGTTGCGCTCGATCTTGCCGTTCGCATTTCTGGGAATGCGATCGACGATCAGCACCTTGAAGTTGCCGACTTGAAAACTCCGGAACGCACGGGTGACCCGTTCCAGAAGTTCCTCCCTGCCGCCGTGAGGGTCCGATACTGCGACAGCGATCTCGTCGATCCCATCTGCATTCGGCAGCGAGCAGACCCCGACATCGCCGACCGCGGCGAATTTGAGGACCAGATCCTCCAACATTTCCGGCAAGAACTTGCTCCAGCCGATGTTGAGGACATCGTCGCTCCTGCCTAAGACCTGCAGCCGGCGCGCGTCGTGAAGCGTCCCGAGGTCGCCGGCGTAGAACCAGCCGTCCCGGAAGGCGCGGGCGGTGGCTTCGGGATCGTCGAGATAGCCCTCGACCATGCAATCGGTCCGCACTCTGATCCGACCGAGTGCACCATAGGGCAATGGCCGTTCCTGCTCGTCGACCACTTCGACTTCGACGCCCGGCCATACCGCGCCGATTTCCGCAATGCCTCGGATCGAGCTGACGAAGCCGGCTTCGTTGGTTCCGTAGAGATCGCAGACCTCGGTCGCGAGGCGAGATATCGCCTTGTCGCGCAAGGCTCCGGACACTTTCGCGCCGAGCGACAGGATCGTCAGCTTGTCCGGCTTGATAAAACCCGCGGGCAACTCGTCCAAGACTTGCTTCAATGCGATCGGCGGCAGCGTCGTGTGCGTAACCCCGTGAGCGACGATGGCCTGCGCCGCTGTCATCCGGCTCTCGATGACGACGGTGCCACCCGCCCGCATGCATGCCGTGGGACCGCCGACACCCAGCGGAAGGGCCTGCAAATACCGCGACCGATGCGTGAAGCCAACGAGCCACATGACTTTCTCGATCGAGCGGTCATGGATCCGCCGCGAGTAGAGAACTCGCTTGGCCGTGCCGGTGGTGCCCGACGTGTGCAGAATGCGCAGGGGGTCGGCAGGCCGCTCGGCCGGACCTGGAGCATCGTCCACGCGGTCGCTTGCAAGGATTTCTCGCAGCCACAGCGGCGTTATTCGATATTGGTGCGCTGCAATCTCGGGCGGAGAGTCCTTTTCCGACAGCAGGAGAGCGAAGCTCCGCAGAAAGGGCAGGGAGGCCGGATCCTGCGGGAGGCTCGAGGTCGCGGTAACCACGCCGAGCCGCTCGAAGGCGAACCGGAGCAGCCAGTGGGCGTAGACGTCCTCGCAATCGATCAGTGCCCGCGCGCCGCGCGGCAGTTCGAATTCGCGCAAAGCCGCCGTGAATTTTCGGATGTCCCGCGAAAATTGCGCGAAGGTAATCTCGCGTCCGTCGTTCACGACGGCGAGGGCATCGGGGCGTTCTGCTGCATGAAAAGCGATATAGTCCGCGGTCATCGGGGTCGGGGTGTTTACTCCGTGGCCGCCCGGTCAGCAACGCGACAGGGTCGGCACGGCGCTCTCGGCTGCGACGCCGGCGCGAGCGGGTCCGAGGCTGCTCTTATTCGGCGCTGTCGGATTGAAGCTGGATGTAGTTCTCGATGCCGACGCTCTTGATGAGCGCGAGCTGTGTCTCGATAAAATCCACGGCCTCTTCCTCGGCCCGCAATATTTCCGAGAGCAAGTCGCGGCTCCCATAATCCTGCGCAGCCTCGCAATCGGCGATCCCCGCCCGGAGATCGGTGAGATTCTTCCGCTCCAACTTCAGATCGCAGTCGAGGATCTCCGGCACGTTCTCGCCGATGAGGAGCTTGTCGAGATGCTGCAGGTTCGGCAGGCCCTCGAGGAAGAGGATGCGGTCGATCAGCTTGTCCGCATGCTTCATCTCGCTCAGCGATTCCTCGTACTCGTACTTGCCGAGCTTGCTGACGCCCCAATGCTTCAGCATGCGCGCGTGCAGGAAATACTGGTTGATGGCTGTGAGCTCGTTCTTGAGCACGCCATTCAAGTGCTGAACGATTTTCGGCTGGGGCCGCATGCGAGTCTCCCCCTGTCAACCCTCGCTCGCGAGGCCAGGCACGCTGCCCGGCTCGAGGCCGTTGCTATGCCGGCGCGCTCTCTCCGACGGGGCCGTTGGATTTGGCTTCACAGTGCTTCCGAATGAGCTCCCGAATGTGCGGGATGCACTTGCAGCATTGCGGCCGAACACCGAGCGAGCGGTGCACGGCGTTCGCCGATGCCCCGGCAGGGCCAAGCGCATTTCGAATCTGGCGATCGGTCAATGCGTTGCAAAGACAGACGTACATCCACCGGGCTCCCAGGCAAGTGCGCGGCGACGGTACCGAACTTTTGGGCAGGTTGCAATTGCGAATGAGTCGCGGTATCGTCATGGGAGCGTAACATTGAACGCATGGCCATGTTCGCCTGGCGCGCTTATGACCCCAAGATAACGGTTCGGCTCCTGGCCTCCCTAATGCGCGGGGCCGGTCGGTCCGATGCCGCTCAACTCGCTGAAACACCAGCTAAATCCACCTGGACGGAGACCGTCGCCCGACTTGAGCCGCGACGCACGGGACCTCAGTCGCAATAGGGGATGTAGCCCTCGTAGCCCTCGGCACAGCGCGCCTGGCAGCCGACACCCCAGCGGCATTGCTGATAATTGATCTGCTGCTGCGTCGTGCCCCATTGCTCGCAAGCCGAGATCCCCGACGCCGCAATCGCGATCGAGACGAGCGCGGGCAGCCAAAATCGACGACGCGTCATGTGATCGAACCCTGGGGAATGCCGAGGTCACTCGAACGCGAATATCCGCGCCCAATCGTCCTTCATGCTTACCACGGTCCAACCGCTCTTCTCTGCGACATCGAGCGCGATGTTCAATTTCCCGAAGGTGGATTTCCGATCGTAGGCATACTCGCGCACCGCGTCTGTGTGATGGACCAGGAGCGCGAGATGGCGATGCGACCCGGCTGCTGTCCATTGCAGCATCTGGAGGTCGCCGTCGGAGTTCCCGAAAGCTGCGATCGGGCGCCGGCCGATGTGCTCGTTGATGCCGACGGGCTTGCCGGGGCCGTCGTCGATGAAATTTATCTGGGGTAGCCTGACCAGTACGGGAGTGTCGCCGCGCATCTCGAATCGTGTCTTGATGCTCGATCCCACCACCTGCTCCGGCGGCACGCCGTAGACCTTATCGGTCCAGGGCCGCATGAACTCGATGCCGCCACCGGAGACGATGAAAGTCTTGAAGCCGCTCGCGCGCAGATAGGCGAGAAGCTCCAGCATCGGCTGATAGGCGAGCTCGGTGTAGGGACGATGCCATCTCGGATGGCGCGCGGATGCGATCCATCGCACCACGATGGCCTCGAACTCGGCCGTCGTCATCCCCGCGTGGGTCGCCATGAGCAGCGCCATGAGTCCGTGCTCGCCGGATTTGACAAGCGTCTTCATGTCGCCCTCGAGCACCGCCTTGAAGGGCTGCTTTTCCTTCCATTCGGGATGCTTGGGATATAGCTCCTTCACGCGATCGAGCACGAAGGCGAGCTGCACATACATCGGTTGCTCGACCCACAAGGTGCCGTCGTTGTCGAAAGTCGCGATGCGCTCCGGTGCCGGCACGAACTCGGAGGAGCCTTCCCGCGTCACCGCTGCGACGAAATCGAGGAGCGATTGCTTCGCCTTGCCCTCCCGCCACGACGGCAAGGGATCTGCCCCCTGGGCCTGCGCAATGGCTCCCCTTGCCGCTACCAGCGCCATCGTCATGAACAGGAAGGAGCGGCGGCCCAGTCCGCTTCGCGGTTTGCGCGGCGGATATTTGATGCTCATTTCCGTCTCCTCCTGTGAACGCATCTCCAAGCCGCGAGGCAGAATCGGTTCCGCGTTCGAGGCGATCGCATCCGGCTCGGATTCACCCGCGTCGCTTTTCTTCCTTGGGAGATCGCGCTGACGCCGCCATACCGGCGAAAATCCGGTAGGTCCGATCGTGCGAGCGCGTCGCAGTCGCGTAAATCAGGTGAATACCTTAGTCGACCGCGGAATAATTGTGAGCGATCGGCGGTTGCTGCGCAGCGCGCCCTGATTTTGCCATCCGCGCGGCCCTGCAAAAGCAGCAGAGCCGCCGCGGCTATGCCGGGCGGCTCCCATCGGATCCAGCTCGATGAAGCCGGGGTGCTAGTAGCCCTCGCGCTCCATGCGCTTGCGCAGGAGCTTGCGGTAACGGCGGACGGCCTCGGCCTTCTCGCGGGCGCGGCGCTCGGATGGCTTCTCGTAGTTGCGACGGATCTTCATCTCCCGGAAGACGCCTTCGCGCTGAAGCTTTTTCTTGAGGGCGCGCAGCGCCTGGTCGACGTTGTTGTCGCGAACGAGAACTTGCACGAGCAGCACTCTCCTTTGGAGCCGTTGAAAACCAGGATTTACCGAAGCAGAACGGGCCGGGCTCGAGGCCGCGGCCCGACTTCACGCGGCGCCCTATAGCATAGGTCTAACCCGTTGTGAAGCCGGGGGATGCGAGTTTGCCGGCCCCGGGCAAAGGGCTTATATAGGCCCCATGGCCATCCTGAAAATCGCCCGCATGGGCCACCCGGTGCTTCGCCAGGTGGCTGAGCCCGTCGCCGACCCCACGGCGCCCCGGATTAGCCGGCTCGTGGCGGACATGGTCGAGACGCTGGAGGACATCGGCGGTGCCGGGCTCGCCGCACCGCAAGTGCACGTCTCGGAGCGTGTGGTGATCTTCAAAGTGCCGGCGGAGCGCACCAGCGGCCGCCCGCTCGATACGCCCTCGGACCTCGTGGCGATCGTCAATCCCCTGATCGAGCCGCTAGGCCCTGAGCGCGAGCTCGGCTGGGAGGGCTGCCTCTCCGTTCCCGGCCTCCGCGGCGCGGTACCGCGCTGGGCGCGGATTCGATATCGCGGCCTCACTCCCGAGGGCGGCAGCATCGATCGCACCGTCGAGGGCTTTCACGCGCGCGTGGTCCAGCACGAATGCGACCACCTCGACGGCATCCTCTATCTCCAGCGCATGACCGATCATCGCTTGATCGCCTTCGTCGAGGAGTGGCAGCGCTATCCGATCGATCTCGCGGCCGCGGCCGCCGAGGCCGCCGAGTAGCGGCGATGCGCGATGCCGAAACCATGAACGCACTGCTGCAGGCGATCCTGCCGGAAGTGCCCTTCGATGGCTGGACGACCGCAGCCATGCGCAAGGCGGCGGAGCGCATGGGTCTCGATCCGCTGGAGTTCGCGAGCCATTGTCCTGGCGGCCCGCGCGATCTCGTGGCGGAATTCAGCCATTGGGCTGACCGCGAGACGCTCCGCGCGGTCGAGCCGCTCGGACTTTCAGGCATGAAGGTTCGCGAGCGCGTCGCGACCGGCGTGCGCATGCGGCTCTCGATCCTGGCGCCGCATCGCGAGGCAGTGCGCCGCGCCCTCTCGCTGCTCGCGGCGCCGCAGAATCTAGCTCTGGGAGCGCGACTTCTGTACGACGCCGTCGACGCTCTCTGGTATGCCGCGGGCGACACCGCGACGGACTTCAACTTCTACACCAAACGCGGCCTGCTCGCGGGCGTCTATGCCGCGACGACGCTCTACTGGCTCGACGACCGCTCCCCGGATTTCGAGGCGACGCACGCCTTCCTCGACCGCCGGCTAGCCGATGTCATGGGGATACCGAAGCTCGGCAGTCGCGTTCGCGAATTCGCATCGCGGCTTCCCGATCCCTTTCTCTTCGTCCGGCTGGCGCGGCGCCGCTAGGAGGCCGCGCGATGGCGCTTCCGGAGCTACAGCAGCAGGCGCTAGCCGCCTATCGCGCGGGCGAGCTAGCGGAGGCCCTCCGTCTCTGCGGCGAGATCCTTAAGCTGCAGCCGGACCGACCGGACGTGCTGGCTTTCGCGGGGATGATCGCGCTCGAGCGCGGAGAGATCGACGGTGCTGTCGGCTTCTATCGCAAGGCTGTGCAACGCCGGCCGGACTTCGCGGAGGGGCACTACAATCTCGGCAACGCGCTCATGCGGCTCGGGCGCATGGAGGAGGCCGCTGAGGCCTATGGGCGTGCGGCGCGGCTCAAGCCCGATCTGGTGCCGGCGCACAACAATCTCGGCAATGCGCTGCACGCGCTCGGCCGCCACGCGGATGCGGTTGACTCCTACCGCCGCGTGCTGCGCCTCGATCCCGGTGCCGTCGAAGCCGAGCGGAACCTCGGCATCGCCCTAGAGAAGGCGGGGCGGCGCGAGGAGGCGATCCCCGTCTACCGTGCGGTGATCGCGAAGCGTCCGGACTGGGTGGTGCCTTATAGCAATCTCGCGAATGCGCTCCTGACGACCGGCGACGCGCGCGGCACGATCGAGACTTGCGAGCGCTGGCTCTCGGTGTCTCCCGGCAACATGGAAGCGCTCGCGCTCGAAGGCATTGCGCTTTACCAAGCGGGTGAGCGCGAGGCGGCGGCCCACCTTCTCGATTTCGGCTTCGTGCACACCTACAAGGTGGAGACGCCGCCGGGCTATGCCGACATGGCGGAATTCAACCGCGCGCTCGTGGATTTCACGCTGAGCCACCCGACGCTCCACGTCCCACCCGAGGCGGATCCGCACTATCATCACCCCGCGCTCGCGATCACCGCGGATTTTTTCGGCGCGAAGGATGGGCCCGCGGCGGCGCTCGAGGCGATCGCGCGGAAGGGTGTGGAGGATTATCTCGCGCGGATTCCCAAGGGCTCGAACCACCGCTTCCTGATGCGGCCGCCGAAGAAATGGGCCTGGGCCTCGTGGGCGGCCGTGCTGCATTTCCAGGGTAATCTCGATCCGCACATTCACATGGACGGTTACATCAGCGGCGTCTATTACCCGCTCCTCCCGGACATCGTGGGGAAGCCCGAGCACGGACAAGAAGGATTCTTCGAGCTCGGTCGCCCGCCCGCGGATTTTCCGATCACCGAGCCCACGGGCATCATGCCGGTCAAGCCGGAGGAGGGGCTGATGGTCCTCTTCCCCTCCTACTTCTATCACCGCACCATTCCGTTCGTGTCAGACCAACGCCGCATCTCCGTCGCCTTCGACGTAATGCCGCGGGAGTGAGGGGGTGCCGCGTCTCAGAGCACGGGGTAGCGGCTCACGACGTCGCAGCCGTTCAAGATCGCCCGGTCAGTCCACGGCAGCTTTCGCGCCGCTGCGAAATCGCGCCAGCGGGGGCGGAGGCCCTCGCGGGTAAAGCCGCGCAATGTCGGGGCGACCTGGATGATGTTGGGGCGGGGGTCGTGCTCCAGCAGGAAGAAAGATTTGGGCGCGACCTTGCGGATCGCCTTCACTTCGTCCTGGACGCGGCTCACGCCCACGAACTCCGCCCAATTGATGGCGAGCGCTCCGCCGGGGCGAAGCGCCGCGACACAGTCGCCCCAGAAGCGCCGCGGCGTTAGCGCGGCACCGGCGCCGTCGTAGAGATCGACGAGGACCACATCGTAGGCGCCCTGCGACTGCGCGATCACCGCCTCCGCATCTGCCATGCGCACTCGACGGACAAGATGGAAATACTCTCGCGCGAGACGCAGCACGACGGGATCGCGCTCGACCACCGTCACCTCGCAGTCCGGGAGATAGGCCGCGAGGTGCCGGCACATCGCGCCGCCGCCGAGGCCCAGCAGCAGCGCACGTCGCGGCTCAGGCACCAGCGAAAATGCCACCAGCATCATACGCTCGTAGCCGTAGACGAGCCGCTCCGGGCGCATGAGGTCCATCGCCGACTGCTCCATCACCCGGAGGTCGCGGTCGACGGCGCCCAGTATCCGAGTGGGTCTGGCGCGGCGGATCACGTCGGCGACGAAGAGATGCGCGCGGAAGCGCGGCGCGCGTCGCACGGTCAGGATCTCGCAGCGGCCGCCGCAATGGTCGATGATGCGCTCGCGCAGCGTCAAAGCGGGATCAGCCCAGTCCCTGCGCGAGGAGATCGAGCGCCGCCGCTGCGAAGGCACGCATGTTGGCGACGCGGTCGGGGCTGCCGGTCTCGAGCGTGATGGTGCGCTCGCTCGGCCCCACGACCGCGAGGCAGCAGTGGCCTGCGGCGTCGCCGTAGCGGTTGCCGGTCGGACCGGTGGCACCGGTCTCGCCGAGCGCCCAGGCCGCGCCGAAGCGCTCGCGCGCGGTCTTCGCGAGCAGCAGAGCGTAAGCCTCGGTCGAGGGCCGCAGGCTCGCGAGCGCGCTGTCGGGAATGCCGAGGAGCTCCCGCCGCGACTGCCGCGTATAGACGACGGCACCGCCGAGGAAATAGGCGGAGGCTCCGGGCACCGCCAGGAGTGCCGCCGAGACGAGCCCGCCGGTCGAGGACTCCGCGACGACGAGCGTCTCGCCGCGCGCCTTGAGCCGGGCGCCGATCGCCTCGGCCTTGGAGAGCAGGTTTTGCATGAGGTGCCTCGCTGAGGGTCAGCGCCGCGGGGAGAGACGCGTCACGTGGCCCATCTTCCGGCCCGGACGTGCCTCGCTCTTTCCGTAGAGGTGCAGTTTCGCATTCGGCTCCACGAGCGCCTCCCGCCATTTCTCGACGTCGGCGCCGATCAAGTTCTTCATGACGGCGTCGGAATGGCGCTCGGTCGAGCCCAGCGGTAGGTCGCAAATCGCGCGCACGAGCTGCTCGAATTGGCTCGTGACGCAGGCGTCGATGGTCCAGTGCCCGGAATTGTGCGGCCGCGGCGCGAGCTCGTTGACGAGGATCTGGTCCGCGGGCGTCACGAACATTTCGACGGCGAGCAGGCCCACGAGATCGATCTTCTCGGCGATGTGCCGCGCCATCGCCTCCGCTCGCATCGCCACGGCCGGCGGGATGCGCGCCGGGGCGATGGTGGTGTCGAGGATGTGGTGGGCGTGCTGGTTCTCGACGGGAACATAAGTCGTGCAAGCGCCCGAAGGCGTGCGCGCGACGATGACGGAGATCTCGCAGTCGAAATCGACGAAGCGCTCGAGGATGCCCTGCGGCGCTCCCATCTCGGCCCAGCCTGCCTCGATATCGCCGTCAGTGGCGATCTTCACCTGGCCCTTGCCGTCGTAGCCGTAGCGCACGGTTTTCAGCACCGAGGGAAGGCCGAGGTCGCGCACCGCCCGCGCAAGCGCCGCGGGATCGCCGACGTCTCGGTAGTCCGTGGTCGCGACATCGATCGAGCGCAGGAAGTCCTTCTCGCGCAGCCGATCCTGCGAGATCTTGAGCACGGCCGGGCTCGGGCGTACCGGCTTCAAGCGCGCGAGATGATCCGCGGCTTCCGCGGGCACGTTCTCGAACTCGAAGGTCACGACGTCGACCGCCGCCGCGAAGCGCTCGAGCGCGGCGCGATCCTCGTAGGTAGCGGTGGTCGCAAAGGGCGTCACGAGCTTCGCGGGTCCATCCGGGTCCGGACAGTAGACGTGGACCTTGTAGCCGAGGCTCGCGGCGGCGAGCGCGGTCATCTGGCCGAGCTGGCCCCCGCCGAGAATCCCGATGGTGGCGCCGGGTGCGATCATCCGGCCTTTGGGGGCACGTCGCTGGGGTGCTCGGCCACGCCCGAAGTCTGGTCCGCACGGAAGCGTTCGAGCGCCGCCGCGATCTTGGCGTCGGCCGTCGCGAGGATGGCGGCGGCGAGGAGCGCAGCGTTGATCGCGCCGGCCTTGCCAATCGCGAGCGTTCCCACGGGGACGCCACCGGGCATCTGCACGATCGAGAGCAGGCTGTCGAGACCCTTGAGCGCCTGGGTCTCGATGGGAACGCCGAGCACCGGGAGCGTCGTCATGGATGCCGCCATCCCCGGTAGATGAGCGGCGCCACCGGCGCCCGCGATGATTACCTTGAGGCCACGCTTGCGGGCCTCGCGCGCGTAGTCGTAAAGCCGCTCCGGCGTGCGGTGGGCCGAGACGATGCGTGTCTCGTGCGGGACGCGAAGCTGCTCCAGGGTCGCCGCCGCGTGCCGCAGCGTCTCCCAATCGGACTGACTTCCCATGATGATGCCGACCGTCGGCCGCTCCGCCGCCATGCGCGCCAAGCCTCGGGGCCCCCGCGTAGAAGGCGCGCATTATTGGGGATCGACCCCGCAAGGGCAAGCCTCCGCGCGCGCTCGATTAGGCGGTTGTTAATCGTGTTGTCGTTTACTGTTGGCGGACGCCAGTACCGGCGCCCCAAGTCAGACCGCGCCCGAATGGAAATTCGCGACACGAGGTCTTCATCGCGCGTTGCTTCGCTCCGCCGTCCCGAGAGGACGGCGACTTCCGCCGCAGCCTATGCGGGGACGGCGAGCCCGCTCGACGTCGTCGCACTCGCAGTCCCCGAGACCGAGCTCACCCCCAAGGTGCGGCAGGCCCTGCTGACGCTTCTGGCGGAGGTCGATCAGCTTCGTCGCGACCTCGGCGAAGCGCGCCAGCGCATCGACTATCTTGAGCGGCTTGCCGACGAGGACCCGCTCATTCCCATCGCCAACCGCCGGGCCTTCTTGCGTGAGGTCACGCGCGCGATTGGCTTCGCCCAGCGCTACGGAACTCCCGCCAGCATCGTCTACATCGATGTGAACGACCTCAAGACGGTCAACGACGCCTACGGCCATGCCGCAGGCGATGCGGCGCTCGTGCAGATCTCGCGCACCCTCGTCGAGAATGTGCGCAACTCCGACGTGGTCGCGCGTCTCGGTGGCGACGAGTTCGGCGTGCTCCTCATGCAATCCGACCGCAATCTCGCAGAAACCAAGGCGCTCCAGCTTTCCGACGCCGTGCGCCATCATCCGTTGATGTGGCAGGGACGGCCGATCTCGCTTCACATTTCCTGTGGCGTCCACTCCTTCACCGGCCAGGACAGCGCCGGCGAGATTCTCGACTCCGCCGACCGCGCAATGTACGCGAACAAACGCGAGCGCAACCGCGCGGGCTCCGCGGCTTAGTGCGCCGCAGCGCGGCGCCAAGGAAGCGCCGCTTTTTCCCCGACTCCCAGGGCATGTGTACGGCCCACATGGAAGCAAATGCGCCTTCGCGTCGGTGGCCGGGACAAGTGGCACCTCGCGTGAATAACAAAATAACTCTGTAATTTAGGCTACCGTCCCTCACGCGATGATGTCGGGGACGAGTTGGCTCTCGAGCTTGGCGATCAGGTCCTTCAGCACGAGCTTGCGCTTCTTCAGGCGTTGAATCTGGAGCTGGTTGAAGGGCGCCTTCTCGCCGATGCGCGCGATCGCCTCGTCGAGGTCGCGATGCTCGCTCTTCAATTGCTCCACACGCGCCCTGATTGCTTCGAGGTCGAGGTCCATCGAGGTCCATCGCCAGCGGCGGTCTGCGGCTTTTGTCGTGAGGCGGCGAGTATACCAGACTATGCTCGGCGAGGCGAAGCAGAACCCCATTCCGGGTGAGCCGGGAGCAGGCGAGCCATGGCCAGAGCCGCGCGAGGGCGCACCCTCGCTTTGCTGACGAGCGGAGGCGACTGCGCGGGGCTCAACGCCGTCATCCGCGCGGTGGTGCATCGCGCGGTCGAGGGCCACGGTTGGCGCGTCGTCGGGATAAGACAGGGCACGATGGGGCTCCTGCGCCGGCCGATCGATGCGCTCGAGCTCGGGCTCGCCGGCACCGGGAGCACGCTTCTGCGCCAGGGTGGCACGATCCTTGGCACCACCAACAAAGGCAATCCCTTCGCCTTTCCGATGCGGGGCGGGCGCAAGCGCGATCGCTCGCGCGAGGTCATCGAGGGGTTTCGCCTGACGGGCGCAGAAGCGCTCATCGGCGTCGGCGGCGATGGCAGCTTTGCAATCCTGCGCCGTCTCGCGCAGCAGGGCGGCATTCCTCTGGTTGGGATCCCGAAGACGATCGACAACGACGTCGGTGCGACCGAGAGCGCGGTCGGGTATCACACCGCCGTCGCCGTCGCGACCGAGGCACTTGATCGCTTGCAGCCAACGGCGGCGAGCCATGACCGCATCATGATCCTCGAGGTGATGGGACGCGACGCCGGGCACATCGCGCTCGCGGCAGGGATTGCCGGCGGCGCGGACGTGATCCTCATCCCCGAGATTCCCTATGCGATCGCGGCGGTCGCGCGGCACATCGCGCTGCTGCGGCGGCGTGGCCGCAATTTCGCGCTCATCGTGGTGGCGGAGGCGGTGGCCGATCCAGCCGGGCATCGGGTGCGTCAGCGTCTCACGGGCGGCACCTACGGCGGCATCGGGCATCGGGTGGCAGAGGCGCTCGCCCCGGCGACAGGCGCCGAGATCCGTGTGACCGTGCTCGGACACGTCCAGCGCGGAGGCGAGCCCACCTGGAGCGACCGGCTGGTGGCGCAAGCCTTCGGCGTCCACGCCGTCGATCTCACGGTCGCCGGCGCCTCCGATCGTATGGTAGCTTGGCAAAATCGTGCCGTCGTCGACGTACCGCTGGCCGCGGCTATCCGCGTGCCGCAGACTGTCGATCCCCAGTCGACGTTGGTGCGCACGGCACGCGGGCTCGGAATCTCTCTCGGTGATGGCTGACATGCGCGGCGATTCCTTCTGGTCCTTCACTCTGGCCTTCTACGGTCGCGACGGCGTCTCGCCTGCGCTCATCGCGCTGCAGGACCGCTTCGGACACGATGTGAACCTCCTGCTCTATGCCTGCTGGCTCGGCCTCCACGAAGGGGTCCCACTGACGGCGGAAGAGAAGAAAGCGGTGGCGGAGCGCGCACGCCTCTGGCGCGAGACCGTGCTGATACCGCTGCGTGCGACGCGACGTGCGATCAAGGCGGCGGCGGTGGCGGGTACGGACCCCGTCTATTCCGCCGCGAAGTCGCTGGAGATTTCGGCGGAGCAGACGGCGCAGCGGCTGATGGCGGAGGGAGCGCCCGCGGCGAAGCCGGGCGTCTCGCTCGAGGAGCGGCGCCGTCTCGCCGCGGCAAATCTGCAACTGTGCCTAGCGAGCGGCGAGGAGCGGACGCTCGCGGCACCCATCGAGAAGGGCTTGGCGGCGGTGGTCGCTCCGTGAGACGGCGCCGTTCGGCGCTTGCGGCCCTGCTATTGCTGAGTGCCTGCAGCGCGGGCGGAGAGGCACCGCCGCCTGCACCGTCGCCGCACCCGGTCGCGCCGGAGCAGAGCCCCGATATCGTCTCCGCCGCGCGCCTCGCGCGTCTCTTCGACGAGCTCGCCTACGGCAATCCGGCATCGCCTGAAGGAACGTCACCGAACGTGGTGCGTTGGGCCAGCCGCTCGCTCACCTACGCGGTCGTCGGTTCCGCGCCGCCTGGCGCCGAACGCCGCATCTCGGAGCGACTCCAGCGATTTCAGGCGTTGACGGGCGTTGCCGCGACGCCCAGCAAAGAGCCGGCGGCAACGCTTGTCTTCGAGTTCGTGCGCGGCACGCATGTCCCCGTCCGCGACGAGCTCGCGGCCTGCTCGACCCGAACCACCTACGATGCGGGCGGCATCCGCCTCGCGCGGATCTTCATCGCGACGGAGCCCGCGCGCACCTTCGCCGCCTGTCTCGATCACGAGCTCATGCATGCCTATGGCTTCCCGCATCACTCCTCGGTGCTGCCATCGGTGATGGGGCCGATCCGCATGGGCGACACGCTGAGCGAGGCGGACGAGGCGGTCCTGCGCGCGCTCTACGATCCGCGGCTCAGCGTGGGCATGACCCGCGAGCAGGCGGCGCCCATCCTTGCACGCATATTCGACGAGGCCGCACGCACGCGGCCGATCTCGAGCCGGCAGCTCGGGGCCGATCTCGAATGGCGCACGATCGCGCCGCAGGAGACCGTGCTCGCCTTCGATCCACCGGGCTTGGCGCGCGCGATCGGCCGTAGCTTCCGGGCGACCCCGCCGGACGGCGGATATCTCGTCGAGATATCCTTCCTCTCGGCGCCGGAGCAGGAATGGCCGCGCGCGAGCGCGCGCTACTTGCGTTTGGGCCGGGATCGGGGCTTCTCCCGGCTCGTCACGCCGGAGGAAATCGCGCGGAGCTGGCCGACGGTGATGGAACTCAGGCCGCGCTTCCGCACCGCGACGGAGCGGCAGACCCCAATCGGCCTCGCGCGCTACGCGATCTCGGATACTGCGGCCGGTCCTTGCCTCGTCTTCGTTGCAGAGCTCGGCGGCGAGCGGTCCGCACGCGTCGACGGCTTCTACTGCGCGGCGTCGGGGCAGAGCCTCGACCCCGCGGCGATCCTCGAGAGGCTCCGCCTGCGGGACCCGCGATATCGGATTGAGGGAGGCGTTGACCCGCTCAGCGCGAGCGGGGGCGCCGGAGCGGTGCCACATCCGGCGCTGGCGTCTCGCCCCAGCGCCTGACCGTGCCGCTCTCGAGCTCGAAGAGGTCGAGCACGCGGCCGAGGCTATGATCGACCATTTCCCCGAGGCTTTGCGGCCGCGCATAGAAGGCCGGCACCGGCGGTGCCACGATGGCGCCGAGCTCGGACACCGCCGCCATGCTCCGGAGGTGCCCGGTGTGGAGCGGTGTCTCCCGCACCATTAGCACGAGGCGTCGCCGCTCCTTCAGCACGACGTCGGCCGCGCGTGTGAGCAGCGTCGAGGTCGCGCCGGTCGCAATCTCCGCGAGGCTCCGGATCGAGCAGGGAGCGACGATCATGCCGAGCGTCCTGAAGGAGCCCGAGGAGATCGGCGCGGCGAGATCGCTCGCGGCGTGCACATGATCTGCCAGCGCGTGCACCTCGCGCAGCTTCATGTCCATCTCGTGCGCAAGCGTCACTTCCGCGGTCCGGGTCATGACGAGATGGGTCTCGACCGACATGGGCCGCAGCAACTCCAGGAGCCGCACCCCATAGACGACTCCGGAGGCGCCGCTGATCCCCACGATCAACCGAGGTTTCTCCGGCACGCCAGCCTCCGCTCCCCGAGCCCGGCGATTGAACTGCGGGGGGTCTGGAATCGCGCCGGGCGCCGCAGCATATCCCTATTGATCTCCAGCCTCCACAGGCGGACCATGGAGGCCTCGCTCGCCTTGACCCAGGAGGAGCCGCATGTCCTTGCAGGATCGTATCCAAGCGTTACGAGCCAAGCATCAAAGCCTAGAGCAAGCCCTTGAAGAAGAAAGCCATCGGCCGATGCCTAACGAGGATACGTTGCACGACATAAAGCGGCAGAAACTGAGGATCAAGGACGAGATTTACCAACTAGAGCACCAGCACTAGCTCCCGCAAAAGAGACTGGCGCGGCCCGGCCCCGCCGGACTAGAGTCCGGCGCGCAGAACGTTATGTATTGGGGTCGCAGAATGATCCGAACATTTGCGCTCGCGGCTGCTATTGCCGCCTCATGCGTCACGGGCGCCTTCGCCGGGGCAATCGACGAGGAGAGGGCGCTAGTCCAGATCGTCAAGGCCGAGGCCGCGAAGAAGAAGCCCGTCATGGTCTTCCTCAGGAGCGGTCCCATCATTTCCGGCACGCTCGCGGGAATGAGTGCGGGCGGGACGATTCTCACGATGAGGGGCGCGCGCTATTACGCCGCGACCGCGACGCCGCAGCGGGGCGATGGCCCGCTCTTCGACAGTCTCGACATCCGCATGAGCGAGGTGACCGCGATCGGCCACGCCGACTGAAGCCGCGCGGTCAAAAACCTGCGACGGTCTGCCGGGTGTGCTCGACCTCCGGCGACGCTTCGAAGCAGTGGGCGACAAGCTTCCGCCACTCCTGGAAATCCGCGGAGCCGCGGAAATCGACGGTGTGGTTCTCGAGCGTCTCCCATTTGACGAAGAGCCGGTAACGGCTCGGCTTCTCGATCGAGCGCTGCAACTCCATTCCCTTACAGCCCTTGGCGCGCTGGAAGATAGGTGCGGCCTTGGCGACGCCCGCCTCGAATTCCTTTTCGAGACCGGGTTTCACGGCGATTTGGGCGATTTCCAGGATCATGTTTTGCGCTCCCGATGCGGTTCGCGACATCCTGCCTTGGGGCTACCGGCGGCGCCACCGCTCAATAAATCGTCGGCACGAAATGCTGGCTCGACTTCTTTGGCCGCTTGTAGCCGGTCTCGGATTGGCGGGGCGGAAGCGGAAATTGGATCGGGCTCATGTCGCGGTAGGGCACTTGCTCCAGCAGGTGATGAATGCAATTGAGGCGCGCGCGCTTCTTGTTGTCGGCATCGACGACATGCCAAGGGCTGAGTTTGGTGTCGGTGTGCTCGAACATCGCGTCCTTTGCCTTGGAATATTCGACCCAGCGCTTGCGTGCCTCCAGATCCATGGGGCTGAGCTTCCAGCGCTTGAACGGATTCTGCATACGCTCCTTGAAGCGTGCCTCCTGCTGCTGGTCGCTGACGGAGAACCAATATTTGACGAGATGGGTGCCGGAGCGGATCAGCATCTCCTCGAAGACCGGGCACGCCCGGAGAAACTCCCAGTATTCCTCGTCCGTGCAAAATCCCATGACCCGCTCGACACCGGCGCGGTTGTACCAACTGCGGTCGAACAGCACGATTTCGCCGCGACCCGGCAATTCCGCGACGTATCGCTGGAAATACCATTGGCCGCGCTCACGCTCGGTTGGAGTTCCGAGAGCGACGATACGGCAAATTCGCGGATTGAGCGGCGCGGCGATGCGCTTGATGACGCCTCCCTTCCCGGCGGCATCCCGCCCCTCGAAAAGCACGGCGACCCGTAATCCGTTCGTGCGAACCCATTCTTGCAGCTTGATGAGCTCGAACTGCAAATTCGCGAGCTCCTGGACGTATTTATATTCCTTGGGCGGGTAGAGCACCTTGGGCTTGCCGACGATCCGCCAGGCGTGCTCGAGGCTCGCCCCCTCCTTTGCGTGGCGCAGCACTTCGGCTTTGCCGTCGCGAGATCGCTTGTGCGCTTTCATGCCCACCCCCCTTGGATCAGGAAAAAAACGGGGCGAAGGCGGGCCATGGGCCTTCGCCCTCCGCATACATTCGGCGCAAAGGGCGGAGCCGGTCAATGCCGCGCTGCCCAGGCACCTCCGAGGGTCACGCGCTGAAATGATTCCATCGTGATGCCGCAGTTCGGCCCGATTCCGAGTTGAGCATCGTCGCATCGAACCCAAGCGAGCGGTGCGGCCATGGCCCACTCCGGTAGCGTCCACGCAGTTGCCCTACCCGAGCGGTATCCGATTGCGCAACGCGTTGCGGCGCTTCCCTGGCGGGCCTGGCTTTCCGATGCGCGGCATTTCCAGATCGCTGCGCTTGCGACGCTGCTCTGCGTCAATATGAGTTGGCTCGATTTCGGCGCGAAACCGTTGCCGAGCCTGCTTGCCATCGCGAGCACCCTCGGCGCGCAGATCACCTGCTCGCAGCTTTGGCGCCTGCCGCGGATCGACTTGCGCTCGCCGCTCATCACGGGGTTCTCGCTGAGCCTCCTGCTGCGGACGGACGATCCCGCGCTGATGGCGGTCGCGGGCGTGATCGCGATCGTCGCGAAATTCGCGATCCGCATCGATGGTAAGCATCTCTGGAACCCCGCGGCGATCGCGATCGTGACGTTGCTCTTCACGACCGACCAGGCCTGGATCTCGCCGGGGCAGTGGGGTGCCAGCGTCTGGTTCGCGGCTCTGCTCGCGTTCCTCGCAATCCTGGTTCTGCACGCCTCGCGCCGCACGGACATCGCCCTGTTCTTCCTCGGCGGTCATGCGGGCCTCCTGGTCGCCCGCGCGCTTTGGCTAGGCGACCCCCTGGCGATCCCGCTGCACCAACTGGAGAGCGGCGCGCTACTGCTCTTCGCATTCTTCATGATTTCCGATCCGCGCACTGCGCCGGACTCGCGATTGGGGCGCCTCGTCTTCGCGCTGGCGGTCGCGCTGCTCGCGTATTGGCTCGCCTTCTTCCAGCAGCTTCGTCCGGCACTGCCGGTGGCTCTGGTCGCGGTCTCGCTTTTCACCCCGATCCTCGACCGTCTTCTGCCGGCGGAACGGTTCCAATGGTCGAAGCCATCCCTGAAGGGAGCAGCATCATGACGCCTAGGGTCTTGCGACGCTTGAAATGCTCCGTTGCCCTTGGCGTGATCGCGGCGCAGATCGGGCTCGCCGTCGCTCCCGCCGCCGCCTTCTGCGGCTTCTATGTCGCCAAGGCCGACAGCAAGCTCTTCAACAAATCCTCGAAGGTCGTGCTCGCCTGGGACGACGGAAAGACCGCCGTCACGATGGTCAACGACTACGAAGGCGATCCCAAGGAATTCGCCGTGGTCGTTCCGGTGCCGACCTTCATCGAGCGCAAGCAGATCGGGATCGTCGATATGAAGACCGTCGATCATCTCGATGCTTTCACCGCACCGCGCCTCGTCGAGTATTTCGACGACGATCCCTGCAGGTCGCGTGCCTTCGATATGACCTCCGTCAGGGGCGTCGGCGCGCCGCAGCCGGCGCCGCCGATGGCGAACCAGAAGGCCGTGCGCTACGCCGGGGTCACGGTCGAGGCGACTTACGACGTCGCGGAGTATGACATCTCTATCCTCTCGGCCGAGCAGAGCGACGGACTCGTCAATTGGCTCACTGACAACGGCTACCGCATCCCCGACGGCGCGGAGGCGGTGCTGGCGAGCTACATCAAGCAGAAGATGCACTTCTTCGTCGCGAAGGTGAATTTGGAGCGCATGGAGCTGCAGGGGAGCAAATTCCTGCGGCCGCTGCAGGTCCGCTATGAGACGAAGAAGTTCATGCTGCCGCTGCGCCTCGGTACCGTGAACGCGAATGGACCGCAGGATTTGATCGTGCTGGCGCTCACGCGCAAGGGCCGCGTCGAGACCGCGAACTATCGCACCGTGAAGCTGCCCTCGGACCTCGAAGTGCCGCTCTACGTGAAGGAGGAGTTTCCGTCCTTCTACAAGGCGCTGTTCCAGCGCGCGGTCGAGCGCGAGGATATGCACGCGGTGTTCCTGGAATATGCCTGGGACATGGGCTGGTGCGATCCCTGCGCGGCCGAGCCGCTCAAGAACAAGGAGCTCGTCGAGCTGGGAGCGCGCTGGATCGGGAGTGACGACGACCAGCCGTTCCAGCCGAGTGGCGGGTCGAATGCTTACGTTACGCGCCTGCACGTCCGCTACGACGCCGCGCACTTCCCGGAGGATCTGGCGTTCCAGGAGACGCGCGATCGCGCGAATTTCCAGGGACGCTATATTCTCCGCCATCCCTACGAGGGTTCCGCCAATTGCTCGGCCGGGGACAGCTATCTCGCCTCGCTGCCTGCACGCTATGAGTCGGAGGCGCAGACGCTCGCGCAGCTCACGGGCTGGAACCCCACGGGGATCCGCGCACGGATGGAGCAAACCGGACAGTCCTTCAAGCCGCAGGAGAACCAGGGCATCGGCCCGTGGATCAGGCGCAATATTTTCAGGAACTGACGGATGCGGCATACTCGCGCCCAAAGGAGTGCCCCATGAAAGCAACCCTCGATGGACGTGTGATCGCCGAGAGCAAAGACACAGTAGAAGTCGACGGCTACCAATATTTCCCGAGCGGCTCGGTGCGCCGGGAGTGGCTCGCGAAGGTGCCGAAGACGGCCTCCGATCTCGAATGCCCGCACGGCGTCCAGTTCTACGACGTCGTCATCGACGGCACGAGGCATGAGCGCGCCGCCTGGGCCTACGAGGCGCCGCTGCCCAGGATGATGCAGACGAAGGACCGGTTCGGTTTCTGGAAAGACGTGAAGGTCGGGTAATTCGGAGCGCTAGGACAAATCCCGCGCCTGCTGCCGCAGTACGAATTTCTGGATCTTGCCCGTCGACGTCTTGGGAAGCGCGCCGAAGACGACTGTCTTCGGCACCTTGAAGCGCGCGAGGTGCTCGCGGCAGAAGGCGATGATCTCCTCGCCCGTGGCGGTGTGACCTGTCTTCAGCGTGATGAAGGCGCAGGGCGTCTCGCCCCATTTCTCGTCGGGCCGCGCGACGACCGCGGCTTCGAGTACGGCGGGATGGCGATAGAGCACGCCCTCGACCTCGATCGTCGAGATGTTTTCGCCGCCGGAAATGATGATGTCCTTGGACCGATCCTTGATCTCGATGTAGCCGTCCTCGTGCCAGACGCCGAGATCGCCGGTGTGGAACCAGCCGCCCTCGAAGGCCTCCTCGGTCGCGCTGGGGTTCTTGAGATAGCCCTTCATCACGATGTTGCCGCGCATGAAGACCTCGCCCATGGCCTCGCCGTCCTTCGGCACCGGCGCAAGCGTCTGCGCGTCTGCAACCATCAGCCCCTCGAGCACGATGTAGTTGACGCCCTGGCGCGCCTTGAGTGCCGCGCGCTCCGACGGGGGCTTCGCATCCCATTCGTCGTGCCAGGCGCAGACGACCGAGGGGCCATAGACCTCTGTCAACCCGTAGACGTGAGTGATGCGGAAGCCCAGTTTCTCCATGCCTTCGATCACCGCCGCGGGCGGGGCCGCGCCGGCCGTCATCATCGCGATCGGGCGTGTGAGATCGCGCCGCTCGGCAGCCGGTGCGTTCAGCAGCGTATTCATCACGATGGGCGCGCCGCAGAGGTGGGTGATGCCGCGCTCGGCGATCGTGTCGTAGATCCGCTTCGCCTCGACGCGGCGTAGGCACACATGGGTTCCCGCGAGCGCCGTCACCGTCCAGGGAAAGCACCAACCGTTGCAATGGAACATGGGCAGCGTCCAGAGATAGACAGGATGCTGCGGCATCGACCAGGTGAGGATGTTGCCGAGCGCGTTCAGATAGGCGCCGCGATGGTGATAGACGACGCCTTTCGGGTTGCCAGTGGTGCCGGAGGTGTAGTTGAGCGCGATCGCCGCCCACTCGTCGCGGGGACGCTCCCAGGCGTAGTCGGGATCGCCCTCGGCAAGCAGCGCCTCGTAGTCGAGCGCCCCCAGGAGCTCGCCGCCGGCGGCGAGGGGATCGTCG
>DATJVP010000023.1:0-5137 GCA_035581425.1 Allostellaceae bacterium | reverse complement strand
GGCACGATCGGCGCGACCACCCCGGCGACCGCCGGCACTGCGAGCACCACCGCGGGCGTCGGCATCAACGTCGGCTTCTTCTCGACGGTGAACGGCGCCGTAACGAACGACACGACCGGAACCATCATCGCCACGACCGGCATCGCCAATCTCGGCAGCATTACCGGCGCGATCAACAACAAGGGCTTCCTCGAGGGCCTCACAGCAGCCGTGAACACCAGCGCGGACGTCACGGCCACGACAATCAACCAGTCCGCCGGCGCCATGACCGGCTCGGTGCTGCTCTCGAGCTCCAATGCCGACCGTCTCGTGGTGAGCGGAGGCGTCCAAATCGGACAGGTGACGGGTGGAACCAACACCAAGTTCATCATTTCCGGCGGCACCAGCATATTCCTCGACACCTTCCACGACACCGCCGGCTCCTTCACGCTGACCGCGGGCACCGGAGATTTCTTCGTCGACGCCCCCAACAGCATGGGCAGCACCGTCGGCAAATCGGCGACCATTGCGCTTGGGAGTGGACCGGCCGTGCTGGCCTCGACAGGAACGGTGGAAGTAACCGAGACCGGCAATTTCGCCGCCTACAACAATCACCAGACTTATCTCGATGTGATCTCGACGAGCGGGTCGGTGACGGGGTCGTTGCCGACCTCGGTCTCGGATTCGCCTTTCTTCGTGGCATCCGTCACCCGCGACATCGGCGGCGTCAGCGTCAACCTCGATCGCGTCTCATTCGGCAGCTTCGCCGGGCTCACGCGCAATCAGTCGCAGACCGGTATCGGGCTCGACGCGTTCTTCAACGGCCCCCGCGGGACCGACGCGCTTAGCCTGCTGGGTAGTGTCATGCTGCTGGATCCCGGAACGCAGCTCGGCTTCGCGCTCGACCAGCTCTCGGGCGAGCAGCACGCGCAGTCGCAGCGCGTGGCGCTCACGGTCACGGAGTCGACCATCCGCCTCGTTCAGGACCGTCTCGGTGCGCTCGGCAGCGGCTTCGTTGCCGGCGGGTCGATGGCGAGCCTCTCGAACGAGGGGCTCCGCTACCAAGTGGCGTCCCTCGACACGATCTACGACGATGGTAGCTCCGTCGCCCAGGCCGGCGGCGGGCTCAATCTCGGCGGGGCTGCGCTCTGGATCCGTGGGTTCGGCCGGTTCTCCGACTCCAGCAGCACGATCGACGCCCCCGGCTTCAACACCACCTCCGGCGGGGCAATCATCGGCATCGATACGCAGGTCAACGACAATGTGCTGGCGGGAATCGCCGCGAGCTATGCCAGTACCTCCGTCTCCTTCAACAACGGGGCAGGCTCGACCGATCTCGATAGCTTCCTCGTCATGCCCTACGCCAGGATTGGGATGGGCGATTGGTATATGAGCGGTGTCTTCGGTGTCGGCTTCGACAATTTCTCGACGACACGCCACATCGCCTTCCCAGGCTTCGCGGCCTCCGCGACGAGCAGCTACAGCGGCCTTGCCGCCGGCGGCGCCTTCGAGATGGGCTACACCTTCCGGCCCGGCAGCTTCACCGTGACGCCCGTGATCGGGTTCGATGCGAGCCACGTCGGCACCGACAGCTTCCGCGAGAGCGGCGCCGGCGCCGCAGATCTCGCGGTCCAAACCACGGACTCCAACAGCGCCGCCGCCTTGGTCGGCGTCCGCCTTGCGACACGGATCGACAACGGCGACGGCAGCGTCTTCTCGCCGGAAGCGCACATCATCTACCGGCACGACTTCGTCACGGACCGGCAGCAAGTCGGCGAATCCTTCGTCGAGGTGCCCTCCGGGGGCGCCTTCACCGTCGTGAGCTCGCGCTTCGGCAAAGACGCGGTCCTCGCGGGGGTCGGGATCAACTACGATCTCTCCCCGACCGGCAAGCTCTTCGCCACCTACGAGGGCGAGTTCTCCAGCGGCTTCACCGGGCACACGGTGTCCGCGGGTTACCGGATGAAGTTCTAACGCACTCCGTTCGTCGCGACCGGCCCGCCCCTCCGGGGGCGGGCCTTTTTTGCGCCTAGATCAAGCTGAGCTCGCGCAGCAGCGGCGCGAGAAATTCCCGATAGGCCTCACCGCGCCTGACGGCCGAGCCGTAGATCGGCTGGCGCACCTGCGCTGCGCTCGCGGTTCGGATCGGCCGCTCGGTGCGATGGAAGGAGCGGCAGGCATCGTCCCATTCGAGCCCGCAATGCGCGAGGACGCGCCGGGCAACTGGCTCGAAATCTGCGACGAGCTCCTCGTAGCGGACTTCCAGCATGCGACCCGGAGGCAGGACCTCCCGCCAATGCGCCATCAGCTCCGCATATTTCCTGTAATAGCGGCCGAGCTCGGCAAGGTCGTAGGTATGATTCTGCGCCGTCGCGAAGAGCTTGGAGAAGCAGGAGAGACAGGTGTCCAGGGGATCGCGCCGCACATGGAGGATAGGGGCCTCCGGTAGCGCCAGATGGATGAGTCCGACGAAATAGAAATTCGAGGGCATCTTGTCCGTGACGCGCGCCGCGCCGCCTCCATGCACGCCGAGAGCCGCGAGATAGCGCTCGGCGACCGCCGCGATCTCCGACGGATCGAGCACCGGAATGAGTTCGGGATACTCGAGGCCGGGCCGTCGCAGCTCCCGCACGATGCGCGCGAGGTCCTCGAGCTCGCCTGCTCCGTGCACGCGAGGATGGCTCGCGAGAATTTGCTCCACGAGCGTGGTTCCCGAGCGCGGCATCCCCAAGACGAAGATCGGCAGCCGTGAGGTATTTCCGTGTCCCGATTTGGCCGCCAGAAGCTCGGGCGTGAAGATCTCGCGAATGCGGTCGAAGGCGCGGAGCGTCGCCGCCTCATCGTAGGCGATCCGCGCGCGCTTGAGCCGATTGCCCTCGAGCATGTGGTGAAAGGAGCGCGCGGGCTCGCCAGCGTCCGCGAGCGCCTTCCCGAGCGCGAAATGCAGGTGCATCTGCTGCGTCTCGCCCAGGCGGCTCGGATCGCGCGCGAGCGCCTCCATCGCCGCAAGTTCGGGATCGCCGGACGCGGAGCGCTGGGCCTCCGCGAGATTCAGATAGGCGCCTGCATGTCTCGGATCGAGCGCCACAGCCCGGCGAAGTGCCCCGCGTGCGGCGTCGAGCTCACCGAGCTCGAGAAGCGCGATGCCGAGATTGTTGTGCGCGTCCGCGAGATCGGGGGCGATCTCCAGCGCGCGGCGATAGAGCGCCACCGCCTCCGCAGGGCGACGCGCGCGCGCGAGAACCTGGCCCAGCGCGTTCAGCGCCTCCGGATCCTCCGCGCGCAACGCCAACGCCTCGCGAGCGGCAACCTCGGCCTCTTCGACGCGCTCTCGGTCCAGCAGGATCAGCGCCAGATGAGCTAGAAATCGGCCGTTCCGGGGATCCCGCTCGAGCGCCGCGCGGAGAGCCGCTTCCGCCTCTTCGAGCCGCAGGAGATCCCGGAGCGCAAGCGCGAGATTCGCGAGAATGCTGGGATCGCCGGGGCGAAGCGCGAGGGCCTCGCGGTAGCATCGCTCCGCCTCCGCGGGCGCGCCGAGATCGCGGAGCGCGGTGCCGAGATTGTTGATTCCGTCGGGAAAGCGCGGCTCGATCCGTATTGCGCGTCGATAGGCGGCTACCGCCTCTTCGAGTCGTTTTTGCGCGCGGAGGGCATTTCCGAGATTGCTATGCGCCTCGGCGTAGCGGGGCGCGATCGCGATCGCCCGCCGATAGGAGCGCTGCGCCGCCTCGAAATCCCCGAGATCGTATTCCGCAATGCCACGGTTGTTGTGGGCACTCGCGCTCTTTCGATCGATCGCAAGCGCGCGCTCGGCGGCTGCAATCGCGTCCTTTGGCCGACCGCTGATGCGCAAGAGTTCGCCGAGATTGCACCAGTAGAGCGCATTCTTGCCGTCGTTTTCCGCCGCCGCGCGCATGTGCTCGACCGCGGCACCAGTGTCCCCGGACAGATGCGCCACCAGCCCGAGCGTGTGCAGCGCTTGCGCATTTCTCGGCTGCACCGCGAGCACGCGCCGGCAGAGTTCCGCCGCCGCCGGCAGATTGCCCTTCTGCCGATGGTCCTCCGCAAGTTGCAGCGCCATCGCAACTGAGATTCGCTGGGAGCCGGGAGAGGCGATCAAAGGCCCATCGCTTTCCGAACTCGGCCTGGGGCCGCGGCGCGTCCCGCGGCAACCGGCCTAAACGGTCCTAATTGAGAGTGCCACATGATCGAAATAACACTATCGGGCGGCATGTTTCTATCTATTATTGTCGTGCGAAGGCTTCACTTTATCTTCGCTGAACGTCTCAAATCAAAAAGGAATTTCCATGACAGAGTCGCCCATCGGCACGCGCCTTAATAACTCGCTCACCGACGCCCGAGCCGCGACCGTCGACGCGAGAGCCGAATTCGCGCGCATGTGAAGGCCCGTGCGGACTTTCTGGCGACGAAGCGAGAGCGCGTCGCAGCGAGCAATACCGTCCTCGAAGCCGCGAACGGCGGATTTCAGGTCCTGTTTCTCGATCAAAATTACGACTGGGCGGTGTCCAGCTAGCTGGAGACCTAATACGACCGCGGCATTCCCAGCACGTGCTCGCCGAGATAGGCGAGGATGAGATTGGTGGAGATGGGCGCAATTTGCATGAGTCGCGTCTCGCGCCACTTGCGCTCGACATCGTATTCCTTCGCGAACCCGAAGCCGCCGTGGGTCTGGATCGCGGCTTCGGCCGCATGCCAGGAGGCTTCCGAGGCCAGCATCTTTGCCATGTTGGCCTCGGCGCCGCAGGGCTTCCCTGCCTGGAAGAGCGCCGCCGCCTTGCGCACCATGAGGTCCGCAGCCTCGGTCTCGGCGTAGGCGCGCGCGATCGGGAATTGCACGCCTTGGTTCTGCCCGATCGGGCGGTCGAAGACCACGCGCGTGCTCGCGTAATGGGTCGCGACCTTGGTGAACCAGCGCGCGTCGCCGATCCCTTCCGAGGCGATCAGCACGCGCTCGGCGTTCATGCCATCGAGGATGTAGCGGAAACCCTTTCCCTCGTCTCCGATGAGGTTCTCGGCGGGCACCTCGAGATCGTCGAAGAAGACCTCGGTCGTGTTGTGGTTGATCATCGCCTTCAACGGCTTGATTTCGAGCCCTTTGTCGAGCGAGGCCTTGATGTCCACGAGAAAGACCGAGAGC
>DATJVP010000022.1:0-6839 GCA_035581425.1 Allostellaceae bacterium | reverse complement strand
CAGCCGGGCCGGATCGATGTCGCCCTCGCTCATCAGCAGGGTCCGCAATTGCGCGTCGCGATTCTGCTCGATGACGAACACCTTTTCATGCGCGGCGACAAAATCGAGCACGTCTTCGTGGAACGGGAAGGCCCTGAGGCGCAATGTGTCAAGATGGATGCCGCGCGCTTCCAGTGCTTCGAGCGCTTCCTCCATCGCCAGCGAACTCGACCCGAAATAAATCGCGCCAAAGCGGGTGGCCTCGCGCGCCTCGCGCTTGACCGGCCGCGGCACCAGGCGCTTGGCGGTTTCGAACTTGCGCAACAGGCGCTGCATGTTGTCGACGTAATCCGGCCCCTCTTCGCTGTAGCGGGCGTAGCGGTCCTTGGTCGTGCCGCGCGCGAAATAAGCGCCGCGCGTGGGATGCGTGCCCGGAAGCGTGCGATAGGGAATGCCGTCGCCGTCGACGTCGAGGTAGCGGCCGAAATCCTTCCCCGCCTCGAGCTCCGCATGGGTCATGACCTTGCCGCGATCCATCCGGCGTCGGTCGTCCCAGGCAAGCGGCTCGCAGAGCCAGTCGTTCATGCCGATGTCGAGATCGAGCATAACGAAGATCGGCGTCTGCAGCCGGTCCGCGAGATCGAAGGCCTGTGCCCCCATCTCGAAGCACTCCTTCGGATCCTCCGGGAAGAGCAGCACGTGCTTGGTATCGCCGTGCGAGGCGTAGGCGCAGGAGAGGATGTCCGACTGCTGCGTGCGCGTGGGCATGCCCGTCGAGGGGCCGCCGCGTTGCACGTCGAAAATGACCGCGGGTATCTCGGCGAAATATGCCAAGCCGATGAACTCCTGCATCAGCGAGATGCCGGGCCCGGAGGTCGCAGTGAAGGCGCGGGCGCCATTCCAGCCAGCGCCGATGACGATGCCGATCGAAGCGAGCTCGTCCTCAGCCTGAATGATCGCGTAGCGGGCCTCCTTGGTCGCGGGATCGTGGCGGTAGCGCCGGCAATGGCGCATGAAGGCTTCCGCGAGCGAGGAGGAGGGCGTGATCGGATACCAGGCCGCGACCGTGGCGCCGCCATAGACCGCGCCGAGCGCCGCTGCGCTGTTGCCGTCGATGAAGATGCGCTTGCCGACGGCGTCCGAGCGCGTGACGGTGATGCCGATCGGGCAGTTGAGATGCTCGAGCGCGTAGTCTCGACCCATATGGAGCGCATGCACATTGGGCTGGATCAGCTTGTCCTTGCCCTGGAACTGCTCGCTGATGAGCTGCTCGATCGCCTTGACGTCCATGTCGAGGAGCGCCGAGAGCGCGCCGACGTAGATGATGTTCTTGAAGAGCTGGCGTTGGCGCGCGTCCGTGTATTCGGCGTTGCAGATCTCCGTGAGCGGCATCCCGATCACGGTGATGTCCTCGCGGAATTTCGCGCGCGGCATCGGCTTCGTCGAATCGTAGAAGAGGTAACCGCCGGGTTCGAGCTCCGCCACGTCCTTGTCCCAGGTCTGCGGATTCATCGCGACCATGAGATCGACGCCGCCGCGCCGGCCGATGTGGCCGGCCTCAGAGACCCGAACCTCGTACCAAGTCGGCAGGCCCTGGATGTTCGAGGGAAAGATGTTCCGCGATGCCACGGGCACGCCCATGCGCAGGATCGATTTCGCGAAGAGCGTGTTGGCGCTGGCGGAGCCCGAGCCGTTGACGTTCGCGAACTTGACGACGAAGTCGTTGACGCTGGTTATCGGCTGCGACATTCCGGCCCCGCCTGTGCCATGTCGAGAAGGAACTTGCGCATATCCCAGGCCCCTGTGGGGCACCGCTCGGCACAGAGGCCGCAATGGAGGCAGACATCCTCGTCCTTTGCGAGGATGCGGCCGGTCTTCAAAAGGTCGGACACGTAGAGTTCCTGCGTGAGATTCTTCGCGGGCGCGTTGAGGCGCTTGCGCAGCTCCTCCTCCTCGCCGTTCTCGGTGAAGGTGATGCAGTCGACGGGGCAGATGTCGACGCAGGCATCGCACTCGATGCAGAGCTCGGTCGTAAAGACCGTCTGGACGTCGCAATTGAAGCAGCGCTCGGCCTCGAGAAAAGCGAGCTTCTGGTCGAAGCCCAGCTCGACCTCGACCTTTACGTCCTTGAGCGCGACGTTGAGCTCGCGCAATGGCACTTTGTAGCGGAGATCGTTCGAGATCTGGTTGTCATAACTCCACTCGTGAATGCCCATCTTCTGGCTCACGAGCGTCACATGCGGCGGCGGACGGTCCCTTACGTCCTCGCCATTCAGAAGCTTGTCGATGGAGATCGCGGCCTGCTGGCCGTGCGCCACGGCCCAAATGATGTTCTTGGGCCCGAAGGCGGCATCGCCGCCGAAGAACACCCTGGGGATAGAGGACTGCATGGTGACGGGGTCGACCTTGGGCATGCCCCAGCGGTCGAATTCGAGCCCGATGTCGCGCTCGATCCAGGGGAAGCTGTTTTCCTGGCCGATCGCGACGAGCACATCGTCGCACTCGAAATGCTGATCGGGCTCGCCGGATGGCACCAAGTTGCGACGCCCCTTCTCGTCGTATTTGGCGACGACCTTCTCGAAGACGACGCCGGTCAAGCGGCCCTTCTCGAGCGTGAATTCCTTGGGCACAAGGAAATTGAGGATCGGGATGCCCTCGTGCATCGCGTCCTCTTTCTCCCAGGGCGAGGCCTTCATCTCCTCGAAGCCGCTGCGCACGATCACCTTCACATCCTCGCCGCCAAGGCGGCGCGAAGTGCGGCAGCAATCCATTGCAGTGTTGCCGCCGCCGAGGACGATCACGCGCTTCCCGATCTTGTCGATATGGCCGAAAGAAACGTTCGAGAGCCAGTCGATGCCGATGTGGATGTTGGCCGCAGCCTCTTTGCGGCCGGGAACCTCGAGGTCGCGTCCGCGCGGCGCGCCGCTTCCGACGAAGATCGCATCGAACCTCTCGGCGAGCAGCGCCGTCAGGCTGTCGACGCGCTCGCCCAGGCGAAGCTCGATGCCGCCGATCCCCGTGATATAGCCGACCTCCTCGTCGATCACGCTCTCGGGGAGGCGGAAGCGTGGGATCTGGCTGCGAATCATACCGCCGGCCTTGGCATCGCCATCGAAAACAACGATGTCGTAGCCGAGCGGCGCCAGGTCGCGCGCCACCGTAAGCGAAGCGGGCCCCGCGCCCACCAGCGCCACCCGCTTGCCGTTCTTCTGTACCGGGGCGATCGGAAGGACCGCGCGGATGTCGCTCTTGTTATCAGCGGCTACGCGCTTCAGGCGACAGATCGCCACCGGCTCCTTCTCCACCCGGCCGCGACGGCAGGCAGGCTCGCAGGGGCGGTCGCAAGTCCGTCCGAGAATTCCCGGGAAGACATTCGACTTCCAGTTAACCATATAGGCGTCGGTGTAGCGCCCGGCGGCGATCAAGCGGATATATTCGGGCACGGGCGTATGGGCCGGACAGGCCCATTGGCAATCCACGACCTTATGGAAATAGTCGGGATTGTGGGTATCGGTCGGCTTCAAGACGTCTCCCTACTTACTATTCGGAGCGGTCGGGACTTTCACGAGCACGCCCGTCACTGGCCATCCGCCGAGGGACGGCCGCCCCGTTTCCGCGCGGTCTCACGGCGATCCCGCATCCCCGGTGCCTGCCCATGGCTGGGCGCTCAAGGGGGCGGGAATAGGCGGGCAAACATAGCCCGATCGGGGCCGAAATCGCAATGCCCGCGAACCGCTTAGATCGCCGGGGCATTGCCCTCAGGAGGGGTCGGCTCCGGCGCGCGAACC
Source organism: Allostellaceae bacterium (assembly GCA_035581425.1). GTDB lineage: Bacteria > Pseudomonadota > Alphaproteobacteria > ATCC43930 > CGMCC-115725 > DASZHJ01. The sequence continues at coordinate 3,072 of DATJVP010000022.1, read as the reverse complement.
GGCATCTCCTGTCAGGGGATGCCGGTCCGATCGCAGTCCCAGCGCCGGCGCTACTGGCGCCAGGGATCGGGCATTGGCGTGGGCTCCGGTGCCGCCGGTTCCGGAGTGGGTGCCATTGGCGGCTGCACCGGCGCCGGCGCCGGCTTCGGAGCAGCGGCCTTCTTCGGTGCCGCGCGCTTGGGCGCGGGCTTGCGGGCCTTCGCGACCTTCTTGACCTTCTTCGGTTTCGCGGCGGATTTTCGTGCGACGCGCTTCTTTCCAGCCCCCTTCGCAGCCTTGCGGCCCGCGGACTTCCGCTTGGTCGCCTTCCTCTTAGTCGCTTTCGCCATAGTGAGTCTCCTTATGTGATCCCAGCGGACGAATCATGCGACACGCGTTCGTCTTCGCCCGTAGGATGCAAAAAGATGCCGCGTCAGTAAAGCGCGGCCCATCGCAGCTAGGGCGCCCAACCGGCCTCGATCGACAGACCTACGGTCTCCAGCAGCAGGATCGCCCAGGGTTCCGCCAGCGCCTGCGTCACGATCATGTCCGGCGCGGGCGCGGCGTCTCGGAGGATTACGCGCACGAAGCTCGGCTCCCGGCGCGCGCTCACGACCTCGACTCGGAAGCCTCCCGTCGGCTTCTGACCTTGGCTCGCGAACAGGCCGCGGTGCCTCGCGGCATCGAAGGCGGCCGGCGGAGGACGGTCGATCCTGCGCCAGGCATTCTCCCAGGCAGCGGCGTCGGCGAGAGTCTCGATGCGCTTCTCGCCCCCGCCACCGAGCTGCCCGCGCCAGATCTCGGAGGGAACCGGCGCTTCCGTGCTCTGAGCGCGCGCGGGGCCGCCTGAGCACAACGCTCCCGCGATCGCCGCAGTAACACCTGCGAGGACGCTTCGCCGGTCGTGCACGGGGCGCAACCCGTCAGTCATTATGCCTCCCGCGTCGACGTCGCCCGCGCCACGATGCTCTCGCTGCTGGCCGCGATCAACGCTGGACCGCGCGCACGAAGTGCCGGTCCCGCGTCGGGGTGCCGGCTGAACGCGCGGCGTCGCCGGAAGGCTCCGTCGCGGCGCTCTCCTGCCCCCGGGTCGCGCAGAGAGTACGGTAGTCTGCCTGCGCCTGCGGATTCTGGATCAGCGGCAGGATATCATTGAGCTCCTTGCAGGAGATCTCGTCGCCGCCCGCTGCCGTCGAGATGCGCGCGAGCACGTTCTGCGCATAGACCTCCGGGCGCAGCTCGTAGCCCAGGAGGCCGGTCTTGGGGTTCTCGACATCGAGGTAGAGCGGACGCGCCATCGCCGAGAACTCATCCGGGAGCATGTCAAAGCTGCTCGCTTGCGCGATCGCGTCCGGAGCCTTCCGATTCTGCTGCCCATAGAGCATGCCGAAGCCGATCGGGAAGTCGCGGCCGATCTGGAGCAGCTGATCGAACGGGATTTCCAATTCGCCGCCAGTCGGCAGCAGGTCCGGCGGTCCCTCCTTGAAGAAGATCGTGAAAGCCGCCCCGTCGAAGGGCAGCGTGTCCGAATACCAAGTGTTGAAATGGACGAAGGTATTTTGCGCCGTGTCGCTGAAGGACTGGCCGTTGAGTAGGAGGCTGCCGGCGGGCACCTCCACCTGCGTCCGTCTCGCGAGGAAAATGCCGAGCCCATTCTCGGGCGTGGTGACGACCGAGGGGCTCGCGACGTGGAACGAGCCTGGGCCGATGCCGGGCTCGTCGGGGAAGGCGTCGTCGACGATGAGTGTCGTTCGCCCGCCGATTGAGACGAGGGTGGCGCCATCCAGCGTCACGTCCTTCTCGGCACGGCCGGTCAGCGAGCCGCTCGCGCTCACGGTGCCGTTGATGGTGAGATCGAGCGGCGAGTCCAGGCCGAGGACGATGTTCCCGCCGTTCCCTGTCATGGCGTCGGTGACGGTGAGGCTTCCGCCGCCGGTGACGTCGATGACGATGCCGCCGTTCTGCGCGTTCGCGCTCGCAACGAAAAGGCTGCCGCCGCCTTGCTGGATGAGCCTGACGTCGCCTGATCCTGCCGCGAGCGACGTCGCGGTGGCATCGACGGCGGTGGTGTTGAGGAGGTTGATGCCGCCGCTTCCCGTGCTTGCCGCGACGGTCGCGACGACGATGTTGATCGGCGCCGTCGCCGTACCGATCCCGGTTCCCGCGGAGAGCGAGAGAGCAGCTGCGGTCACGTCGGTGCCGCCACCACGCGTATCGAGGATACTGCCGCTCGCGACGAGGAGCGCGGTGCTCAAGCGGGCATCGACGGTGGCGCCGAGCAATATCGAGCCGGAGGTCGCATCGAGGCTTACGCCCGCACCGCTGATTCCCGCCCCTACGGTGAGCGTGCCGGCGGCCGCAATCGTGACATTACCGCCTGCGCCCACCGCGGCGCTCACGAGAAGACCGCCGGTCGTCGCGGGATCGTCGAAGAGGAACGTCCCGCCGGCGCTGAAGCCCGCGAGCACGGCCACGGCATTGCCCCCGCTGAGGTTGACCGAGCCGCCGGCCGACCCCGTGAGGGTCGGTGCGGAGAGGGATCCTCCTCCAGCCTCCGTCACCACGCCGGCTGCTTCCAGCGAGATCACGGCGTCATCAATGATCCCGCCATGACCGTTGTGCGCGGAAACGGCACCGACGATCCCAATGTCTGCTCCCACGCTCACCTCGAGGCTGCCGTTGACCGCACTGTCGCCAATCCGGACGCCGGTTCCGGCCGCCAAGGTCGTGTCGGCCACGCCATTGAACGACAGGATTGCGATCGGTGCGCCCTCTCCGGTGAAGTTGTTGCCACTGAGATCGAGCCGCACGGTCGACCCCATGCCGCCATTGAGCATATTGGGCCCGCCGAAGAGCGTGCCATTGCGCCCGACGATGTCGAAGTTGCTGACGCCGGTTCCCAGGCTCAACGCCGCCGTCTGGCCCAGGTTGAAGTCTCCGCTCGTGACCGTGGCGCTCAGCGGCGTCGCTCCGGTCGTGACGTGCGCGGTGCCGCCGATGTGGTTCCCTACGCTTGCGAGCTGCACCGCCTGGCCAGCGATTGCGGACCCGCTCAGCGTCGCAACCGTCCCGAAGAGCTCCACCGTCAGGGTC
>DATJVP010000021.1:0-16521 GCA_035581425.1 Allostellaceae bacterium | reverse complement strand
GATGCTGGGCGCGCGCGAGATCGTGGGCCCGATCATTGCGATGACCATCACGCTCGCCGCGGTCTATGCCCCGATCGGCGTCCAGGGCGGCTTGACGGGCGTGCTCTTCCGCGAGTTCGCCTTCACCCTTGCGGGCTCCGTCATCATCTCCGGCATCGTCGCGCTCACGCTCTCGCCGATGATGTGCTCGATGCTGCTGAAGGGCGGCGAGCGCGGGCGCTTCGAGCGCCTGGTCGAGCGCATTTTCGCCCGCCTGACGGAATCCTATGGGCGAAAGCTGCATGGGAGCCTCGATCAGCGCCCGGCGATCGCCCTCTTCGCGGTCGCGGTGCTCGGCAGCGTCTTCTTCCTCTACCTCAACTCCTTCTCCGAGCTCGCCCCGCAGGAGGATCAGGGCGTGCTCTTCTCCCTCACCAAGGGGCCGCAATACGCCAACATCGATTACATGGACGCCTATACCGACCGGCTCGACAAGATCTACCGTTCCTTTCCGGAGTCCGAGGCGACCTTCGTCGTGAGCGGTACCAACGGCGTCAACAACGGCTTCGCGGGCGCGATCCTCAAGCCCTGGGGCGAGCGCGCGCGGACGGCGCAGCAGCTCCAGCCGGCGATGCAAGGAGCGGTCGGCGAGATCGAGGGGCTCAAGATCGCGGTCTTCTCGTTGCCGCCTTTGCCGAGCTCCGCGAACGGGCTTCCCGTGCAGATGGTGATCAGCTCCCCCGGCGGCTACGAGACCATCTTCCGCATCATGGATCAGCTCAAGACAGCCGCGAACAAGAGCGGGCTCTTCATCTTCACGGACAGCGATCTCGATTTCAACTCGCCCTCGGTGCGCATCAAGATCGATCGCCTGAAGGCGAGCGATCTCGGCATCACCATGGGGGCGATCGGCGACACGCTCGCGCTCTTGGTCGGCGAGAATTTCATCAACCGCTTCGACCTGCAGGGCCGCTCCTACGAGGTGATCACGCAGGTGCCGCGCACGCTGCGCCTCACGCCCGAGCGCCTCACCGAGTACTACGTGCGCACCGCGAGCAACCAGTACGTGCCGCTCTCGACGGTGGTCTCGATCCAGCCCTACACCGACGCGAATGCACGCACGCAATACAATCAGCTCAACTCCGCGACCTTCGCCGCGGTGCTGCGTCCCGGCGTCACCATGGGCCAGGCGGTCGAATTTCTGGAGGACCAATCGGCGAAGCTGCTGCCGCAGGGTTTCCGCCACGACTACCTCTCGGAGACGCGGCAATACGTGCAGGAAGGCAATACGCTCGCGGTTACCTTCGGCTTCGCGCTCATCGTGATCTTCCTGGTGCTCGCGGGCCAGTTCGAGAGCCTCCGCGATCCCATCGTGATCCTCGTGAGCGTGCCGATGTCGATCTGCGGCGCGCTGCTGCCGCTCTTCTTCGGCATCGCCACGATCAACATCTATAGCCAAGTGGGTCTCGTGACGCTGGTCGGCCTCATCAGCAAGCATGGCATCCTCATGGTCTCCTTCGCCAACGAAGCGCAGCGCGCGGAGGGGCTCGACCGCCGTGCCGCGATCGAGAAGGCCGCGAGGGTCCGGCTCCGCCCGATCCTGATGACGACAGCCGCGATGGTGGTGGGCCTCATTCCCTTGCTCTTCGCAAACGGGGCGGGAGCTGCGAGCCGCTTCTCGATCGGCCTCGTCATCGTCGCGGGCATGTCGATCGGCACGCTCTTCACCTTGTTCGTGCTGCCGACGGTCTACACCTTCCTCGCCAAGGACCATCGCGCCGCCGCCGCCGCCCCCCGCGTCAAGGAAATCGCCGAGGTGGCGTGATCGGCGGTTACCCGGCATGATCGGCGGAACGGGAAGGGGAACGCCGCATGGACCGCAGGGGCCTGCTGCTGGTGACGATGGAGCCGGCGCCGGCGGCGGAAGAAGAATTCAACGCCTGGTACGACAGCGAGCACGTGCCGGAGCGGCTTTCGGTGCCGGGCATCGAGACTGCGCGGCGCTACGTCTGCATCGAGGGATTCCCGAAATATCTCGCGCTCTATGATCTCGCGAGCCCGGATGTATTGGAGTCGCCGGCCTATCTTAGGGTCGGCGGTGCCAATTCCAGCCCTTGGACCAAGCGGGTGACGAGCCGGGTGCGCGGCTATTATCGCGCGCCGGCGACGCAGCTTTATCCCGGCGGAGCCCTCACGGGTGGCGGTGCGCGCCTTCTGCTGCTGCGCTTCCGCGGCGTCGGCGCGCAGGCGCAGCAGCGCATCCTCGAGGGATTGCGCGCGAGCTTCGAGAGCCGAAGCGAGACGCTGCAGGTGCGGCTCTTCTCCGCTCCAGGCGAGAGCGGCGTCGATTTCCTCGGCCTAGTCGAGGCGCGCGCGCCGCTGGCGCCGCTCCAACTCGATCTCAGGAGCTTCGGCGCCGCCGCCGATGCGCTCGATCTCGTCAACACCTACGCCCGCTATTAAGAGCAGAGGGTACTCATGTTGCCGTCGCAGAGAGAGCTCTTCAATATTCCGCGAGAGGTCTGCTACTTCAACGCGGCCGGCTGGAGTCCGATCCCAAAGGCGGTGCAGGAGGCAGGCCGCGCGGGCGCCATGCGCAAGGGCCAGCCCTGGAAACTCGAAGAGGATTTCTTCAAGGGACAATGCGACCGCGTGCGGCGCGCGGCGGCGGCGCTCATCGGGGCCGATCCCGAGGACGTCGCGATCATTCCCTCGGTCGGCTACGGCGTCTCGACGGCGGCGAAGATACTGACGATCCCCAGGGGCTCACGCGTTCTGGTGCTGGAGGACGACCATTCCTCGCCCTCGCTCGAGTGGCTGACGCGCGCGCCGCAGCAGGGGTTCACGGTCGAGACTGTGAAGCGGCCCGGCGACGGCGATTGGACGGCGGCGGTGCTCGATGCAATCGAGCGCAAGGGCGCTCCGCCGCTCGCGCTCGTCTCGATCTCCTCGATCCATTGGTCCTGCGGCAGCGTCATCGATCTCGATCGCGTTGCGCCCGCGCTTCGCAAGCTCGGCGGCAAGCTTCTCGTGGATGCCACGCATGGCGTCGGGGTGATGGCGACGGACGTTCGCCGCCTCGATCCCGATTTCCTGATCTTCCCGACCTACAAGTGGGTACTCGGACCCTACGGCCGCGCCTTCCTCTACATCGCCAAGCGCAATCAGGAGGGCGAGCCGCTGGAGCAGACGGGCTTCGGCCGCCGCGCGGTCTCGGCGGAGCTCTCGCCCTATCTCTCGGACATCAGCTACGTCGCGGGCGCGCGGCGCTTCGATATGGGCGAGCGCGATTATTTCGTCTCGCTGGAGATGGCGTCGGTGGGGATGGAGATGGTCGCGCACTGGGGTGCCGCCGCGATCACCGAGCGCCTGGCGATGCTGACGGAGCGGCTGGCCGACGGCTTGCGCAACAGCGGCGTGCGCGTGCCGGAGAGACGCCTGCGCGCACCGCACATCCTGAGCCTCGAATTCCCGAAGGGCATGCCCAAGCAGTTGCCGGAACGGCTCGCCGCCGAGGGCGTCCACGCCGCCCCCCGCGTCGGCCGCCTCCGCATCAGCCCGCACGTCTACAACGACGAAGCGGACGTGGAGAGGTTTGTGGAGGTGTTCCGCAAGGTCGCGCTTTAGCTGGCGCCCTCACCCGCGTGCGCGATGGTCCGCGAGCACCATGGCCACCGTCTGCGTCACGCGCTTCCCTGTCGGTATGTGCAGGAACTCGTTGGGCCCGTGCGCGTTCGAGTGCGGCCCGAGAACGCCCGTCACTACAAACTGCGCCCCCGGGAATTTCTCGCCGAGCATGTACATGAAGGGGATCGTGCCGCCCTCGCCCATATAGGCGGGAGGCCTGCCCCATGCGGTCTCGGAGGCGCGATCGAGCGAGCGCTCGAGCCAGGGCTCGAGCTTCGGCGCGTTCCATCCGGTGGCACCCTGCGAGATGTCGACGGTAACCTCCGCGCCATCGGGCGCGTCGCTCGCAAGCGCCTCGCGCAGTATCGCCTCGGCGCGCGCACGCTCGAGCGTCGGCGGGAGCCGAAGGCTGAGCTTCGCCGTCGTGAAGGGCAGCAGCACGTTTCCGGCATTACCCGGCACCGGCAATCCCTCCATGCCCGTCACCGCGAGCTGCGGCCGCCAGGTGCGATTGAGCACGAGCTCCACGAGGTCCTCGCTCATCGGCCGAGTGCGGCCCGCCAAGGGGAACTTTGCCCAGACCTCCTTGCCGAGCGCCGCCGCTGCAACCCGCGCCTGCGCGATGCGCTCGGCCGGCACCTGCACGTGGAGCCCGTCCAGCCGGATCGCGCCCGTCGCCTCGTTCTCGATGCGCGAGAGCAGCTTCCGCATGAGACGGAAGCTCGAGGGCACGACGCCGGAGGCATCGCCGGAATGGACGCCCTCCGAGAGCACCCGCACCGTCAGCGTCGCCGCGAGGACGCCGCGGAGCGAGGTCGTGATCCAGAGCTGATCGTAATTGCCGCAGCCGCTGTCGAGGCAGATCACGAGCGAGGGCTTGCCGATCCGCGGCGCCAGATGCTCGACATAGGCCTCGAGGTCGCGGCTGCTCGACTCCTCTGAGGCCTCGATGAGGATGATTGAGCGCGCATGCGGCAGACCCTGCTCATGGAGCGCCGCGATCGCCGTGAGCGCGCCGAACATCGCATAGCCGTCGTCGGCGCCGCCACGGCCGAAGAGCTTCTCGCCCTTGAGGACGGGCGTCCAGGGGCCGGTGCCCTCGGCCCAGCCTGCCATCTCCGGCTGCTTGTCGAGGTGGCCGTAGAGGAGAACCGTCTCGGCGCCGCTGCCGGGCACCTCGATCAGGATCACGGGCGTGCGGCCCGGAAGGCGCAGGACCTCGAGCGTGGCGCCCGACAGCTTCGCAATCTCCGCTCTCGCCCAGGACTCGAAGAGCGCGACGGCTTTGTCCATGAAGCCGTGCGCGGCCCAATCGGGATCGAAGGCCGGGGATTTGTTGGGAATGCGGATGTAGTCGATGAGCGTCGGCACGACCGCCTCGTCCCACCGCCGCGCCACGAAATTGCCGAGCCTCGTCTGGTCCATCTCTCGTCACCGGCCTTATAGTGCGAGGCGAGCATAGCCAATCGCCGTGCGGAAATGGAGGCTCAAAATGGATCGCTTGCTGGAGGGAAAGATCGCGCTCATCACCGGCGCGGGCTCGGGGATCGGCGAGGGGATCGCGCATGCCATGGCGAATGCCGGCGCACGTGTCCTCGCCGTCGATATGAATGCGGAGAGCGCGGAGCGCACGGCGAAGGCGATCGGCGGCGGCGCCAAGAGCTACGCCTGCGACGTGACAGATCGCGCGGGCGCCGACGCACTCGCCGCGCGCGTCGAGCGAGAGGTCGGTGCGATAGGCGTTCTCGTCAACAACGCCGGCATCATCCGCCGCGGCACCCTCTGGGATCGGAACGTGCGGAGCGACTGGGACACTACGCTCGCGGTCAATCTTGACGGCCCCTTCATCATGACGACGGCGTTCCTCGCGCAGCTCGAGGAAACGAAGGGCTCGGTCGTCAACATCGGCTCGGTTCAGTCCTTCGTCGCCTTGCCGAATTCAGCCGCCTACACGACCTCGAAAGGCGGCGTGCGCGCGCTCACCAAGGGGCTCGCGATCGAGCTCTCGCCAAAGGGCATCCGCGTCAACGCCATCGGCCCTGGCCTCATCGCCACACCCATGAACGCGAAGGCGCGCGAGAACCCCGAGTACATGCGGAATTTCACCCACCGCATTCCCCTGGGCCGCATCGGCACTCCCGAGGACATCGGCCTCGTCGCCGTCTTCCTCGCCTCGGAGCTGGCGCGCTACGTCACGGGCGTTACGCTCCCGGTCGATGGGGGGTTCTTGTCGTATTGAGAACCGGCCCGGAAAACTTCCCACTGCTCGCATTGAGGCCTATCGCGCGAGCCGCCTAGCCCGCCAGTCACCGACTCCGGCGGCGCCTGCGCTTCGGCCGTGTCGGATAGTGCATGCCTTCGAGCTTGAGGCCGTCAGGGTCCAGGAAATAAACGGCGTAGTAGCCGCCGGAATAATATTCGGCCGCGGGATCGACGATCTCGGCGCCCATCTCCTTCAGATGCGTCTCGAGGTCGAACACGTCCTGCCGCTTGCCCAGCTCGAAGGCGTAATGGTGGAAGCCGATGTCGCCGCGGCGGTGCTTGCGCTTCTTCCCCTGCCGGTCGGCCTCGCCGATCCAGAACAGCGTCTTCCCGTTGCTCCAGCCGACGGCGTCGGTGAAATCGTATTTGCGCTTAAACCCGAGGAAGCCCAGCACGTCGTCGTAAAACCGCTTCGAGCGCGCGAGATCGCCTACCTTGATCGAGATGTGATCGATGCCGACGACGCGTGCCATGGGTGCGGCTGGCGAGGCGAAGGATTGCTCGACGCTATTGCCAATAAGGCGGGAAGCCCGATTTGTCGGACTCCGCTTCGAGAAGCCGCAGCATCGCCGGCCATTCGAGCTCGCCGTAGGGGCGGCGGGTGTTGGGCTGGTAGAGATGCGCGGTGCGCTCCAGCACGTCATGGGACGGAATCTCTATTTCCGTTTGTGCGGCCATCACGTCGGTCTGGGTGCGGCAGGACTGCTCGAGCTGGTAGAGCGTGTTGAAGGCTTGCGGGATGCTGGGGCCGCAGGTGAGGAGGCCGTGATTGCGCAGGATCATGGCGTTGTGATGCGCGAGATGCGCGACGAGGCGCTCGCGCTCGTCGAGGTCGACCGCGGGGCCCTCGTAGTCGTGATAGGCGAGATGGCCCACGAAGCGGATAGAGGTCTGCGTGATCGGGAGGAGGCCGCACTTCATCGCGGAGACCGCCATGCCCGCGCGCGTGTGGGTGTGGATGACACAGCGCACATCCGCTCGCGCCTTGTGAATGGCGCCGTGGATGACGTAGCCGGCCTTGTTGATGCCGTAGTCCGTGTCGGGCTTCCAGAGGATGTTGCCCTCGACGTCGATCTTGACGAGGCTCGAGGCCGTTATCTCCTTGTAGAGCAGCCCGTAGAGATTGATCAGGAGATGATCGTCGGTGCCGGGAATGCGCGCGGTGATGTGGTTATAGGTGAGATCGGTCATGCCGTAGCGGTCGACGAGGCGATAGCAGGCGGCAAGCGCAACGCGCGTTTCCCACTCCTCCGGAGTCACCTCGTCGCGGACCGTCTTGAAATTCGTCGTGTAGCTCATGGCGGAACTCCCTTGCCCGCGATGATGGCTCAGCATAGGCCTATTGGCAAACGCCAGCCCGGAGAATGCAATATGCCCATCCGACCGATCCGCCGCGTCGTCACGGGACACGACAGCAAGGGAAGGGCCATCGTGGTGTCCGACGCGCCGGCGCCGCACGTCCGGACCTCGCCGCATCGGCCCGGCGTCGCCTTCACCAATCTCTGGACGACGGCGACGACGCCCGTGCCGGTCCACGGCTCGACCGATCCCGTGACGCCGGCGATGAACCTCGCGCCGCCGCCCAATGGCAGCAACTTCCGGATCGTCGAGTTCGCGCCGGAGCGAGGCTACATCGGCGGCATCGATGCGGAGCAAGCGCGCGCAGCCTTTGCCGCCATGGGCGGCGCCGCGCACGCGCTCGCCGAGGGCGAGAAATCGCGCCATCCCTTCATGCATCGCACCAAGACCGTCGATTACGGGATCGTGCTCTCCGGCGAGATCTATCTCGTGCTCGATGACGGCGAGGTGCTCTTGCGCGCGGGCGACGTCTGCATCCAGCGCGGCACCAACCACGCCTGGAGCAACCGCTCCGACGCACCCTGCCTCGTCGCCTTCGTGCTGCTCGACGGCGACCGGTTGTAGGTTCCGGTTAAGGCACGGCGCGTTGTCCCCAGCTCACGCCGGCCTCGACGCCGCGAGGGAGTAGCGGGGATCGGCGGCGAGCGAGGAGGCTTCGGGCAGACCCAATTCCTTCCGCACGATGTTCGTGCCGAGCACCATCGCCACCATCTTGTAGAAGGCGTGGCGGCGGCTCATGCCCTCGCGGCCCATGCCGCAATCGCTGGAGATGACGAGACGCTCGGCGGGGATGTGCTTCAGCGCCTCGCGAATCAGCGTCGCTACCTGATCGGGACGCTCGACCTGCAGCGTGTGATGGTCGATGACGCCGATCACGATCTTCTTGTCCTTGACGATCTCGCCGATTGCCTTGAGGTCGCCGCTGCCGGAGGAGCAGGTCTCGAAGGTGATGGCGTCCGCGTCGAGCGCGTTCAGCGCTTCGAGCGTTGGCTGGTAGCTCTGCACCTCCTTGAAGATGCGCTGCTGCGAGGGATTGCCCCAGCAGGTGTGGCACCAGACCTCGGTCTTCGCGCGCAGCCCCTTGACGGTGTTGTCGAAGACCGCCGCGAGCTCGCGCGTGCCGAGCTTGCCGAAGGTCTTGCCGCGCGCGGGCACCATGTGGATCTGCGGCTCCTCCATCTGCAGGACGGGACAGCCGGCATCCGCGACCTCGCGGAGCTCCGCGTTGAGCGCGTTGCTGAAGGCGTATGTCCGCTCGACCGGGTCCTTGTAGTGATCGTCGGAGACCGAGGCCGCCAACAGCTCCGGCAGAATGGTGCCGAACTTGAGCGGCTTCGTCGTGAGCCGCTGTCCCGTCTTCCACATCGCCGTATACTGGAGATTGCCGCGCCCGATCGGTCCCACCACGCGCGGCAGCACGCGCGCCTCGAGGAAATCATGCAGGATGTGGCCGCGGGGATGCGCGGCTTGCGCGACGTTGTAGAGGCTGGGCTCGGGACGCGCGAGCCCCTCCATATGCGTCAAGGGATAGCTCTGCCAGCTCATGCCGCCGACCTGATCGTCGAAATGCGCGTCGCCGTCGGTGACGATGTCGAGCCCCGCCGTCTCCTGCGCGCGCAGATGCACGGAGACCGCGTCCTCGTATTGCTCGCGATAGCGCGCATTCATCATTGCCTCGAGGAAGGTCTCGGACCCGAGGACCGCGGTATACCAGGCCGGTCGCGGCAGCGAGCCGATGATAGAGGTCGGCAGGATGAGATCGGCGGTGGCGCGCAGCATCGGTGCTCTCCCGGCGGTTCGGCGTCCAGCCTGGGTTCTCGCACGCAGCGCCGTCAAGGCCCGAGGCTCGACCGAGCGCCGGCGCTCATGCAGAATGCGGCATGGTCCTGCGGCTCAGCGACATCGAGCGCGCCTTTCTGGTCGAGGCTGTGCGGCTCCTGGAGCGCGTCGCCAAGGGCGAGGACGTTCGCGAGGAAGCTCGCCGTTTCGTCTCCGCGCTCGAAGTGCGCGCCTCCGGCGACACCGACGCCATCGGGCGTCCGCTGGAACGGGTCAATCTGAAGCGGCCGCGGGAGTGAAGGGGGCGGTTGGCCGGCGGCTCCCTCAGGCCACCGCGCTCCGCTGCATGTTCTTGAACCGCCGGGAAAGCGTCTGAGCGCGGTCGTCCTCGAAGAGGGTCTCGGCGATGCGGACGGTGGCGGCGATCTGTGACGCGGCGGCTCCATGCTCGGGCCGCGCCGAGAGTTCCTCGAAGAGCCGGTTCGTGCGATTGTCGATCTCGTCGCCGATCCCCTCGATGGTCGCGCGCGCGGGGCTCGAAAGCCCGTGCCGCTCGCCCTTCTGCGCGAGCAGCATTAGGAATCCCGCGGCGCGGAGCGCCTGCTCGACGGTCTCGGCGCTGGGGATCGCATCGAGATCGGGGTCGTCGCTCGCGAGGCCGCGCGTGGAGATGCCGCGCCGCAGCGGCAATACCGCAAGCGCGGTCTCCGCGACCTCCGTGAGCTGGCTCGGACCGAGCGCGCGGCTCAGGATCGCGCGCGTCGAGAGAATCTGCTCGCCCCAGTGCGAATCCCGGCGGAAGCCGAACTCGCCGAGCATGCCCTCGACGCTCTCGATGTATTGGAGCAGCGCCTGCTGCAGCCGCGGGAAGTCGACGGCCGCGCCGGAGCCGCGGCGGCGCTGCGGCGCGAGCTCCGCGACCGCGCGCACCTGCATCTCGAGGTCGCGAATGAGACGCTGGCCGATGATGCCGAGCTCGGTGTCGCGCATGAGCGCGTCGGTGGGCTTCCAGGAGAGCGCGCGGCCGAGCCGGAGGATCTCCCAGGGGCGCGCAAGGCGGTTCAAGATGCCGATCGCGACGTAGCGGGAGTCGAGCCCGTGAGTCTCGCTGAAGCGGAGGTATTGCAGCTTCGCCTCGCTGACGGCCTCGCTCGCGAGCTCGCAGATGCGGCGGCCTTCCTTATTGCCGCTCCGTGCGGCCGCGGCGCTCACGGCCTCGAGCGCCTGGCGCAGCGGCTCCGCGATCCCGAGAATATGGGCGATCTCCGTGAAATCGGTCTGCACGCCGGGATCGGCGAGCGCCTTGCGCGCATCGGCGTCGGTGAGCTTCCGGCTCTCGGCCTGTGCCAGCACCGCCTCGGTCCAGCCGCGCGCCGAGCGCCGGAGCGACTCGCCGAGCCGGTCGAGCCCGGTGCGGTCGTTGACGGGAGCAAGGCGCGCAAGCTCCGTCGCGTAGGTCCTGATCTCCTGCGGCGCGAAGCGCGCGAGCGCCTGCCACCACAGCCCGATGCTCGCGCGCGGGATGAGACCCGGGAGCCGCCGCTCGTCCGAGGCATCGATCAAGAAATCCTCGAAGCCCGCGCAGCCGAGACGGCAGAGCGTCGGAATGCGCGCGGGCCGCACGCGGCGGAGCTGCGGGCGGAGCGCGGCCAGGATCGCGTCGGCGGGAAGCTCGCTCAGGCCGAGCGCGCGCTGCGTCTCCACCTTGCGCGCGAGCGACACCGCCTCCGCGGTCGGGAGCGCATCCAAAAGGCCCTTCAATTGCTCGTGCCGGATGTCCATCGCCGATCCTTTTTAAGGCCGTGCGCTGAAGGAACCGTTAACCCTCCTGGGTCATGATGCAGGCGGGGTTTACCGGCGCGCGAGGCGCTCTTCATGGCCGTCGATCAGAAGCCAGTGGCGGTGGCGGGCTTCACGCTGCCGCCGGAGGTGCTGAGCAGCATCCGCGAGGCGAGCCAACGCACCGGCGTCGACTTCAAATTCCTGGTAGCGCAAGCGGCGCTCGAGAGCGGCTTCCGCAGCGAGGCTGCCGCCGGCCGCTCCAGCGCCGCGGGTCTCTTCCAATTCACGAGCCAGACCTGGCTCGGCCTCATGCGCCAGCACGGCGCGCAATACGGCGAGGGCGAGCGCGCGGCGAAGATCGAGCGCCAGTCCGGCGGCCGTTACAAGGTCCAGGACAAGGCGACGGAGCGCGAGATATTGGCGCTGCGCAGCGATCCCAAGCTTGCCTCGATGATGGCAGCGGAAGTGACGAAAGCGAACGCGCAGCAACTCCAGCGCGCGCTGGGGCGGAAGCCGAACGCGGCGGAGCTTCGGCTCGCGATGTTCCTCGGCCCCGCCAGCGCCATCAAGTTCCTGCAGGCGCGTGCCACCGACGGCGACACCGCCGCCGCCGATCTCGTCCCGGCCGCCGCGCGGCAGAACCCGCAGATCTTCTACGACACCGGCCGCACCCCCGCGAGCGTCGCCGCCGTCTATGGCCGCATCGAGGCCTCGCTCAAGGCGCCGCTGATGCAGGTGGCCGCGCTCGAGCGCCATCCCCGCGCCGACGTGCCCCTCAAGCCCGGCCCCGGCCTCCTAGCCGCCCTCACCCCCCGCCGAGCCTAACTCTCCCTCTTGCGGAGCCCGCGGTCCCCGCGCACTGAGCGGCTCAGCCGCGCCCGGGCCAGCCTTCGTCGTCGAGCACCACCGCCGCGCGCTGCTTCTGGCAGCGCCGGCAGCGGAGCTGCGCCTGCAATTGCCGCAATGTGAGCTCTCCTTTGAGCGCCATCAGATTGCGCGGATCGAAACGCTGCGCATGGCCGCAGCCGCGGCACAGCACCCAGAGGAGCCGCCCCGCCTCGACCGCATGGCCAAGGGTCTCGATCGGTCCAAGCCGCCGCCGCACCATGAGAACAATTAGAGAACATTGTCCGTCGAGGAGTCGAGTCCGGGATGTCGTCATGGCCGGGCTTGTCCCACGAGTGCCCGGTTCAGGCACTGCGGGGGCGAGGGCAGACGCGCCCTGCGTCCTTCGACGCGCTCCCTTCGGTCGCTTGCTCAGGATGAGGGAGATGGGAGACGGCATTCCAGAAAGTTCCTCATCCTAAGCAAGCGAGCGGAGAGAGCGCGTCGAAGGATGAGGGAGATGGGAGACGGCATTCAGAAAGTTCCTCATCCTGAGCAAGCGACCGAAGGGAGCGCGTCGAAGGACGCACGTCGTGTTGTCCCGTCCCCATCGAGGCCACTTACTGCGGTTCGGCTCGTCCCTGCGCTGTATTAGCCGTGACTTAAAATTGCCGGTGATTTGATGAAAGCTTGCCGCGATAGTCTGCGAAATGCTCCGCGCTTGATCTATAGTTACGGCGTCTTAACGAGTTTGCGACGGCCTCACTTCTCACTCGATGGAGTCGACATGACTGCGATTACATTGAACGGCAGCAGTGACAAATCCCGGATCGCCCGCGACGAACGCACGGATGGCGCTCAGGCGGACGACCGGCCCCTCGCATTGAGGGTTCTGGAATGCCTCGCGATCATCGGTGTGCCCTTGGCGATCGTGGTCGTCACCGTCACTGCGATGATGCAGTTTCACTGAGCTGCGTCCAGGACAGCGAATTCACATGCTCTCCCTATTGCGCCGGCTTCGCAGGGACAAGGGTGGCGCCACGGCGACCGAGATAGGCTTTCTCGCCGCGGCCATCGAGGTCTGCGTCTTCGTCGGCCTCCGGGCGCTGGGCGCGATCTAGCGCCGCAAGCGTGCACTGGGCGCGGGCGCCAGCCGCTCAGGCTCGCCCGTTCCCAAGCATCGCCCTACATCGCTAGAGTGGCTTGCACTCGCGATGGAGGAGGTCCGATGCGCAGCGATCCCAGCTCGGATGCGGCGAGCCGCACGGAGACCGGCGCGGCCGCGGCACAAAACGGCGCGAAAGGCGGTCGCCTCCGGCGCATCGCGCACGGTATTTTGCACGAGATACGCGAAGTGGCGGTGCCGACCCTCTTCTTCTTCACCGGCTTCAACCTGATCGTGCTGACGACCAACCTGCTGGTCGCGCAATATCTCGTCGCCGTCAGCAACTTCATGCTCGCGACGATGGCGGCGCTCGTCGTCGGCAAGGCCGTCCTCGTCGTCAATCACGTGTCCCTGATCCGCCGCTACGACCGGGCCCCTTTGATCCGGCCGATCCTCTTCAAGACCGCTATCTACTGGGTCGCGGTGTTTCTGGCGCGCCTCCTCGAGCGCTTCGTCGATTTCTGCTTCATCGAGGGGAATCCCGTCGGCGCTTTTCCGGATTTCCTGGTCGCGACCTTCTCGTGGCGACGGTTCGTGGCGATCTCGATCTGGTTACTCGTGCTGTTCCTGATTTATGTGACGGCGACGGAGTTCAGCTACTTGTTCGGCCGCAACGAGCTGCGGCGGCTCCTCTTCACGTACCGTCCGACCGAGCTGCAGCTCAATCGGCGGCAGCGCGTTCGCGAGCTGCTGCGGCTGAGCAAGCTTGCCGACGAGCACACCTATCAGGAACTCACCGATCCCAAGGCCGACCCGCACCGGCAGATGCTGGACGTCGTGCGACGGCTCGCGCGGGCCTGATCGGGAACGCCGCGCTCTAGAAAGTGACGCCGAGGTCCGCGCAGGCCTTGCGGAGCTGCTCGATGTCGCCCTTGTACTCCGCGGCGTCCTCGTCCGGCGGCGGCATCGCGACCTTCTTGCCTTCCTCCGTCGGGCTCCCGAGCGCGGACTTCAACACGGCCTCGCAGTATTCCCGCGTGAGCTTCGGCAAGATGTGACAGGTCTGGCATTTGGGCGCGAGCGTCGCCGGCGCCTTCGGGTTCTCCCAGACCTGGTCCTTGCGGCCGCTGGAGAGCGGCTTATAGGGCTTGGTGCTCTCGCCGCCGATCGTGTCGATGCCGGCATGACCGATGAAGCCGTTGCTGCCGCGGTGGCAATCCGTGCAGTTCTCCAGGAGATTGCTGCCGTTCGGCATGTCGTCGACCTTGACACCCTTGGGATTGGCCTTCTGACTGGGATCGCCGCCGGGCTGGTCGACGGTCCCCGCGCCCAGATCCCAGAAACAGACGTAACCCTCCTTCCCCTGGCAGATGATCCCCATCGCGATGAGCGTGCCATTCTGGTATCGCGGCAGCGCCACGCAAAGGCCGCCCTCGCCGGGCTCGCCCTTCTTCGGGCGGTAGGTCCAGACTTCGGCGGAGAGGTCCTCGCTGTTGAGGATCCAAAGCTGCTCCGGCTTCAGCGTCTCCTGCTTCTCCCAGCCGGGATCGCCCCAGGGGGGCGGAATGGGCACGGCCTTGTCGCGGCAATCGTCGACATAGGTCGTCGCCTTGGGCTTGCCGCCGCCGCTCTCCGCCGCCGTTCCGCCGGTCTTGCCGCCGCCCTCGCCCTCGCCGGTGGTGGTGCCGCCGCCTTTCTTCGGCGCGGGCGGCGGCGGGAGGCCGGGCTCTTCGTCGCCCATCATCATGTTGCCGTGGATATCGACGTGCACGCCCTCCCAGGTCCGCACCTTCGTCGACTTCTTCGGTGGCCGCTTCTTGGCGTCGGTCTTGGTGACGGTCTTCTTCGGGGTCTTGGTCTCCGGGGTCTTGCCTGCGTCCTGAGCGTGCATGGATTTGCCGAGATCGTTGATCTGTCCGCTCACGTCGCCTCCGCCGCTGTTCTCGGGCGTACCGGTCGCGCCCCCGCCGCCCATGGGCGGCGCGCCGTGGCGCTCGGTGTTGTGCAGCACATCCGAGGGCGTGGTGCGCGAGCCGCCCCCGCCGGTCGAAGGCGTCGATGGCATCGTAGACGTGCGCTCCGACTGCGGCGCGGGGGTCGTCGTCTTGGGAAGGCTCGGCTGCGGCGTCGTGGGTGCGGGACGCGTCTCCGTCGGCTGCGTCTCGCGCGGCGGCAACTCCGATTGTGCAAGCGCGCCGCCGAGCGGCGCCGCCAGCAGCAGCCCCCAGAGGAGAAGCGCTCGGCGCCGATCAGGGCGCCGGTTTGACGATGTCGCCACGGCGGGGCTCCTCGTTGCTGGCGGGCGTGAAGGTCGCGGTCGCGTATTTCGCCTCGACCCGCGTGAGCACGAGGCTCCCGATCTGCTGCATCTCGACGCGGAGGACTTGGTTGGTCGCGGGATCGGTGAGCTTCTTACCCGGCCGCTCCACGATCATGCGGTCGCCGGGCTTGATCCCGGTCTCCACACCCGCGTTGATGACGAGCGAGCGCCCCTCGACCTCCGCGACGAGGGCGTTCCAGCCGCCGCGGGCGGCATCGGCCGCAATGCGCGCGACGGCCTCGTCGAGCACCTGGCGCATCGCCTCACCGAGCGGCGTGCTCCAGAAATCGTTGGCGCCGAGGACGATGCCGCGATAGCCGCCGGTAACGCCGATCCCCGTGGCGCTGAGAGTGCGGTGGAGCGTGAAGGCGTCCTCGACCTCAGCCGTCCTTGTGTTGACGAGGCGGAGGTCGAGCGCCACGCCGCCCTGCTGCGAGGTCAGCGAGAGCGCGCCCAATGCGCCATTCCCGCCGACCGCACCGAGCCCGATGCCGGATCCGGAATCGCCCGCGGAAAGCTCGGTGACGGAACCCAGCAGCAGATACTGTGCGGGCACGATCGAGCCCGGCTGCGGCGCCGCCGAGCCCTGCGCCAGATGGTTCGCGGCCAGCTGCTGCTCCGTCAGCACCTGCGTGAGGTCGAAGCGCTCGGTCACGACGAAGCGGCCGGATTGCTGGAGCGCCGTGCTCAGCATCGCCGCGACACCCGGCCCTGCCGCGGCGGCGGAATAGGGTCCGCTCAGCCCCGCGATCGCATCGATCCGACCGACGGCGATGGTGGGACGCGGACCTTGCGCCGGCGGCAACGACGCGGGCGTCGAAGTGCTTGCGCTGAGGTGCCCGCTTCCGGACCCGGGCTGCGACGCTCCGCAGGCACTCAACGCAAGACAAGCAATCGCCGCCCCCAGCAGGCACACCTGCCGCATCGTTCCCGGAAAGCTCGGCATCAATCCCCCCACCCCGGCGCACTAAATTCCCCCAACGGAGCGCACCGAAGATTAGAGTCAAAAGGTTATGTCTCTCTCTGCGATAGGTCAAACACGTTCTAATAGCGAGACCTGAAAGAACAGATCGCGCGCGGCGGGCGCCCCATGTCGGCGGCGCGCAGCGCGTCCAGATGGACCTTGCGGAATATAGTGAATCTCTCCAAGAATACTTGAAATATTCTCGACTAATATCACAATAAATCCATCTTTTACTTGAACTAATTTTGGGCCGGAAAGAAAAAGTTTAGAGAAAGACTCTAGAGATGCGCGGCGTTCGCGCCCTCCGGCGAGAGGTATCTTCCGATGTCCGAGCCGTTGCTGCCGGTCCCGCTGAGCTCGCCCGAGCTCCTCGGCCTCTATCGCTACTGGGAGAGCCGGCGGGGCGAGCGACGGATGCCCGCGCGAGCGGACATCGATCCCCTGTGCTTCAAGCCGCTCATCGGACGCATTTCCGTGATCGACGTGCTGCGCGAGCCCGCCGGCAATTTCCGCTTCCGC